>JACQZR010000222.1 GCA_016213775.1 Acidobacteriota bacterium
ATTCAACACGAGAGCCGCCGCGCCCAACATCGATGCGTCAGGGCCGAGGCGCGAGGGGATGAGACGCAGACCGCTCAACTGATACGGCGGCACGCGGCTACGCAGCTCGGCGCGGGTCATCGGTAGGCCTCCATCAAAACGCCGCTGGACTTGCGAGGGTGCGAAGGCTCGCGGCCGTGATCGAATCGAGTGAAGAACGAATTCAACACGAGAGCCGCCGCGCCCAACATCGATGCGTCAGGGCCGAGACGCGAGGGGATGAGGCGCAACCCGCTCAACTGATACGGCGGCACGCGGCTGCGCAGTTCGGCACGGATATCTTCTTCAATCAGCTTCCAGCCTCGAGTGAATGGCTCGCCGAAGATAATGGCTTGCGGGTTGAGAGCGGCGATGAGATTCACGCAGCCCAAGGCGAGATAGCGGGCAGTTTCGCGCAGGGCTTCGAGCGAACGGGAGTCGCCGTCCAAGGCGGCGTCGACAATGCGTATAGCCTCGTTGGTGACGTTGACTGTGCCGGCGACGGCGCTGCCGCCAGTGCGTTCGCGATAGGCGCGCACCAGGGCTGCGTCGGATGCGTACTGCTCCCAACATCCGCGATTGCCGCAGTTGCAGAGACGGCCATCGGGATAGAGCATGACGTGGCCGAACTCGGCGGCGGCCGAGGACATGCCGCGCAGGATGCGTCCGTCCATCACGACACCGGTGCCCAACCCGCCCTGCGCGCGGATACAAACAAAGTAGCGGAAGTCGTTGGCTTCCGGGTTGCCGAACCACTGCTCGGCGAGCGCGCAGAGGTTGGCATTGTTGTCGTACCAGAAGCGCCAGGGGAGGCCACGGCTGAGACGCTTGCCGGCTTCGATTCCGAACCAGCCGATGGACTCGGCGGCAATTACGCGGCCCGCGGACTTATCGACGGATCCCGGAAGCGACACACCGACGCCGATGATGCGGCGGGAACGCCGTCCCCCGGCGAGCGATCGAATTGCGTCCTTAATCTCGTCGAGCAGGACGTCGGAATTCGCCTTCCACGGGATGCTGCGAAATTCGAGCGTCTCGCCGTTCAGGTTGACGAGAACGACGCGCGATTCCGGGGGCGAGATCTCCACTCCCACCGCCATCATCGCGGTGCTCACCAGGCGGAGCTCCGAAGGCGGGCGTCCGGTCTGCGAAGGGCCTTCGCTTTTTTGCTCCTGCACGAGGCCCTTGCCGATCAGACGGTTGACCACGAAGGTAACGGATGTGCGGGAGAAGCCGGTTTGCCGCGCAATCTCGGCGCGTGAGATGCCGGGTCTGCGGCGAATGGAATCGAGCAACAGCCGTTCGTTGGCCTGACGGATAGCAGACTTGCCGAGCGCACCCGAAGTAGTGAAGCTGACGGAGGGCATCTACCAGTCTAGCCTTAAGCCCATGCGGAAGGCCCTTGCGCCGGGCTGATCACCCGTGGAAGCGCCGTTCACGCCACCGACGCCCGAGATGACTCCGCTGGATGCCACCTGCGAGATGTTCGTGCCGGGGTTGCTGTAGTTGGGGTGGTTAAAGAAGTTGGTTCCCGTCAATTCCCAACGGACGCGAACGTTCTCGGCGATGGGGAACGTCTTGAAGATGCCGATGTGCCAGATGTTGACAGCAGGTCCTTTGATGACACCCTTGGCGGCGTTGCCGAACCGGCCGATTGGCGTCGCACCGAAGGCGGAGGAGTCGAACCAGCGGCCCAGCGTGCGCTGATCCGGGGAGAGGTTGGCATCGCGCAGATGATCGGGTCGGATGGTGACGATTGGCCGTGTGGCATTGCCGGAGAAAGCGGTGCCGGTGGGGTCGGCGCCTGTCCAGAACGGAGTGAGGAACTGTCCGGAGTAGTAGCTGTAGATACCGCTCAAGTCCCAACCACCAACGGCAAGGTTGAGCGCGCGGTTCGCGCCGTTAAGCATCGGGCGACCTTTGCCGAACGGAAGCTGGTAGATCCAGTTTGTTGTGAAGCGGTGGGTGGGGATGTCCGGCGCGACACTGACTTCACGCTGGCGGTCATAGGGGTTTTCGAGCAGTTGGCCGCGCTCCAGGTCGCCAATGTCGCGCGCCCAGACCCACGAGCTCTGGAATTGCAGGCCGCGAATCATTCGCCGCTCGGCTTCCAGCGTCATGCTGTGGAATTGGTGGCCTGCTCCATTGACGAAGTAGTTGATGGCAGGGTACTGAGAGAACGGACGGGCTTTCTCGAGGAAGACCCGCGAGTCGGGCACGGGTGAATTGTAGTTGTACCCGTATTCGCCTTGACGCGTGTTGGTGCCGATGTAGGAGGCGCGGAATCCGGTATCCCAACGGGCATGTTCGATGGTGAAACTGTACTGCATGCTGTAGGGCGTTTGCAGATTCGGGCTCACGGCGGCCGGCAGCGAAACAGATGATGGCCCCGCGCCCGCGGCTGGATAGACGGTGGGGAGAATCACCAGCGGGTTATCGGCCGGGTTGTTGAACGGTTGTTCGTTGAGCAGGAACGGTACGTTGGCCATGGTGAGCTCGCGCGGCGCAACGTCGTAGTAGACACCCGCGCCGGCGCGGATGACGGTGTTGTTGCCCCAGGGCCGGTAGGCGAGGCTGAGACGGGGCGCGATGTTGTTGCGGTCGCCGCGGATGAGCGTGCTGCCGGGCAGTCCGAGTGTTTTCGCTTCGACGATGTTGACGTAGTTGCGCGGGAACAGTGGACTCACTTTGGAGAGCGACCCGTCGCGCACGACGATGGAGCCGGACCCGATGTCGAACATAGCGAGCTGGCCGTTGTCCTCGCGCCAACCGGGATGATACTGGTAGCGCACGCCGATGTTCATTGTCAGCCTGGAGCTGATCTTGAAATCGTCGGTGATGAAGAAGTCGTATTGCCAGCGGCTGCGGTCGAGGCGCAAAGGAGGAAACGAACGCTGGGCAGTGGATGGGATGCCGAGCAGGAAATCGCCGTAGGGCTGTCCGGTGTAGCGATTGGAGAACTGCAGGTTGCCGTAGAGATTGCCGTCGGCAGCGTAGTTGTCGGCTTCCACATAAGTAAGGTTGAAACCGAACTTCATGTGGTGGCGGCCCTTGAAGAGGCTGACGTGGTCCTGCAGGTTCTGAAGATGGTTGGTGGCGCCGGGGTTGCGGAAGTTGCCCTGGGAAATGTTGGTGAGCGCGAGTCCGGCGAAGGAGACGTTGAGGATGCCGGGGATCTCATCGGGGATGTTGGGCGCAAGGCCGCGCAAGCCGAACTCCTGTGCGAACTGCTTTCCATTGATGGGCGGGAAGATGGGGAGGTTGTTGGTGGCGATGCCCCACCGCAATTCGTTGAGCAGGGTTGGCGCGAAGGTGTGGGTGTAGGCGATGGTGGCCGCGTGGTTCTTCCGTTTCGCGTAGCCGGCGGGGATGGTGGGCAGGGTGCCGGTGAAGGTGTCGGTGCGGAAGTCCTGGAGCGTGTAGCGGCCCATTAACGAATCCTTGTCGCCGAACTTGTGATCGCCGCGGATCATGTAATAGTCCTGTTTCATGGCGGGAAGGCTGAGGTTTTCGCGGTAGTTCTGATTCTGCAGAATCGCGGTGTTGCCGAAGTTGGGCTGCGGATAGAAGCGATTCTGCAAGGCCACTGCTGTTGCGTTCAGGCGGCTGGCGGGAATGCGATTCCCAGGGAACGGCTGGCGGCTGGCGAACGGGTCAACCACCGGGGCCGTGAGTCCGGAGAAGTCGCCGGAACGCCACGGCACGAGCGGCACGGTGGGTGAGAAGCTCTGCGTAGTCACGCTGCCTTTAAAGCTCTCAAACGATCCGAAGACGAAGGTGCGGTTGCGTCCGTTGTAAAGCTTGGGGATGAAGACGGGGCCGCCGGCGCTGCCGCCGGGCAGGTGCGAGATACCTGTGGGCCGCGCGGGTGCGAACGGGTTACGGGCGCGGAACCAGGGCGTGCTGTAGTAATCGAACAGGCTGCCATGGAAGGTGTTGGTGCCGCCCTTGGTGATCATGGTGACTTGGCCTATGGTGCCGAACTCGGCGGTGTTGCTGGCTGAATCGATGCGCACTTCCTGGAATGATTCGACGTAGTTGGCGAGCGGACCAATCTGGGTTTCGGTGATGCCATCGCTCATCGTGGTGCCGTCGATGCTCCAGTGGGACTGATTGGTACGGCTGCCGGCGAAGCGAATGGTGGAGCCGGCGGAGGCCTGAAGCACGTTCGGCGCAAGGGAGAGTTGGGCCCAGATGGCGCGCGAGTTGAGGGGCATGTCGCGAAGCTGCGCCACGTCGCGGGTATCGGAGATTCGCGCGGTCTCGGTTTCGATGAGGGTCGCACCGCCGCGCACTTCGACGGCGGATTCCACAGTGCCCACGGGAAGCTGGAGATCGACACGCCGCACATCGCGGCCGGCAACCGTGATGTCCTGGACGACGAATTCGCGGAAGCCTGGTTTAGTGGCACGGAGCGAGTAGGTTCCTTCGCGTAATTGCGTGATGGTGTAGACGCCTTCAGAGTTGGAGACTGCAGTCGTTTTGATGCCGGTTTCGTGATGAGTTGCGGTGACCGTTACACCAGGCATGCTGGCGCCGGATGGATCGGTGGCGGTTCCGGTGAGGGTGGCGAAAGTGGTTTGCGCGGGGGCGTAGGCCGCCGCGGCGAGAACGAGCAGCAGATGGCGAACGGTGGATGTCATGGAGCACCTTCCCAGAGGAGACCGACCTGTGATTCGACCTTTAGCCGATTACTGTACAAATACATCATTTCGCTTATGGCTGCAAGGGGCAGGGTTCGGATGAAGGGCCGGGGGGCGGATTGGCTGGCCTGGAAAGGCCAGCCGCGGCCAGGATTGGCCGCCCCACATAACGGCCGAATGTCCTGTGCATAATTTTGGTTTATCACCGCACAAACAGTTTGGTTGTCATCGAAGGGGAAAGCGGGTATAGTGCAGGGATATGATTCGCTTACTCGTGTTGGCCGCGATGGCGGCTATGTGCGCCAGCGCGCAACAGGATGCCGTTTTTATTCGCCCGGCTGGCGGGGCGCAACCCGGTGCGCCGCGGATGCAGTGCAAGGCGCTGCAAGCGGTGAGCGAGTTCGAGTTCACCATTGAGAGCGCTGTGATGGTGCCGGCCGAGGGCGCGACTCCGGAGTTCTGCCGGGTGATGGGGATGATTCAGCCGGAGATCCGGTTCGAGGTTGCACTTCCTTCGACGTGGAACCGCCGGTTTCACCTTACAGGCAACGGGGGCTACGCGGGCGATTCGCTGGATTCGCCGCAACGGCTGATGCTACGGTCAATCGCGATGCGGCGCGGGTTTGCGGCCGCGGTCACCAATACGGGACATGATGGACGAGAGGAGCCGCTAGCGTCCTTCGCCGTCAACCGGCAGAAGCTCCTCGACTATGCATTCCGGTCGTTGCATTTGACGACGGTTGCGGGCAAACGGATCGCGGAGACCTACTACGGGGCGCGACCTTCGCATTCGTATTATCAAGGTTGCTCCACCGGCGGTCGGCAGGGGCTGATCCTCGCGCAGCGATTTCCGCAAGATTTTGACGGGATTGTCGCCGGCGCTCCCGTGTTGGACTTCACGGGCACGATGACGCGTTTCGCGTGCACGGCGAATGCGCTTGCCGAGGCTCCGATCCCGTACGCCAAGCTTGCGTATCTGGCCGAGCGGATCTACGAGTTGTGCGATGCGAAGGATGGATTAAAGGATGGGATCATCGACGATCCGCGGCAGTGCGGGTTCCGGCCTGCGCGGGATCTGGCGCGTTGCGCCGGCTCGGACAACGCTCGCTGCTTTAGTGATGCGCAGATTGGAGCGCTGGAGAAGATTTATGGAGACATCACGAGCAACGGCCAGTTGGTCCATCCGGGCTGGCCGGTGAGCGCGGAAGTGGCTGGTGCGAACGGCAAGAGCGGATGGGACCAATGGATCATTCGCGAGAACGGGGAGAAGACGATTGCCCACGGGTTTGCCGAGAGCTTCTTCCGCTATATGGCTTTTCCGCGCAAGGATCAGGGGATTGAGCTGCGCCAGTTGGACGTGAACAAACATTGGCCGCAGCTCAGTTGGATCCGCACTATTCTTGATGCGACGGATCCGGATCTTACGGCGTTCGGCGATCGGAAAGGGAAGCTGCTGATGTACTTTGGGTGGGCTGATCAGTCGCTGAATGCGCAGATGGGCGTGAACTACTACGAGAGCGTCTTGAAGAAGCTTGGGCCGAAGACGAGGGAGTTTTTCCGGCTGTTCATGCAGCCGGGAGTGTTTCATTGTGGTGGCGGCGTGGGGGCAGGGTCGTTTGAACCGCTTCCGATTCTGGTGGACTGGGTGGAGAACGGCAAGGCGCCGGATCGGATCACGGGTTCGCAAGTGGTGGATGGGAAGACTCTGCGAACGCGTCCGCTGTGCCCGTATCCTCAGGTGGCGCGATACAACGGCAGTGGCAGTGTGAATGAGGCGGTGAATTTCCGGTGCGTTGAGCCGGAGGTGTCCCGATGAGTCAGGGCGCAAAGCGCAAGACGACGCGGCAGACCTGGGGGTCCGCGCCACGCGGGGCCGGGCAGGATTCCATCCTACTCAGGGCAGGATCCCATCCTGCTCTTGGCTGGCCTGGAAAGGCCAGCCGCGGCCAGGATTGGCCGCCCCACACGACGGCGTAATGTACAAACTCCAGGGACAGGATTTCCATCCTGCGCCACGTTGGACCATCAAAGCAGATGGCGGGCTTCGACGGGGTAGAGCGGCGGGCGGACGCTGTCAGCAGGCCAGCCGCGCAGGTACTCCACCGCGGGTCCGCAGATACGTCCTTGGCAGGGGCCCATGCCGCAGCGGGTTTGCAGTTTGAGGTCGCGCCAGGAGCGATGGTCCAGGATCTTCGCGAGGTGCACGTCTTCGCAGCGGCAAACGATGGTGTCCGGCGTAGTGATGGCGGCGAGTTCCGGACGCAGAGCGAAGGCGGTGTCCAATTGACGCCGGAACAAATTCCCTCGATCGCGTTTTGGGAATCCGGCACGGGCCAGTGCGGTTTGGCCGGTGGCGGCGTAGCCTGCGATGAGGCCTTCGGCGATGGCTTTGTCCACGCCGCCGATACCAGTGGGTTCGCCGGCGCAGTAGATGTTGTCCACTGTGGTTTGCTGCGAGTGGTTGACAGCGACGTAGCCGTCGTCGATGCGGCAGCCGAGCAGGGCGGCGAGTTCCGTGTTGGGGACGAGTCCGAAGCCGCACGCTAGGTAGTCACAGTCGAGGGTTCGGCCGCCGTTGAGCGTGACACCCTGTAGCCGGCCTTCGCCCTGGGCGCGGGTCACCCAGGTGGACATGCGATACCGGATGGCGCCGAGCTGCGCGCGCAGTTTTACGGCCTGCAGCAGCTTGGATGGATTGCGAAGCAGTAGAGTGAGGAAATCATTGCGGCGGGCGCGCGTGGTTTGTTCCGCGATCAGGCTGATGCGCGCGCCGCGCTTCTTGAGGTAGGCCGCGACGGCGAGCAGCAGCGGTCCGGAGCCGGCGACAACGACACGTTTGCCTTCGACAGGCAGTCCGGTTTTCACGAGCGCCTGGAGGCCGCCTGCGCCGAAGACTCCAGGGAGCGTCCAGCCCGGGAATGGGAGGAAGCGTTCGCGCGCTCCGGTGGCGAGAATCAACTTGTTGTAAGTGATGTGGACGCGCTGCGAGGGCGATCCGCGCTCGGCCCACAGCCCGTTTGGTGTGGATGCAGTTGCGTAGATGCGCGTGCCGGGGAGGAAATTGGATTCGAGCCGGGCGGCACGTTGCGCCCATTCCGCGGGCAGCGCGTTGCGCCAGATTTGACCACCGGCGGCCGGGTTGTCGTCCACCATGCCAGCGGTTACGCCGCTTTGCGATGCAGCCCAGAGTGCGGCGAGGCCGGCGGGTCCCGCGCCAACGACGAGGACATCGAAGTGCGCTTGATGGGGCGCCGTCGACGGAGGTTGATCCATCAGGGTCTGGCAAGTGCGCTGATGCGGTGAGCCATCCACGGTTGCGCGGCATTCCATGCAGACGCCCATTCCACAGAGGGGAGCACGCGGCTCACCGCTGACCGATGTGTGGAATGCCGCTCCGTCGCAAAGCATCTTCGCGGCGATGGTGCGTTGCTCAGACATTGGCGAACCTCGCGGGCAGATACGGTTCGATGGGGATGGCGGGCGGGCGATGCATCATGTGGTCTGTGAGGATTGCGGCGGTTCCAAGCGATGTGGTGATGCCGAGTCCTTCGTGTCCGGTGGCGAGATAGAGGCCATCGTGTGATGGATGCGGTCCGATGAGCGGCAGCGAGTCAGGTGTGGCGGCGCGGAAGCCGGTCCAGGTGCGGATGATGCTCATGTTTTGCAGTCCGGGCATGTACTCAAACGCGCGAGCCAACATGCGCGCGAGGAATCGCGGTTCCACTTCTGAATGCTCGATGTCGAACTGGCGGGAGGAACCGATGAGAAGCTGACCGGTGGCACGCGGTTGAACGTTGAATGCGACGGATTCGTTGTCGTGGCCATGGGCGCTTTTCAGATATCCGAGCTCCACGAGTTGGTGATGGACGAAGCCGGGGTAACGGTCGGTGATGGCGAGGTGGCCTTTGCGCGGGCGCACAGGAACGTTGGGGAGCAATTGCCGGGACCAGTGCCCGCAGGCAACGATGACGCTGCCGGCGTCGATGTGAGTGTCGTCATCGAGGTGGACGCGGCGTCCGTCGACACGCGTGGCACGCACGCCGAGACGCATGTGCGCACCCGCGGCCTTGGCACGCTGCATCAGCCAGGCGGCGGCGCAGGGTGCGTAGATCACACTGTCCTGGGGTACGAGGAAACCGCCGGCGAGTCCAGGACGGAGGTTAGGTTCGGCCTCGACGACGGCTCTCGCGTCGAGGGTATGCACGGGGACACCGCGCTGCGTGTAAAAAGCCTGCTTGGTATGGACCGCCTGCATCTCCTCGTCGTCGGCGGCCACCCAGAGCGTGCCGGCGTTCTGCCACTCGACACTGGCAGGCAGTTCCTTGATGCGCGCGCGCCACAGCGATTGCGAATAGCGCGTGAGAGCGAACTGCGCTTCGGAATCATCCATCACAGTGATGTGTCCCATGCCGGCTGCGGTGGCTCCCGCTCCGACCACGCCAGCTTCAATAACCGTGACACGAAGCTTCTGCCGGGACAGGCTTTCGGCACACGATGCGCCGACGAGGCCCGCTCCGAGAATGACTACGTCGGCAGCGCTCATCGGCGGATTCCCATGCAGTATGGATCGGCGGGATTGAGGATCAGTGTGGCTTCCGCGTTGACGTAGGCGGTGCCGCGAATGGTGGGGATGATGCGGTCTCCTGCACGCCGGTAGGAGCCTTCAAACACGCTGTCGACGATGCTCTCCTGACGCCACACTTCGCCTTCGGCAAGCTTGCCCGATGCGGCAAGACACGCGAGCTTGGCACTGGTACCGGTGCCGCAAGGAGAACGGTCGTAGGCTTTGCCGGGGCATAGGACGAAATTGCGATTGCCATCGAACAGTTCGATGTGATCGATCTCGCCGCCTGCTTCTCCAGTGATGCCGCCGGCGTTGAGAGCCTGGCGGATGCGCCAGGTGACGTCGGTTAACTGCTCGACGTTGTCGAGCGCGATGCGCTGGCCGTGATCGGTGACGAGGAAGAACCAATTGCCTCCCCAGGCGACATCGCCGGTGATGGGACCAAGGCCGGCGACATCCACCGTCACGGCGGTGCGATGGCGGTAGCTCGGCACGTTGTCGAGGGATACGGTGGCGGCATCCAGAAGCGTGGCGCGGATCTCGCCGACGGGCGTTTCAATACGGTGCTCACCGGGTGTGATACGGCCCATATGGCCGAGGGTGACCATGAGGCCGATGGTCCCGTGGCCGCACATGCCGAGGTAGCCGACGTTATTAAAGAAGATGACGCCGGCGGCGCAGGCGGAATTGACTGGTTCGCAAAGCAGCGCGCCGACGATTACGTCGGAGCCGCGCGGTTCGTTCACCACGGCGGAGCGGAAGTCATCGTGATGATCGCGAAAGATGGTCAAACGCTCGGCCATGGTGCCGTTGCCGAGGCCTGGTCCGCCGGCGACGACAAGGCGGGTGGGCTCTCCGCCGGTGTGGGAGTCGATGACCTGAACGCGTCTCATGCGAGTGCGGTAAGTTGGGGCCGCGTCGCGAGAGCATTGCGAATGATTGCGAGGACTTCGTCGCGCTCGGCGCCTTCGATGGCGAGGCGCGGTGCACGTGTGATTTCGGAGCCGAGACCGACCTGGGCCATGCACAGCTTGATGTACTGGACGAGTTTGATGTTGGTGTCGAGGTGGAGTAGCGGTGTGTACCAACGATAGAGGGCGCGGGCTTCTTCCCACCGTCCGGAAGTGGCGAGATCCCAGAGCGCATGGTTCTCGTCGGGGAAGGCGTTGACGAGGCCGGAGATCCAACCTTGCGCGCCAAGCAAAACGGATTCCAGCACCAGGTCGTCGACACCGGAGAAGAGGATGAAGCGGTTGCCGCAGAGGTTGACGATGTCGGTGATGCGGCGCGGATTGTCGGAGGATTCCTTGATGGCCACGATGGTGGGCTCGTCCGCTAATTCGGTGAACATCGCGGGGGTGACGTCGACGAAGTACGCCGGAGGATTGTTGTAGATCATCACGGGCAGTGAACTGGCGCGGGCAACGGTTTTGAAATGGGAGAGGGCTTCGCGGCTGTCCGCTTTGTAGATCATGGCTGGGAGAACCATCAATCCGTCGATGCCGATCCTTTCGCAGTCGTGGGCGTAGCGGCAGGCGGTGCGCGTAGTGATTTCGGCAACGCCGCTGAGGATGGGCACACGGCCGCGGACGACATCTTTCATGCGGGCGAGGAAATCGAGTTTCTCAGTGTAGTCGAGGGCGGTGTTCTCGCCGACGCTGCCGAGGAGCACAAGGCCATGGATACCGGCTTTGAGCATCACTTCGAGGTGGCGCGCGGTGGCATCGAAATCAATGGATTCGTCGGGGCGGAATTGGGTGGTAGCGGCGGGGTAGACACCTCGCCAGTTCACTCGTGGCATTTCTTCATGCTACACGTTCGGGGGTGTGCTGCTCCAGGGCAAGATACGTCACCGGAAGCCGGCCGGGGGGCCGGCTGCGGACGAGGGCGTCCGCCCTACAGGTGACGTCGTGTTAGATTGGCAGCCGTTCGCAGACGAGGTCTTCCCAGCCATGAATCGGGGCCGAGCCGTCAGATGGGCGATTCACTAGGGAGGCCGCGTCCTGCGGGGACATCGCCACTGCGACCATACCTGGCGGGACGGTGACGCTGTCGGCGCCAATCGTCAATGAGGCCGCGTCCCGCGGGGACATCGCCACTGCGACCATTCCTGGCGGGACTGTGACGCTGTCGGCGCCAATCGTCAATGAGGCCGCGTCCTGTGGGGACATCGCCACTGCGACCATACCTGGCGGGACGGTGACGCTGTCGGCGCCAATCGTCAATGAGGCCGCGTCCTGTGGGGACATCGCCACTGCGACCATTCCAGGCGGGAGGGTGACGCTGTCTGCGCCAATCGGCAACGACGCCGCGTTCTGTGGCAACACTGCCATGGCGGGAGGCAGTGGTGCGGTATCCACTTCCGCCGGTGCCCCCCATAAACGCCCAAACGGCGAGGAAGGCGATGCCGAAGGCGCCGGCGGATCCTGACGGGCCGGAACCGCCCACGTCTCCAACGCTACTTCCGGGGCCGGCGGCAGCGGCTCCACCGGAGCTTGCGCATGCGCGACAAGCTTGCGGCCGGCACGAGACGAGTCAGTGGCATCCTTCCGCGCCGTGGACATCGCCAGCGTCGCCGGCGCGGTCTGCTGGGGGGAGGTCGCAGGGGACAAGGCCGTCATCAATTTCGCGGCACGGTTCGCGGGCAGATAGCCGGAGACCGTAGCAAACAGCTCGGTGTTGTTTTCGATTCTGCGGCGGTTCCGGTCGGGCTCCTTCTCGTAAATCCCCCGAGCCTTGCGCAGCACTTTTATCGAATCCTCGGCACGTCCGCTTAGCAAGTAGATCGTCCCCAGCCGTTCCAACGCCGGGGCCAGGCGCTCGTCCCGAGTTCCTTCGAACCGGCCGATGGCCTGCTGCAGGAACTCCACCGCGGGGCCAAGATTACCTTTGAAAGAGTGTGCCCCCGCAAGCTCCATCATCAACGTAGCCAGTTCGGCGGAACTCCCACCCAACTGCCGCTCCCGCAGGCGCAACGCCAATTCATAGTAATGGATTGCGCCTTCGAGGTCCTCGCCGTTCTGGCAGACCTCGGCCAGGGCCTGGTAGTCGCGGGCGACTTCGTCGCTCTCGGGTCCGCACGCCGCCGCATGCATCTCGAGTGCCGATTCGAGCGACTGGCGGGCCTCTTCCACCTTTCCCACCGCGGATTGCACTCGTGCGACTTCCACCAGGCACTCGGCGGTGAGAGCGTGCGCATCCCCGCAATCCTGGCGAGCCATCACATAGGCGGCCTCGAGTTGCTCCAACGCCTCTGCCGGACAGCCTCCTTCGCGAAATGCCGATGCCAGTTTCCGACGGCGTTCAATCAACAAAGCGGAGTCGACGGGGCGCAACTGCAACTGCACTTCCAGCGCACGCTGGCGGCGCTTGACCGCGGACTTCCAATCACACTGATCGAGGGCGATCTCGGCCAGCAGTTCCGAGCATTCGGCTACTTCGACACTGACCTCATCGGCGTCGAGGCTCTCCAACGCCATTGAGGCAGTCTCCGCCGCCAGGCGGACCTTACGCTGGCGCCATTGCGCGTTCGCCAGGGCCAGCAACAGGCGCGCCCGTTTGCCGCGCCTGCTCTTGCCGTCCACCTGCGCCAACAGATTCACATACCACTGCTCGGCCTCGGCGAAGTTACCCTCTTTGAGTAGCCGCTCCCCTTCGGTCATATCCTTACGAGGAGTAGCCCCATCCAGCCGGTGGCCCGGCAACGATTGACGCAAGGCTTCCGTCGCGCGCCTGAGTTGGAAAAATCCTTTCAATGTGGTGCCTTGTTACCAGTCTCATCGGACACGTTCCGGCCCGTCGGTTGACAAAATTTTGTCTTAGGGCAAACACCTAGTACGCCGTGAGAAAGCGGCATGATCCGGCCTAGTGAAGCTACTTATCCCCTGGATTGCCCATCTTCGCGATCTTATGATCGGAACTTAGGAGTTACTTTGTCCAACTGTCTGTATTGCGGTCAGGGTGTATCTCTCCTGATGCGGCTCCGCGGACGGGCACATTTCTGCTCGGCGGAGCATCAACGTGCCTACCAGAAAGAGATGGATCGGATGGCGCTGGAAAGCCTGCGGTTGCAGGCTCCGAAGCCCGATCCGGCTCCGGCAGGATTCCTGGATGAGGGGCTGTGCGCGCAAGCGCCACGGCCATTCCGCATGCGCCACGCGGCAGTCGATGCACCAGCTTACAACGTGGAATCGATGTGGCCCGAGCTGCCGAACTATTCCGCCGTTCTCCTGGTCACCGCGGCCTTTGAGAGGGCAAGCCAGATCGCGGTTGGCACGGCCGAGGCCGTTCGCACGATTCCACCGCAGGAGATAATCAGCGCGGGGGTGTCCGCAATTCCGACGCACGCCCCGTTGCTTGATCCCAGTGGCAGAAGGGGCGCCACTGTCGATTTCTGCCTAAGCGGGAATCACTCTGTGGCTCCGGGCCTTCGCACTATCATCCCGGAGCAAGAGATTATCACCGCGGGGGCATCCGCAATACCTCCTCTCGCATACACGGGTAGGCAAGAAGCAATCGCCATCTGTCCCTTGGAATCGACTTACTCGCTAACTGCGATGCCCGGCCGCATCGACAGGAGAGGCGTCCTTGTCGAGTTCTGCTTGGGCGAGCATCCAGCAGTGGCTCCGGCCCTTTCGACGCTCGTTACTTACCTCACTGAGGCGAACCTGGTGGAGTACCCAAGATGCGTGGCGGCGTTGCGGGAATTGCCTCCCCATTGCACAGGCCCGACTGCAATGGAAATGGGTCGGTTCGCGGCACAGGTGGCTCCTCAATATCCGTTTGGGCTCACCACTGGCACTGCGGGGCTGGTCTCGTATGCGGGACGAACCCGGGCTGTAGCCCCCAAGGGAACGCCTCCCGAGTTCCCCCTCGCGGCGGTGGTTGCTTGCCTGGAACCGCACGCACCCGAATGGAATGATACAAAGCCCACGTTCGGAATGAATATAGGCGCTTTGTACCCACTGGAGCGATGCGTTCCACTGCCTGACGGTCGAGGCTCGGAAGGTGTTGCGGGCTCGGAAGATATCCAGACCACGGCATTGTTGCCCACGGCTCCACACTATTACTTAGTCCGGACGACGGAACTGCCAACGGCAGTAATTCTTAATATGGACATCCCTGGGGAAAACCTCCGCACTCTCCCTGTAATCACGAAACTCGGTGGATACTCCGCTGAGGATATGAATCCCCTTGTCATGACTCCGCCAGTCCATTGGCGAATCAGCAGTTGGAGCAAAACACAGCCGCTTTGGGGACATACGCGCGGGGTGAGCAATGTTGGGCTTCTGGGGGCGCACCCTGGGAGTCCGCGTATGATTGGCTCCGCGCCGAGGTCCGCAACTTGGTTTGCCGGCGCGGCGGACTGGTCCATACTCACGCAGAGGCTGCACCGCGAATCGAAGCCAATCCCGCGAGCGCTCGCGCGCCGCAATCCGATTGCGGAAACCGGCACCGGGGAGGAACTGCGCTTTCTGGTCCACCGGCTGAGACCGGCCGCTGACGGCGTGTTTGTTCCGCAGCTTCGACAGCCTCCGCTACGTCCTCGGGTGAGTCTCGGTCCGGCGCCGTCGATACGCAACCACGTGGTCTCGATCGCCGACCTGCGCACTCCACAGGCGGTCTGGCTTTGAGGCACATCGCCAAGTGGCACCTACCCATAATCTCATCGGGGCTGCCCATTCCCAACCGATATGGGAAAAGGACAGGAGAATCATGGGTGACAGCAGCCCCAATTGGGTCTGGTTCCTCGACCAGGATATGGTGGAAACCTGCCTGCGCACCGAGAAGCCTCCCGAAGGAGTGTCCAGCAGGGCAGCCGCGCATCCCGCCGTAGTGGAAGCCGTCCGGCGTCAGATACAAGACGATGCCGACGGGGCACTACGTGCTCTGGCTCCGGCCATCGCGCTTGATAATCCGGACGCGTTGTGGCTGGCTGGTCAGCTCTGTTTCGAGCGCAATCAGTTTACGGAAGCAGCCGGGTATTATGGGCGGCTGGCAGCGAAGCAACCGGGCCATCCCTTCGCCAGCTTCAACCAAGCAGTGGCATTGGGCCGCAATCGGGATTACGCCGAAGCACTGGAAGCTCTGCAGTGTGCGGTGGTGCTCGACCCATCGCGTCCGCAGGCATGGTTCGCGCTGGGGGTATGCCTGCTCCATTGCCACCGTGCGGCAGAAGCGCGCGCGGCGTTTCGTCATAGTCTCGAGCTCCGGCCCGGCTATGCACCGGCATTGTTTGGAGAAGCCTCCGCGTTGCAACTTGACGGCAAGCCGGGCGAGGCTCTCGCCATCTATGACAGACTCGCGGAGAACCTGCCCGCGGGCGGCGGCTCCGCGGAACTGGAAGCGGTGCTGGAAAACGCGTTGTCCGCCGCCATAACGTGCCTCGACCACGGCGCGGCAAGCCGCTACGCGGGACTGCTGCGGCAAGCCAATCCGACTTCCACTGCCGCGCTCGCGGCTCTTGCCGTGGCTGCCCTCAATCAGCAGGACCACCACGGGGCGGTGCAGTGGCTGGGCTCACTGGTGGAGGCGAAACCGGACTCCTTTGAAGACTGGTTCAACCTGGCGGTGGCTTTCTCCCATGCGGCTGACTGGCCCCATGCGGCCCACGCTTTCGAAACCGCGCTGCAACTGCGCCCCAACGACGGGGACTCGCTCGAAGGGGTGTCCAGAGCCTGGACTGAGCAGGGTGAATTCGGCAAAGCGCTCGCTTTGACCGATCAGCTCACCAAGTGCGATCCTTCGCGCGGGGGGGCATGGTTCCGCCTCGGCTGGCTTCGAATGGCGGAGCCGCATTCGGCCGAAGATGCCATTTTGGCGGCCGAAGCCTTCCGGCACGCCGCCGCCTGCGAACCGCACTGGGTGGAGGCCTGGTGCAATCTAGGTATGTGTCTCTACGAAACTAACCAGGGCGACGCCGCGAGGGATGCTTACCAGTCCGCTTTGGCGTGCGATCCTTCGCGTTCGGCTGCGCATGTCGGCCTGGCGCTGCTCGAACTCGACAATCGACAAGTAACTGAGGCCGAGGAACACTACCGCATCGCCGCCACGCCGCAGCTTGAGATTGAGTTTCGGCTGGCGATGCAGTATGAAGAGCGAGGCGATTTCGTTACTGCGAAGAAGCACTACGAATCTGTATTGCAGTTAGATCCGGAATGCGCACCGGCGCATTGGAACCTGGGTCATATGCTGTTCGCTCTGGGGGAGAGGGAGAAGGCGCAGAGCCACTGGCGGAAGGCTCTCGATGTGGATCCGGCAATCGCCTCAGAGCCAGGCGGGTAGGGCAGGACGGGGGATCAGCCGCCCCAAAATAGATCGAGGCGGGACGCTCTCTGTTCGTCCCGCCCCATAGTCAAGTCAACTCTCTCGAAGTTGTCTCTGCGGAGTTCTCTCTGTACTGAAGAGATTCTCTTTACTCTCTTAGTCAGTTTGGGCCGGAAAAAATCTCATAAATTCTTTCCTCCCGCTTGATTTTCTTATCGGCACGGCTGAAGAGGCTTGCTGGGAAAAGAAACCTAGCAAGGATCGGGCGTTCCCCCGAGGGCTTTTTTGTGGCGCTTGCCTTAGCATCAGGGTGTATGCGAGCCTGTACGCTTTTGTCCGCCGCCATCCTCTCGACAGCCCTGCTCGGCGCAGCCACTCTGCAGTCGCCCGCTCCTCTGCGCTCCGGCTGCGACTCGGATGAACCCGTGCTCGCCCAACTGCCGTCCGGCATCCCCGTCGAGATCCGTTCTTCCATTTCCGGGTCCTCTGGAAGCTGCTTCAAGATCGTCGCCACCCACGATGGGAAATCCGTCAGCGGCTATGTGCCCAAATCCGCTGTGAGCGATGCCGGATCATTCGATCAAGCCCGCCGTGGCGCCCGAGGGATCGGCTCCAGCGGAAGCTCCACTAACACTTCCAGCTCTATGAGCCAAGTTGAACAAACTGAGGTGCAATCTTCACTCGTACTCACCAAGCTTCACCCGGCCAGCAAAGCCATCGAACTTCTGAACGCGAACCAGCCCGCGGAAGCGCTCCGCATTGTCGAATCTGCCCTGCAGAAGGTCCCGGCGGATCCCGCCTTACACACGGTCGCGGGCTTGGCATACTACCGCATGGACGACATGGACAGAGCGATTATCCACTGGCGGGAAGCCGAAAACATCGCTCCCAGCGCGGCGGTTCAAAACATGCTTCGCAAGGCAGAGCGGGAGAAGAAGGCTGATTCGGGTTCCGAGCGCACTACGGGAATCCGTGTGCTGCTTCGCTACGAGCGCGGCACGGTCCCGGCTGGCCTGGCCCAGAATATAATTCAAGCTCTGGATGAAGAATTCTCCCGAATCTCTTCACAACTTGGCTGCCGCGCCGTCGAGAGAATAACGGCTGTCGCGCTCAGCCGGCAGGCATATTTTCAGAGCACCCAAGCCGCCGAATGGTCCGGTGCTCTTTACGACGGTCGTATCCATATCCCAATTACCGATAGCAAGACAGTGACGCCGCAAATGCGCAAGACGTTCGCGCACGAGCTGACCCACGCATGCCTGCATGAGCTCGGCAACTGGCCCTCGTGGCTGCACGAAGGGCTCGCGCAGAAATTCTCCGGCGAGGGACTGCAGCCCGGGCGGAAGGCCCAGCTCGACGCGGCGATCAAAGCCGGTAAGGTCCCCAAACTCGGGCGACTGGGACAGAACTGGTCCGGGCTGAGTTCAGAGAACGCGGCAATGGCCTACACCTTGGCCTTGGTGGCCGCGGAGAAACTTTCTGATCTCTATGCCAACACCGGGCTGGGGAACATCCTCCGCGACCCTTCCGGATTTGGTGAAGTGGAAACCAAGGTGGCGCAAGCGCTCGGGCTGTAGGGGTGCTGAACTTGCGAATTCAACATTTTGGCTGGCCTGGAAAGGCCAGCCGCGGCCAGGATTGGCCGCCCCACACGACGGCTGAACCTAAGCCCGATATAATGGCTGTTCCCCCAGCCACGCCATGAAGACAATTCTCATCGTTCTTGTTGCAGCCCTTCCGCTCGCCGCGCGGTGGAAAGCCGGCGTCTCCCGCATCGACATCACCCCCACTGAACCCGTGTGGATGGCCGGATACGGGAACCGCACGAAACCGAGCGAAGGGGTCCGGCAGAAGATCTGGGTGAAGGCTCTTGCGCTGGAGGACAACAGCGGAGCAAGGGCGGTCCTGGTGACTTCTGACCTGCTCGGTTTCAATAAGGAGATGTCGGAAGCGGTCAGCCGCCGCGCGCGAGAGAAGTACAAACTGGAGCGGGACAAGATCGCGATCAACTCGTCGCACACGCACAGCGCGCCCGTCACTGGGATGGTGCTGCGCCCCGCGTACCCCATTACTCCTGAGCACGAACCCGCCATCCAGCGCTATACGGAAAAGCTGCTCAACCAGACCGTCGATGCCATCGGCGCGGCGCTCGCTGACCTGCAGCCCGCCACGCTCAGTTTCGGCCAGAGCAATGCCGGGTTTGCGGCCAACCGCCGCCGCGTGTCGTTGCGGCACCTGCCCGGACCGGTGGACCACGATGTGCCGGTGATGGTGGTCCGCGGGGGTGACAACAAAGCGCGCGCCATCGTTTTCGGATACGCCTGCCACGCGACGGCGCTTTCCGATTACCAGATCAACGGCGATTGGCCCGGCTTCGCCCAGGCGGTGATCGAGAAGGCCAACCCCGGCGCGGCGGCGCTGTTCGTTGCCGGGGCCGGAGCGGACGCCAACCCGCTGCCGCGGCGGACGGTGGAGTTGGCCGAGCATTACGGGATGGTGGCAGCCGAGGCGGTGGCGCAGGCGATGAAGGCGAAGATGGTCCCGGTGGCTGGGCCGCTCAAGACGGCGTTCCAGACCGTGGATCTCGCTTTTGCGCAGATCCCGACGCGCGAAGAGTTGGAGCGCCGCGTGGCGACAGCGGATCCTCCGGCTAAGCGCCATGCCAAGTTCCTGCTCGACCGGATGACTCCCGACGGGAAGCTCTGGGACCGGTATCCGTACCCGGTGCAGGTGTGGCAGTTCGGCTCGGCGCTGAAGATGATTATCCTTGGGGGCGAGTTAGTGGTGGATTACTCGCTGCGGTTGAAGGCGCAATACGGGTGGGGGAATACGTGGATCGCAGGGTATTCGAACGACGTATTTGCGTATATTCCGTCGGTTCGGGTGTTGAAGGAAGGCGGGTATGAAGGCGGCGGCGCGATGATTCCGTACGGGCAGCCGGGGCCCTTTCATCCGGCGGTGGAGGAAACTATCATCGAGATGGTGGAGCGGTTGGTGAAACGGACGGCGGGGCAGTAGTTTCCTCCAAGACGGCGACAACATCACCCAGCGTCACCATCAACATCATTGGTTCGTGATGACTGGGCACGAAGCCCAGAGCGAGATAGAAGTTCCGTGCGGCTTCCGAAATCGCGTGAACCACAATCCCCCGAATACCGATCACCTGTGCCGCCTGGGAGACGCGCATGGCCGCGTCTCGAAACCCGCGGCCCAACCCCAAGCCATGCCACCGGGAATCGACAGCCAGCCGGGCCAGCACCACCACGGGAATCGGATCGGGCATAATCCGACGGAAGCGTCCAGGAGCGGCTGCAACCCGGACTACTCCGGAAGCGAGGGCATAATAGGCGATGACTCGACCACCCTCGCAGACTACGTTTGTGCGAGTCGCACCGCTGAACTGATTGGCGCGCGCACGGCGGCGCAGCCACTCGACGAGCGAGGACTCTCCGCAAGAGAAGCCTTGAAGGTCATGCCCATCGTCGAGCAGTGTGGGCGGTGGCAGGCGTGTCAATTCTCCCAAGGCGCGAGGGTGGTGAGCGAGCGTCGCAGACGGGCGTTGGGCTGAGGAGGGGCGTCCAGCCGATCCAAAAACTCCTGGTACGCTTTGGGCCCGACTGCAAATACGGTGCGGTCCATGAGCGCGTCTTCGGCGGCCTGCCGCGCTGCCTCAAGAACGAAATCCGTCCGGTTCTTGCTGGATAGGGAAGCCGCCTGGTCAATCAGTGCGCGCAGCTCCGGCTGAATGCGAATGTTCAAGGTAAGGCGGCGGACACGGGTCTTCTGCGACGGTGGCAATGTGCGGCCTCCTGGTAACAATCCAGCAGGGCGTAATGACATTGTCATTACGTGGGTGCGAATCCAATTAGGGCTCTATTCGCCCACCCGATCGAGGTTGCCTTTCACTATCTTTGTGGACCGGTGGTGGGGGCCAAATCGGGCCAGGAAGGTCGCATAGGCTTTCCGCAGCAGATCCCGCGCTTCCTCCAACTCCCCAAGATTCCTCAGTACCAGCGCCAGATTCGATTGCTTCGTGGCGATTGTTGGGTGACCGGCGGCGTACGTTTTCTCATCCGACGCCAGGGCTTTCCGCAGCAGATCCCGCGCTTCCTCCGACTCCCCCGGATACTGCAGCACTGTCGCCAGATTCGATTGCCTTATGGCGATGGCGGGGTGCCCGGCGGCGTACGTTTCTCATCCGACGCCAGGGCTTGCCGCAGCAGATCCCGCGCTTCCTGAAACTCCCGCAGATCACGCAGTACCACCGCCAGATTCGATTGACTCCTGGCGATGGAGGGGTGCCCGGCGGCGTACGTCTTCTGATCCGACGCCAGGGCTTGCCGCAGCAGATCCCGCGCTTCCTCCAACTCCCCCAGATCCCTCAGCACTGTCGCCAGATTCGATTGCCTTACGGCGATAGTGGGGTGACCGGCTACGTACGTCTTCTCATCCGACGCCAGGGCTTGCCGCAGCAGATCCCGCGCTTCCTCAAACTCCCCCAGATCGCTCAGCACCAGCGCCAGATTCGATTGCCCCCTGGCGATGGCGGGGTGTCCGGCTGCGTACGTCTTCTCATCCGCATGCAAAGCAGCAGTCCGAAGGCGCTTCGCATCAAGATACCGCCCGAGCACTCTGTGCTGCGCTCCCACCCGATCTGCAAGTAAGGAAAAATCCTCGGGACGAAGCCGGTCCCCGGCCAGCAGAAACTCGGCGTGCGGGACTATCAGTTCCAACTCCCGCATCGTAGCCGCATCCATCGTCAAACCGGCCCGGTCCATCTGACTTCGCGCAGCCGCACTGCACTGTTCAAACGGCGACTCGTTATCCGCCACATTCCGATACCGCGCAAACGCCAGCACCAACCGGTGCGCGACGGGATTCCCGCTGCCATCCAGTTCCACTAGCGACAGCCGCGCCAACTCGTCCAGCGCCTGACCCAGTTCATCCCAAACGCCGGCCACCACAGGCACCTCCAACACGGAGCGAAGCAACGGAACCGGCACCGCCGCCGGAGCAAGCTCACCCATCGCCCGCAGCACCAGCCGCCCCATCTCCGGCGCCACGTCCCAGCTCATCTGGAAGGTCCTGGCGATATCCAACCCATGCCGGCTCGGCAGTTCATCGCGGTATTGGGAAGCGAACTCGCGCACCAATTCGATCTCGCCGGCCGCCTTGCGCTCCTCCAGCAAGCCCGCAATGGTGAGAGTCCGCCGATAGTTGAGGTAGCTTTTGGCCAGTTCCAAGGCCAGCGGCAACCCGTCCAGCAGTTCCACCAGCGGAGCCACCTCAGCGCCGAACTTCCGCGCGCCCGTATTGAGAAGCCGAATGGCCTCGTCGCTGGACAACCTGCGCACCACCACCGAGGGGTAATCGAGATCCTTGCGGCGAGTGGTGACCAGCGTATGGACCCGCGCACCCGCAGGCAGGTACGGCCGCAGCGAGGTGTTCTCGGGAAAGTTATCCAGAATGAGCAGCGATGGACCGGAAAGCTGGTTCAACCCTTGCCACAACTGCCGCAACTGTTCCTGCTCCGCAGCGCGGTTGTCGATCTCCACTCCGGCGGCCGTGGCTACTTGCGAGATCATCGTCGTCAGTCCACGTTCCGCATCCACCCAATACACGCCGCCCGCGTAAGCGAAGCCGAATCGGTAGGCATACTCAATCGCAAGCTGCGTTTTCCCCAAGCCCCCGGTGCCCACCACGACGCCCGTGCCCTGCACTACCACTGTGCTGTCGTGAAAGAGCGCGTCATGGAGATTCCACATCTCCTCCACGCGCCCGACGAAGTTATCACCCATGGGCTGGAAGAGCATGCTATTCCGCTGCGGCAATGGCCCGGCCGGGGGCAGCGTCGTCCGGTCGAGCCGCGCCTCGTCATCGCCTGGTATTCCGCCGAGTTCGCGGCAAATGCGCGGATAGTTCTTCTCGAACAGTTCCGGCGTGGAAACATCGAGAGACTGCACCTGTCGCAAGAAACGGGGAAACGTTGGAAGCTGGCGGCACGGCTGCAGCGTCAGCGGACGCACTTTGCGCAACTGCCCGCGCGGATCGTCGGCCATGTTGCTGCTTCGCTCCACTTCCACCCATTCGGAGTTACAGAAATCCGGCGACAGAACAAAGACGACAAACTCACACTCATCCAGGCCGCGCTCCAGGGCCCGAACCCAATTGTCCCCCCAACCAATCGACTCGATGTCGAAAAAGCATGACACCCCGTCGCGAGTGAGCCGCCGGTAGAGTTCTTTGACAAACTCCTTGTCCTTGCCACTATGACTTAGAAAGACCCTGCGCTCCGCCACGGACCTATGCTACCGCACGGAAAGTCCCGGCAGGTTCCGACCTCCGTCCGCTATACCAATATGGGTATAATAGAAATGAAATGCGCCAGTCTCCGGTTCTCAAACCGCTGCTGTGGGTGGGCAGTGCGAAACGGGACTTGCTTGCCTTGCCTGCCCTCGTCCAGGACTTCTTCGGCTTCGCACTCTACCTGGCACAGGACGGCAGGAGACACGAACAAGCGAAGCCGCTCAAAGGGTTCGATTCCGCCGGCGTCCTGGAAGTGATGGAGGATTGGAACCGTGGCACTTACAGGGCAGTCTACACCGTAAAGTTCGAAAAGGCGGTCTTCGTTTTGCACGTCTTTCAAAAGAAGTCCAAGAGCGGAGTGGCCACGCCGAAGGCAGATATTGAACTAATCCGCCAACGCCTCAAAGCAGCAGCCCACCTCGCAAAGGAGCAATCGCAATGAAGAAACAACGAATCGTGCTCGGCATCCCCGTCGAACAAGGCTCGGGAAATGTCTACGCCGACCTCGGCTACTCCGACAGTGAGACCATGCTGGTAAAAGCTCGCCTTGCCGCCAAAATTGCCGAGATCATCGAGCGGCGCGGACTCACCCAAACCACCACGGCCCAGATCCTGGGACTCACGCAGCCCAAAGTCTCCGCAATCCTCAAAGGAAGGTTTCGCGGAATCTCGGAGCATCGCCTGCTGGAATGCCTCACCCGACTAGGTCGCGATGTCCACATCGTCGTGAAGCCCACCCCCAAGAACCGACCGCATGGCCGCCTGAAACTTTCGGTAGCATAAACTGCCGACAACCACAACGCCCTCCGCGCCGAACGTTATGTTCAGATACCGAGGTCAGCTTTGGCGTGCTCCCAGGGAATCAGAGGTTTCTCACCATTCCGGCGGATAGCGGCGTCAAGCTCCCGTGCGTCCTCTAAGTCTTCGACGCGTTCGCGGAGGCGGGCAACCTCAGCGGCAAGCTGTTGCACGGTCGGGGTCCCTTCCTGTTCCTGAGTCTCAGCCATACGCGTCTTTCCTCTGCTTTACAGCATACACTTCAGAAATGGACATCTGATAGGCCATGCTGGCAGTCTACCGAAGCGGGTCGCTGTGTCAAAGAGGGTCAGCATGCGATTCTGAAAGCGCAATTCGCGCTCCCCCATTCCCAACGCCCCTGATAAGATAAGGGCATGACCCGCCGAGACTTGCTGACTACCCTCACTGCGGCTCCCGCGGCCTTTGCCGCGAAGACCCCACCCACCGCGCCTGTGGCTCTCGCAAAAGTCCCGAACTACAACGAAGACCTGGTCGCGGTGCTCACGAAAATGTTCGATCAGATCGGCGGTGCGGGACGATTAGTTAAGAACAAAACCATCACCGTCAAGCTGAACCTCACCGGCAGTCCTGGACTGCGGTTCAAAGGCAAAGCGCTAGGCCTCACACACTACACACACCCGAAGACGGCATCGGCAATGGCGTACGTTCTTTCGCGCGCTGGAGCAAAACGCATCCGCTTCGTGGAAAGCGCCTGGGCGAGTTCCGGCCCGCTAGAGGAATACCTGCTCGATTCCGGCTGGAACGTGCGGCAGTTGATCGCCTCGGCGCCCGGTGTCGAATTCGAGAACACGAACGGGGTTGGCAAAGGCAAACAGTATCACCGCTTCAAAGTGCCCGGCGGCGGGCTCATCTTTCCCGCCTACGAACTGAACCACGCTTACCAGGACACCGACCTTCTGATATCGATGGCGAAGCTGAAGAATCACGCCACCTGCGGTGTCACGCTCGCCATGAAGAACATTTTCGGCATCCTCCCGGCGTCCATCTACGGAGACGATGCGGGGCAGAAGGAGCCCAACGAGAACCCTGCGAAGGGCCGGCTGGAAGTGTGTCACAACGGCAAACGCCAACCGGCGCCACCGGCACTTGCTGAGATCAACGCGCAATCGGAGCGCTCGCAGTTCCACCGCATGCCGCGCATCGTGGCCGAGTTGAATGCCGCGCGCCCCATCGACATCAGTTTCATCGACGGAATCGAGACCATGACGGGGGGTGAGGGTCCGTGGATCCGCGGGCCGCTCGGCACGGCGAGTCCCGGTGTGCTGGTGGTCGGCACGAACGCCGTTACCACCGACACCGTCGCCACTGCGGTGATGGGCTACGACCCGCGCGCCGGCCGCGGCATCGCGCCTTTCCAGAACTGCGACAATTGCCTGCTGCTGGCAGAATCGCTCGGTGTGGGCACCGCGAATCTCAATAATATTGAAGTGGTGGGACAACGCATCGCCGACGTGCGTTTCCAATTTCCGATTTAAAGAAAGGTAACCACTAACCGAGTGCCGCATTCCCTGCCGCCGATCACGATCACATCCGTCATCGACATTCTATTGGTGGCGACTTTGATCTATCAGGGGATTCAGATTGTGCGGGGCCGCCGCGCCGCGCACATCCTGACGGGCATACTGGTTCTGGTCCTCACCTACCTCGGGGCGGTTTACGCACGGCTGGACCTATTGCGCAGCCTGCTGGAAACGCTTGCGCCATACACCGCTTTCGCGCTGATCGTTATGTTCCAGTCCGAAATCCGCCGCGGACTGGCGCAACTCGGACGCCGCGAGTGGTTCAGCTTTGGACGCAATCTGCAGCGCAGGGAAGCGCTGGAGGAAATGATCCTCGCCATCGAGCAGCTTGCCGAAACCAAGACCGGCGCGCTCATCATACTCGAACGCGAAATCGGCCTGCGGTCGTTCATTGAAAGCGGGGTGCCTCTGGAAGCGAACGTCTCGCGCGACCTTCTGCTGACGATTTTTGAAAAAGGCTCCGCGCTGCATGACGGGGCAGCCATCGTCCAGGGCGAGAAAGTGGCCGCAGCGGCATGCTTCCTGCCGCTCACCATGAATCCGGTATCGCGACTGCTTGGGACGCGCCATCGCGCCGGCATTGGCGTCACCGAGGAAGCAGATTGCCTCAGCGTCATTGTGTCTGAAGAGCGCGGCGAAGTCTCGCTCGCCGAAGGTGGCGGGATCGAGGCGAATGTCTCACGCGAGCGGCTTCAGGAAGCGCTCTCGGAGGTGCTCGGGCTGAGCACCAAGAAGCGCCACCAGCAGGGCCGCCCCAATGTTCGCAGGGCGGTGGAGCATAAGCCATGATCCGCTTCCTCTCCAATGATTTCTGGTTGAAGCTGTTGTCGCTAGCCGTTGCCGTGGTGCTCTGGCTGGCCATTCAGGGTGACGCCAACACCACAACCGCGGTATCGGTGCATCTGCAATACCGCAACATCCCTCCGCAGTTGGAGATCAGCTCCGATCTGGTGGACACAGCTTATATCGAGGTCCGGGGCCCATCGGTACGGCTCAATGCCCTCAACCTCTCCAATGCCGCTGTGGCGGTGGATCTCTCCGCGCACCAGCGCCCAGGCGAGCGCACTTACTCGATAGTGGACGCGAACGTTAAACTCCCGCCCGGCGTCACCTTTCTTCGCTCGGTGCCTTCGCAGATCCGCGTCCGTCTGGAACCCCGCGTCAGCAAGCAGGTGCCGGTGATGCCGCGCTTTGAGAATCTGCCGGCTGGCTACGGTGTGGTGACGCAAAATACCAATCCCGCCAAAGTGCAGATCGTTGGTCCGGAGAGCCGCGTCAACACCATTGATCACGTGGAAACAGACGCGATCGAAGTCGACATTGAACGGGGCGTGTCGCAGGTTCTTCTGGCCCCGGTGTTCTCCGGCGACCCGCTCGTACATTTCGATCAGAAAACAATCACCGTGGCCGTTAAGGTTGAGCTCGAAAAGCGACGATAGAACGAGGGGAGAACATTTTGGGTAGACAGCTATTTGGGACCGATGGAATTCGCGGTGTTGCGGGTGAGTACCCGCTGGACGCGGCAACGGTGTTTGCCGTGGGAGTCGCCCTCGGGCGGTGGGCGGTCTCCATTCATGGAGAAGAGTCAGCGGTATTGATCGGCATGGACACGCGCGAATCGGGGCCGGCAATGGCCGCTTCCATCGCCGCCGGATTGCGGCAAGCCGGCGCAAGCCCGCGGTTTGCCGGTCTCATCACAACGCCCGGTGTAGCCTACCTCACGCGAGTGCGCGATTTTGTGGCCGGCGTAATGATCTCGGCCTCGCACAATCCTTACCGCGATAACGGGATCAAAGTATTTGATCACTCCGGCTTCAAACTGGCGGATGAATTGGAGCACGTGCTGGAAGGCGAGATCTTCCGTATTCTGGAAAGCAAGCCCGTGCCTTGGGCGTTGGAAATGCCCGTGGATGAAGGACTCGACCAGGATTACATCGCGTTCCTGGAAAGCACATTCCCTTTCCGTCTCGACGGCATGCGCCTGGTGGTGGATTGCGCCCACGGCGCCGCGACGCACCTTGCACCGAAGCTGTTGCGAGAGCTCGGGGCTGAGGTGATTGAGACCGGCTGCTCGCCTGATGGGCGCAACATCAACCTCCGATGCGGCGCGCTGCATGTGGAGAAGCTGCGAGAAAAGGTGCTCGAGACCGGCGCCGCCGCGGGGATCGCCTTTGACGGCGACGCCGATCGCGCGATGCTCATCTCGGCCAAAGGCCGCCTCATCGATGGCGATGCTGTGCTGCTGCTCACTGCTGATTCGCTCGTTCGCCGGGGGCGGCTCACGGACGCCGCAGGCAACAACACCGTCGTGGCTACGGTCATGTCGAACTTCGGCCTGCAGGCAGTGTTCGATGCCCGTGGCATCCAGATGCTACGAGCGCCTGTCGGCGACAAGTACGTGCTCGAAGAGATGATCAGACTGGACGCCAAGCTCGGCGGTGAGCAATCCGGCCACGTGATCTTTCGTGAATACGCGACGACTGGCGACGGCATGCTCACTGCGCTGCGCGTGCTCGAAGTAATATGCGAGACCGGCCGTGACCTCGACCATCTCACCTCCGACCTGAAGGTTTTTCCGCAGTTGCTGGTGAACGTGCGTATCAAGGAAAAACGCCCGCTCGACCAGTTGGCCGGGGTCCAGGCCGAGATCGCATCCGCGATGCAGGAATTCGACGGCGCGGGCCGCGTGCTGGTCCGCTTCTCCGGCACCGAGCCTCTCGCCCGCGTGATGGTGGAGGGGCCCGACACCGAACGCGTGGAACGTTTCGCGCAACGGATCGCGAAGGCTGTGGAGCTGGAACTCGGCGCGGCTTAGACTAGCGGGGAACGAGTTCGAAGGACGCGAGGATTTCCCGAAACACATCGCCGGAGCGGTGGAACTCCTCCTTAGGCGCGGTCCAGACAAAGAGGTAGGCGCAGTTGCCATCGATCAGGATCACATTGCGAGCGCGATCTCGACTGTCTCCTTGCCGGGCGTGTTGTAGGTGGTGAGACTCCTCGCGGACTCGCGCAGGGTTTCATCGACAACAGGCGCGCGACGTCCACTTCCGTTCGCTCCGTCAGTTCCCAGGACACGCCGGGAGCGGAAATGCGGCAATGGAATCGCGAGTTGACATAGGTGGAGCCGCGGATCTCCGTCTTCAGGGCCGGATTGACGCCCGTCTCTTCGAAATCCAGGATCTCGACTTGCAACCGGTCGAGGATGCGCTTGGGCACAAGCAACGCCCCATCCACTGTTGGCGAATCAATCAGCTTCAAATGCAATGGGTCGACGACACGCGTGCCGGACGTTGCGTCCACCGCGATCCACTCGCCCAGCCACACCTCGTTCCACATGTGCCCACCCCAGATGCCATCGTGATGAGCAACCCCGAGGACGATCCTGGTGGGGACTCCGGCTGCGCGCGCCAGCGAGGCGAACAGGACGGCGTATTCCGCGCATCGTCCGGTGCGCTGCTCTAGGATTTGCGGCCCGGTGAGGATGCCGGATCGTATTTGGAATTGAATGTATTCGCTGACCCAAGTGAGTAACGCATGAACAATCGCGGCGGGATCCTTCGTTCCGGCGGCAATCTCGGCGGCTTTCTTCCGAATGGCGGGGTGGCGCGGTTGGATGTCGCCGTCCTGTCCGAGGTCCGCAGCCGAGGGCCGCCGTGTCTTCGCCGCGCCGCGGGGCCGGGGCTCCCAGGTCCACCACTGCCTCGTACTGATCGCCCGACCGCGACGTGCGTACGAGAGTCTGGCGGCTGTCCTCGAGGCGTAGCGCGCTGGAGCGAAGGTCATTCCACTTCACCTGCACCCGCGCCCGCGTCACGGTGAAGGGATTGGGAAAGGGATTGCGGCTCTTGACCGGCGGAAACAGCGAGTCCTTAAGGCTGGTGATCTTCCGCGCGTCGCCATCGCCGGTGCGATAGCTGCGGACCCCGAGTTTGTCGATGCGCATTTCGTTCACAATGCCGTCTCGGGAAAGGCGGTACAGAACGGTCCATTCGGGCTCTTTCACCGCCGCTTCAATGCTGCCGTCAGCGGCGCTCCGGATCTCTACCCGCGAAGTCGTCACCTGCAGCTCCTCGATGTCAAGGAGACGCAGACGGAAACGTTGCCTTCGGGCGTTGCGGACGATCAGGTCCTCGAGAACGCAGCCGAAATGGACGTTGCGGACATCGAAGGTGAGCCGTTTCTCTGGCACGTCCTTTGCGCGCACAGTGACGGTCATAGTGTTGCCGGCGCGTGCTCCGCTGGTCGAGATCTCACCCTTCTGCTCTGTCCTCCAACTCGTGAAGGAAACCGGACGCAGTTGACGATCGACCACGTAGGAACTCTTTTCGTGCCGGTCGATTGCGCCCACGGTGCCCACGCGGATCTCGTGCGAGTAGTCGTAGCGGAGGTTGCCGCCGGTCAACTCCGTCACGGTGATGTGCTCCCAGGCGAACGGAGTGCCGTTACGTTCGATTTTGAGCCAGTAGTCGCGCTGCGCAGCGGTAAGCGAAAGGCAGGCGAGCAGGGGAAGCGCCGCCAGCCACGCGAGTTGAGAGGCGTGCGGAAACACGGCTGAGAATAGGATAGCTTTCCTGCCATCCTAATGCCACTGATGAAAACGATGCGCCCACGTGGAACACGGCGCGGCGTAAGAGAGCGCCGGCTACAGCAGCAGTTAGAATCGCGATGTCCGGTGGTGGAAAGCATTCCCGGGAAGGTTAGCGGCGTGTGGGTGTTTCGCGGCACGAGAGTTCCCGTGTCTGCCATTTTTGAGAATCTGAAGTGCTCCTCTATGGACGAAGTACTTGAGAATTTCCCCGTAACGCGTGATCAAGTGCAAGCGGTGTTGGAGTTCGCCGCCAGAAGCGCGGAAGCGTCCCGGGCAGCATGAAGATTCATGGCCACCGATGAACGGTGATGAACACCGATGAACCCCTTCATCGAGTGGGGACGCCGAGGCTGGCCTGGAAAGGCCAGCCTCGGCCAGGATTGGCCGCCCCACAGGACGGAGCCCTATTCACTGCGGCCAATTGCCCGGATTCAGCCACAACGAATTCACCGCCGGCATTGCGCGCAGAGGCTCCAATGAGTGCTCAGGGAGTGGGCCTTGCTCGGCATAACCGATGGCTGTCCGCAGTTCCGCAAGAGTTGACGTTCCCACGAGCGCGCTATGCGGCGGAGTGCGGCTCAAGACGTAGCGGTAGGCAACGGCGGGCAATGCGTCGAGGCCTCCGGCCACTTCCGCGCACGCGGCGACCGCGGCCTTCAATTCGCCCAACGCATCGGGAAGCAGCGAGCAGCGGCCGGTGAGCGCGCCCTTCAACAACACGGACCGTGCCAGTATCCCCACATCGTGCGCGACGGCCAGGGGGAAAACGTCCGCCTCCGGCCGCCGGTCCAGCAGGCTGTAGCCCACTTCCAGGCAATCATACCGGCCTGTCCGAATTGCTGTGCAGGCGCTTTCCGGACCGTACACACTGGCTCCAACAAAGCGCAGATTCCCGGCCTCCCGCATGCGTTCCAGAACTTCTGTCGACTCCGGATCGGGCAGCAACTCGGTTCCGCAATGGAGCATCATCACATCGATGCAATCGGTCTGCAATTCGCGCAGACTCGTCTCCACCAGGCGCCGCACCTCGCTGGGATTTCCCGGCTTCGGTTGCACTTTCGACACCAGCACAAACTCGTGGCGACGGCCTCGCAGGGCACGTCCAATCACCGGCTCGCTGGTGCCATAGGCGCGAGCGGTGTCGATGAGATTCACACCCAGGTCGAGCGCTGCATGCAGCAATGCCGCGGCATCCTGTTCCGAAGGCTTTGGCGGCGCGCCAATGCCGTAGTCGAGGCCCAACTGAACCGTTCCGAGCGAGATCTCCGAAACAAGGAACCCTGTACGTCCGAGGCGCCGCCGCTTCATGGGTAGTCCGCCTCGGGCTCGAGCGGGTAGAGCGGCGTGCGCCGCCGCCGGTAGGCAAAATGCCGCGGGTTGTCGGCTGTTGCTCCGGGCGTGTCCACCAACTCTATGCGTGCCGCAATCGGCTCATACGCCGCCCGTGGCGCGACCACGCCCTTCACAAGGATGATCTTCTTGCGCTCGGGATGAATGCCCAAACTCAACACCTGTTCGAGACTGAACGGGGCCATTCGCCGCGAGGTCAGCACCACGGTGTGATCCTCGGCGGTCTCCACCACAGCGGCCACTCCTTGATCGCAGGCGCCCCATCCGCCGTGGCGCATTTGCGTCTCGACAAAGCGGCCATCGGAGAGCGTGCGAACAACGCCAGTGATCTCCACGGGCGGCTGACCGACAGTCACGCGAACGTGCGCGCCGGGTTCCGCCGCAACGCACGTCCGCACAGGTTCGGGCGCATATAGGATCACCAGCACGCTGCGAGCGCCTTGCCGCAAGGCCTCGCCAAACAGGACCGTCGAATTCGCGCAACTGCCGCCGCCGACGTTATCGCCGACATCCATCAACACAACTGGCTGGGCGGCGTCGGCGATGGCCCGGGCAATCGCATCGGTGCAAGAAGGCAGGTTGCCCACAAACTCCGCGCGATGTCCCCATGCGCGATCCGCGAGGTGACGAGCGGCGCGCCGCGCAAGGGCTTCATCAGCATCGGCCACGGCGAGAAACGAAGGCCCCATCTCGGCGACATCGGCATAGTAGAACCCCATCGCAATGCTCGCCGAGAGAATGCCCGGCCACTGCATCACCTCGTCAAGGGCGGAGTACATTGATTGCGCGGGCTCCGCGCCCGTATGCTGGCGCGAAATGGCAATGAGCATCGGCGGTGTCTCCAGCGCCTGCACCGGCCGTGCCGCGCGGTTCAAGATGCGGTCCATCAAGCGCGCCGCCTCCACACCGCGCGCCTGCTGATCGAGATGCGGGTTGGTGCGATAGACCACCGACGCGGTGGAATGACGGATCATCTGTTGCGAGACGTTCGCATGAAGATCGAAGGTTGTCACGATTGGCAACTCTTCGCCCACGACTGCACGCACGCGCCGCAACAGTTCTCCATCGGCATCGGGGAAGTCTTCGCTGACGGTGGCCCCATGCAAGGCGAGCAGCAAACCATCGAGCGGCAGGCTTGCCCGCAGAACTGCCATCATCTCCTCGCAGATGCGCTCATAGGCGTCGCGAGAGATGGTCCCGCTTGGCACGGCGAAGGTGGCCAGCAACGGGACTACCGTCAAGCCGCACTCCGCCGCACCTTGCAGGAATCCGCCGAGCTCATGATGCGCCCCGGACCATCGCTCCAGCAACGCGGGCCCGTGCGTCAGGCTTGCGTGGACGAAATCCTGATACTCCGTCGGCGCCGGAAGAAACGTATTCGATTCGTGAAGGAAGCCACCTACACCAACGCGTCTCATGGCAGCATTTCGTCCATTCGGACGGCCAGTTCGGGAAGATCCAGGCTGAGTCCCGGCCGGTGCGCAGCGGCCCGCTCCACGGAGGCGGGATCCTTGAAGCCGTGGCCAGTCACCAGGCACACACTCGGTTCCTCATCGCCGATCCACTCACGCTTGACGGCCTGGAGATAACCGGCCAGCGCGGCTGCCCCCGCCGGCTCGGCGTATATGCCTTCGCCGAACAACAACACGTCCTGCGCCGTAAATACCTCCTCATCGGTCACACCAATTGCCAGCCCGCCATTCTTGCGCAGCAGGGCCAAGGCCAACTCCGCATCCAGATTGAACGGTACCGCGAGCCCGCTGATTCGCGTCGTAACGGCGACTGGCGCCACGGTTGTGGATCTACTTCGGGCTGCATTCAGCAGGGTCGGGCACCCCTCCGGTTGCACCGCATGCACGCGCACGCCGGTGCCCGCGAATCCGCGCGCCACGGCGCAATACAAGCCGCCGCCGCCCACGGGAACGAACACATGTTTGACGCCGGGGAGTTGCCCGCGAATCTCGCGCGCAATCTGCTCGACGCCCTTCATCCCCACCGGACAATGGCAATAGGCCGAAACAACCAACTGCGCGCGCCCGCTCTTGTGAAACCTGTCCAGAATCGCGAACACCTCAGGCGTGAAAGCAGGGATGCGAATCACCGTTGCGCCGTGCGCCTGCATCTGCAGGAGCTTGCCCGCGGGAGCATCGGCATTCACCAGAATGAAGCACCGCAGCGCGACGCGCGCGCACGCCGCAGCCAGCGAGGATCCGGTGTTGCCCGACGAGGTCGCGAGACATGCCAAGGCCCCCACCGCGATCACCCGCTCGATCTCGACCGCGGTGAACCGGTCCTTATACGACCCCGACGGATGGCAGCTTTCGAGCTTGTAGTGAAGCACTCCACGGGCAACCTGCGCGCTGGCGAGAAGAGGCGTGTAGCCCTGCGCCTTCACGCGCACGCCTCACGCAGCCGCTGCTTCAGGAACCGCCCCGTGTGCGAAGCTTTGCACGCGGCGATCTCCTCCGGTGTTCCCGTCGCGATCACTTCTCCTCCCGCATGGCCGCCGTCCGGCCCCAAGTCAATCACGTGATCGGCGGTCTTGATGACATCGAGATGATGCTCAATCACGATGACCGTGTGGCCGGCATCCACCAGGCGGTTCAAACATCCCAACAACCGCTCGACATCGGCCAGATGAAGGCCGGTGGTTGGTTCATCCAAAATGTAGACGGTATGCTTGGAGCGCTGCAACTTGCTCAGCTCAGCCGCTATCTTGATGCGCTGCGCTTCGCCGCCCGACAGCGTGGTGGCGGATTGGCCGAGAGTCAGATAGCCGAGTCCGAGATCGTGCAGCACCTCGATCTTCTTTGATACGGACGGCTCGCCGTGAAAGAACGGCACGCCTTCCTCCACCGGCATGTTCAACACATCGGTGATCGTCTTGCCGCGCCAGGTGACTTCGAGCGTTTCGGCGCCAAAGCGCGCGCCCTTGCAGACGCCGCAGGTCACCTCGACATCGGGCATGAAATAAAGCTGCGTGGTGATGACGCCCTCGCCCTGGCATTCCTCGCAACGGCCGCCCTTCACGTTGAACGAGAACCGGCCGGCTTTGTAGCCGCGCTCCACCGACAGCGGCGATGCGGTGAACAGATCGCGGATCGTATCGTAGAAGCCGATGTAGGTGGCCGGGTTGGAGCGGCTGTTGCGTCCAATCGGCGACTGGTCGATGTTCACAACCTTGTGGACATGCTCCAATCCGTCCACCGCATCGTGCTCGCCAGGCAGAGTCCGCGTATCCACCAACCGCTTGTACAACGCCTTGTAGAGGATCTCGTTGATGAGCGAACTCTTGCCCGATCCCGACGCGCCGGTGACGGCCGTCAGAGTGCCGAGCGGAAAACGCACATCTACGCTTTTGAGATTGTTTTCGCGCGCGCCGCGAATCGTCACTGCCCTGCCGTTGCTTCTGCGTCGCAATCCAGGAGTGAGAATGAACCGCTTGCCGGAGAGATACTGCCCTGTCGGCGACTGCCTCGACTTCATAATGTCGCCGATGGTTCCCTGCGCGACAACTTCGCCGCCATGGACGCCGGGCCCCGGTCCCATTTCCAAGATATGATCGGCGGCGCGGATAGTGTCCTCATCGTGCTCCACCACAATCACGGTGTTGCCGATGTCGCGCAACCGCTCGAGCGTTGCGATCATTTTCACATTGTCCTTAGGATGAAGCCCGATGCTCGGTTCATCGAGCACGTACAACATCCCCATCAAGCCGGAGCCGATCTGCGTGGAGAGGCGGATGCGTTGCGACTCGCCGCCAGAGAGCGTCGAGGACCGGCGGTTGAGACTAAGGTAATCCAGTCCGATTCCGAGCAGCAATTCCAGCCGTCGCCTCATCTCGGCCAACACCTGCTGCCCGGCATCGGCGCCGCGCCCTTCGGGCCGCAGTTTGGCGAGGAAGGCGTAGGTCTCATCGAAGTTCATCGACCCCACGTCGTGGATCGACTTTCCCTCAATGAGAAACAACAACCGGGTGGCCCGCAAGCGCGTTCCATTGCAATCCGGACACGTCCTCTCGACCATCACTTTGTCGAGCCACTCTTCCATTCCGGACGAGGCTTCACCGCGCTGCCGGTAGCGGCGGTAATGCCTTTCAATCCGCCGCGAGATGCCTCCGAACCCGACCTCGTGACCCTTGAACTCATCCCGTTTCAACTTCGCATCGGGAGGCAGCGCGGTGGCCAGCTTGCGTCCTTCGAGCCCGTAGAGAATGGTGTGCCGCGCCTTCTCCGGCAAATCCTGCCACGGGGTATCGAGGGAGAACTTCAGCAGTACAGACAGGCTGTACATGATGCGGCCATCCCAGGTTTCGGGATTGTACTTGAACGCTTCTTTGACGAAGCAGCCGCCGCGAATGCTGCGGGCGGGGTCGGGAATCAACAACTCGGGATGCGTGATCTTATGAACGCCCAGCCCGCCGCAGGTCCGGCAGGCGCTTTCCGGATTGTTGAACATGAAGAACTCGGGCTCGATGCCGCCATAGACAAAGCGATGCGTCCTGCTGCAAAGGCCCTTGTAGAACCGGTCGGTCTCGGATTTGGCCGCGCCGCTCAACACCTGTACCTGCATCAGCCCGTCGCCGATGAGCAGTGTGGCGGCGATGCCGGCCTTGATGGCCTTTTCATTTTTCGGCGAGACAATGAAGCGATCGACGATGGCATCAATGTCGCCGACGTTCTCATCGACGGCAACCGTCTCATCCGACAGGTCAACCACCTTGCGGTCGATGATCAGTTGCCGGCAGCCCTTCTTGCGCAGCTCCGTAAATACATAGTCCGGTTCTTCTCCATACACCAGAAAGGCAGGCGCGCGGAGTTCCACCGTTGTCCCTTCGGGCAGCGACAGGATCGCCTCGAGAATCTGATAGGCGCTACGCGAGGGGACCACTTCGCGCGTCCGCGGGCAATGCGCCACGGCGATGGTGGCAAACAGCAGATTAAGGTAGCTCGCGATGTCGGTCATCGTGCCCACCGTCGAGCGCGGGTTCACACCAATGGTCTTCTGCTCAATCGAGATCACAGGCGAGAGGCCGTACACGAAATCGACGTCCGGCTTGGCCAGCTGCGCGATGAAGCGCTTGGCGTAGGTGGAGAGCGACTCCATGTAGCGGCGCTGGCCTTCGGCATAGATCGTGTCAAAGGCGAGGCTCGATTTGCCCGATCCCGACAATCCGGTTACGACGATCAGTTTGTCGCGCGGCAATTCGACGGAAACATTCTTCAGGTTGTGCACGCGCGCCCCTTGGACGGCAATGGTGGTGCGCGGAGCCGCGAGCTTCCGCTTTGCGGTGGTAGTTTTAGAACTCACTGGGCATCCTCGAATCGATGTGGAAGAAGGCGAGTTCCTCCACTGTGACGTTACTGTGCTTAGTCAGCCGCAGCGGTAACGATGCTTTTCCGATGATGCCTTGATCGGCCAGGTATTCGCAAAGAGGGGTGACGCACGAAAAGCCGTAAGTGCGATGGAAATGATGCTCCATCTCGTTGGCCGAGCGAAGCTCGCCGGCCTGTTGGAGATACTCAGTGATCATGGAAAGCATCCGCGGCGCGCGCTCCAGCATGTAAGCGTCGATCGACTTGAGCAGTCCCTCCACGGTGGCCGCGTCCTTTTTCCTGTTGAGCAGTTCGGTGTAGATGGGCGCAAAGAATTGCGGGTTTATTTTGAGCGCCTGCAACAGCACCTCACGATCCGCCAGCACACGCGCGCTCAGGACCTCGATTCGCGCCAGCCCGGTCGCCGCATGCAGGATCCAAAGTGCCGTGTATTCGAGATCCCGGCGAGTGATGAAGAACTTATGCGCTTTGTAGATGCACCGCAACGCATCGGCCGCGGCCCCCATGAGTTGGATGCGGGTGTCGCGCTCGCCGATGGAATGCAGTTGGTCGAAGTGCTCGGCGATCGTGTCATCGTGCGTGTACAGCAGCCGGCCCTTGGCGAAAAAGGAATGATGAAACGAGTTGCGAATCGCCCCCTCCACCGACTTGCGGAAATCGGCCCGCGTCATCAGCAGGGCATGCACGTTCACACCATCGGCGTACAGCGCGAAGCCCTCATCCGTGTTTTTGTTGTCGATAGTGACCAGAACGAGGTCGATGTCGGATTTGTCCCACACGGTATCGTAGGACAAGCTGCCGCAAAGGATCGCGGCGAGGATGGACTTGTCCTTGCGCACGTTTTCCACCAGCGCATCGAGTGCAGTGGTGAACTGTTGATGAGCGCCGGAACGGCCGGGAGGTGAGGCCGCTGTTTTGGATTTGTGCCCAGGCATGAGGAGCTGCTTTCGGCAGTGTACCACCCGCGCCGCGGGCAGTCCGCACCTGGCAGGATGACGGGTTTGCGCTTGTTAAGAGGGGTCGAGCGAGTCAGCAAACTAAAAGGGGGTATTGTGGTAGGGTTCTGGCAGGTCCAAAGGCAGTCGAAGACTAGCGGATTGAATGGCGATCCCGGGTTGCGGGCTCGGTAGCTTGTTGGGGTGGGAGTTTGCTGACTATTTGCATCCTCCGGAAACCGCCTCAGCTTGTCTCCTCACTCATACAAGCGCAAAACAACGCGCGTACGCATCATGGCAGTAGAACTTTTTTCATCAGCGGCCTAGAACTTCTTCCAACGTATCGGCGAGGACGAAATTGTCGAAATAAATGCTGTCCACGGACGGACGGTGCGGACTGCGATGAATCCCCGGCTGGCAGAAGTAAACCGACTCAGCCCCTTTCGTTTTCACCTTTTTGTCGAGGACGAGTTTGCCGTCAAACCAGAGGCGGGCATTGCCCTTGTCCGCATCCTCTGACCAGTGGATGTGCATTGCGAGCTGATGCCACTTGCCGACGGCGAAGTCCGCCTCCCAATGTGTGCCATTGCGACCCAGATTCCCGGTCCCGTACTTGATACTTGCGCCGCCGCTGGGTTTGGGCTCCAGCCACCAGGTCATCACGTTGTTGTAGCGGGGCGGCGGATTGCCCTCCCAATAGAAGAAGTTGTCGCGATCCTTCGGCGCCTCGCTCATGTAAAGGTAGAACGACATGTAGGTGTCGGCTCCCTCGTCCACCGACACCCGCGGTCCACCCACCTGCACGCGCAACTGCTGCGCATTAAAGACGTCGTCCGCATGGATTGTGAACTTCGCCGAATACTTGCCCTGCTGCACGATATCGCTCACCACTTCGACATTTCGCGACGTGACGTTCTGTCCGCGAGTGCCGGTATTGGCCCACTGGCTGAGATCACCGGTCTCAAAGTCGGCTTTGAAGAGGATCTTGCCGGAAGCGGGCAAAGCCGCCAGCAGCAGCAGCAGGAGGAACGGAGTCATTCCTACAGTGTAGCTAAGCTCAACAAACCATTGACCAACACGCGCCTCAGAATAACCTCACAAAAATTTCAGTTTGCGCGCGTGTCGTCAGCCTTATGATATCCCCCATACGTGAGGAGACATTGACGAGGACAATTGCGGCGTTCCTACTGGTAGCGCCTTTTCTACACTCCGCCGACACCAACTGGGTGGATCCCAAAACCGGCATCTCGTATGGCGTTCCCGCCGGATATGACGACGTCTGGCCGCATATCCCTGACGACGCTCGAGAGTTGTTCGTCAAAACATCCAAGGGTACGCGCGACGGCTATGCCGCCGCCAAGCGGGAGCAGTTGAACAACCCGCAGGCATGGGCCGCAAAGCAGGCCCAAATCGATCGCGCCTCCTCCAGGCAGGATCTCGGGTTCAAGTCAAAGCCTGTACTCTCCCCCGAACAGAAGCTTCGCCTCGGACTCGACACAACCCCCAATGCCTTTCTCGGCAATACTCGATATGTCAATGGCGCTCTGGTCACGGAAATTGACCCGGCAGCGATGGACAATATCTACCTGCTGACCAAAGTGCTGGCGCAGGAAGCCAGCATGCAACGGAGCCTCGCCGCATTAGGACGGGAGGCGGCCCCCGGCTTGGAACGGCTGCGGCTTCAGTTTGAGGCGGTGAAAGCAGCCCAGCGGGCCGTTCTGGACATGACGTTTACCGAAGATAAGACGAAGTTCCTGGCGGATATTGAGACCGAGAAGAAGAAGATCGGCAAACTGCTGGCAGGCGCGCTTCCGGAGGTGGTGATCTTCGGCAAGAACGCCAACGAAACCACTACGATCGCCGATTTGAAAGCCAGGGCGGAGGCCGAGGCGGAGAAGAGACCGCGGGCGATTGCCGACCCGGAGGGCGGACCGGATTTTATCAAAGAGCATCCGATCGCGATCGTGATCGATCCGGACCTGGAAGGGAACGGGAGAAGGGTGAAGATCGGAATCGCGGACCGGTCAGGGGAAGGCCCCAACGAGACGCGGATGACTCACGACCAGATCGCCAGCGCGATGGGCTCATCCTTCAGCGAGGTGATCTCCGGACACATCCTGGTGAAGAAGGTCTATGACGCCGACGGAAGGCTGCTCCGAACCGATCTCGTTTTCGACTTTGGCAACCATCCTCCGGTACTCAACGCCAAGGTGAAGGATCACATCGAGTGGGTGAGGTGGTTGCGGGAGTTGGCTGCGCATCCCGAAGCACGTTTACTCACCGGCGCCGGGCTGATGATTCAGGGGCACGTCCGGCAGATTGAGCCCGGTCCGAAGCTCTGGTGGCAATTCAAGGCCGGCGGCGACATCCTTGTCTCCTATAAGCCGCCTGAATTCAAGAGCGAGGAAGCGAAGTCCAAGCGCTATTTCCCCGAACGACCGCCTCGCGGTCCGTACAGCTCCGCCATGCACGAACAGAGGCGGGACGAAGGAAACGTGGGCCGGGACACGGAAAAGCCACCAACGCCAGAAGCGCCTGCCACACCTAAAGCGGTAGAGCAAGGTCCCTCGAACCCCGATCTCGAGGCCAGGATCCGCGCGCTCCTGGATAACAACCCGGTGACGCAACTGGAAAAGGACGTGCGAGCCAAGGACCCGCGGATTTTCAAGGACGAAGTGTTCCGCGCGGGGGACAACAAGGAACGGATCCGCGCCTTTAAGCGCGTGATGAATGAAGCGAAGTATCGCCAGCACAGCATCCAGCTAGCCGAGTTACGGCGTGAGATTGTCTTCCAGTTGACTGAAGAACTCTGCCGCTATCACAATATCCCGATCGAATTGATCGATTCCGGGAAGATGAACGGCTATATCAGCGATCTCGATCTTACACTCTATGTTCCCCCCGAATCGCGGGGTAACCTCACCAGCCTATTTGTGATGAATCACTTCGAACGCGCTTTCAAGGCACTTGTGGGAGCGGACCACGCTAATATCGACCTCACCATGCATGATGGCGATCTCTTCATGCCCGATCCGCGCTACAGTACGCAATCTTTCGAGGAATACTCCACGACTCTGCATGAGGTGCTGAAGGGTTTGCGAGATAAGGCAGCACCGAAAACGGGTCCTGACGGCAAGATCATTCCCGGACAGGACGTGTACATTGATCCGGACGCCAACCGGCGACAGGTGCAACGGCGTCCTTTGCGCGAAGGCCGAGTGACGAAGTTCACGCCTGATCCGAGTGGCGCCGGCGCCAAGCGGACTACCGGCCCGGTGTCGAAACTGAGTTGGCGGCCCGGTGGGGGCTGGGACATTGAAGCCAGCCGCCTGGACAACATCCGGCCGACCTATGACCGCAGCGACCGGTTCGGCAATCTGATGGAAAACCTCGATCACATGGTGAAGAACGGGGAAGACCACGGCGCGCTCGCCAAAGCGTTCATGCGCGCCATCAATGAGGGCATGGGCTCCGGGATGGTGAACTCCTATTCCGATCTGCATGGGAGAGCGTACCCTTGGGAGGCGGCTGGCTCCTTCACTCCGAGAGACCCACGGTTGACTCCGAACGAACGCTACATCCGGCTTGCACTGGAGTTGGAGAGCGGCATTCAAACTGACCTCGAAGCCTCGAAATTCCTCGGCGTGCCATTCGGCAGGCTAGAGACGGTAGAAACCCGGAACATGGCCAAACTGCGCTGGATCGTCCGCGCCTTCGGACTAGCCAAACCCGCCGCCCCCTACTGGACTGGGACTACGGACAACCTCCAGCGGGTGACCCCTCCAGCCCCTGATTTCTCCAGGGGCGAGGTCCTCCACGTTGCCAAGCTCTTCGACTTGATCGAGACCGCCGCCGATATGGAAGCCTTCAAGAACCGCGGGGAATTCAAGTTCGACGACACGGGCGCAAACCGCGGCCGCTCGGCCTGGATGCGAGCGTATTTCGAGGAGGCCGAAAAGGCCGTACGCAAGCGGCCCAGCTCGAAGGGATTGGGGGATAAAGAATTCGCTGACGCGGTCTACGCGGAAGCTTGGCGCTACTACTGCCTGGAACTCAAGGACACCGTCGTGAAAGGGATGGCCGTGGCGGTGAAGCGTCTGCTCTTCGACCTCACCCCCGATGGAATCCGGCGCAACGCGATGCAGTTCGCCATGCCCGATGGCCGTGTGGACGTGCAGGCGGCGAAAAAACTTGCGCAGCAACGGCGCGAACAACTGGCTCTGTTGTACGAATCCATCGAATCGCTCACCAGAGCCGGCGACGCACGAGGTACAACCCCGGCGGAGAATGCCCGCGCGCAGGACGCGAGAATTCTGGCGGAATCGCTTCGTGCCAGCGTGAAAAGCCGCGTCAGTGCGGTGAACGACGGCGCGCTGCAGGCCCAGGTGGAGAAGCTGATGGATCTCAGTGCCGTTGAGTTTGACAACTTCCTCACCGAGATCGCTCCGTCGCAACAGGAGATCGAGCGAATCCTCGAAGCCAAGGAAGGCAAACTGCGCGCCGTGAATGAACCCATCGACATGTCCGAATCGAGGAAGTTCGCCGATTACATGAGGGATGGCATCCTCCGCCGGGCAAGTGCCGCCGATGGCCCCAGCCTGACAAAGACGCTCGATTCGATGAACAACATCATCGGCGATCTGCTCGATCTGACGGCGAAGGAGAACCCCTCGCTGGCTCCGCGCGTGCGGGAACGCTACGGCCATGCCAATTCCCATTTCCCGGGAGTTGCGATGATCGGAAACAGCCTGGTGAACATGGCTGCGGCCTACAACAGCGGCGATAACCTCGCGTTCCGCGAAGCCCTGATTGGCGAGGTTTTCAACTATTTCCTCCCGCCTGCGTACGGCGTCATGGCGACGGGCTTGCGTGACTTCGGGCGCGGCAAAATCGTTGAGGGCATCATCTCGGTCGGAACGTTGGGGCTGTTTCACGGATTGGAAACCAGGATCCCCGGCGCCGGCCAGGTGATCATGGCTTTTCAACTCGTCAACGGGCTCCCCAAACTTGCCAACGCCATCATGCGGGAGGCGATCACCGAGGACATTCTTGAGCAGGCTTTGGCGTCGAACGTTCCCGCCGACCGCAACGGTGGTCTGGGCTTGAAACGTGCCGAGCGCAACCCCTATAAAGTCCCCTACTACAAGAAGAACGAGCTGCCCTCAGTTCCTTTCGGGAGTTCCCTGCTGCGAGAGGCCGCCAAAACGAGTCCGCCGTTCGAACCGGTACTGTACAAGTACAACGCCTGCGGCGATCCGACTTCCGCCGGTTGGCCGGCCGCTCCGCGAGTCACCCTCGACGTCGCCGAGGATCAGATGACCATGGCGGAGAAGCTCCCCATCGCCCGCCGTCTGTTCGGCCCGGAAATCGAAAGAAAGATAGCGGAGGCGGGTTTGTCGCCGGAAGAAATCGCGGCATCCAGCGATCCAGTGATGAAACAGGGCCACGCCGACTGGCTGCGCGAGAACCTGGAAAAAGAGTACGCGTTTGCCCTCCCTTACGAACGCCGCGTGGCCCGCCTCTATGATTGTTTCTTTCCCAAGCTTGCCGAGAAACGCAAGGAAGTCAACAGCCAGTCCAGCGCCCTTGCCGCGGCGGGCTACTCAATGAATGTCGATGATGACACGCTGCTCGAACGGATCTTTCTCGAGATTGTGGAGCAGTGGTTCGCCGGCCAATCGGACGATTACAAATTGGAGACCCAGTACAACTCCTGGAAAGACAAGCTCAATCCCTGGTACGACCCGCAACAGAACAGTCAGCGCATCCGCAAGAGCATCGCACTCAAGCTGGTGAACCTCTATAAGAAGGCCGAGATGCTCGCGCTCTACGTCAACGATCAACAGAAGGAGATCCAGGCCGCCGTTCTGAACAACGTCTCCCGCGCCGAGGTGATTCAGGAGCTGGCGTATGGGAAGCGCACCAGTCTGGTGAAGGGCAATCAGGACCGGATCGAGGCGATTGCCGTGCGGAACTACGCCGCATTGCCTGAACAGAAGGCGGTGACCTGGCTTGACACGCCGCCCTATTATGTTCCATTTAGTAATCTCTACGGGGGTCTCAATAACCCTAATTCCCCCATCGTTGCCAACGTCCGCGCCGACCCGAAAAAACACCCCGGACCCTATCAGACTAATTACGCGGTTGGGGTTGAGTCGTGTAGCGCCGACTGGCAATCGGCTCTCCCCGGGATGCGGCTGAGCGCCGATGAGCAAAAACAGCTCGATCAGAAGAAGGAGGATGGCCGTCCGGTCAACCGCCTGCTGGCGGTTCAATTCGCCGCATCGGCTGAAGTCATGGACGCCCACGGCGCCAAGATCGCCGAAACCGGAAAGGTCCCCGTAAAAGGATATCTGATCGAACCAGCGTCGTCATTTGTCGGGAACATCAAACTGAACCTGAAGGGCTCGCACCCCCAGAACGGAACCATCGGAATCTCCGGTAAAGTTCTGGTGAACGGTCAGGACTTCGGCCGTGACAAAGGCGACCAGGAGCATATTTCGGTGTACGCCCCCGGCTCGTATCAAATTGAGATCGATCCCGGGGGTGATTGGGGCAAAGCCAGTACAACTGTCACCTTCACGGCGCCGCCGGAGAATAGGAACACATGCCAGCGCGAGGATCAGGTAGTGAATACCTCGGCCAGCCTGACGTTCCCTTACCTCAGGAAAACGTCCGGGGCGGGCGCCAGGATCATTCCCGTGGGGGCTGACCCGAAAGATGTGGCTGCCTGCCAGCAGTTGATCACGGGCGCGAAGCAGCAGGGAGCATCCAACCCCGCAGCCGCCGCCCAGGCGCAACAAAAATGCGCCGGCCTCACCCCCGCTATCGACCAGGGATTGCAGGGTCTCACCGCGGATCTCGGCGCGGCCATTAATAGCGCCATGCAGAAGTGCGAATTCGAACAGGCACTCCAAATCGCCAATCAAGGCAAACCCGTGCTGCAAGCCAATGCGCAATACGCCGCATGGCTCAGTGCGAACCTCGCCGGACTCGAAGCACGCGCACGGGCCCAATCAGAGGCGCGCTCTCTTATCCAGCAGGCGCAGGCTGCCATTCAGACGAAGAACGTTGCCGGTGCGATCGCCGCTCTTGACCGGGCACTGGCTGTTCCCAATCTCCCGCAGTGCATGAAGGATCAAATCGCTTCGCTCCGCGGCCCACTAGCCGGTCATAGCCAGTTCATCGACCTTGTCACCAAACTGATTGCCGCTTACGACCGCTGCGACGTTGCCACCGCGCTCTCGTTGCGGACGCAGATCGAAGCCATACAGCCTCGCGACCAGATGATGAACAACTGGCTCGCGCAAAACCCGCGCGCCACCCTCGACGATTGGGCGCGGCGCTATCAACGCTCACTCGACTTGCGGACGCAGGCGCTCGGGCTTTGGAAGACAGCCTCGACCACCGCTGACTGGGACCGCGTGATCGCCACTCTGGAGCAGGCGCGCGATACCTCCCTGCCTTGCCTGCGCGCCCTTGATATTGAGCGACTGATCGAGGAGGCCAAACGAAGAAGGCCGGTGGCGCCTACCATTCCGACCGTGACCGAACGGCCCAAGCCGCCGGTTGTGCAGCAGACCGGCACGCTGGTGGGAGGCGTAACGATAACGCCGGACAAGCGCGAGGAGCACCTTCGCTCCCCCGCGGGCAGGCTGTTGGGTGAGACAACGTGCAAATTCACGGCCAATTCCTGGCGCTTCGAACGGAACAATTGGGACGACCGCGGCACCCGGACCCATCATGCTCAGCTCGGTTACGACTACGCCGGTGTACCGTCCAGTGTCTCGCCGGGCCAATCTTACGCAATTACGCTCACCGGCGGCGAACTCGAGCAGTTTCCTGCTCAAAGCGCCGCCGGCTATGTGTTGTCCGGTACCGTGCATATCACCGGCGATGTTGACGTGAGGAGCGCCCAGCCGGCAGACCGCGGCCACCCGTCCGGCCGGTACGAATTCACGGTCCGCCAGAATGCGAAAAAGGTGGAGATTCATCTGGGAGGGTATCCCTGTGGCACCGGAGCGATTTGGACGTACCCCGCTGCTCCGGGAACAACGACTTCGACGGTGAACCCGACCACGCCGGCGGTGAACCCGCCCAAACCCGCCGGGGGGCGCTGGAAGCTGGTCTCCACTGACGTGATCCCGAAGGAGATGTGGAAGGTCTCACCGAATGGTCCCAAGGCGTACGAATACGACGGCCCGCAAGCCACTTCCGTGCCAATGAACGTCTACAACGGCACCAAGGGGCATTTTCAATGGGACGCACCGCCGGCGGAATTCGACTCGAATGGGTTCAGCATCACGCTGAACGCACAAGCGAAACCAATACCCAAAAACGGCATGGCGGTGTTGATCTGCGTGGGTGGAAACCTTCCGGCCGAGGACAGAAAATACTGTGCGGAAGCAAATGCCAGGGATGGAGTGGCTGCCAGCGGCTCCCAAACAGTCAAACTGAAACCTTCCCCAGGCACCGGAGATGTGGAAGTGAAGGTCGTGCTGATGTGGGGCGCGGCGTCCTTCATCTACAAATACCAACTTGTCAGGTAGGAATCCCATGAACCGCAGACTCTCACTCATCACGCTGGCTATGGCTGCTTTGGGCCAGAATGCGCCGTTGCTGCCGTTCGCCGATGCAACACCGGACACCATCCTGCGAGGGCAATCCACGCGAGTCGTTGTGAAGGGCCGCGATGCCGCGTCGCTGCACACTCTGAAGGTCGAACCCGGCGACGGCGTCACCATTCGAGCCATCACACCGCTGTCCGCCAGTAGCGTGTCAGTGGAGATAGCCGTCGAAGGCGATGCGAAGATCGGGGAACGGCAACTGATGCTGACCCTCGCGCCCACCATCAGCCGTACGCCATCTGTTCGCGAGAGCGGGTTGTCCCAACAGCCACTCGAGGCCTTCCGCGACTCCATTGTCAAGGGCAACTCCACCGTCATGGAGGCCGGGTCTGTGTACATCAACAGTCACGCGATCAGCATCACGAATGTGAGCGTGGTGGCGAACCAGAACCATCGGCTGATTCGCATCACCGCCAGCGATACCAGGGGAGACTTCGCGGCGCAAGCCCGGCCCGGCATAGCCCCCGCGGCCGGCATACAACTGGTGACGGCGCCGGATTGGATGGTATCGGAGGCCCGCTGCGGAAAGGATGTCTTCGACAGTCCGATTACGGATGCGGTGGTAGCCAGCCGGGAGGGAGCATCGGCAACCATCGTGGCTCAGCTCTCGATGGAGGGTCTGGCGGCTTCGGGACCCTGTGAATTGCGAGTTCGTGTGCGCGATGCGGCGGGGAATACCAGCGGCTGGTACACCTCCAGATTGCGATAGAGAAAAGAGGAAGTGAATGAGACCCCATCTCATGTTTTGCGCGGCGTGGTTCGCGGTCTGTGTTGTGGCGGCGCATGCCGGGAAGATCGAAAAGGACACGGAGTTTCGCGTCACTCTGATGAGCCCGCTGAGCACCCAGACCAGTCAGAAGGGGGACACGCTCACCGCCCAAGTGGTGAGCCCGGAGGAATTCAAGGGTGCGATCCTTGAAGGCAAAGTGCAGCAGTCCAAGAGCGGAGGGAAGATCACCGGAACCTCGGTTCTCAATTTCACTTTCGACAAGTTGAATCACAATGGCGAAGCGACCATCGTGCAAGCGAACGTGAGAGAGATTGTCAATTCGCAAGGCAAACGCAACGTGGATGAGGAAGGGCGAGTGCTCACCAAGAAGAACAGCTTCGGCAAGCTGGCGGCAGGCACGGGAATCGGCGCGGCTATCGGCGCGATTGCCGGGGGAGCCACAGGCGCGGCTATCGGTGCGGGCATCGGCGCGGCAGCCGCAATCGTGTTTGTCGAGGTGGGCACAAAGGGAGCCAACATCGACTTTGCTCCCGGCACGGAATTCGTGCTCGCGGTCAGGTCACGTAAGTAGGAGGTGGCAAGCGTGAGCAGCACAGGATCGCGTTTTTGTGGAGATTGCGGCGCGCCGATGGGTGGTGGCCAGACATTCTGCGGAGCTTGTGGAGCAAAGACATGGACGGATGCGCAGCGCAAGACGGCTCCGGTGCCGACCCGGAACTCGCGCTCGCGGGCAATGCTCGGCGTAGCTTTGGGATTCGGTTGCGCGTTTCTCGTGCTGGCGGTGGCGATCGGATGGACCGAGTTCCGCCGCGATACGCAGCCGATGGTGTTCACCACTACCACGGTCCCGCTGGTGACGGAGCCGCCTCCGTCGCAACCGGTCTCGCCACCGCCGCCGCAGCAAGAAGTGATTCCCACGCCAACCGAACAGCCAATTGTAACCGCGCCGCCTCCTGCCGCGGCCGCAGCGGTGACGAAACAGGCATTGCGGGCACGCGTTCCTCCGCGGCAACAAACGAATGCACAACCGCCCCCGGTGACAAACCCCGTGACTGGCACAGTCAACAACGCTATTCCAGATCTGCCCTCGCTCCCGTCTACGCCAGTGCAGCCCAATACCAACGACGCTTCACGGCCCACGCTGCCTGGCTCAGAGTTACCCAACCTGCCTACTACGCCTACCACGCAGCAGCCTCAACCACCGGCGGTGATTCCATCCGTGCCGGCCACTTACCAAGGGCCGGCATCCGGCGTCATCACGTGGTCCGGGCAGATTGACAAGAACGGTACGGTCACAATCGACGGGGACCGCGCATCATCGGGCTCGCTGAACGGGAAACTGCCCGCGGTGCCGGTGATCATCGACATTGACGCAAGGGAATTCGCCCTGGCCGAGGTTCCTTCGCCAAGCAACGGATGGAAGCGTCTCGTGGTGCGCAGCCGCAACAAGAAGCAAACGGTGATCACGATCAATTGGAGGGTGCCGCGGTAATCACGGCAAGCGGCGGATGCGGATATTGCGGGCTTCCTGGCCGCCCGCCTGGCCACGGTTGCGAAAGCATCCAAACGCCACTCCGGCAGCCCCGTGGTTGGTCCCCCTCGGACTGGTTGTCTCCCACAGCGGCGGAATCGGCACACGGTTTGTCTGCTGGCCGGCGACATCAAACGCCAGTTCCTTGCCGTCGAGCCAAACGCGCAAGCCCTCACCGCGCGCCTCCACTTCGACGTGATGGAAGGTAGTGGGATCGAAACCGGGCGCCACTGGTGTGAAGGCGACAGTGGCATTCGGATGCATCCGTTTGATACGTACCTGGCCATCGCTCTGCAACTGCACCCAATAGCCGGCGCTCGTCCCGCCAATCACCCCATCACCGGGGGCCGATCGCCGCGAACGGAAGTAAGGTCCACCCTCGGCAGGCAGCTCCAATGAGCCGCCGATCTTGAGGTCCAGTGAGATATGGAGATCCTGGCCCAGATTGGAGCTTCGAATGGATTGGATGGCACAGCCTGCTTCGCGTTTCACAAACGCGACTCCGGAGTTGTCGCGGCCGGAGTTGCGCACGCGGCTGGAGATTTCACCGGGGCCGGCGGAGGATACGTCCACATCGGGTCCGAAGATCGGGCTGAAGAAATAATCACCGTCGCCGTCGATCTTCATATCCACCGCTCCTGATCCGCAACGGTGCAACGAACGAACCTCGTGGGCATTGAGCGCACGGTCGAAAACGCGGACATCGTCAATGGAGCCGCGAAATGTTGTCCCTCCCCAGGCGGACCGCCCGATCACCCACTCCGATCGCGGTCCTGCGTGAAGCAGATTCTCGGGCATCACGCCGGAGGAGGCTTCGCGCCCATCGACAAACAAGCGCGCTTGCAGGGAAGGCGCACCGTCAAACACGCCCACCAGTTGATGCCAGTTGCCATCGTCGATGCGCGACCCGAGCAGCGGCTCGGGAATGCCGTTGCCGAAGGCAGCGCGCCCGGTTGCATGCAGTTGGAGCGAGAAGGAATCGGTGCTGGGCGCTCCGTCAGGATCACCGTAGCGGAAGATAACTGTCGAATCTCCATTGGTGGAAGCGGTCTTGACCCACGCCATCAAAGTGCGCGCCATGTCTCCACGCGGCAACAAGGCGGGGTCCAAGCCGGCAACCAGGAGGTCATTTCCTTCAAAACGCAAAGCGGTTCCGGAAAGCCCGGGGACGCCGGGGACAAAGGAAACACCGGGAGGCACCGATCCACGCAGAGGGTTGAGAGAATCGGCCGCGAGTGTCCCTTTCCCTTCGTCGAGCTTCCACCAGGCAAGCTCCCCGTAATGCGGCCCGGCTGTGCGCTGATTGGTGCGGGCGAGCATTCCAGCCGCAGTCAGGGCGGCCGCCAGGCCGAGACCCACCCATACCCATCGCCAATAACGCCAAGGCGGCGGCGCTGCGGGCACAAACGCCATCGCGGGTGCGGTGGTCTCCGGTTCCTGCACTGTCGGAGGCGACGCAGACGCCTCGGCGCGATCCTCGTCCACTTCCTCAACGGGCGCGACAAACCAGTAGCCTTTCTTGGACAGAGTGCGGATGAACTGCGGATCGCGAGCATCGTCTCCGAGCGCTTTTCGCAGTTCCTTCACACACCCGAACAGTGTCGTGTCCGATACTGCGACGCCTTCCCAAACTTCGCGCAGCAGATCTTCCTTGGCCACCGGACCGTCGCGATGTTCAATCAGATAAAGGAGAAACTGGTGTGTTTTGGACCGCAGGTAGATGTCTTCGTTGTCGCGGCGCACCAATCCGAGACCCGGATGGATCTCCACCCCGTTGCAACGCAGTACGCGGCGTTTGACTTCGTTCATGCCCGGAATTGATCCCATTCTAACGCCTTGCGGTACCGTACACCACTTCCTTACCGTTTCCTTACGGCTCCCTTACCGCCGGCTTGACCAAACCCGCGTATACTGTCAACACAGGAAAAGGCTCAGGCTCGCAAGGCCGGGCCGCACAGAGGAGCGAATGAGAATGAATTACCTCAAGTCAATTGGAAAGATCGCCGGCACATGCGCCGTGCTTGGGTTGGGTTGGTATCTGACAACCAGAGGGGCCCAATCGCAATCGGCCCCACCGCCCGTGCTCTCGCGCTTTGCCGGACCGACATCGTCACAAACACTGGCACTCGATGGAAATGGAACATGGCTCGTCGTCGCCAACCCCGATAACAACAGCGTGACGTTCTTCGACGTCGCCAACGACCGCAACCGCAAACTTCGCGAGATCCCCGTCGGCGAAGAGCCCAACGGGGTCGCCGTCAACCCGCAGGGAACTCGCGCATACGTCGCCAACACCGTGAGCGGGACCATCAGCGTGCTGAGTATCCTCCGTACCAGTCCGCAGGTGGCGCGAGAGATCGCGGAAATCGAAGTGGGTGTGGAGCCGTACGGTGTCGCGCTGACACCCAACGGCCGCAAACTCTACGTCACCAACCGCCGTTCGAACTCAGTCTCCGTCATTGACACGGCAACCAATCGGGTGACGGCGACGATCACGGACGTCGGGTTCGCGCCCACCGGCATCGCCATCAGCAACAACGGCAACGATTCCGACGACGACGAGACTGTATACGTCACCAACTTTTTTGGAACACCGCGCACGGGCCAACTGGATGGCGAGGATGACGCCAAGCAGGGTGTCGTGGTCTTCATTCGGGCCGGGTCGGATTCGGTGGACGGAGTTGCACCGCTGCTCCCCATCGGTGATACCGGATTCAAAGCCCCCGGCGACGCGATCGCCCGGATCGCACCGGGGACGGAGGACCGGCTCACCACCAGCGCCTATCCCAACCAGTTGAACAGCATCGCCCTCAAGGGCAATTTCGCGCTCATCCCGAGCACGGGCGCCTCGCCAAACGGTCCTGCACGCTTTGATCTGAACACGCAAAGCCTGCTTTCGTCGCTCGACCTGACGCAGTTGAAGGATCAGACCATCAACATGCATGTGGCGGTGCGCGATCAGGCTGCTACGCCGAAGCTCTTCATCACTCAGCCCTGGGCCGTGGCCGTCAAGAACAACGCCAACGAAGCGTACGTGGTGAGCATGGCCAGCGACATCGTCGTCAAGGCAACGCTCGACGCCACCGGCAAACCCTCGGTGGTGAATATTCCGGGTGCAACGCCTACGCGCGTGCTTCAGATTGCCACCGGGCGCAACCCGCGCGGCATCGTCATCAACAACACCGACACGCGCGCTTATGTGATGAACTACATCTCGCGCGACGTGACGGTAATCGACGTCACCAACGACAGCGTGGTCGGCACGATCGAATCCGCGCCGCTTCCCACACCGGGCAGCTTCGAGGATCAGATCCTCGCCGGCAAGGACCTGTATCACGCCTCGGTTGGCGAATTCGACGGTCCCGGTCCGCTTTCCCCCAAGATTCGCGGTCGCATGTCGAACAACGGTTGGGGCTCGTGCTCTTCCTGCCACCCCGACGGTCTGAGCGACAACGTGGTGTGGATCTTCGCAGCGGGCCCGCGGCGCGCGATTTCGCAACACGCCGACTTCGACCCGGAGGATCCGACGAGCATGCGCGCGCTCAACTGGTCTGGCATCTTCGACGAACAGGAAGACTTCGAAGCGAACATCCGCGGCGTCAGTGGTGGTCTCGGACTGATTGTCGGCGACGATGGCATTACTCCGGCTGCGGCGCCGGTACCCTTCACGCCGCCCAACGGTGGACGGCGTCAATTGAAGATTCGCGGCTTCAACGCGTGGGATGCCATCAAGGCCTACATCCAGTTTGGCGTCCGCGCACCGCTGGCCCCAGTGGCCAAGGATGACCCTGAAGCCGTCGCCGGCCGGGAGTTGTTCAAGGCTGCCAACTGCCAGTCCTGCCACGGCGGCAACGCGTGGTCGACATCGAAGGTCACCTTCACACCGCCGCCCGATAGCAACCTGCTGAGCGCCGGACAGATCATCGGGCAGTTGAAGAAGGTGGGGACGTTCGATTCCACCCAACGCAACGAAGTGCGCGCGAACGCCGCCGCTCCGCTCGGCGCGGATGGCTATGTGCCGCCTTCGCTACTGTCCATCAGCGCCTTTCCGCAGACGTTCTTCCACAACGGGAGCGTCAACTCGCTGGAAGGCGTACTTAATAATGTTGCTCACCGTTCTGCCGGAACCAACGGCGTGGACTCACTGAGTGATTCAAACGCGCGGCGGCAGGTTGTACAGTTCCTGCTGTCCATCGATGCTTACTCGGAACCGATCGCACCCAGATAGACAAGGAAACCACAGTTCCTGTATCGGAGGAAGACGCCGCCGGAGCTTACCCGCTTCCGGCGGTGTTCCTTTTGCTGGGACCGGACTAGCGCAGGGCCGTTGTGGTGGATTCGAGAGTGTCTTGTTCGAGCGTGGGGAGAGCGGAGAGGAAGTCCAAGCCGGCGCGGTTTTCGACTTCACGGATGGAGACGGTTTGCCTTGTGGCGGCGGGCCGGTTGGCGAGGATGACGGCGTAGGCGGATTTCGTTTCGCCGCGGAGGGCAAGGGCAATTTTATAGGCGGCGCACGGGACAGAGACTTGGTTGGGGCCGATGTGTTGGATGTTGTCGCAATCGAAGAGGGTGCCGGTGAGGATGATGAGGAAGTCTGAGTGGGCGGCGAGTTTGCGTATGTCGTTTTCGATCTTGCGCCATTCAGACATATTTAGTTCCGGTAGCTGAGGGATGGCGTTAGAGAGGTAGTAAGATTCGCGTAGGGCGACTGGGGAAGCGGCGAGATCGAGGGCGGGAACCATGTGGCTGCGGTGGAAGCCGCTGCCTTTGTAATCGGCTTCCGAAGCTGAGGCGTGGAACTCGGGATCACGACGGAAATGCCGGCGTGGAGCGGAGGGGGCCGTGAGCATTTCGGGGGTGAACTGATAGGCGGTCCAAACGGGGACTCTGTGAGTGTTGCTGTGACAGATGGTGAAGGCTGTGCGCGTAGCGAGTTGCTGGCCGGGGGCGTCGCAGGCGGGAAGTCCGAAGCGGCCGGGCTGGGCGCTCAGGGTTTGGATTGCGTAGAGGAGGATCGCGGTTACCATACAGTCATCTATCGGAATGTTTTAAACATTACTTTATAGAAATGTTGCAGAATGGCGGAACAAAAAGGAACTGCGGTCCACCGAGGTAGAGATATGGACCTGATATAATCGGGCACACTGTAAGACCGCAGGAGGCGCTATGAGGCTATTCGCTCTTCTCACCCTTTGCTGTTCGATCGCTGCCGCGCAGGAATCCCGAGGCACGATCAGCGGAACCATAAATGATCCTACCGGCGCCGCAGTGGCGGGCGCTGAAATCGAGGTCCGCAACAGCGAGACCAACACGATCCTGCGTGGCGTCACGAACGCCACCGGCAATTACCAGGTGCCGTTCCTGGCGCCGGGCAACTACATAGTGAGCGTGACGGTGGCCGGGTTCAAGAAAGTGGAGCGGCAGAACGTCCGCATTTCCACCAATGCGACGACCACGCTCGACTTCACTCTCGAAGTCGGGCAGACATCGGAGTCGGTGACGGTAACGGCCGCGGCGCCGCTGCTGAACACGGCCAACGCCGATCTCGGCCAAGTCATTGACAACCGCTATGTAGGAATGATTTCGGTTTCACTGAGCCGCAACATCATCAACCTACGCAACCTTGCCCCGGGCGTGACGGGCGACACCGGCACGTACACCAGCAGCGCCCAGGCGACGTTCTCGATCGCCGGCGGGGGCAGCGGGCAGGGGCGGAACGAAGTGATCCTTGACGGAATGCCGAACACGACCGCGGGCGGCACGTTCGGGTTCATTCCATCGGTGGATTCGGTGGAGGAGGTGCGCGTTCACACGACGATGTTTGATGCTTCCTACGGCCACTCCAACGCCGGCGCGCTGAGCATCACCACGCGTGGCGGCACCAACGATCTACACGGCGCCGCATACATCTTCAAACGTTGGGAGAGCCTGTATGCCAACAGTTGGACGAACAATCGCCTCGGCCTGCCCAAGCCTCCGGTGGAGTACCAACAGTGGGGGTATACGGTAGGTGGGCCGGTGTTCCTTCCCAAGGTGTACAACGGGCGCAACCGCACGTTCTTCTCGACGTCGTTGGAACGTGACCACGATCCGCGGGAATTGACCCGGCAGGCGCGTGTCCCGACAGACCTGGAAAAGACGGGCGATTTCTCGCGCACGTTGAATCGCCAGGGAGGTGCGTTCGCGATCTACGATCCATTGACTACCGTGGTGACTGGGAGCACGGCCACGAGGCAGCCGTTTGCCGGCGCGCGCATTCCGGCGGCGCGTGTCACGCCGCTGGGATCGGCGGTGCTCAGCAAGTACCCTGCGCCCAATCTGAATCAAAGCTCGCAGCTCGAAGCCTACAACTGGGCGCTGAGCAAGACGTACATGGTCGATCAGCGGCAGACGGGTGTGCGCGTCGATCACGTTTTGAGCGACCGGCAGCGTCTGTTCGGGCGGTTCGGATTTCTCGATCGCATCCAGCAGGCCGAAGACCTTTTCTATGGCGCGACGTCCTATCCGGTGTCAGGGGGCAGTGATCTCGGTCTTCTGTTCCGGAGGAGGATCAACGTGAGCGTGGATGATACCATCACGCTGTCACCCTCGCTGGTGGGCTCGATCCGGCTGGGAGTGCTGAGCTATGCCAGCAGGTCGACCGGAGGCGCAGCGGGCGCTGACCCAGCGGATCTCAAGTTGCCGGATGTGATCATTCGAAACCAGGCAGTACGGGGCTGGTCGAATTTCGATCTCGGAGGTAACCTGCCGGTCATCGGCGCCAGCCAATCGTTTTCGCGGGAAATGGTTTATTCAGCGCTTTCGACGTGGACCAAGCTGACAGGCAAGCACGCGACGAAGTTTGGTTTGGACTATCGGCTTGCCCGCAACAGCAACGTGGCGCCAGGCGGCAACGCCACGGCATCGTTTGCCACGGGCCCGACCTTCACGCAGTCCGATCCGTTCAACCGCAACGCGGCCAACACGTCCGGCTCGGGCATGGCAACGATGCTGCTGGGATTGGCGGATTCAGGCAATTTCGGCTTCAACAGCCCGACCTCGGTGCAGAATCACTACAGCGGGTTGTTCGTGCAGGATGACTGGAAGGTGACCAGCAAGCTAACGGTGAATCTCGGGCTGCGATATGAACTGGAGACACCCTACACGGAGCGTTACGACCGCAACAGCTACAAGTTCGACGAAACCGCGCAACTGCCGGTGAGAGTGCCCGGCCTCGACCTTCGTGGCGGCATTCTGTTTGCGGGCATCAACGGCAATCCGCGCGCCATCAGTCCGGACAGGAACAACTTCGGGCCGCGTTTCGGCTTCGCCTATCAATTGCTGCCGAAGACAGTGATCCGAGGCGGGTACGGCTTGTTCTACTCGACGATTGCTCTCAACACGAGCTTCTTCGGCACGCTGAACGTCTTCAACGCACAGACTTCGTTTGTCGGCAGCAGCGATGGCGGGGCGACGGCTCTGACCACGCTGGCGAATCCGTTTCCCACCGGCTTGCAGCAACCAATCGGAACATCGGTGGGGCTGATGGCGCAGGTGGGCGACGCGCTCGCGTTTTTCGACGACAAGCGATTGAACCCGTACAACCAGCAGTGGCAGTTCGCCATTCAAAGGGAACTGCCGTCACAGATGGTGCTGGAAGTGGCGTATATGGGGATGCACAGCATCAAACAGATCGAGAGCTTCAATTTGAACGAGAAGCCTGACCGCTACCTCGCGCTGGGCCGCGCGGAGAACAACGCTGTCGGGAACGTGTTTCTCAATGTGCTTCCCGCGACGTCGACGTTGGGGCGTGGCGCAACGATCACACAAAGCCGGCTGTGGCCGCGGTTCCCACAGTACACCACTCTAACGTTGCAGGGAGCAAACACCGGCCGCGCCCTGTATCACTCGTTGCAGACCAAGCTCGATAAGCGCCTGACCCGCGGGTTGAACTTCCTGTTTGCGTACACGTTCTCGCGAACTATGGATAACAACACAACCAGCATCATCAACGAGAGGCACTACCGCGCTGTGTCGCCGTTCGATCAGAAGCACGTGATGCGGCTGGCGTTCACCTACAAGATGCCATTCGAGTTCCAGGGCAATGGGATGAACCGGCTGTGGCGGCAGGTGGCGGGGGGATGGGCGATGAGCGGCTTCGGCACACTGTCCAGCGGTGTGCCTCTCTCGGTGAGCCAAGCCAACGGAAGGCCTCTTCGAGTGGCAAATCCGCGGCTGGAGGGACCAATCAACCAACGTCTGGGCGATTCGGTTCAAGGTGGACGTGTGACCAATCCGTTTTTCAATACGAGCGCCTTTTTGGCGTTGCCGGACCAGTACACCATCTCGCCGGAACCGCCGGCGCTCGATGATCTGCGGGCGCCGGGCGCGCGATCGCTGAATGCGGCGCTGTTCAAGACGTTCCCGTTGCGCGAGCGGTTGCGTGTGGAGGTGCGGCTGGAGGGAACGGGCGTCACGAACACTCCGAACTTCGGCGCTCCCGGAACGAATATGAACCAAGCTGCCACTTTTGGGGTGATCAACTCAGCGGGCGGTAACCGTGCGATGCAGGCTTCGATGCGATTGGTGTTTTAGTAAGAAGCCAGAAGCCAGAAGCAAGAAGTAAGAAGCCAGAAGCAAGAAGCCAGAAGCAGGAAGTACGCAACGGTGGCTTACCGCTGAATGCGTGCTGAGCCGCCCTTGGCAAATGCCTTCACCTGGGGCAGACTGGCCATCGTCGTATCACCCGGGAATGTGGTGAGCAGCGCACCGTGGGCCCAGCCCAGGCGGATCGCCTCCTCCGGTTCCATGCCCTGCAGCACCGCGTAGAAGAAGCCGGCCGCGAATCCATCGCCGCCGCCGACGCGATCCAGCACATCGAGTTCGCAGGTGGGCGCGGCAACGGTCTGCCCGTTCACCCACGCCACCGCGCTCCAGCTATGACGGTTGGTGGAATGGACTTCGCGCAGCGTCGTCGCAACGACCTTGATGTTCGGGAACTTTCCGATCACGGCGTCGATCATGCCGAAGAACGTGCTCGGGTCGAGCTTGGATTTGGCTGCCACTTCCGGCCCGGATACGCCGAGACCTTTCTGCAAATCCTCTTCGTTGCCCACCAGCACATCGACGTTGCGAACGATGTCGGCAACAACCTCGACCGCACGATCGCCGCCGCCGAAGACATTCCACAACTTCTCGCGGAAGTTGAGGTCAAAGGAAACCACTGCGCCGGCGGCCTTGGCGGCCTTCATGCCTTCAAGAATCACCTGTGACGTGGTGGCCGAAAGGGCGGCAAAGATACCACCGCTATGGAACCAGCGCACGCCTTGACCGAAAATCTCCTTCCAGGGGAAATCACCGGGCTTCAACCGCGCCGCTGCTTCATTCGAGCGGTTGTAGAAGACCACAGGAGCGCGTACGCCCTGTCCCCGATCGCTGTACACCGTCGCCATGTTGGGACCGGTCACGCCATCGTGGGCAAAGTGCTTATAGAACGGCTTGACGCCCATCGCGCGCACGCGTTCGTGAATGAGATCGCCGATGGGGTAATCCACCATCGCGGTGGCGATACCCGTGCTCATGCCGAAACAATCGGCGAGGTTGGCGGCGGCGTTGAACTCGCCGCCACTCACGTGAATATCGCAATGATGGGCCTTACGAAAAGGGATGACACCGGGGTCGAGGCGATGAACCAGCGCGCCAAGGGACAGGAAGTCCAACGCGCCTGTCTGGGGAATTTTGAGTCCGTATTTCATGGGATTTGCGAGAAGTTACAGTTTACCAAAACCGCCCCCGCTCCCCTTGGCGCCGGTGCTAAACGGTTCTTGACGCGGCTGCACCGTCGGATACAATAGCGAGGGTGAACCGAAGGCAATTCGTAACCACCTCCACAGCGGGCCTCGCCGCATCGCTGTCTCCGTCATTGCACGCGGCGAAGCTGCCGTTTCCCGTGATTGACACACACATCCATTTGTTTGATGTGTCGCGGCCGGGCGGAGTGCCGTGGCCGCCCAAGACCAACACCAGGTTGTTCCAGACAGCGCTCCCGGAGCGTTACCGGAAACTGGCTGTTCCACACGGCATCGTGGGCGCGATTGAGGTGGAGTGCAGCCCGCTGCTTGAAGACAACCAATGGGTGCTGGATGTGATGGCGAAAGACAACATCATGGTGGGTACCATTGGGGATCTGGAGCCCGGGAAGCCGGATTTCAAGAAGCACCTCGACCGCTTCCACAAGAACCCGCTCTTCCTGGGAATCCGGTACGGGAATCTCTGGGGCCGCGATCTTCATGCCGAGTTCCAGAAGCCGGCCTTCGTTGAGGATCTGAAGCTGCTGGCGCAGGCAGGGATGACGCTGGACACGGCCAATCCGCAGCCAGGGCTGATTGAGGACATGGTGCGGCTGACGGACAAAGTGCCGAATCTGCGGGTGGTGATCGACCACCTCCCAAAACTGGAGCCGCCGAAGGAGGCGGGAGGATTGAAGCAGTACATGGGCAATCTTCGCGAATTGGGCAAGCGGAAGAATGTATGGGTGAAGATTTCTTCGGTGTTCCGGACGATAGACAACGGGCGGATTCCCAACGATCTGGCGTTCTACAAACCGCGGCTGGATGAGCTATTCGGAGTATTCGGACCCGATCACGTCTTGTACGGCAGCGACTGGCCAAACAGCGACAACTGGGCGCCATACGATGAGGTGTTCCGGATGGTGAGTGAATACTTCATGCCCAAGGGTCGCGACGTTGCGGAGAAGTATTTCTGGAAGAACTCGGTTGCGGCGTATCACTGGGTGAAGCGCGATAAATCGCAGCCTTCGGCTTAGCGTGCTTTCACGATCAGCGCAACGTCTTCAGTGTACTGCGGCGGTATGAGCGTCTTGCCGCTTCCGGTGTGCGGGAACGATTCCACATGAGCGGTGCGGCCCTTCTTGGGATCCCACCAGGTGACGGTGTAGTTCCCGGGAGGCAGGTGCAGAGTGACGCCGGTTTGTTGCCTGCCCGTACGCACAACATAGTGGGGGTTGAAGCCGTTGAGAACGCGCCCGTGGTGCAGGTAGACCGCATACTGTCTGCCCGGTTCGGAGAGGGCGCGCGCGGTTATTCCTTCCGGGAGCGGCTGCAGAACACTGGCGTCAGGCTTCATGCGGATGAAGTCAAGTTGGGCGAGGAAGTCGCGGAGGATGCGCAATTGCGCGCGGAAGTTCACGCCGCCACCTCCCGGCTGCGAGCCTGGGAAAGCGAAGGTGCCATCCTCGTGGCCTACCGTGAATGAGTAGTCGAGGTTGTTGTAGAGAGCGCCGCCGGCAAGCAGGAAATCCCAGGCCTGGATGCGGTAGACGAAATCGTGCGTGCCGTCGAAGCCGGTTTCATCGAAACCGATGGCTTTGTTGAGTGCCCAGTTCTCGGCGACGGCGATGGGTGGGCGCGCGTAGTGGAAGTTGAAGAGTGACACGAGCGGGTCCGGCTTGTTGATCACCTGATGGTTGTTGGCGATGTTCTGCGCGATGAGATGCGTGCTGTCCACTTCGCGAATCACTTTGGCGATGTGTGCCTGGAACTCGAGCGTCACTCCGGCGAAGTATGGTTCATTGGCGAGTTCGAAATAGACATTGTCGAACTCCTTGAGCTCGGTGACGATCTTGCGCGTCATTTCTTCCTGCACGCGGGTGAGATCCGGATGCTTGAGGGCGAGCACTTCCGTGCTGGTGGCCTTGGCGCCAATGCCGTTGACGTTGTTGGCGGCGTTGGCCGGTGACGACGTCCACATGTGGTCGCGATAGTAGGGGCAGAACAGCGTCACTTCCACAACGATGCCGTGTTTGCCGGCCTCGGTGATGAAGTCGCGGAGGCGCGTGAAGTAGGCGGGGTTCCATTTGGTGAGATCGAACCTGCCGCCTTCGACAGGGGCCCATGGCGGAAGAAAATCGGACGCCTTGGGAGCCAGTGTGTTGCCCGCAATGCCGAAATCATTGGGGATCTCGCGGTAGACGCCGGTGAAGATGCGGGTCATGTTGAGCCCATCTTTGGCGAGGGTGTCGAGGTACTTCTTGTAGTCGAATGCGGCGTTGAGGACCGCGCCGTAATGTTCACCGGACGTGAGCAGGATGGTGGGTTTGCCGCGGAAAAGGAAGTAGTGCGGATTGTCCGGATGCAGCCGGATCGGCTCGGCGGCAGGCAGAAGCGCAGCCGCCAGCGTCAACAGACAGAGTCTCGTGGTCAAGATGACCATATTGTACTTGGGCGGATTGGTTGGCTGGAGCGCAGCTACTCGTATCGTAGGGCAACAATCGGCTCGGTGGCCGCGGCACGCTGAGCGTTGAGCAGACTGGCAAGCAGTGCCACAAGAGCGATCAGGATGATCCCGGCAGAGAAGCTGTGGGGTTCGGACGGCTCGACACCAAACAGCATCGCTGGCCGACGGCCAAGCAATTGGCGGCAAAAGCGCCGGTTCCAAAACGAGTGCGACAGGACGGCCACTCTGGTGTGATTTGTTTCATCCGCGCCGGTGAATGTGCGGCCGCAGAGAGCGGGAACGCCGAGGCCGGAGAAGAGATTCCCACTTACCATGTTCACTTCCGCCTCCTCGGTTTCACTGCCGACGCGCACCGGGGTCTTGCTGACAGAGAGAGGCACATAATCCATCACGTCGGACAATGCGGACCGGTCGGCGCGCAACTGTTCATAGGCAGCCAGGGGGAAGGAGCCATCGCTGCGGCGGTCTGTCCAGCGCCGTCGGGCCCACCCGCTCGCGTTCAGGCTCACAACCCGGCCGGGTTCCGGCACGGGCACAGCGCGCAGCACAACGGCGTTCATGACATAAAGATGGAAGTTGTCAAACTCCGATAAGGAGCGCTACAATCTCAAGCATTGCTGATCTACCGAGGGGGGTAGTTTCCATGACACGACGAGTACTTGCCCGGAAGCGATTCTGCGGGGCATTGATAGCGCTTGCATTGGGGATATCGAATGCTCGTGCGAACGAGATCACGGATCCCGGGGTGAACCCCGCGTTGAAGTGGAACGACGTCACTGTCTTCGCGATCAAAACGACCAGTGCCGCGCCGACCGTAGCATCGAGAGCCTTATATATAGTTCACACTGCCATCTATAACGCCTGGTCTGTCTACGAACCGGAGGCCGTGCCGAACCTGCAATTGACGGTAGCGCGACAGAAGGGCACTGCGAATGACAAAGCGATGGCGATCAGTTACGCCGCGTATCGGACGCTGCTCGATTTATTTCCAACCCAGCAAACCATGCTGCGAGAGCGCATGATCGATCTCGGATACAACCCTGGGATCAACCTGACGGATCCGTCGACGCCGGCCGGCGTTGGCAATGCTGCTGCCGCGGCCGTGATCGAACTCTGCCACAAAGACGGTTCCAATCAACTGGGCGACTTCGGCGGCAGCGGTCCGTATTCAGATTACACCGATTACCAGGCAGTGAACTTCCCGGAGGATCTCGTCGATCCGGGCCGGTGGCAACCACTCCGCGGTCCGACTGGCGCAGTGCAGAGGTTCCTGTCGCCGCATTGGGGAAAAGTCACTCCGTTTGCGTTGCAATCCCCGGATCAGTTCCGCCCTGGTCCTCCTCCGATACTTGGTACCTGGCTGTTTCAGCAACGGCTGAAGGACACCATTCGGCTGAACGCCGAATTGGATGACCGGACGAAGATGAGCGGCGAGTACTGGGATGATTTCGCGGGTACCGACACACCTCCGGGACACTGGAACCGCCTGGCGGAGGAAGTGTCCCTGCGCGACAAACACGATCTGGATCAGGACGTCAAGATGTTCTTCGCACTGAACGCCGCCTTGCACGACGTCTCGGTATCTGTTTGGGATGCCAAGCGCGCCTATGACTACGTACGGCCGATCAGCGCGATCCGCCATTTCTACAAAGGCCAGACGATCCAGGGGTGGGGTGGCCCGGGCAAGGGAATCATTGCAATTGATGGCTCCGCGTGGCAATCGTGGATCAGCACGCCGCCGCATCCGGAATTTCCATCGGGCCACAGCGCCTACAGCAACGCCGCCGCCGAGATCCTAAAGCGCTTCACCGGCGACGACACCTTTGTGAAGAAGGTTGTTTATGCAGCCGGCACCTCGCGATTCGATCCAGGGACGTCGCCGGAGAAGGAAACCACACTCGAGTGGCGGACCTTCTCAGAAGTGGCGGAGGACGCAGCATGGTCGCGCCGTGTGGCAGGCATCCATTTTGACGAGGCCGACTTCCGGTCGCGGGTGCTCGGGAGGGCGGTTGCGAGCCTTGCGTGGGAGAAGTACACGCGGCTTTTGGGTAAAACGGAGTGAGCTCGCGGGTACGCGTTCGCCCATTAGTCAGTTTCCCAAGAGCCGCTTGAGGCGCTCGTGCAATTCGTCTTTGGTGAGCAGTCCGAGCACACGCGCTCGCACGCGGCCGTCGCGGTCGAGGAAAGCGGTGGCGGGAAGCGTCTGGCCCAGTTTGAGATCCTCCAGATCCATCGTGCTCGCTCCGGTCCATACACGGAATCGAATTCGGAACTTGTCCACAAACTCGGGAATCTTCGATCGCGTTTCGCGGTCATCAAGGGAGGCGGCGATGAACACGACACCCCGGGGACCGTACTCGCTTTCGGCCTCCACGAGCAACGGCATCTCCTCGCGGCAGGGCACGCACCATGTCGCCCAGAAGTTCAGCACCACGATCTTGCCGCGGAAATCGCTCACGCGCACTTTTCTGCCGTTCAGATCCTTAAAGGGCAAGCGAACGGGCCGCGAGTCCGCCGGGGTGGAATCGGAAGGACAGAGGAGTGCCAGCGCGATGAGAACGGTCCATACGGATCGGGGGCGTCGAAGAAAATGACTGAGGTACACTATCTTCTATACTCGCTCAGGTCCGCCTCCAACGGCTCATCAATGACATATTTTCGGCGTCTGCGTGTCCCGTTGCTTGCGCTGCTTCTGGTGGCCGTGGGACAGCGTGCTGCCGGACAGGGTTGAGTGGCTGCAAGACAAGGTGCGCCCGTGCTTGGCGCCCTGTGTGGAGTGGAATCGGCCGGGGCCGCGCCCCATTCGGGCCTCGGCCGAATCTTCACTGGTCCGACCTCACCCGGACGATGGACGGTGAGCTTTGGCTATCGCTGGCAGGATTCGTTCCGTCCGTTCATCGGTGATGTGGAACAGCCGCGGAGCATTCTCCTGGGGATGCATCAGCAGAATAAAATTCACCTTTTCGATGTGTCGTTGAGCTACCGGCTGAGCCGCCGGTGGACGCTTGCCATCAGTGCTCCTGTGATGGACGCGGACCGCATTAACCACCTTACCAGCGGCGTGACCGAAAGCACGGGGTTGGGGGATGTGTCGCTCGGAGGGCGGTTCTGGATCTGGCGGCCGCCGGTCGAGTCGCGCCAGAACATCCAAATCGGGTTCGCAGTGAAGCTACCGACAGGAAGGCCCAACGTGACGAGTTTCATCAGTGGCTCGATCATACCCGCTCCGACACCAGTCACGGTGGACCAGTCGATTCAGTTGGGTGATTCCGGTACAGGCATTGCGATCGACTATTCGGCATACAAAGCGCTCCTGCGGCGGTTTACGCTGTTTTCGACGGGCGTTTATCTCTTCAATCCGAGGAATAGCTATACCGCGACAACCGCGGTCGCGCGCGAGCTGTCGGTGTCCGACCAATACCTGGTGCGCGGGGGGATCGGTTACGCGGTGCCGAAGTTGCATGGGGTGGCGCTGAGTGTTGCGGCGAGAGACGAGGGCGTGCCGGCCCGCGACGTGATCGGGCGAGAAGACGGCTTCCGGCGTCCAGGGTATACAGTGTCGGTGGAGCCGGGGCTGCAACTGGCGCGGGGCAGGAGCATGTGGTCCTTCAGCTATGCCATTCCTGTGTACCGCAACCGGACCCGAAGCGTTGCCGAGGTTCGCAGTGGAAGGCATGGTGACGCGTCCTTTGCGGACGGCATTCTGATGTTTGGCTACTCACGCAGTTTTTAGGCGTGGGGGCTTGCGGACGGCGGCTACAATGGGAACTTGTCTGACTCGCGCCGCCGGTCCCCGCTGAGAACGTGGGTGGAGTATGCCTGCGCGCGAGGGATTCTGGCAATGCTGGCTTGGCTGCCGCTGGGCGCGGCGATGGCGGTTGGGCGGGGAGTGGCGGGGTTGTTGGACATCGCGATACCGCGGCTGCGGCGGACGGCGCGGGTAAACCTCTCGTTTGCTTTGCCGGGGTTGGGCGATGAAGAACGGGAGAGGGTGATTGACGGGGTGTTTACTTCCATTGCGCGGGTTTTTGTGGCGCTGAGCCGCTTCCCTTCATTGACGCGGGCCAACATCGGCGAATGGATCCGGTATGAGGGGTTGGAGCATTTTGAGCGGGGGTTGGCGAAAGGACGCGGGGTGTTGTTCTACACGGCTCACCTGGGAAACTGGGAGTTGAGCGCGTTTGCGCATGCGCTGATGAGCCGGCCGATGCACGTGGTGGTTCGTCCGCTCGACAACGCGCGGATTGACGGGTTGGTGGCACGCTACCGGAGTCTCTCGGGGAACCGGGTGATCGAGAAGAAGGATTTTGCGCGGGGGATTCTGAAGGCGCTGGCGGCGAACGAGGCGGTGGGGATACTGGCGGATCAGAATGTTGGGCTGAATGAGGGCGTGTTTGTCGAGTTTTTCGGGAAGCAGGCGTGCGCGCATCCAGGGTTCGCGCGGATTGCGGCGCATGCCGGGACGACGGTGATTCCCGGCTATGCGCTCTGGGATGAGGCGGAGGGGCGGTATGTACTGCGGTTCTATGAGCCGGTGGAGATGAGCGGGGATGCCCAGGAGGACACGCAGCGACTGCACCGGCAGTTAGAAGGGGTGATCCGGGAGTATCCGGACCAATGGCTATGGGTGCACCGGCGGTGGAAGACGAGGCCTCCGGGGGAGGGGCCGATTTACTAAGTGGAGGGGCGGAGGCAGAGATCCGGGGCTTGCTCTTCGAGCAGCTTCATGGCGGCCGCGATGCGGGCGGATTCGGAATCGCTCCAGGGGACGTAGGGGACGGCCATGGCTGGGCCGCAGAGTCCGGCGATGGAGAGGGCGCACTTCAGTCCTTTTAGGTAACTGGAGGAGTAAGTTCCCGCGCTGTAGATACCGGCACTGAGGAGATGGACTATCTGCTGGAGACGTTTTACTTCATTCCAATCGCCACGATCGGCGGCTTGAAATAAAGCAACGTAGAGACGGGGGTATAGGTTCGATCCGCCATTTACTCCACCGGTGGCGCCGGACAGGACGGCGGCGCCGAGTAGCTCCTCGGGTCCCATGAGCAATCCGAAGCCGGGGCGGGCGGCGATGGCGCGCTGCACCTTCTGAAAATACATGAGATTGGCCGAGCTGTCCTTGAGACCGGCAATTTGCGGGATGGTGGACAACTGCCGTACGGTGTCCGGTTCGAATGTGACATGGGTATGGCTCGGCATGTTGTACAGGAACAGCGGGAGCGGAAGTTGTTCGACAAGACCGGCCACGAGGCCGGCGAGTTCGCTTTGACTGACGGGGAAATACGGTGGTCCGGCGTAGACGAGCGCGCTTGCGCCGGCGGCTGCTGAGGCTTCGGAGAGCGAGAGGATTTCCGCCATGGAGGAGTCTGTGATACCCACCAGCACGGGGACGCGTCCGGCGGCGGATTCACAGGTTCCGCGCACGACGTCGCGGCGCAATGCCGCGGGAAGGGCGGGGCCTTCGCCCGTAGTTCCAAGGACGAAGATGGCGTTCACGCCGCCCTCAATGACATGGTTGCAAAGGCGGTGCAGGGATGGGACCTCAAGAGTAAGTGCCGAAGTGAGGGGCGTGACCAGAGGGACGGTGATCCCGGCGAGAGGATGAGAAATGGGCATCGAAGCGAAGAATATATATTAGATCATATCGGTGAGGTATTGCATCAGACGCGGGGTGCTTGCGTGCTTTGCCCGTCCTACAAGCGGTCTGGTTTTCTGTGCGCAGGATGGGCGTGGTTCCTGGCCGGTGAGGTGCGTGAATTGCCGCGTTGCGGGGTGCCGCTTGCGCCATCCTGCGCCCGGCTGATTTGAAAAAGATCGCGCAGGGGGAGGGAAGGTTCCAGATACTGTCGATTGCGATAGACGTCCACCAACTCATCCGCCTCTTTTGAGGGGAACTCGGGCAGCCGCTCGTAGCATTCGGGGAGGTTTTCGAAGGTCTGGGGAGACATCAAAAAGCAGATGTCGCTGGCAACGGGCCAAAGATCAGCAAGACTGGCGCGTGAGACGACAGGCGTAGCCACTATTACCCGGCGCGCCCCCTGATTCTTCAGTGTTCCAATGGCATCGTTCGCGCCACGGGCACGGACGATACCTTCGGCGACAAGCAGAACGTAGCGCTTTTTCACGATGTCAGCTTGTGCGGGAAACCGCTCCAGGGGCAGGTTGAGGGCGTGCGCTACTTCCAGCGCGACGGGAACCGCCCCCGCATCCAACCCCATCACCATGCAACCATCGCGGTGGGCGTAGTCTGTGAGGCTGGCTGCGAGCAACCTGCCTGCCTCCCGCCGGTCTTGAAATAGAGGGTTCATGGGGTCACCCACAATAGTTATTGCAATTTGAGCGCCAAGCCGCGGGAGGGGGGACGGGGGGCGAACGCGAATTCGGTACAAAGGTCCCGGTACTGGTGCGGCTTTCCAGTTCTGGTCTAAAGGAAAACTATGACGCACACTGAGATAGCAACCCTAGACTGTGCCCATGCTGCCCCTGCTTGCCAACAACCCGGACCCTGGCCCGCGCGGCTCGACGCTCGATCGAGTGGCCGCGCTGGTAGCTCGACTGTTGCAAGTTCCAGCAGTTGGAGTATACATAGGCGAGCGTCCCCGGCTGCAACTGCGCGGATCGGCGGGGAGTGACGGGTCGCTACGGGAGGAAATGCGCTCGGTGGCGGCGTGGGTACCGGTGACCCGAAGCCAGCCGATGGTCTGCGCGAACCTCAAACGGGATGACCACTTACACCAGTTCGCGCCGTCGGTTTGCTTCTGCGCGGCCTTCGCGATTCCGTTATGGGACGGGGGCACGGCGGGGGTTCTGGTAGCGGCGGATGTGGAACCGCACCAGATCACACCCAATCAGATTCGGGATCTGACGGACCTGGCGGTGCTGGCGGGGAATGAGCTGGAGCTGGAGAAGCGCAGGAGCGCGCCGGCAATGGCTCCGGAACGGCGGCGCACCCAGGAGCAGCTTCTGGAAAAGAGCCTCGAACTGGCCAAGTTCGGCGAGGATCTGCGGCAGCTTCACCGGCTGAGCACGACGAATTACGAAACCCTCGACGAATTATTTCATGATTACCTGGAAACGGGGCGCAACATATTTGGGCTGGGATGCGGAGTTATCTCGCAGGTTAGGGGCAGGTATGCGGTGGTGCGGGCGTCGCGGTCGGATTCGTTCCCGGTCCGCGCGGGGATGACGTTCGAGCTGAGCCAGTTGTACTGCGGGGAGGTTTTCGAGAAGGGGCGGACGATTAGCTGTCACTGGGTGGGACACAATCAGGTACTGGCGGGCCGGGCGCATTACGGGCCCGTGCGGCAATCAGCTTATATCGGCGCGCCGATACTAGTGGACGGCGACCTATACGGTGTATTGAGTTTTTCGTCGCCACATCCGCGGTGGCGCGAGTTCAGCTCGCACGAGACGGAGTTGATCGAATTGATGGCGAAGGGCATCGGACGGTCGATTCTGGAAGGGCGGATGCAAGGGGCGCGGGAGCGCTCCGAAGCTCTGGAACGGGACCGCAGCCTGGTACTGGAGATGGTGGCGAAGGATCAGCCGCTGGCGTCGGTGCTGCGGCAGATTGCCCGCATGATGGAGCGGCAGTCCCCTGCCCTGGCGGTGACAATCCACCTGGCGCTCGACGGCAAGTTGTACTGTGCGGCCGCCCCCAGCATGCCCGAGGCCTATGGGCGGAGGATGCAAGGCACCGAGATGGTGCACGAGGCGGGGTACTGCTATTCGGCGGGGTTGCTGAAGAGGACGGAACTGTTCACGGAGAACGGTCCACAGTGCCGCTTCGAGGACGCCCACGAATACTGCTGGCAGGCCTGCGCGACTGCGCCGATTCTCACGGGGAATGGCGATTTGCTGGGCCTGTTGATGGTGTATTGGAAACTGGCAGTGCAGCCTCGCACGGTGGATGAGGAGCTGCTGGAGATGGCATGCTCGCTCGCCGCGATCGCGATTGAGCATCGCCGGCTGTCGGACCGGATGGCGTTTCAGGCCAATCACGACGCGCTCACGGGCCTGGCCAACCGCGCTCTGCTGACGCAAACCGTGGAACTGCTGATGGAGACGGCGGCGCGGGAGAACGCGCAGTTCGCGGTGGTGTATTTTGACCTGGACCGCTTCAAGCAGATCAACGATCACCTGGGGCATGCGGCGGGCGATGCGGTGCTATGCGAGATAGCGGCACGGGTTCGCGAGAAACTGCGGCCGGGCGAAATCGCGGCGAGGCTGGGCGGCGATGAATTCGTCGCCGTATTGACGGAAGTGGAAAACGAACACGATGCTGTGGCGCGGTCAGAGCAGATACTCGACTCCATGCGGGCAGCCATCCATTGGAATGGGCAGGCCATCCAACTCACGGCGAGCGCCGGAGTAACCCTCTATCCGCAGGGCGGGACGACGGCGGAATCCGTACTGGCGAACGCCGATGCCGCAATGTATCGCGCGAAGCATTCGGGCAGGAACAGCGTGCAGTGCCATGAGCGGGAGTGGCAGGACGAGCGCTCGATCCGGCTTCGACTGGAGCATTCGCTGCACGATGCGGTGGACCTGGAGCAGTTGCGAATCTCGTTTCAACCGATCTGGGACATCCGGCTCAACGAAGGAGTTTCTCTCGAATCGTTTGAGGTACTCATCTGGTGGGAACATCCGGAGCTGGGCCGTATTCCTCCTTCGCAGTTCATTCCCATCGCGGAAGAGTGCGGGCACATCGGCGAGATCGGCCGGTGGACGCTGCGGGAGGCATGCCGGATTGCTGCGCGCGCGATGAAGAATGGCACGGGGCCGTTCCGCATCGCGGTGAATGTATCAGCGCGGCAGTTCGCGCAGCCGGACCTCGCCGGCACCGTTCTGGCGGCGCTTAGCGATAGTGGGCTTAGCCCGGAGCTGTTGGAACTGGAACTCACTGAAAGCGTAATCATGGAGTGCATCGAGACGGCGGCGGCGAAGATGGAACGGCTGCGGGCGTGCGGAGTGCGTATCGCGCTCGACGATTTCGGGACTGGCTACTCTTCGTTGGGGTATCTGCGGTGGATCCCGGTGGACACACTGAAGATCGACCAGAGCTTCACTTCCGGGATTGGGACTTCGGCGTCTGCGCTGACGCTCGTGCAGACCATTCTCTCGATGGCTCACAACATGAACCTGTCGGTGGTGGCTGAAGGTGTGGAAACCGAGCACCAGTTGGAGATGCTGCGAAGCATCAACTGCGACCGGGCGCAGGGGCATCTTTTCGGCCGGCCGATTCCGGCGCGCGATCTGGAGAGCTTCCTGCGCACGTATCAGGAGCCGCTGCAACGGATCGCCATGCGCGCATAGCAAACCGCATGAGTGCGCTAATCTGAGGATATGGCCGATCGCTTATCCCTCTCCTGCTGGGTGAAAGGGTTTCAAACCTTGACCATGCCCAAACACTGGGAGAATTTCCTGAAGCTTTTTCCGTTTTCGCGGCTGACCAAGGCCCCAGTGGTGTGCCGGGTGCGAGCGGTTGGCTTCGCCGAACCGGCGCTATTTGAGGACGCCTACCAGCAGCCATTCCGTCCGGAAGGATTCGCCCAACTGAGCCGTGAGTACCAGCACGAGGATGTGGCATACGAGGTGGAGTGCGATTGGGACCTGATGCGGAAGGACGGGGATTGGCGGCTGGGTCCGGTGCGAGTGGGTTTGTACTGCTTTGGCCCCGCATACGATAACGAGGTGGGCGATCATCTGCGGATCGACTTCGGGGTGGAGGATCTGTTTCTACCGGAGCCGGGAGATGAAGCGAGCCTGCGGGCGTCGCAGGCGAATTTGCGGAGCCTGCTGCACCTGGTTTCCGAGTTATCGAGTAAGCTGCAGTTGGAGCAGAAACATTTGTGGTCGGAATCAGGTACCAATATCGCGGCGAAGCTTCAGGAAGCCGCCAAGTTAGGATTCCTGATGCAATAAGTCAAGGGTGGGCCAGCAAGAGATCTATCTGATCGCAGAGCATTTTTGGCACGTAGGGTTTCGGAAGGAAAGCGATGCGGGCGGTTTCGGGGAGTTGGAGAGAACCGATTTCCATGAGACTGCCGCTGGAGATGAGGACGGGCATGCCCGGGGCACGCAGCAGGACGCCATCGAGCAGCTCCATGCCGGTCATATCAGGAAGCCAGTGATCGAGGACAGCGATGTCGAAACCGGACTCGGAGGAGTCGAGCGCGAGGAGGCCAGCGCCACCCGTGCCGCAACAGGTAACGTGATGGCCCACCCGCGAGAGGAAAGTCTCCAGGAGGCGGAGGAGGGCCGGCTCATCGTCGACTACCAGTATGCGGGGCATGCGGTTACTTAGGCCAGAGTCCGAAGCTGCCGGGGCGGAAGTCGATGCCGGCGTTGAGGCGGGTGGACCAGCGATTGAACTGGCTGGACCCGACACCAATCCTGCGTTCCTGAGCCCCGAGGGTAAAGCTGGCATAATCGGTGAGGCGGTAGGAGGCGTTAACGCCCCCGGCCAATGTCTGGAAGCTTCCGCCATAGGAACCGGCGCCGGTGGTATTTGACCAATAGGCGGAGGTCGACAGGTGCAGGCGGGAGGTGACAACGCGGCTATAGGTGGCGGTAAAGTTTTCCAACTTACCAGCGAGAGTAACTCCGTTACCGATGCTAGGACCACGGTTGTAGCCTATAGAGAAATCCGACTTACGCATTGTGTGGAGGATGGTGAGGGAACCGATGCTGAAGTAGTTAATGCTATGGAAGGCTTCGCGCCCGACGAGCTGGCCCAACAATTCGGCGACGACCGGATCCAGATTGACCTGGCGAACTCCGGTAAGTTCGAGGCGCATGGCTCCCAGACTGGCGGCAACACTCCAGCGCCGGCCGATGTTTCTTGATAGCTGCACGGAAAGAGACTGGATATTGGAATCGCCAAATACACGAGGGAATTCAAGCTTCATGTAATTGAAGCCCGCGCCAATGGAAGTGTTGCGGCTTATCCGGCGCACAAAATCGCCGTTGGCGCGAACGCCATTTGTTCCGATCAGGATTGTGGAACGGCGCCGCATGGACAAAACACCGCCCCCGAGACTGACGGAACTGCGGGGAGATAACTGCCGGGCATAGCGGCCGGAGAAGTCAGCGTAGTAGAGACGATTGTCGAAAATGTCGTTCAAGGGCGTGGTGAGGAAGGCAGGATCATAACCGGTGGCGTAACCGAAGTTGCTGCCGAGGGCGCGGGAAGTGGTACCGCCGACGCCGCTAAACTGGAGGGCTCCCCTGCGGCCCAACTGTTGGGTGTAATTCAACGCGAGGTAGTGGTCGGAGCCGTCGAAGTAGGAATTGCCGGTGTAGTGGCGAAAATTACCACCGTAATCGAGACCAAGCCGGCGGCGCTTCCAGGTCTTGGTGCCATATGCGCCGACGACCACCTCAACGCCCAGGAGCGCACCGGAGTCGGCGATGTTCCCCTGCTGGTCGAGACCGACCGCGGTGATGCCGGTATCATAGGTGCCGCTGACGCTGGCGAAGGCAGTGAGGGAGACAGTCTCGCTGCCCCGTTGACCGGCGCGGCCCAACCCCCTGCTGGCAACGGCGGGACCGCCGTAGCCAGGTATACTCGGAACCTGGCCAAAAAGGGGAACGGGTTCCAAGAGCAGGACGGCAACACCAAGACACACCAGGACTTTGCAGATCACGCCAAATCTCCCATTCTTCCAGTATCGCATGATTCCCTCAGACGCTTGCGCGGGTATGGATGTGTGCCCGCAAAGTAGTTCTGTACAAGTGCAAACGCTGTAGGGTAAGATAACTGAGCACACCACATCCCATTAGACAGTAACTTAGAAGAAAGTCCGCCAGATACATGAACCGATACGAGTTGCTGCGCAAATGCCAAGGCGCGGCTCTGCTCCTGCAAGACGCCCGGAAGAAGTTGGACCAGGCGAACCGGCATCTGAACGTGCCCGTCCGAAAAACAGCCGGAATAGCGTATGAACCGCATAATCAGCAAGTTGAGACCGCCAGAGAGAACGATCGGAAGGTATCCGTAATTACTATCGGCAGGATTGTCCAATCGGCTTAGCAGCTTGTGGCAGAAGTCACAAAAATCCCGCTTTGCTGACGTGCGCGGCTCGGTTAAGGAGCGGGGCCGGGTTTGGCGGAGCAGTCAGGTAGGGGAGTTCAGATGTCGCGTGAATCGGCCCGGGCACTGGCCCGGTTGCACCTGGAACGAGGCGAGCCACTTGGATGGTTTGAGCCGTTGTACCGCCAACATCGTGACACGCCGTGGGAGATTCCGTGGGCGGATGCGAAATCGAATCTGAATCTGACGGAATGGCTGGAAAGCGAGAGGCCCGCCACGGGCGAGGCGCTGGTGGTCGGATGCGGATTAGGAGACGATGCGTGCGAGTTGGAAGCGCGCGGGTTTGCCGTGACCGCGTTCGACGTTTCGCCCACTGCGATTGAGATGTGCCGGGCGAGGTTTCCGGAGTCTGGCGTGAGCTGGGTTGTGGCGGATTTGTTCCATCTTCCGGGCGAGTGGCGGCGGCGGTTCCCGTTGGTGATTTCGCTGAACACACTGCAAGTACTGCCGGAGGAGTCGCTGCGACGGGCGGCGTTGGAGTGCATACTCGAACCCGTAGAGGCTGGCGGCAGCGCGCTGGTGATCGTGCGCGGGCGCGAGGAAGCCGACGCACAAGGCCTGCTGCCGTGGCCGCTGCTGCGGAGGGAACTCGATCCGCCCGAAGACATGGAGTTTACGCGTTTCGACGACTACTTGGACAAGGAGGATCCTCCGGTGCGCCGGTTTCGCGTCCAATACAGACGGCTGCGGTGAATTGGGGACGGCGCCTTTCAGATGCGGTAATAGTCACCGCGCCAGTTCCTGATCGACTCCTTGATCAACTTGGGGTCCATTTGGGACTCCGCAGCCTTTTTCGCCAGATCCGCAAACTCCGCGTCCGGTGCAAATCGTAGAGCGACTATCTGCTTCACACTCAAGCGCGGATCCAGCAGCTTCCCCGTCAGAACAAAATGCCTCAGATTCTCCTCTGCGCGAATTGCACGGTCCTGCGCCTTCAACGCATAGACGCGCGTAATCAACTGCAGAACGAGCATGGACAGAAGGGCCACAAACAGCAGCGACGCGCTGTAGAGCCCCTGATGGGTGTCGAGTGTCTTCTTCAGATTGACACCCGCGCCCACGACGCTCAACAACAGCACCGGGAAAAGCACAAAGTGAAACGCAGGGTCGAACCGTGCGTGGTTTTTGAAATTCTGTCCGCTCATGAATGCATGCTCCTAAGAGATGATACCCTTCCGGACGGCGTAAAGGATCAACTCCGGCACGGTGTGCAGATTGAGCTTCTGCATGATGTGGGTGCGGTGCGTCTCCACGGTGTAGAGACTGAGGTTCAACAACGCGGCGACATCCTTGTTGGAACGGCCCTCGGCGATCAACTGCAGCACTTCCCTCTCGCGCGCGGTGAGCAGTTCGTAACTATCCTCCTCGCCGCGGTGCTGGAGTTGCCTGACATAATCCTCGAGTAGAATGCGGCTCACCGCCGGGGAGAAGAACGACTTCCCTTCCCGCATGGAACGGATGGCGTTGATGAGATCGGCCTCAGCGGAATCCTTCAACAGGTAGCCGCGTGCACCGGCTTTGAGGGCGCGCAATACGTAACTCTCATCGGAGTGCATGCTCAACACCACCACGCAGATGTCGGGCGATTTGGCGAGTATCTGGCGGGTGGCCTCAATGCCGTTCATCGCGCTCATCGCCACATCCATGATGATGATGTCGGGCTGTAGCGATTCGGCCATGGCAATTGCCTGCCTCCCGTCGCTGGCTTCACCGGTTACATCAATGTCTTCCTGACGCTCCAGGAGGGCGCGCAGTCCGGCCCTCATGACTGTGTGGTCATCCACCAGCAGAACGCGAATACGTTTCACGCGGGAACCCCTTCCACGAGTGGCTCCGGCAATGGCAGTTCCACCTGCACCAAGGTTCCTTTGCCGGGAGCAGACTCCACCCTGGCACGACCTCCGAAATGGCGCGCCCGTTCCTCAATACCCAACAGCCCCAGTCCTTTTTCAGAGGTGGGGTTGAAGCCCTTGCCGTTATCCTGAATCGCTACCAGGACTCGGCCCGATTCATTGCGCACAAAGACGCTGACGTGAGTGGCATCGGCATGGCGGGCTACGTTATTCAACGCCTCTTGCACGACGCGGTAGATGCAGGTGTTGACGGGATCGGGCAAAGAATCGGCAATCTCGGAGGCCTTGACCTCGACTTCCACGGCATGCCTGCGCAAGAACTCACGCGCCTGCCATCGCAAGGCCGGGACCAGTCCAAAATCGTCGAGCATGGATGGCCGCAGCAAGAGCGACATGTTGCGCACCACCTGGAGACTGCCTTCGGCGAGCCGGCGAATGGAGCGCAGATTGTCCAACAGACGCGGATTGTCTTTTCCAGCGGCGGCGGTGGCGTTGCCGACGTCAACGAGCAACGCGGACAAGGATTGTCCCACTTCGTCGTGCAGCTCGCGGGAAATGCCGCGCCGCTCTTCTTCCTGCGCGGCGACAATCCCAGCCGATAATGTTTCCAGTTCGGCTCTGGCCTGGCTAATCTCGAGGTAGCGCACGGCAAGGTCTCGCTCCAAGCGCAGAATGTAGATGCTGGTGAGCAAGCACAGTATGCCTCCGAGCGCCACAGCGATCACGGTGTTCACCACCATCCGCTGCCGCACCTCGCGGGCAATGTCGGCGAACTGCACATCGGAAGCGCGCAGCCGCATCTCATTCAGGCGCCCCAACTCATCGGCGACCTCGAGCAACTGCAACCTCGCGGGGAACACGTACTGCTGGAGATAAGTGAAGCCGTCTCTCTTGCGGCGAACGTGGTCCCACTCCAGGACGGGCATCACCACTTTCCAGTACTTTTCATGGGTTTCCTCAAACTGCAGCAAAGCGGGGCGGTCCTCGCGCGGCATCACAGCGCGGTAGTCGCGAATGGTCGTCTTCATCTCCGCGCTCTGCCGCAACAGCGTAGCCAATGACTGCTCGGCCGTGGTGGGATTGGGGTCCAGAAGGTAGTCGCGCAGATTGGTGCCCATCGAAAAGAAGGTGAGACGGAGGCGGTCCAACAAACGGTCGTTTTCGAGGAATTGGCGGTCACTCTCAATGGTGGCGACCTGGAGATGATTCAAGCCCCGTATGAGGTGGACGCTGGCGAAGATCAGCAAACTCAGCATTGCGCCAAAGCCACAGATCAGCGCCACCCGTGTCGCTTTGCGAAAACGGGTCAGCCGCACTTCCGGGCGCGGCCGCGAATCTGGAGCGAGTAGCATTCCTAATTATTGTGGCTTGAATTGGTAGGAGACATCGCGGGCTTCGGTCCCATCCAACCGGGCCTTGGAATCGGCACCGTGAACAATGCGCTGCAGGGACGGAGTTTCGATGGGAGCGCAGACCACGTCGAATGCGCCTCGTTCCAACAGGTCGATCCATTTGGAGCCGTCGAATTGCATCAGCACGGGCACCCAACAAGCGCCGGCTTCCGTCCGGCCCCATTCCGAGACGGCGCCGATCCAACCCGGGTCGTTGCCGCCCGCTTCGACGAGTAGCACGCGGGCGCCTTTTTCGGAGAGCAGTTGCCGCGCCTGCGGAAGGGAGTTCGCGGTGTAAAGCCTCAGCACGCGGGTTGCGGCACGCCGAACGGCTTCACGGCAGGGGAGGGTGTGCCAGAGAAACACGCAATCCACCGGCTCGGGGGTCTTGTCCGGATCGGAATGGCCATTAATGGACATCGCGCATTTCCCTGGCACTACCAGGGTAACGAAAGTGAACAGCATGCACGATACCGCCCAGCCTGTATCTTCCCGAAGTGGTGGCCGTGAGCAGGCGAAATACAAAATCGGCTGGATGGCGAGTTCCTGTGTTGGAGGGTATCGTTGAAAATACACTCCACGCTTTATGTCTTCAACTGGGATCATCGAAGTGCTCCGGCATCTGGATACATGCATCGTCTCCAACGCCATCGAATCGTTCGACAGGAGGCTGCGCAATGAGGGCTATACGAACCCAAGCATCCGGGCGCTGTTCCCGATGCAGCGTTCGATGGCAGGCTACGCCGCTACGTGCCGGTTTCGCACCTCAAGCCCCCCGCCAAAGAATCATCACTACTTCGATCGAACCGATTGGTGGAACTTTCTGTTGGCGATCCCCGAACCACGAGTGGTTGTCTTTGAAGACGACGACCCGCGGCCGGGCCACGGCGCCATCCTGGGAGAGGTTCACGCACACATACTGCAGGCGATGGGTGTTGCGGGGGCTGTCACGAACGGATCTTTTCGGGATCTGAACGCCGTCGAGCAACTCGATTTTCCGCTGTTTGCCGGCTCGGTCTGTGTTTCGCACGCCTACGCGCACATCGTGGAAATCGGACAACCGGTCACGATCGGGGGTCTTCGAATCCGCTCCGGCGACCTGCTCCACGGCGACAGGCACGGGGTTCAAACGATCCCAAGGGATATCACGGATGCGCTTCCGGAAGCAGTGGAGCGAATCCAGACTCGCGAGCAGAATATCATACGCATCTGCAATTCCAGCAACTTCTCCCTCGATGAACTGAAAGAGGCGGTATCAGCCCTATGACACAGTCTTCCGGACTCCCCACACGCTGTACACCACGGCTGGCGGCCGGCGCCGCCGTACTATGCATTCTCATCACGGGGTGCCAGCGTGGAAAGGTCGCCGCCGATTCGACACCAACGGCGACGCCGCCCGTAGTCGCCGCGGCCAAAGCGGAAATCTCCGATCTGCGCCGCTCCATCATTCTCACCGCCGAGTTCCGCCCATTTCAGGAAGTGAATGTAATGGCGAAGGTGACCGGCTACATCAAGAAACTCCACGTCGACGTCGGGGACCGCATCCAGCCAGGGCAGATGATCGCGGAGTTGGAAATCCCTGAAATGCTGGATGACCAGGCGCGGGCAGACGCGGCCATCAAGCGCACCCAGGCCGAAGTGGAGCGATCGAGGGATGAACTCCGGCGCACCGAATCCGCGCATGAGATTGCCCACATCAGCTACAAGCGGCTAGCCGATGTGTTGAAGGCCCGGCCGGGTCTCGTCGCCCAGCAGGAAGTGGATAACGCACAGAATCGTGACCATGTCGCCGAAGCGCAGATCGCGTCATCCAAGTCGGCCCTGGCGGTAGCCGAAGAGCAGGTTCGCGTATCGCAGGCCGAGCGCGTCAAGTTGAACACGCTTTATGCCTACAGCAAGGTGCTGGCTCCCTTCGCCGGGGTTGTTACGAAACGTTACTCGGACACCGGGGCGATGATACTGGCTGGTTCTGCGTCGGCGACGCCGGTTGTCCAACTCTGCCAAAACAACGTTCTGCGGCTGATCTTCCCGGTGCCGGAATCGGCGGTTTCACGGATTCGCCTTGGAACCACCGTCCAAGTGCGAGTGCCCACTCTGGATCGATCCTTCCCCGGCCGCGTGGCGCGCTACGCCGACAAGGTAGATCGCGCCACCCGCACCATGGACACGGAGGTGGATGTTCCGAATCCGAATCTGGTCCTCATCCCGGGAATGTATGCCGAGGTTTCGCTTGGCGTGGATGAGCGCAAGGGGGTGGTGGTGGTCCCGCTCCAATCGCTCGGCGGTTCCGAAGACGCTCCCAACGTGATGGTGGTGAAAGGCGACGGCAGGCTGGAATTGCGAACCGTGGAAACCGGCCTTCAGGATTCGTCCCGCTCGGAAATCGTCAGTGGCCTGGAAGCCGGAGAGGTGGTGGTGAATGGGAGCCGCGGGAGACTCAACGCGGGGCAAACGGTCCAACCCAAGATCATCTCCCTCGAAGGAGACGTTAAATGAGCCGGTTCGCCATCAACACGCCCTATTTCATTATTGTCCTGTGCCTGGTCATCGCCATCGTGGGAGGAGTCGCCGTTGTACGCATGCCCGTGGACATGTTCCCGGCGATGGACATTCCCGTGGTTGTGGTGGCGACGTTCTATGGAGGGATGTCGCCGGAGCAGATCGAAGCCGATATTACGAACCGTTTTGAGCGGTTCTTCACGCTTGGCAGCGGCGTGGAGCATATCGAATCGCGGTCACTCACGGGAGTGAGCATCGTCAGGGTTTTCTTCCAGCCGGGCACCAATCCAGACTCCGCCGTCACTACAATCTCCAACCTCGTCCAAGCGCAATTACGACGCCTCCCTCCAGGCACACTGCCGCCGATCATCCTTAAATCCGACGCCTCCAGTCTCCCCGTGTGCCTGGTCACTTTCCGGGGCGAGGGGCTCAACGAGACGCAGCTTCGCGACCTGGCGCAGTTCAACGTTCGCAATCAGCTCGCCAGCGTACCGGGGGCCAGCGTTCCGCAGCCATTTGGTGGCCTTTACCGGCAGATCATGGTTTACGCGGACCCCTTCAAGCTCGAGAAATCCCAACTTAGCCTGATGGATGTGGTCCGTGCGGTGAATAACGCCAACCTGATTCTCCCTGCCGGCGATGTGCAAATCGGGCCTTACAACTACTCGTTGTTCACCAACAGCCAGCTCCCGACGATGGCGGAAATCAATGATCTCCCGGTAAAGGTATCGGGGCAGACTCCGGTACGCATCGCCGACATTGGCTACGCCCAGGACGCGCAGCAGATCCAGAAGAACGTGGTGCGCGTCGACGGCCAACGTTCGGTCTATCTGCCCATCCTCAGACAGGGCGGCGACACCAACACAATCTCTGTCGTGGAAGGCATTCGCGACGGGCTCAGCAAACTGCTGGATATCCCCAGAGAGCTGACCACGGCCGTCGTGTTCGATCAGTCCAGATTCGTCAAGTCCGCTATCGAGACGCTGCTTCATGAGGGTGCGATCGGTTTGCTGCTGACCTCGGTGATGATCCTCGTGTTCCTGGGCAGTATGCGTGCCACGGTCGCCGTTTTTTTCTCGATTCCACTTTCGGCAATCGCCACTTTCCTTGTGCTCTACTTTGGTGGCAGCTCTATCAATACGATGGTTCTCGGCGGACTCGCGCTCGCGTTTTCGCGGCTGATCGACAACTCGGTGGTCGTGCTGGAGAACATCTATCGCCATCTCGAGCTCGGGGAAACGCCGGAGGTGGCGGCGGAAAAGGGTGGACAGGAAGTGGCACTTCCGGTACTGGCGGCAACACTCACCACGGTGGTTGTGTTCTTCCCAGTAACCTTCCTATATGGAGTGAGCAAATTCCTTTTCACCTCGCTGGCGCTCGCTGTCGTCATTTCTCTGTTTGCTTCCTACTTCGTCGCGCTCACAGTGGTGCCCCTGTTCTGTTCGCGCTTCATCAAGTCGGCGCATGGAGCGGCGGGGCACGTCGGTAATGTCTCCTTCGGCGATCGCTTCAATCACTGGTTCAACGCGCACTTCGAATCGTTCCTGAAGATTTACGATCATTTTGTTGGCGGAGCGCTGCGGTTTCCCCGCACCGTCCTCACGGTTTCCCTGTTTGTCTTTATCGCAAGCCTCGGACTGTTTCCGCTGCTTGGCGTAGCGTTCTTTCCGCAAACCGATCCCGGCCAGTTCGTGATGAACATCAAAGCGCCCAGCGGCACGCGCCTCGGCATTACCGAAGGTCACATCTCCTCAGTGGAGAAACTGGTGCGCGAGGTTATCCCCGGCGACGAGTTGGATGTGATCGTTTCCAACATCGGAGTGACCCCGGGATTCTCTTCGATCTACTCCTCCAACTCCTCCACTCACACTGCTTTTGTTCAAGTGAGCCTGAAGGAAGGCCACAAGACTGACTCCTTTGCATACATGGAACGGGTGCGCCGGCGTTTAGCCACCGATCTGCCCCACCTTGCCGCCTACTTTCAAACGGGTGGAATGGTGGATGCCGTCCTCAATCTCGGCCTGCCATCGCCTATCGACGTACAGGTCTCGGGTTCGCGGCTGGAACGCTCCTACAGCGCCGCGCAATCCCTTGCCAACAAGATCCGCAAACTGCCAGGCGTGAGCGACGTGTTCATCCCGCAGGACATCGACTATCCTTCGCTGCAGATGGACATCGACCGCACGCGCGCCAGCCAGCTCGGTCTCGACCAGCGCGAAATTGTGGGCAACCTGATCACCGCCCTCACTTCCAACGCGATGATTGCCCCGTCCTTCTGGCTCGATCCGAAGTCCGGAAACGACTACCTGCTGGCGGTCCAATACACCGAGTCGCAAATCCAGAACCTGCAGGACGTACGTGCCATTCCGCTACGAGGCACCGGCGCGGCGAACAGCACGCGGATCGACATGGTGAGCAAGATCAAACGCGTCGAGACGCCAACCGAAGTCGATCACTACCAGCTCCGCCGTGTATTCGACGTTTACGTCCGCCCGGATGGTGAGGACCTGGGCGCACTGGCCAACCGCATCGACGAAGTCATCGCCGGGGAGAAACTGCCGGAAGGCGTCCGCGTCACCCTGCGCGGGATGGTCCAAGGAATGCGGTCCTCTTTCCGCAGTTTCGGCGTCGGACTCATTCTCTCAGTGGTCCTGCTTTTCCTCATTCTGGTTGCGCAATTCCAGTCGTTCCTCGATCCATTCCTCATCCTGATCGCCGTGCCGCCCGGCTTGACAGGCGTGCTTCTCACGCTCTACGGCACCAATACGACGCTGAACGTGATGTCGCTGATGGGTGTCATCATGCTCGTCGGAATCACCGTATCCAACAGCATCCTCATCGTGGAGTTCACACGGCGGCTGCGCGCCGATGGGATGGCCCTCAAAGAGGCGGTTGGCTATGCGTGCCGGGTCCGCCTGCGTCCAGTGCTCATGACGTCGCTCGCCACCATCATCGGCCTCTTTCCGATGGCGATGAAGCTGGGGGCGGGCAGCGAATCCTACGCTCCATTGGCCCGCGCCATCATCGGCGGACTCACGGTTTCTGTAGTGCTCACCATTGTGCTGCTTCCGGCTGCGTACTACCTCGCGCACAGGCACGAAGAGGATCGGCAAAGTTCCCTCGTACAGACGGAGGCATAAGATCAATGATTCGACTCTGGGCCATGGCCATCGCTCTCCTTCCGTCTGCATTCGGTCAGCAGCGGCTGACGTTGGAAGAAGCGGAGCGAACCGCACTCGCCAATCATCCCGCTGTGCAATCCACTGCGTTCCGAGCCAAGGCGGCCGCGGAAGTACCCTTTGAAGTCAAAGCATCACTGTATCCCCAAGTCTCGGGCGCGGCCACCGGGGCTGCCTCACTGGCGGGATCGCGCATTGCCGCCGGCGCGCTGAACAATCCTGTCATTTATGACCGCGTCGCGGGCGGGATCATGGTGAACCAGCTCCTTTACGATTTCGGCCGTACATCCAGCGTCGTGAAAGAGACGCAGTTGCTGGCGCAGGCGAGCCTGCAAAATGCCGATGCCGCCAAGCTGCGCGTGCTGCTCGATGTCGACGCGGCCTACCTCGCCACACTGCGTGCGCAAGCAGTGCTGCGCGTGGCCGAGCAAACCGTCAAAGCGCGCCAGACCGTTGTCGATCAAGTAACGGCGCTGGCCAAGAGCCAGCTCAAATCCGACCTCGATGTCACGTTCGCGAAGGTCAACCTCGCCGAAGTTCAACTGCTGCTTTCGTCCGCGCGTAACGACGTCCGCTCCGCCATGGCGCAACTCACCGCGGCGATGGGCTTGAGCCAGGAGGCCACATATGAACTGGCAGAAGCTCCGATGCCCGAGGATCTCGTACAGGACCTGGCACCGCTACTGGATGAGGCGATCCGCAAACGGCCCGACCTCGCATCGCTGCGGTCACTGGAGCTCGCGGCAAAACAGAACGTGGAGTCAGAGAAGCTGCTCGTCAAGCCGACATTGAGTTCCGCCGGAGCCATCGGCGTGATTCCGGCACACGAGGATGCGCTGCGCGGACGCTACGCCGCCGCCGGTGTGAATCTCAGCATTCCCATCTTCAACGGCCATTTGTTCAGCGCGCGCCGCCGTGAGGCGGAGTATAAATCTCTGGCCGCCGCACAGCAGGTTCGCGACAGTGAGAACCGCATCGCACAGGCCGTCCGCGTGGCCTACCTCAATGCGCAAACGGCCTTTGAACGCCTCGGACTGACGGCGCAACTGGTGGCCACGGCCCGACAGGCAATGGAGCTCGCGCAAGCGCGTTACGACCTCGGGCTTGGCTCCATCGTCGAACTGACGCAGGCGCAGCTCAACACAACATCGGCGGAGATTGCCAGCGCCACGGCACGGTATGAGTACCAGATTCGACGCAGCGTGCTGCGGTACGAGATTGGTTCCTTCTGAGGACGGAGAACAACTCACGCCACTCTGCTACATTGGTGACGACAGCCGGAACACCGGCCACGAACGCCTCGCGCTACTCACTCTCCACACAACACGGCATGTCCGCAAAGGAGAGTCCGGATGAAAAACCTTCTACTCGCCGCGCTGCTAATCGCAACCGCAGCCTTCAGCGCCCCAGTCGATTCCATCGCCCGCCTGAAAGAGCTGTTCGCCAAGCCTCCGGCGTCGTACAGCACACTCCCGTTCTTCGTCTGGAACGGTGAGATGACGGAAGCGATGATCGACGCACAACTGCGCGACTACAATGCCCAGCACATCGGAGGCTTCTTCATTCACCCGCGCCCAGGCCTCATTACCGAGTACCTTTCCAACCGCTGGTTCGAACTTGTCCGCTACACGGTGACGCAGGCCAAAAAGCTCGGCATGGAAGTCTGGCTCTACGACGAGAACTCCTACCCCAGCGGCTTCGCCGGAGGCCACGTCCCCGCCCAGATGCCCGAATCCTACAACGAAGGCCAGGGACTGCTCCCTAAGAAGCTCCCTCCATCGGGCGGAGGCACAAACTACGAAGTAATCGCCAAAGGCAATGACGGCGACTACGGCTTCGAACGGGTGAGCTACCAGCGGAGCGGCTGGTACGGCGGCTTCAGCTACGTCGATCTCCTGAAGCCCGGCGTGACGGAGAAATTCATCGCGCTCACGATGCCCGGCTACGAGAAGTCCCTCGGAACGGACCTCGGCAAAGCGGTCCCCGGCATGTTCACCGACGAGCCTAACATTAACCCGCCAGTGCGACGCTCGTTGCGCTGGACGCCCGACCTCTTCCCACAATTTGAAAAGCGCTGGGGCTACGACCTCAAACCGCATCTCATGGCCCTCTACCAGGAGACTGGCGACTGGCGCAAAGTGCGTCACGATTACTACGCGCTCCTATTGGAGCTGTTCGTCGATCGCTGGTCGAAACCGTGGCGTCAATACACCGACCGCAAAGGCATTGCCTGGACCGGGCACTACTGGGAGCATGCATGGCCCAACCCATCGCAAGGCCCCGACAACATGGCGATGTACGCCTATCATCATGTTCCCGGCATCGACATGCTTTTCAATCAATTCCGCGAGGACGTCAGCGCGCAGTTCGGCAATATCCGCTCCGTCAAGGAGCTGGCCAGCGTGGCCAATCAAATGGGCGCCCGCCGCACGCTGAGTGAGACCTACGGGGGCGGCGGTTGGGAGCTGCGCTTCGAGGACATGAAACGCCTTGGCGACTGGCAATCGGTGCTCGGGGTGAACATGATGAACCAGCACCTCTCGTTCGGCACCATCGCGGGCGCGCGCAAATACGACTATCCGCAGTCGTTCACCTATCACACGCCGTGGTGGAAACACTACCATGTGCTGCAGGACTACTTCGCGCGCCTGTCGCTCGCGCTCGCGTCGGGGGAGCAAGTAAACCGGATCCTCGTTCTCGAACCCACCACATCCGCCTGGATGTACGCTTCTCCTGGTGACGCCAACCCGCGCATGATGGCGATTGGACATGAGTTCCAGGCTTTCGTGACGCGGCTGGAACGCCTGCAATCGGAATACGACCTCGGCTCCGAACACATCATTCTCAACAACGGCCGTGCCGCGGGGTCGAAGTTCGTCGTCGGTAAGCGCACCTACGACGTCGTCGTGCTGCCGCCCGGAACCGAATCCATCGAAGCCGGCGTTGCCCGCATGATCGAGCAGTACGTCAACGGCGGGGGCACGGTGATGTCCTTCGTCGACCCGCCCGCTCGCATCGAGGGGAAAGCCGATACACGAATGGCGGCGCTCGCCGGCAAGCAACCCAAGCGCTGGTTGCGCGCCACTTCGCTCGACGATGCAACCGCGGTCGGCAAACTCGTGAGCGGCGACATTCGGAATGTGAATGGAAAGTTGTTCCACCAGCGCCGCCAGCTCAACGGAGGTCAGGTGCTTTTCTTCACCAACTCGAGTCTGGATGAATCCGCCAAAGCAACGGTAGCGAGCAAGCAGCCGCTCCTGAAGATGGACCTCTTCACCGGCTCGATGGAGCCATACCCGGTGACCGCGGGCACGTTGAACGTGGATCTCGCTCCCGGCGGCAGCCTGCTGCTGATCACCGGCGATGGGGCCACACCCGCTCCCAAGTTTGGTGTTGGGGGAGGCACGGACATCAGCGCCAACTCTCCGATGAGGGTGAAACGCGCCACCGCCAACACACTTCGCATCGACTACTGCGACCTGCACATCGGCGACAACGTGGATCGCGACATTTACTTCTACGCGGCCCAGGAGAAGGTGTTCAAACACTTCGGCCTCGACACCAACCCTTGGAACCACGCCGTGCAGTACAAGCAATCCATTCTCGACCGCAACAACTTCCCGCCCGGCTCGTCGTTCACCGCGGACTTCCACTTTGAGGTGGCTTCGGGCAGCGACACCACCGGATGGCAAGTTGCGGTGGAGCGGCCGGCCTTGTGGAAGGTCTCCTTAAACGGCGGGAGTATCCAGCCGCGCAAAGGGGAGTGGTGGCTCGACCGCGACTTCGGGGTCTACGACATCGGCTCGCACGTCAAGCCAGGAGTGAACACCATCACGCTCACCGCTGCGCAGATGACCGTGCATCACGAACTCGAACCCGTCCACATCCTTGGTGATTTCGGCGTTATGGCGCAGGATCGCGGCTGGAAACTCACTCCCCCGCCGCAACTCACCACGGGCTCATGGAAGGATCAAAGGCTCCCCTTCTATTCGCACGAAGTCATCTATTCCAAGCGAGTGAAAGGCAGCGGCGGCCGCTACATGGTGGAGCTCGGCAAATGGCACGGCACCGTAGCCGAGGTTCGAGTCAACGGCAAATCTGCGGGCATTGTCGGCTGGCAGCCCTATCAGATCGAGATCACCAAACTCCTCACCAGCGGTGACAACACAGTGGAAGTCGCAGTGACAGGGTCGCTCAAGAACCTGTACGGTCCGCACCACGGAAAGATCAACCGTGGGCTGACCGCGCCGCAGAGCTTCCGTTCCGCGCCCGCGCATCAGCCTGGCGGAATATCGTACGACATGGAGGCGTACGGCCTGATGGAGCCCTTCCGTGTGGTTGCGCTCAGTGCGCCCTAGCCACGGTTGACGGCCTCCTATAGTGCGTCGCCGTGTCCGTGGCCCACGAACAAAACGCCGTCTTCTCCGCTGCGCTCAAATGCGCGTCCTTATGCAGCATCCTGTATGGCCGCAAGGGCATCCGCCCGGACTGCACCGCAACACATGACGCCATCAGGGCGCCGAGTGCGGTCCCGGGCCGTTTTCCAGCGCCCACAGTCCACTCGGAGAAATTAAGCGCCCGCCGGCTCCGTTCCACATCCCGCTCCACCAGCAAAGACATGGGGGCAATCCGTGCATACCAAGGCCACCGTGTCTCGTAGCTGTGGCAATCCATGCATGCCCTGCTCAACATCCGTCCCACATCGGCAGGCACCTGCTGTGCGACTTCGATGGAGTGTTGCGGATCCACCGGCGGGTTGTTCCGCGGCTGTCCGAAAGCAAACGCCGCCGCAACCATTACGACGGAGCCCGCGCACACCAATCCTGCCGTTGTACGTTTCATAGGGTTCTCCTGTGGCAACTGCCAAGGCGTTCCTACTGCGTTTGCGGCAGCTTCACAGTAATGGTCGCCACTGGGGAATTCGCGCCGTTGATTCGAATCACCACCGGAAGTTCCCCTTCGCTCACCTCGGCCGGCACTCGAACGCTCACCTGATACACTCCCGGCGAACCGGCCAGCAGCGTCGCGCCCGTCACCTCCGCGGCAACATCGGCAACGGTCGCCGTGACGGTGTTCACCACAGCCAGCGGATCGGCGGAATACATGGCCGAAGGCTGCGGCTCTGTCGCCCCAAGCCCTGTCACCAGCACCGCGATCGTATCGCCCGGCGCAACCGGCGCGACCTCGCCTTCGGTGGCAAAGAACTTCTCACTCTGATCCAGCAGCGTGTTCTCGCCGGTTGAGGAGGCCGCAAACTTCCCATCGACGGTGAACACCGCCGGCGCGAACGAAGCCAGTGTGACGTATGCCGCATCGCTCTCCACGCCGTTGCTGGACACCTTCACTTCCACAGGACCCAGCGCATCGTCCGCCGGCGTCAGCGCGTTGATCCGGGTCGGACTTACATACTCTACGAACGCAGCCTTTCCGTTCACGGTCACAGTGACGTTGTCCAAAGCGGTCGGCGGCACCGCGTCCACAAAATCGCTTTCCTTCCACGTCCGATCAGTGGTTGCCAGATTCGTGCCGGTGATTGTGATCCAGGTATTCGAAGCGATCTCGCCCTTCGCGTTCGCGGCGTTGGTGACACCGTTCTCACTGATGGTTGGCTTAGGAGTCGTCACCGCCGGCGTCAATTCCAACGATGTGGTGTAGATGTGATCGCCGGATGTCTGGGTGTTCCCATTGGCCGCATTCCCGGCCGCATACAACGTGATGTTGCCGAGATCGGTGGATGGCGGCGTCCAGTCAAACTCAAACTGCGCGGCGCCTGTCGTCCCCAGTTGCGTCCCCGCCAACCTGTGAGTGATGAACTGCACCACCGTCTCGCTTGCGCATGGAGCACTGCGCCCGTCGTCGCACTTCACCTGCGTATTGGAATCGGTGGATGTGAAACTGCCGGCCTGTCCATTAGACAGATCGCTGTTGATCCGGGCCGTCATCTCAAAGCCCCACCGTCTCTGCGACGCATCCGTCACCTTCACGACGATATGCTGCTTCACTCCCGGTGTATAAGAAGCCGGTCCGGGCAGCACTATCTGTACGCTGCCGCCAAACGAGTTCACTGCCCCGCCGCTATGGCAGGATACGCATGCCGGCGCCGCATCCCCAGGCGCGCCGGTAAGTCGTGGATCAGCGCCATTCACGTCCGCTTTCACAAATACTGGAAGTCCAGTAAATGGAATGGCGGCCGCAATGGCGAGTACTAGATTGCGATAGGTTTGATTCCGCATATGGCTATCAGACGGGGCGACATGCGGATGGGATTCAGGCCCGCGGTTAAGCCTTAGTAAAGGTGTGTTAAGCGTTTACAGCGGCGCGAGTGGGATCCCTATTCGCGGTTCAACTTCACCACACGAAATAACGGCTTGTCCTTCTCCGCGGTTTCCTGCTCGTACTTCTGTTCCGTTTTCGCGGCGTCGTAATCGCGCCACAGCCATGCGAGGGAAACCGGCAACTCCGCGCTCGCCTGCGCACCGTTGTGCGTCCCGGTGCCAAAGCTCAAGTGAAAATCGTAGCCTGTCATCTTCAACGAATTCGCCATCTGGATATTCTGCAGCGGCCAGCTTCCGTGATTGTTCTCCAGATCGTTGCTGCCATCCTGGAGCCATACACGGATACTGCGTTTCGGCTCTTTGCGAATCTTGAAGGGATAGACATTGCCGCCATCAATGACGCCCGGCTTCCATTGAATGCTGGTGAAACTGCCGATGCGCGACAGGACGCGAGAGAACTGGTCAGGCTGGAACCACGCCACCGTGAAGGCGCAAATGCCACCTGACGAACCTCCCGCAATCGCCCGCGAGTAGCTGTCGCGGCGGATGTTGTACTTTGCCTGCACTTCCGCCAGAATCTCATCGCGCAGGAACCGGGAATACGTGTCGTTCACAGTGTCGTACTCAATCGACCGCATCCGCTGCTGCCCCTTCATACCCGGGGCGATGAATACCTGAATCGTTACCGGAATTTTCTTCTGATGCGTCAGATTGTCGGTGACCACCTGCACGCTTCCCGGATTGCGGTTGGTGAGCCCCTGCCCGTCCTGCCACACCATTAGCGCAGCGGGTTTCGCGGCATCATACTGGGCCGGCACGTACACCCAATAGTCCGATGTCATCCCTTCGTAGATTTTGCTCGTGTGTGTTATTTTCTCCGACAGCTTCCCCTTCGGCACGCCGGGCTGTTCGTAGCAATCGGGCAAATACGCTGCAACATCGGTCCGCCCACCGAACAGCTTTCCGTCCACCGTGTAGTGGAAGTTGTAGGACGTACCGGGCTTGACCGCAATAGCCACAGTCCAGAGCTTCGTTCCGGGCACTGAGTTCAGCGGGGTCTTGCGCTCGTCGTTGATGTAGAGAACCGGCTGCACATCGGCCTCAGTAGCGAAGAGGAACCTCTCGCCTTCGGTGAACACCGCCTTTCCGGCCTTCAGATCCGGCTCCTTGAAAACACGCGCCAGGGCCTCTCGAAACTCGGCCGATTGGGGATTCCGTGCAAGTTCGAAAACCGGATCGGCTGCGCCGAGCGGCAGCACACAGAAAAGCAAAGCCAGCAATCGCATCCCGACAGACTATCATGTTGGGATGCTTCGCTGGATCCTGTTGTTGCCGCTTACGCTGTCCGCGCAGACGCTGCCCGGCACCGCACCGTTGACCATGAAAGAGGACGGGGCCGTGGTGGTAGTGGAGGGGATCCACCGTTTTCTCGACCGCTACGAGAAGCCGGCGTCGCGAACCACCGTCGAGCGCCTCGGCTACATCCTCGGTGCGACGGAACCAATCGCGGGCGGCCCCATCGAAGTCATCTCCGCGGCGGGCACCGATCCGGCCATCGCGCACGGCCCCGGCTATGATGTGCTCCCTGTGCGCTGGCGCGTGTTCGACGATCTTTGGGGCGAAGGTCTGCTGTTGGAGCCCAAAACAAAACCCACGGCAAATGTCATTGCATTGGGCGACGCCGATTGGAGCCCGGAAATGCTCGCCGGCCTGGAGCCAGGCATACCTGCCGCGTCGCAATACGCGCGGCGGCTCGCCGAGAACGGAGCACGTGTTCTCATCCCGGTCCTGATGGATCGCAAATCGACCTACTCCGGAGAACCCCGTTACCGCAAGACAAACATGCCACACCGCGAGTTCCTGTGGCGCATTCTCTACCCGCTGGGGCGTCACATCATCGGCGTGGAAGCGCAGAAAGTCATCGCCGCCGCTGAAGCCATGTCCAAAGCCGCTTCTCCGGCGAAAGTGATCGGCTACGGCGAAGGCGGACTGATCGCGTTGCACGCCGCCGCGCTCTCGCCGGCAATCGCATCCACTGTGGTGAGCGGCTACTTCGGTCCTCGGGACGATGTTTGGAAAGAGCCCGTCTACCGCGACACCTGGGGTCTGCTGCCGGATTTTCGTGACTCGGCCCTCGCCGGCCTCATCGCCCCCCGGAGACTCATCATCGAGACCGCCCCAGGACCTACAATCAACGGGCCACCGGCCGCAACCAAGGATCGCCGCGGAGCGGCCCCTCACGGCAAACTGGCTCCCTTCACGACGGAACAGGTGGAATCCGAGATCGCCCGAATCCCAGTCAACAAACCGCGCGTCATTCACGCGTCTGCGCCAGGGTCGGATGAAACGCTTCGTGCGCTCCTCGGCCAATCACGACTCAAAGGCCCGGCGGCAGTTCCCAAGCGCACTCGACCGCTCGACAACGAAGACCGCTTGCGGCGCAACATTGAGCAGCTCCTGGCCTATTCACGGCGCATCATCCGCAACGTCGATCAAACGCGGCCCGCCTTCTGGGCCAAGTCCGCCACCATGAAAGACATCGAATGGAACCAGTGGGCCACCGCAACGCGCGAGCGCGTCTGGACCGAGATGATTGGCAAACTGCCGGCGCCTTCGCTGCCCCCCAACGCGCGCACCCGCCGGATCTTTGAGACCGAAAAGCTGGTCGGCTATGAAGTGCTGCTCGACGTCTTCCCCGAAGTGAACGCATACGGGTGGTTGCTCATCCCCAAGAACATCCGTCCGGGCGAAAAGCGGCCCGTCGTGGTTTGCCAACACGGCCTGGAAGGACGCCCGAAGAACGTCGCCGATCCGAACTTTCGTGATCCGACGTACGAGCAATTCGCCGTGCGCTTAGCCGAGATGGGCTTTATCACGTTCAGCCCGCAACACCCGTATACTCTCGGAGACCGCTTTCGCCAGATCAACCGCAAGGCACATCCGTTCGGCCTGACGCAGTTCTCCTTTGCAACCGCGATGCATCAGCAAATCCTCGCCTGGCTTAGCGCGCAACCGAACGTCGACGCGGCGCGCATCGGCTTCTACGGCCTCTCCTACGGCGGCTTTTCCGCAATGCGAATTCCCGCCGTGCTTACCCAATACGCACTGTCCATTTGCAGCGGAAACTTCAACCAGTGGACGTGGAAGATCGCCTCGCTCGACGCACCGTTCGTCTACCCGCTCACAGGCGAGTACGACATCCCCGAATTCAACTTCGCACACATCGCCGACCACGCCGAACTCGCCGCCCTCATCTTCCCCCGCCCGTTCTACGTGGAGCGAGGCCATCGCGATGGCGTGGCGTGGGATGAGTGGGTCGCCTTTGAGTACGCCAAGGTCTTCCGGCTGTTCCACCAGCGGGGCCAGGCGGGCAAGACCGCTATCGAGTACTTTGACGGTCCGCACAAGATTCACGGCGTCGGCACATACGCGTTTTTACGCCGGCAGTTAGGGTTGTGAACACTTTCAAACTGATGACGAAACTGTAGATTCAAAGAACCAAGTAGGGTATACTTCCATGAGGTAAACCAAAGGGGTTCACCCGTAGTACGTTCACAGTAGTATCCAAGTCTCAGTCTCTATCGGGAGTGCACAGGATGTTGAAAAAAGCAACGTTCCTCGGGTTGTTTTTGCTCACCTCCACGTTGAGTTGGGCCCAGGTGGCAACGGGCTCGCTCGGTGGTCAGCTAACGGATCCAAACGGCGCAGTCATTCCAGGCGCCAGCGTCACGGCTCGCAACGTAGCCACGGGCGCGGAATTTAAAGCGCCAAGTTCCGATTTCGGTTTGTACGTGTTTCCTTCCGTACCTACCGGCGTCTATACCCTCACAGTAGAAAAACCAGGCTTCAAGAAAGTAAGCCGTTCCAACGTCGAAATCCGTATCGCACAGCGGCAGGATCTCAACATCCAGCTTGAAGTGGGCGATGTGCAGCAGACGGTAGATGTAACGGCGGAAGCGCCGCTGTTGGAAACCTCGAACGTCGAACGCGGGCAGAACATCTCGACGAAGATGATGGACAACCTGCCGCTGTTCTCCGGCGGCATCAGAAACCCGCGCGCTTTTGTGAACTACATGCCGGGCGTCACCAACAGTGGTGAACAGAGCGTGTCCGGTTCCGGCGGACGCGCGCAGGAAGTTCTCATCGACGGCGCCAGCGCGCTCAACGTCGAATCGAGCGCCGTGTTCAATTTCCCGTCGGCGGAGATGTTCGGCGAGTTCAAGATGCTGCAGAGCAATTACTCGGCTGAGTATGGCCGCGTCGGTGGCGGTATCGAAATCTACGTCTCCAAGAGCGGCACCAACGCCCTGCACGGGGCGGCATTCCACAACATGCGGCGGGACATCTGGAACGCCAACGCATGGGCTCGCAATGCCAATCCAAACCCTGCCGGCAACTTCCGCCCCAAGGAGCGCTTCAATGAAACGGGCGGCGCCATCGGCGGCCCGGTGTACATTCCCAAGGTCTACGATGGCCGCAACAAATCGTTCTGGTTCTTCACATATACGAAGGACATCCGCCCGGTGTCGCTGGGGTTTCCCGTCTTGACCGTACCCACCGCGTTGATGAAGTCGGGCAACTTCAGTGAAGCCGGCCTTCCGGTGGTCTATGATCCGAGCACGACGGCAGGTAATGTGCGGCAGCCCTTCGCCGGAAACCTAATCCCGCAATCCCGTTTCAGCCGCATTTCGCGTAACGTGATTCCGCAGATCCCCGACCCCAACGTGGCTCGCCTGGCGTCCAACTACAACTTCGTCAACACCACGGCATTCGATCGTTACATCTGGAGCATTAAGGGCGATCACGCCATCTCCGACACCAACCGCGTGTCGTTCTTTTTCAACAACGAGGTGCAGGCGCAGGACGACGTGGCGGGCTTCGCCGGGCCGCTCGGCAACGGTCTGCAGAACTTCCAGAAGCCTTTCAACTATCGCGTCAACCACGACCTCAGCCTCAGCCCTACCTTTCTGATGCACTCCACTGTTTCGTACTCCAAGACGCGTCAGACTTGGGACAATCCCAACCAAAAGGGGAACGGATCAAAACTGACGGTTCCCGGCCTCAGCGGCGATTCCGATGCCACGCCTCGTATCCAGTTTTCCGGTGCGGCTGGCTTGTCGCCATACGGCGTGCAGGACGGCAAAGTCGCCAACGGGGCGCAGTTCAACAAGCAGCTCTGGTTGTCGCAGGGCTTCACTTTGCTGCGTGGCAAGCATGAGCTGAAGTTCGGCTGGAGCCACCGCCGCTTTGAAACGCTCGGCGTCGACCTGGCCGGGACCAACGGGCGTTACATCTTCAACCGCGCCAGCACGGCACTCCCCACCGCCCTTACTTCTTCCGGCCATGAATTCGCGAGCTTCCTGCTGGGAGCGGTGGACCAGGCGGACAACGTCGTTCCGCCGGTGTTGTTCGATCCTTCGAAGTACTACGACACCGGCGGCTATTTCACGGACAACTTCAAACTGAACTCGCGGGTCACGCTGACGCTGGGCATCCGCTACGAAGTGCCCATCGGGTGGCACATTCCCAACGGCTATTCGCACGCGGACTTGAAGACTCCGAATCCGGGTGCCCCCGGCCGCGCAGGGGCGCTTGTATTTTCGGGTAAAGCTCCCGGCGCCACCGGCCAGCGCGCGTTTTATCCCACCGATTACTCGGCTATCTCGCCACGCCTCGGTATCGCCTGGCAAATCGGGCCTAAGACCGTCTTCCGTGGCGGCTGGGGTATCTACTATCAGGGCCTGTCGAGCGGCGGCTGCGGTTGCCGGCTCGGCTATTCGGGCAGCAACGTTCTCCAGAGCGACGGCCTGAATCCGGTACTCGCCTGGGACAGCGGTATTCCGATTCGCGCTGGGTATCGCCCGCCGCCGATCATCGACCCCACGTTCGGCAATTTCCAGAACGTTCAGACGCAGGGTCCAACGGCAGGGCAGCCTGGCCGCATCTACAACTGGAGCGCCGGCCTGCAGCATGAGATCAAGAACCTGCTCATCGACGTGTCGTATCAGGGCAACCGCGGACGCCGCTTGAACTCGACGATCGACCTGAACCAGCTTCCGACGAGCTTCCTCAGTCTCGGCTCGACGCTGCAAGCCCGTCTCGATTCCGCCGCCGCCGCAAACGCCAGGATCGCTTCGCCATTCACCGGCTTCCCGGCTAACTTGAGCGTTGCTCAGTCGCTCCGCCCGTATCCGCAGTTCCTCTCGGTGAGCAGCCTGTTCGCAGGCTGGGGCAAGAGCTGGTACGACGCCCTGCAGTTGAAGGTGGAACGCCGCTTTGGCTCCTACCAGTTCAACGCCAACTACACGTGGTCAAAGAGCCTTGGCATGGGCCACTACCGCCAGGTTTTTGGACAAGCCGGCAGCCCGGGCGCGACTCCCCAGGATTACTACAATCTGAAAGATTCGAAGAGCTTCATGAACATGGATATTCCGCACGTTCTGAACATCCTGAGCACGTTCGATCTACCGTTCGGCAAGGGGAAGAAGTGGGCCAACTTCAACAACCCCGTGGGCAGCAAACTGGCAAGTGGCTGGACTCTGGCCGCCACTCAGGTTTACCGCAAGGGTACTCTGATCTGGCTCAACACTCCCGGCAACCCGCTCGGCAATGGCGTGCTGTTCGCGCCGATCACCAAGGCGAATCTCGGCACGGGCGCAATCCGCACGGGCATCGACCGCGGAACGCTCGATCCCAACAATCCGAGCACTCGTTGGTTCAACGCGGCGGCGTTCACCGCTGCTCCGCAGTTCACGCTCGGCACGGCGGCGTTCTACCACAACGACTTCCGCCAGCCGGCGGTGTTCTCGGAGAGTCTGGCGATCGTCAAACGCACTACGCTGGTGAACCTCGACAAGAATGCCATTGTTCTCGCCTATCGCGCCGACGCTTTCAACCTCTTCAACCGGACTAATTTCGGTGGAGTGGTTGGAACCGTTGGGAACGCCAACTTCGGGCGTCCCACCGGACCGCAGGTTGGCGCTCGCATCATCACGATGGGTCTGCGGCTGGAGTTCTAACTCGCGGCGTTCGTTTCGAAATCAAGGCGGAGCTTCCCGGCTTCGCCTTTTTTCTTTTTCTATCGTCTTCGCTTCAATCCTCCCCCCTTCAACCACCGCTCGAAAAACTCCCTCCACGCCGGGTCGATCTCGCGACCGTTCGCGGCATGTCCGTCGCCCGTCAGTACAAACTGAATCCTCTCTGGAACGCCCAGCCGAGAATACACCTCTCTCGCTCTGTTGAAGTAACCCCAGCTCTGCAAATCGTCTGAATCGCGCCGCAATCCTCGCGTCGCCGCGCTCCGCCGATCAGCAGAAGCGGACGCGGCGCGGCCAGCGCCATCAGCTCGTGGTGATCGTGCTCAAAGCCCGGCCGCCGCGAATCAGGATTGAGCAGGCTGAGCACCGTGTGCTGCTCCGTGCGGATATCCGGGAATGGCCGCAGCCAGTCCAGGTACCACGGCGCGTACCAGTTCGTTCCACCGTTGACCGCGATGTGCGGATCGAGCACGATGGTCGCTTTGAACTGCGGAGCGAACGCGGCCACGTACAATGGCCGAACCGCTCATACAACTTCTCCGGAGCACCTTGGCGGTGAGTGGAACCGTCCCTGTAGTGGCGGATGAACGACCAGCTTGTCAATACGACGTAGCCGTCCCCGGCCAGCCACTTGCCCCACCACTGGTCCGGCGCGGTGAAATCCGGAGTGCTCGAACTCCAACAGACCACGGCTGGGAACGGACCGCGTCCGTGGTTCTTTGAGTTTCGAGGATGACGGCCTTTCGAATGTCCCCGAACCGAGCGGCGGTCCTTTGCGTCCGGCCCCAAGTTTGCCGAGGATCTGCGTCCAGAGCGCGAGAAGTTCCGGCCTGCGCTTTCGCTGCCAGTCGCCGGGCGAACGCAGGTCAGCCACCAAGGATGGAATCCGTTCGTGTTCCGCGCCGGCCTCAGACGCCGGACTGTTTCGCGAAGAGACACGATGCTGCTTCAGGCGTTGTTCCGGGGGTGCCTGGGCAAAGCTATAGCGGCCTACCCAACTCCGCCCGGTACGAAGGAAAGAACTCACCGCAGGTCTCCGCCCCCGTCGCCGCCAGCCGCGCACGGTGCTCCGCCTCCAATTCCCGATACACCGGCGCATTCAACACCCACTGCCCAATCTGGAACTGGTTCGTCACGCCCGCAAACCGGCTCTTGAACGTGAACAACGAATCCCTACTCCCGCCGACGCCTCCGCCCATATGCATCACCCGCAAGCCGCGCTCAGTCCCCCACTGGCGCACGTAGTCGTACAAAACCTTCCCCGGAGACTCCGCCACAAAGTGGTCAGCAGTCCCCAGCAGGTGGCAGTGCAGATAAGACGCGTACTGCATCACTAACATCGCCGCCGCCACCGCTCCCTGATACTTAGTGACAAACAGCCGCGCATTCGCCCCTAACACGCAACGGAATCCCTGAACCCATCCAGAATCCACCAAAAACTCCGCCCTGCACTTCCGTCGCAACATAGTCTCTCTGTACACGCGAACAAAGTCGTCCAGGTGTGTGAACTGCTGATCCTCGCTGCATTCATAGCCCTCCCTGTACAGCTTGCGAACAGCCTGCCGCAGCTTCTTTTGGTACCCGCCAAACTGCCGCTCCGGCGGCAGCGTCAGATCAATCGAGACAGTCACACCGCGTATCCGCACCCCCGCGCAGGCGGGCTTGCCATCCTCGCTCGTCACGCCGGCCAACAGCGGCGCGTTGCCCAGCAATGGATGAAACCGCGTGAAGGCCGACACCGCCCGTTGTTGCTTCCAGTGGTCCAGCAGCGCCCGCCACGCTCGCTCCAAAAACGCCGCGCCGGGCGTCCCCACAGGTCCCGGATAGCCGTACGCCGACATCACGTCATAGTACCCCGGCGCCTGCGGAATCGGCGCCAGGAAATAGGGCCACAGGAACGAATGTCCGTCTTCTTCATAAGTGAAGGCCTGCGGAACCCCCACCGTCCCAAACCCGGACAGCAGATGATACTGTGCCGTGTGGTAAATGTCGTGCGCAAGATGCGAAAGCACCTCACCCCACCTTCCGCTCGTGGGCGTCTGTAATTCGGCTCGCCGTGCAGCCAACAACATCGGTTTCCTCCGGTCGCCACAATACCTGAAAGCATCGTGTCATCCTGAAACCTCATCAGCTCCTGCCCCACATCAGTCCTACCCCGGCACGCTGCGGTAAGCCGGGAAAAACTCCCGGTCCGCTTCCACCCCCATGGCCTCCAGGCGTGCCCGGTGCGCCGTCTCCAGCTCCCGGTACACAGGCTCATCCAACACCCAGCCGCCAATCTGGAATCCGTGCGTCACCTCGGAAAACCTGCTCTTGTACTCAAACAACGAATCCTGGCGTCCGCCGACGCCTCCGCCCAGATGCATCGACCGCAGCCCCCGCTCCGTTCCCCAGCGCCGCACATAGTCGAGCAGAGCCTTCGACGGCGACTCCGCCGCAAACCGCTCATCGGTTCCGATCAGGTGACAATGCACGTAAGGAGCGTACTCCATCACCAACATCGCCGCTACCACCGCTCCCTGATACTTAGTCACAAACAGCCGCGCATTCTCGCCTAATAAGCAGCGGAATTCGCGGACCCAATCCGCATCCACTACAAACTCCGCGCGGCTCATCCGCCGTGACATAGTCGCGGTATAGACCCGAATGAAGTCATCCAGGTGAGCAAACTCGTGATCCTCGCCGCATTCATATCCGGCTTCGAATAACTTCCGGATACTTTGCCGCATTTTCTTGTTATACCCGCGAACCTGCTGCTCCAACGATTGTGTCAAATCGATCGACACGGTCAATCCCAACTCCCGCAAACCCTCCCAGGCCGGCTTCCCGTCCTCGCTGCTCACGCCGTCCAACAACCGCGCGTTGCCTAACAGCGGATGGAAGCGCGTGAACGCCGATACAGCGTGCTGCTGCTTCCAATGATAGAGTAGCGCCCGCCAGGCCCGTTCGATAAAAGCCGGATCAGGCGTTCCCACGGGCCCGGGATACCCGTACGCCGAAGTTACATCGAAATACCCAGGCGCCTGAGGAATCGGAACAAGGAAGTAGGGCCACAAAAAAGCACACCGCTCTTCTTCATAGCTAAAAGCGTACGGCTCGCCCGCGGTCCCTAGTCCGGGCACCAGGTGATACTGAGCTGTGTGGTAAATGTCGTGCGGAATACGGGAAAGCACTTCGCCCCAGGTTCGGCTGGATGGTCTATGTACCTCGGCCCGCGCTTCAACCAACATCGTCACATCTCCTCCTCGCGCCATAATACGGGAAACGCCGTATCATCCTGATAGTCGGGGTTTCCGTCAGCATTCTTGCGGCAGATCCGGTCGTTGAACAGTACCACCGGCTTGCCGTCACGGTGATAGGCCGCCCGGTAGCGGTTATCGTCACCTTGTAGGTGCACAGCCAGCGCGATCCGCGGACGCACGCTGCGATTCGGAAAACTACCGTGAACCGCGCGGCAGTGATGCAGGCTGAACTGGCCCCGTTTGAGCTCCATCACCACCGGCTGGAACGGAAATCCCATTTCCTCCACATACCCTTTCAGCGCGTCCATGTTTGCGCTGTGGAACGAAAGCGCCTTGCGGTCCAGAAGGTGCGACCATTTGTGACTCCCATCCAGCACAACGATCGGTCCCATCTCCTCGCCGCAATCGTGCAACGGGATCCACGCAGTCAGCAGATTCTGAGAAGTGCAGGTACCCCAGTAATCGCCATCGACGTGCCAGCCCACCACGGCCCCGGGCTGACCACCCGGCTTGTAGACCGTCTGATCGTCAAAGAGCCGGATACACCGCGTGCCCGCCGCTGAAGCCGCAACCGCCCCCACAATCGGCGACCACGCCAGCCGGCTGATCCGGCGATTCTGCAGCGAGATGTATTCGTTGTTCCGCGTTCCGTCGCCCGCGCCCGGCATCCAATCCGAGCAGTACTGCCCGGCTCCCTCCAAGAGCCGGTCGCGATGACCGGACCAGTGCTCTTCGAGACCGGCAAGCGTCTCTTCAATCAGCCCATCGGGAAGTGTCCTCGACGAAATCACCCAGCCGTGCTCCTGGTAGAATGCCACTTCTTCCGCAGTCAGCCTCTCGGCGCCAGCCTGCATAGTATTCATCATAATCAGATCCTTTGCTCCGATAAACCCCTTGTGAAAATATTTCTATCTCGTTCGCGCACCAGCCGCCGCCGCGCGAACCATCGGAAGCACGCTCGGAGACAACGGACGCCGCACCGTCTCCACCTGGCGCGCCTGCACAGCCAGAGCCTCCTCGCTCGGCGTGTACTCCGGAACCAGGTCCCGCATCAACCGCACCAAGCCGCCGGCGTCGTGCTCGTCGCACAGCGCCCGCAGGTATTCCAACCGGTCGATAGTCGCCGTCGACGCCCCGCCGCCAGTGAAAATCCTGATCTTGCGATGCGCCGTCGACACAGTCGCTTCATCGTCCAGGTTCAGCTCTTCGTAGAGTTTCTCTCCCGGCCGCACACCAGTGAATTCGATCTTAATGTCCACATCCGGAGCGAGGCCGGACAGCAGAATCAGTTTTCGCGCAACATCCACGATCTTCACCTGGTTCCCCATGTCGAGGACGAAAATCTCTCCCCCGCGCCCCATCGCCGACGCCTGCAATACCAACTGCGATGCTTCGGGAATCGTCATGAAATACCGTTTCATGTCCGGATGCGTTACCGTCACCGGCCCCCCGCGCGCAATCTGCTCCTTGAACACCGGGATCACACTGCCATTGCTGCCGAGTACATTTCCGAATCTCACTGAAACGAATCTGGTGGAGTTGCAGGGCAGTCCGCGGATGATGAGTTCGCACAGCCGCTTGGTCGCGCCCATCACGCTGGTGGGACGCACCGCCTTGTCTGACGAGATAAGCACGAACTCACCGACGCTAAACTCCCATGCGGCACGAGCAACGTTATATGTGCCGAAGACGTTATTATCCACCGCCTCCACAATACTGGATTCCATGATGGGAACGTGCTTGTACGCCGCGGCGTGATAAATGATCGTAGGACGCCATTCTCCAATCACCGCCCGCACACGCCGTTCATCCTGAACGTTTCCGATCACCGGCGCCAGCTTCACATCCGGAAACTTCGCCCGCATCTCCCGTTCCAGATGGAACAGCGGCGTCTCCGCGATCTCGAACGCCAGGATGCACGACGGGCGGAACCGTGCCAGTTGGCGGCACAACTCCGATCCGATCGATCCGGCCGCACCAGTCACCATCACCACTTTCCCCGCGATCTTGCCCTGCAACAGCTCGTGATCGAGTTGGACAGTGTCGCGCGCCAGCAGGTCCTGCATGTCCACCTCTCGAATCTGCGCCGCTATCCCCTTGCCTTCCACAATCTCGCCCAATGTAGCTACCGTGCGGAACTGCACACGCGCCCGCTGGCAGTGCTGCAGGATCTGATACATCTGCTCCGTTGTCGCCGACGGCGCGGCAATCAGAACCTCGTTCACGCCGGCACGGATGCTCACCGCCCCAAGCTTGGCGCCGCTGCCCAACACCTTCAACCCGTGAATGTAAATGCCCGCCAATTGCGGATCGTCATCGATGAATCCGTGTACGGCATATCCTAGTGAAGGATTCGAACGAAGCTCCATCATCAGGGCCACGCCGGCTCTGCCGGCTCCGTAAATCAGCACCTCCCGGCCCGCCTCCTGGTTTGCTTTGCGCGACTCTATCGCCAGCCGAGGTATCAGATAGCGCGCACCCATCAGCAGCGAGCAAAGCATCCAGTCCAGAATCGGTACCGAGCGCGGAAATCCAGAGGGGGCCAATAGAAGAATTACCGGGAGACTCACCAGTGCTCCGGTCGCGTTGGCGCTTACTAATTGCAGAACGTCGGGCACCGAGAAGAACCGCCACGACCGCTGATTGAGCCGGTACCACTGAAACACCATCAACTTCACCGTCACCCAAACCGCGATGGCGATCCTGAGGTGCGGTTGGTACAGTCCCGGCACGTCAAACTCGAACCGCAGCAGGAAGGCACACCAGCCCGCGAGCGCCACAAGCAGTAGATCAAAGGCTACCTGCAAAAACTTTGGTGAGCGGATTCGATAGTCGAACATAAGCATTTCTCCAGACAATTCGAGCAGCCTATTGCGCGATGGCCCCTACGGCCACTGATTTCCGGCTGACTCCTCCGATGGCCCGCCCCAGAGCCCGCGCCACCGTGTCCGCCTGCGCCTCAGTCAACTGATTGAAGAACGGCAACGCAATGGTCCGGTCCGCCACGTGCTCGGTGATGGGGAAATCGCCGCGCCGGTAGCCGAACTGCTCACCGTAGAACGACTGCAAATGGATCGGCGCGAAGTAGTTGTTGCACCCGATCCCCTCCGCCCGCAATGCTTCCAGCACGGCGCCGCGGTCTTCCCGCGAAAACTCATCCTCCAGCCGGATCACGTAGACGAACCAGCTCATCTGGACACCCGATTCCGCTGCCGGCTGCGGCGGGAGAATCACGCCCGGCACCCTCGCCAGCAGGTTGTTATACGTGCTGGCCACCCGCTGGCGATCCGCCAGAATCCCGCTCAGACGGCTCAGTTGTCCCAACCCGAGTGCGCAGTTGATATCGGAGAGCCGGTAGTTGTACCCCAGCCTCTCGTGTTGCAGCCACGCACTCCCGTCGCCCCGTCCCTGATTCCGCCAGCTCCGCGCAAGCCGCGCCACTTCCGGATCGTCGGTCACCAGCGCGCCGCCTTCCCCGGTCGTGATCTGCTTGTTGGGATAGAACGCGAATGCCCCGCTGTTGCCAAAGCTCCCGGCTGGACGTCCGTGGATGCCCGCCCCGATCGCCTCGCAGGAATCTTCGATCACACTCAGCCGCCGGGCTTCGGCAATCCGCAGAATCGCCGGCATATCGGCGGGATAACCAAACACGTGCACCGGCAGGATTCCGCGCGTGGACCCGTTCACCGCCCCTTCAATCTGCGTCGCGTCGATGTTGTACGTACGAATGTCAATGTCCACAAACCGCGGGATAGCACGCTCGTAAAGCATGCAATTGGCCGACGCAACAAAGCTGAACGGAGTCGTGATCACCTCATCTCCATCGCCGATACCGGCCGCCTTCACCGCCAGGTGCAAAGCGCTGGTCCCCGAGTTCACCGCCACGGCAAAGCGGGTTCCCGCCGCCTGGCTCAGGGCCTGTTCAAATGCGGGGAGCACTGGACCGAGACTCAGATGCCGTCCGCTCAGAACATCAAGCACCCGTTGACGATCCGCATCGCTGACATCAGGGGAAGACAGTGGCACAACTTCGGCGCGCGGCCGTGTTGTAGCGACTGGAGTGGCAGGCGCCACAGCCTCGCTGGACATATTCGTTTCCTTCTTAGTGAACTTCTTGTGTGCTCGCAGTCCGCGGGCCCATGAATTCTTCCATCGAAGTGGTGCCCGCCTTCGCGATGCCGGTTGCGCTCACGACTTTCCAGAACGTGAGCACCATGATCTTCAGGTCTAACCACACACTGCGGTGATTGACATACCAGAGATCCAGTTCGAACTTACGATCCCATTCAATTTCATTCCGGCCATTTATCTGTGCCCACCCGGTGATCCCGGGGGGGACACTGTGCCGCCGCCGCTGTTCGGCCGAATACCGCGGTAGATAGCGTATTTCCAAAGGACGGGGGCCAACCAGACTCATATCGCCGGTCAGCACCGTCCACAGTTGCGGCAGCTCATCCAGGCTGGTCCGCCGCAAAAACTTGCCAAACTCCGTGATCCGCTGGATTTCCGGCAGTAGTGCTCCCTTCGCATCCCGCGAATTAGTCATCGTGCGAAACTTGATACAGTCGAAAATCTTCTCCTCGTAGCCCGGCCGCGGATGGCGGAACAGAATGGGGCTCCCCAACTTAATCCGCACGGCCACCGCCACTACCGCCATTACCGGGGCAAAGAGAATCAGCAGGGATCCTGAGATAACCAGATCGAGAATCCGTTTGGTCAGTCGATATACCATTCCTCTATCTCTCCGTCCCCATAACTGCCGCCGTTGGAATCTCACGCAGATACCGGTCCCCGGGCTGTCGTTTGCGAATGACTCGCGCCGGAACACCATAAGCCACCACGCAATCCGGAATGTGATGCACCACTACCGCCCCAGCCCCGACAAGAGTGTGCGCTCCAATCGAAATCTCGTGAATCACGCTCGCGCCGATGCCGATATTGCTGCAACTGCCAATGCGAACCCCGCCGCCCACCGCCACTCCCGGGCCAAGGCTGGCAAACGGAGCCATTGACGAATCGTGATCCAACGATGCCCGCGTGTTCACGATGCATCCTTCGCCAACAAACGCGGCCGGATTGATCACCGCTCCTGCCATCACTACAGCGCCTTCGCCGATCGAAACACCGCGCGCCACTTGCGCCGAAGGATGAATCCCTGTAGCGAATCGCATTCCCGGGCAGAGGCCGTGAATCTCAGCCGTCAGATTCGCCCGCTGCCAGTTGTCTCCCACCGCGACGATCACCTTCAGACCAGGATGCTTCGCCGCCAAGCCCGGCAACAGATCCAGCTTGCCGGCCACCCGCCAGTCTCCGCATGCAAACCCGTCAGCTTTATACTCATCGAGCACGGCGATAATCTCATACAGCCCCTGGCAGTGTAGGATGTCAAGAACAACCTTGGCGTGGCCCGAAGCACCATAAACAACAACTGGATTTGTACTCTTCATGCGGCTTGCTTGTCTTGCGCTCACTTAGCTATCCACTTAACCCTGGCTTACCTGGCCGTATTCTCTAGAGAATAAATTCTGACATCATAAGCTGGAACACGCACTGGTACGCGCGTCACTGTACCCTGTAAGGTAAAGGGGGACGGCTGGTCCATAACGTACTCGCTGACGGTCACAGCCGGATCGCTGTTGTTGAACACGACTGTGCCCACCCACTCCCGGCCCGTGTTGTTGATCAGGGTGGCGACAATCTTGCCGCTCCCTTGATTCACGGCGAACTGAATGGGTTTGCCCTCCACATGGGCGGGCACAAGGCGCGGCATCAGTTGGTCCATCAAAGCCACACCCGCCGCAACCAGGCTGTTGCGCCCGACGTTCTGCCCGAACAGCGCGGTGACAACATACACTTCTCCGGTACCGTGCCGCCGCCGCGTCACCAGCGGCTCGCGATGATTCGTCACCGCCAGCACTTCCGCGTTCTCCACCTCCACCGCCATGTATGGGTAAGGCTCTTCGTCTTCATTCACGACGCCGTCGGCCAGCCATTCGGTCGCCGTGCCCACCTTCGATTCCTCCTCGCTGGCAACCAGCCCCGAAAGAGTCGCGTCGGAAGCCGCGCTCTGCCCTCCGAACATCACCAGCACGCCACCGCGCGCCACCCAGTTATCCAGCGCATTCCGCAGCCCCAAATCCAGCGTCACGTCACCGGCCAACACGATCAGCTTGTATTGATCCAGCACCGCCGCCGGAACATGATTCGTCAACACGTCAAAGCTGTCGCCCCAGCGCGTGGTGGGCATCGGCTCGAACGGCCGCGAATCACCGCCCGCCGACAGGAACGCGCGAAACGCGGTTGCATTCGGAACGCCTGCGGCGTTGGCGAAAGACGCCCCCGGAGCCAACCCGTGCAGCCAGTGATCCGGATACGCCGTCCGCAACAGGTTGTTCACCTGCGAGTCGCCGGCATTGTACGCTATGTCGCCGTACCAAACCGCATCTTCCTGGTTAAACACTCCGTGCTTGGTGTCATAGCCGTGTTCGTGATTCATCAGGATCGCAGCCGGAACCACCGGCTTTCCCACATCCGTGTGCCGCCGTAGAGCGAAATTGCCGAAATCCTGCAACGCGCTCCCCAGCGGATTCAAATCGCCATTCGACTTCCGGTACAGCACCGCTTCCATGTGCACGATGTTGGTGCCGGCCACGTAGGCCCAGTAGAGATGCCGCCTCAGGTAACTGGCTGACCATCCACCAGTCAGCACGCCGCTGTCGGTGTAAGTAGTCGCGCCCGCCGTTGTCGAACGCCACGACGATAAGTCGATCCCCCACCGCCGCCCATACTGCCTGCCCGCGCCGCGTATGAAGGCCACCCCCGTCACCACATCGCCCAGTTCATCCGACCCGCGCTCCAGCATCTGCAGTTCCGCCCCGAAATCGTAACCATAGTGGACGTTCGAGGAATAATCGGTCAGCGCCGCCAGTTTATATTTCCGCAAACCCGCCGGCTGCGCCAGATACTCCGCCAGGCGCGGGTAAGTGTTCCTGTAATAATCCATGAACCGCTGCAGCGCTTCGCTCCGGCTCAATCCGATGTACCGCGGCCGGCCTTGCGGCACCCACGGCCCACCCGACTGGTCCCATTCCGGCATCAGGTTCCAGTAGAAACTCCCGCCGGGCGATGCGATCGCATCAAAGGTCGCCCGCTGCTGCTCGATCGCCGCTTCGGGAAGTCCGGACGCCCCTGTCGTCGCCGCCATCAACAGCATCACCCGCTGGCCGTACGACAGCATCGCCATGTCCACCGGCGGCGTAAACGTCACCGCGTTCCCCATCCCCGCGAGAAAATCCCGGGCGATCTCCGGATTCGTATAGGCCCGCGATCCGAAGTACTCCAGATACAACTCGAAACCGGTGGGATCAGCCGGAAGCGCCGCCACCGCGGCAAACTCCTGCCTGCCTGGAAATAACCACAACGAGATCCCCAGTACGGCAAATCCAAAAGCGCCCACCGCCCCCAGCGTCTTCGCGCCGGGACGATGGAATGCCACCGCGTCTTTTACTGGAACCCAGCCTGACATGTTAGTAAGTGTGTTCTGCACGCGTTCCCGCTATCATCGTTTGCGGCAGGCATTCCGCGGCCAGCCGCGCGTATTCCGCTAACCACAACTCATTCACCCTTTGTTCTGAAAACCTCTCGCGTATATGTTCGGCCGCCGCCGCGCCCAGCCGTGCGCGCAACGCTCCATCGCTGGCCAGGCGTTCCATCGCCTCCGCCAAAGGCTGCGCCGCTCCCGCTTCGACAAGCAGCCCTGTACGGCCATCGTCAACCGCCCCCAACACTCCTGGTATCCGCGTCGCGAGCATGGCCCGTCCGGCAGCGCCGCACTCCAAAGCCACTTGCGTCAACCCTTCGCGGAATGTGGGCAGCACGCAGAAATCGGCGGCGGCATACACGGCCGGCATGTCCGCCCTGGCAACGGAACCAATCAGGTGTACACGCGGATCATTCGCCAGCGCCGCCATTGCCTCGGCCGGCACCGGATCAGTCCCGTCGTGCTCGCCCGCCATCAACAAATGCAATTGCGGCAGCCGCGCCGACACCTTCCGCCACGCCTCGGACAATACTCCGACACCTTTGTCCCTCGCCAGGCGGCCCACAAATACCGACAACACCGCGTCCTCCGGCACTCCGGCCCGGCGTCGCATCCGCACGCCTGTTTCAGTGCCCTCCGGTATCCGAAAGCGGTCCACATCCACTCCCGCGCAGGACCCGTTCCCCAGCACCTTCACATCTCCCGGACGGCAAAGCTCCAACTCCAGCATCAGATCGCGCAGCGATTCGCTCACCACATATCTGCCGTTCGCCATCCGCAAACTGGACCATTCCGCAAACTCCAGTACCTTGCGCCACGGCCCTGTCCTGGTGAGCAGCGGCAATCCATGGACGGTGTAGAGGCAGAGTTTCACCCCGGCCAACCGCGCTGCCGCCATGCCAAGCAATCCGGCCTTCGGCGTGTGCGCATGCACGATGTGCGGACGCAGCCGCCGCATCAAGGCAATGATCCGCGCCAACGACACGGTGTCCTTCACCGGACTGGGCCGCCGTTCCATCGGCACGCCATGCGTGGTGATGCCGCAGGCCGCGCCCAGATCGTCCAGTTCCGCGCCGGGGGTGGAAACCGCGTGTACTTCAAACCCGGCTTGCGAGAGAAACCGCAATTGACGGGTGAAGAACCCCGTCAGTGTCTGCGGAACTGTCGCCATCACCATAATCCTCACCGGCGATCGCCTCATACCGTTGCTCCCTTTGCCGCCATTGCAGCCGGGGCGAAGTCGCCTTCCGCCGCAACCAGACTGCGCTGTAGTGCACTCCACTCCGCAATCTCCCTTTCCGAAAGCGGCTCCTCGCGGCGCTGCAGCCAGGCATAGCGCCCGTTCATCGCTGTCACCCCTGCGTCAAGCAAAACCTTCACTCCCTCGGCGAATGCCGCGCGAAGGAAAGTTCCCTGCCCCAGCTCGGCTTTGCGCGCCGACATGTACCGGATACGTCCCATGCGCGTCCACCAGCGTTTCTGGAAACCGCCGGCCATCTCGCGATACCCGTAGAGCACCTCGGGCAGATTCGCGAACCGGCTCTCGCGATGGCTGCGGTACAACAACTCGGCGTCTTCAAACCGCAGCGCCGTCGTATCGTAGCGATGTTTGCGATACCATCCGGCCCGCGCCATCCACGTCGGATGCGCGATGCCAAAACCCTGCGCCGGCGTAGCGATGATCCCTTCATGCGACAGGGGGGCGCGCCGTTTGCCGAGCGGCCGGCCGTCCTCTCCGCAGATCAGCATCCGGCACCCAACCATGTCCACCTCGGGATTCTCCATCAGAAACCGCACCTGCCGCTCGATCCTGCCCGGATAGCTGATGTCGTCGGCATCCATGCGCGCGATGAGCGTGCCGCGAGCCCGGTCCAGACATTCATTCAATCGCCCGGCGAGCCCTTTGTTGCTGCCATCTGACCAGATCAGAATCCTCGGATCCGCTATCGAAAGCGCCACTTCGAGGCTTTTGTCCCGCGAGCCGTCGTCGCATAGAATCATTTCCCAATTCGTGTAGCTTTGCCGGACGATCGAACGTAGTGCTGGTCCGAACGCGTCCCCCGCGTTGTAGAACGGCATGATGATACTGACTAATGGATTCCGCATCTGGTTCTCCTACGCCGTTTGATACACATGCTGCAACTCGCTGGTGATAGTCTCCCAGGCGAAGCGCCGCGCATTCGGAACCGCCGCCGCGCTCAACCTCTCACGCAGATCCGCGCTATCCATCAATGCGCGAATCCGCTCGGTCAGCCCGTCCAGATCCCCTGACTCGAACAACAGCCCGCTCTTCTGATTCACCACTTCCGGCAGCCCGCCATGATTGCTGCAGATGGCCGGACGCCCGCAGGCCTGCGCCTCAATCGCGGCCATGCCGAACATCTCGTTCACCCGCGTGGGCAGCACAAAAGCATCGGCCATGTTGTAGACCGAGGGCAGAATCGCCTCGTCCACCGGACCGAGGTACATGCCGCCGTTTTCCTGCAGCCGTTGTGTGATTTCGTTGGCGCCTTCATGACCAAACTGGCCGATCGGACCGGCGATCACCAGTTTCACTTTGCGCCCTTCCCTCCGCAGCCGCGCATAGGCATCCACCAGCAGGTCTGTCCCTTTTTGCAGACAGACACGCCCCACGTAGAGCAGCACGAACTCGTCCTCGATACCGAGTGCGGCACGGCGCGCGGCGGCCGCTTGCGGATCCGGATGGAACTGCTGCAGACTGACGCCGTTGTAGAGCACCCGCATCCGTTCCTGCGGAATTCTCCAATAGGCCGCCGATTCTCTGCGGCAGTAATCCGATACCGGCAACAGCGAGTGGAAAGAATTCAACGCCCGCCTATACCAGGGGAAAAGCGGGTTCTGTTTGCCGCGCCGGAAAATGAAGTAGTCGAAAGAAAGCACTGTCTTCGCGTGGCTGCCGCGGCTGAAAAAACGGGCAAACTCCGCGCCTTCCGCCAGCGTGTGAAAGTGGATCACGTCGGGCTTCACTGAGCGCGCGTCACGCAGGCTCTTCACCAGAAATTCAGCCGCCCGCATCAATCCTTGACGGGTGCATTCCACCGCTCGCACTTCCGCCCCCATGTAATCTATCACCTGCCGCTTGTCCTCGGCTGAATACACGATTACCCGCGATCCCTGCTGCGCCTGTCGTGCCGCAGTCTCGCGGATGCGGCGCTCGGTTGCGCCTCCCAGGCTATACAGAATCGGCAGATGCGGTGGTCCGATGTGCGCGATTGTCATACTCCTCCTGCTGTCGATACTGCGACTTGTCTGCCACTGCCGCCCCAGCGCTCCACTGCGGCTCTCACCACTACATCCGCGGCTGCAAAAAAGCTCCGCCGCCTGCGGGCACGCTTGCCAACCAGTTCCGAATAGAGCGCCAGATGGCGGCTCGTCATCGCCCCAACGCTGAACTTGCCGCGGGCATATGCGCTCATCGCCGCCCCCTTGGCGGCAAATTCGGAGTACTGGGTCGTTATCTCCTCAATCCCCGCAACCAGGCCGTCCACCGTGCGCCGTTCCAGCAGACAGCCGAATCCGCCCGCCTGCTCCACAATCCCTCCCACCCGCGTCGCAATGAACGGAAGCCCGGACATCATCGCTTCCGTGATCACCGACGGCAGTGCTTCCCTCTCGCTCGGAAGCATCAACACATCGTGCGTCTGATACTGTTCGGCGAGTCCATCGGGCCCCAGCTTGCCAAGAAAATTCACGCGCCGGGCAAGGCCCAATTCCTGCGCCAGCGCCTTCAGCCTGGTTTCGAGCAACGGCGTTTGATACACCAGCGTCAAGCTGCAATCGACGCGCGTGGATGCCATCGCCCGCAGCAGCAGATCCACCCCTTTGAGTGCGATCAACTGGCCGCAGAACAGCAGCCGCCACGGCTCGCCGGCGCCGGCTCGATTGCGCCGCACAAATGGGAACCGCGCTTCGTGGATGCCATTCGGAATCGCGGCCGTTAGCGCGCCGTTCAGCGAATGATGCCGCTTCAGGAACTCGACTTCCATTTCCGTCAGTCCCACTACCCCATCGGCGCGAGACATCACATATTGCGTGGCAAACTTCACCGCCGCGCTCACCGCCGCACCCGACATGCGCGAGGCGTCGTGCATCGTGAACACAAACGGCGTTCGCCCGCCATCGCTCGCCAGACGGACCGCGCCATAGCTCAGATGATGCACATGGACTACATCAAACTGATCGAAGTCGCGCGCCTCATAGTGGCTCAGTGGAAACACCTCGTGGCCGGCGGCGCGGAATCCTGCTTCCAATGTCGTCTCCGGAGTGACCTTGAGGTAGCCCCCATCCGTCCCGTAGATGCCGCCAATGAGGCAGATCCTCATCGCGCCGCCTCCATTCCGCCATCCAACCGTACATTGCTGCCGGACACCTTGCGCAACCAGTTGCGCGCGTGGCCCAGGGCGGCAAAGAAGTAGATTGGACCGAAAAAGTAGATCATGATCTGTACGAAGATTGCCACGCTCCAGGCCGACAACGTCGCCATCCAGAGGAACATGTATTGCAGGCAAAACGCCGCGAACGACGACTTCGATGCCAGGAACCACCCTTCGCCCAGTGCCAGCATCATGCCCAGCGCCAAAAAGCCGAACAGCACGCCAGGAGAATGGAAATTCACAAACAACTCGGCGGCGAACGGTAGAATCTGATCCACGTTGTCGTCCTTGTCGTAGATCGCGCGGTTGAAAATCACCGGACCGCTTCCAGCACGAAAAGGCCGCCCCAAAATGGGCACCGGCGACATAACGCTCCCAATCAGTGTGGAGCCCCAGAACGGCTCGCGTGCCCAGTTCATTTTCTCGTAGAAAGTCCCGGTGTATTGTGGACCAACCGAGTATGCCTGCACCGATTCCGACAGCCCGGCCGGCAGTTCGCCGTCCATCTCCGCAGTTCCTTCCTTGCCTTGGCTCAACCTCGACCGGTATCCTTCCATCGACATCAAGACCGGCAGCCCCACCGCGATCCCAAGCGCCAGCAACGCCATCGGCAACCGCCGCACGTGCACATGATAGACGGCCAGCATCGACACCAGCGGAAACACAAACGCAGCCCGGTTGAAGCTGAATGTGGCGTTGGCGAAAGTGACGAGCAACGCCGCCACCAGTCCGTAAACCGTCGGCTTCCAATAGTGCCCGCTCCCGCGGCGGTTCTCCACCTCCCGCGTCCACCACGCAATCACCGCGAAGGCAAGAAACGGCCGCAGGAACGTACCGATCACGCCTCGTATGCTCCCTTCCAGAATCTGCAGCAAAACAGCATCGGCGTTCGGACCAGTGAAATAGAGCTTCAAGTTCGCGATGCTCCCGAAGGCGGCAACGAAGCCGATGAGGCCGATCACGAGATATACCGCAGTCATCCTCGGCCCAGGACTCTCAAAGCGCAGCCTGCGCGGCAGTGTCCGCATCGCGCCCTCGGGCGCCAGACTCAATCCCGCCGCCAGCGCCAGCGCAGCCGTAGTGTCGATCAGCAGCGCATTCTCCATCGACTGCCATGCCGGCAACTGCGACAAGATCTTCCCTTCCCCGCCCGTAAGCATGATCAGCACCGGCGAAACGACAATCTTCAGCAGTACGAATACCAACGCCACATTCACTGGAGAGAAGCAGTAGTCCAATCGAAACCGGGCCTTCGGCAGCAGCCACTGGATCCCCACAAAAACCACCGTCGACAACAACGTCGAGTAGAGCCGTCTTTCCGGCGGACACATCTGGATCACCGGCAGCACGATCAACGGCAGCAACAGCGTCCACAGCGGATTCAGCTTCGAGGTGTCAGGCCGCATTTGCCGCCTCCCTCCGCTCATGCAATCCGCTTAGCCGCGTCCACAACACCACGCAGGCGCACGAATACGCCAGGGCCAGCGACGCCGCCAAACCCAGCGCATGCCAGCGCGGTACGCACACCAATGAGGCCGCCAGAAAAACCACCGCCAGCACCGAATCGGCGAGAGTGCGCGACCATGCGCTGTTGTTGCTCAACACCGCGGCGCCAAGCTGCGTGTTCATCACCGTCGGAATCGCCGACAAAGCCAGCACCACCAGCACCGGCCAGGCATCGGGAAACTCCGCGCCGAACAAGCCCAGCAACTGGCGCGAAAAAAGCGCGCATAACACCGCCGCCGGAGCCGTCGCCAGAGCCGCGAAGCCGAGGTTCCATCGCAGCGCGCTGCGATAGCCGGAATCGTCACCCACCGCGCGCAACCGCGACAACACCGGAACCGCCACCCGCGACACCGCCAACGGTACAAAAATCAGCACGAAGCGAAACCGGTCGGAAGCCGAGAACGCAGCCATCTCGCCAAAGCCGCTCGACTTCACCAGCATCGTCGCACTGAACCACGTCACCGGCGCCACCAGAATGCCCGACAGATACGCCGGCAGACTGAACGAGAAGAGCATCCCGCGCTCGCTCCGCCATCCGCCCGCATGCACTTTGATTCCACGCGCGGCGCATTCGCCGTGCACCGCAATCGCGTTCCACACACAGGAAATCCCCAGAGCCACGGTGAGCGAGGCAATCGCCCCGGTGGTCCCGAAACGGTAGGTGAGCGCCACTGTCACCGGAAGCGACACAATGCCCGTCCAGGCGCTCAGTTTTGCGATCCGCGAAAACGCCTCCAGCCCGGCCAGTATTCCATTCTGCACCGCTTCAATTACTCCGAGGGCCAACAGACCCGAACCGGCGATAATGTGTTGCGTCAATTCGGGCGAGGCAAATCCCCAAACAGCAAGCCTCGGAGCAAGCGCGATCAGCGCCAGGCTCATCAGCGTTCCCGATACAGTGGCTGCCCACAACGCCAGCCCAACGATCCTGCCGGCCCGCTCCGGATCTCTGTCGCGGTACTCGGAAACGAACTTCGTGGTGGTGAGCGCTAGGCCCATGCTCGCAAAAGGAGCCAGCATCCCCACCGTGCTTTGAATCGCCGCCACCATACCGAACTCCGCCTTGCCCAACAGCCGCGCACACACCGCCAGCGCCGCCAGATTTGCCCCCCGCGCCAACACTGCCGCGATCACCGACCACGCCGCCACGGCCGTCAGGCCGCGCTGCTTGCGCACGCTGCCCCACAACCCGCGCAACGGCTCCATCGTGGTGGCCTCCGTGTTCATTGATTAGCTTTCCATCCGGTTGAGCACCGTGCCCAACAATACCGTTCCGTCCTCATGTAAACGAGCCACCGCCTGGCGCACCGCACCCATTCCCGTCTTTCCCGCGCGCACCACCAGAACCGCCCCATCGGCCATCCGGCCCAGTGCGCGCGCATCCGGCGTTTCCATCAGCGCCGGCGCGTCGATCAGGATCAAATCGTAATTCTGCCGCATGTACTCCAGCAGCGACTGCATGCGCGGCGCGTACAACAGCTCCAGTGCCGAAGCGCCGTTGGTCCCCGTGCGCACCAGCGAGACATTGTCGACAGGAGTGGATTGGGTGATGTACGGCATCAGCTCGGAATGGTCCCCTTCTGCCTCGACGATGTCGAGCAGTCCATACTCGTGCCATGCCCCGTAGACACGGCCCAAACCACCGTCACCAGCCGCGTCCACCACCAGCACGCGCATCTTCATCTGCGCAGCTGCGGCCGCAAGATTCGACACTACCGTCGTCTTTCCATCACCTGAGGCAGCGCTGGTGATGACGATCGCTTGCGCCGTGCGCCACGCCTCCTGCGAGAACAGGATCGAGGTGAGCACGGCGCGATACGATTCGAGCGCGTGCGGTCCGTTCCTGGTCCATACTTCCACTGCCGGCTTGCGCTTGCCGATCGTCTGCAGCGCCTTCACGTTCGGAATGTTCCCCAACTCCGGCACTTTCAACTGCGCCGCCATCTGGCCGGGCATGCGCACATAATCGGACTGTTCCCTCATTGTGATGAGCAGCAGCCCGAAGAGCAGACCCGCCGTCGCGCCCCATCCGAGATTCATCAGCGTCGAGGGGCGCACCGGGCGCGTGGGATCGCGCGCTACGTCGACTATCCGCGCATTGCTGGCCCGCATTGCGGCCGCCACTTTCGCTTCCGCCGCCCGCTGCAACATCGAATTATAGAGCTCGCGGTTGGTATCCGCCTCGCGCTTGTAGATGCCGTATTGAATCGCCATCCCCGCTTGCGAGCCGACCTCCGACACCTGGTCGCGATAGCTGCCTTCCAGTAGGCTCTCGCGACGCACCGCATCCTGGTAATCGTTGCGGATGCCTTGCAACAGCGCGTTTGTTTCCGCCTTCACCGACGCTTCCAGGCTGCTGATCTGCGCGTCCAGCCGGCGCACGCCATCAAAGTCCGGCGTGTACACCGTCAGCAGGTCCGCGCGCTGCCGCCGCAGATCCGCCAGCTTTGCCTGATGATCCTTGAGCGGACTCCCCAGCGGGGCTTCAATCGCATCCAGTGGACTGGCCAGCGCTGTCTCCAGCTTGGATTGCCGCGCCTGGCGCGCTTCCTGCACCTTTGTCAGATTCTCCTGAATCTGCCGCAGCTTGTCCTCGTCCGGGCGCCGCGAGTCGGTGGTCACAACCAATCCGCTTCGCTGCGAGTAATTCTGCAGTTCCTGCTCGCTCGCAGCCAGTTTCTCGCGCAACGCCTGCAGTTGATTATCCAGCCAATCGCTGGTGCCGCGCGACATCTCCAGCCGCGATTCGACACTTTGTTCGATGTAGGCGTTGGCCAGCCGGTTCACCAGTGCGGAGGCGAACTTCGCATCAGGGCTCTCAAAACTCAAATCGACGATGCGTGACTGGCGAGTCTCGCGTACTTGCAGATTGCGATGCACGTTTTCCAGCAGGCCATCTTCGGTTACCTGTTTGCCCTTCGTCCTCCCGCGCATCTTCTCAATCAACGCAAACACTCCCGCTGCCGGTGGAATGCGCTCCGGCGCCATCTTGCCAACTACCTTCCGCAGCAACTGGTCGCTGCCCAGGATGCGCATTTGCGTCTGCAGATCCACCCCGCCGGAATGCGACTGAAGCGGCGCCAGCGGCGAGATCTCCTTCATATTGAGGAAGTGTTCATTCAGATCCTGGATTTCCAGGGTGGCGGTTGCCCGATAGATCGGCGTGTCGCTCTTGGTGTAGAGATACGCCAACGCAATCCCGAGAAGCAACGTCACAAGTAGAAAACCTCCGCGCCGCCGCACCAGGGAACGCAAATCGCGCATCACCGATTCATTCAGTTCCGGCGGTGGTCCGGCGCTCGCCGCCTTGAACATCTGCTCCGGCAGTCCAAGGGAAACCACCGTGGCTTCCTGTGGCCGCTGGTGCGTTAGTTCCGATGAATTCGACATTGGTATATTAGACCGGTTCCCCATTTACCGCCTCCAGATCACTACGCCGGTGGCGATCTGAACCCCGGCTTCCAGTGCGCGCATCCCGACGCTCTTGGCGGCACTGTTCGGAATGTACAGAATATCGTTCGCACGCATTGGCTCGTCCGGCTTCCTGCTCGCCAGAATTCCCTTCACATCCACAGGCACCTGCTCCGCTTTCAATTCGGCTCCGCGTGACCGCAATATCCGTGCATTCTGGACGGCCGCCATCGGCAGTAGACCTTCCGCCATGCTCAAGGCGCGCAGGACGGTCATTGCCTCACGGTCCGCCAGTACAAATCCGCCTGGCTTTTTCACACTGCCGAGTACATAAACGATATCTCCCTTGGGAATAGTCACAACGTCGTTCGGCCGCATTTGAATATTCGTCGCCGGATTGCGCGCTTCCATCAGCGCCGACAGGTTCACCTCGGCGGTGCTGAACTCACCCGTTGCATCGGTCCGGCTGTTGTGGAGCGGAATCGCGCCCGACGTTTTCAATCGTGTGATGACGAGATGGTTTCCGGCCTCGGGCCGCAACCCCTCCGCCAGCGCCAGCACCTCCGCCAAGGTCCGCCGCCCTTTCAACTGGTGGATGCCCGGCTTGTTAACGGCGCCCAGCACCGAGACCGGCTGCGACGCGTACTCGGTCACCTCCACGGTCACCTGAGGCTTACGCACCACTTTGGCGAGTCTCGCTTCAATCTCGCGTGCCAGTTGCACAGTGCTAAGCCCGTCTGCTTTGATCCGCCCGGCGTGCTGCAACTGGATCATGCCATCCATTTCCACTACCGCGGGTTTGATCTCCATTTCTTTCAAATCACCGAGGCTCACACTCACGCGATCGCCGGGGCCGAGCAGATAAAGCCCGTCGGCGGCCCGGCAGACAATCGCGGACACGAGAAGTAACAGAATCTTCATATCAACACGCCGCCTCCAGGCAGGCCTCATCCAATTCCACCTCAACCGAACGCTGCAAAATCCCTAGGGAAACCACCAGCCGGTACCCTTCCTTCCGCCGTACAACCACGCCTTCCGCACCCTTCAAGGGGCCACGCAACACTCTGCTCCTCGTACCTGGAGCCAGCGTCGAGGATGCCCAAACCTCCCCATCGGACTCCGCCACTCTCTGCAACGACTCGATCTCGCAATCCTCCACCGGCCAGTCCTTCCCGCCTGCCCCGACTATCGAGACAACACCTGTGGCGTCTTCCACGATTCGGCGTTCTTTCCGGTTGAAGCGCGCAAAAACATATCCCGGAAACAGCGGCAACTCCACTTCGGCCACGCGGTCACACCAACTGCGGCGCTGCAGCTTCAGCGCGGCAAATACCTCAATCCCCTTGGCTTGCAGGTTGGCCGACGCGGCTTTCTCCGCCCGTGATCGTACTCGTACTGCGTACCAGCGGCTCGCGGACTCGATAGGCAGGCTCCCGCCATTCCGGTCCATGAAACGACCTCCGAAAAAACACCTCTCCCTCTCTTTTCCACCTTTCCGCTTCTCGCACGACAGGCTGTGCCACGCTCTTTTGTGTTGGGACTTGCAACATTGCTAAGTCCTTTACCCGTGTGGCATCAAGCGGTTCCCTGATCTTCGGTTAGGGAATCATAGCGTCGTGGAGTAAGTTGATGATAACGAACAACTGACAAGGCGGTCAATAGCCCTCTTGTCGGACCCTGATTGTACTATAAGTACTGTTGGTACTGGAAGTTACAAGCGGGTCACACCTTCCGCCCACTCCCCCGCTCCTCACCCCGCCGCAAGTCCTGGCCCATTGGCCTTAATCCTGATTCGGACCTCAGTGGTTCCCCTTAGAACAGGCCGAAATCGCCCGTCCTTGATATGTCCGATATTATTTTCTTGTTGTAGGTTCTCTCGACAGTACTACTACGGCCGCAGGGAGGGTACCCGCAGCCCCGCCACCACCTCTGGTGTGATCCGCTTCCCCAACAGAAAGAACTTGCGGTCCGGGTACCATAGCACGTTCCTGCCGCCGCGCGTCGTGAAGCTGGTATACACCCCGATCGCCGTCTGCGCCGCCGCCCCCGGACCCGCCGCCTTGCCGTTGACTCCGATCCCGTTCGTTTCCAGCAGAACCCTCGATTCCGAGAACCACAGCGGCTGATCGGCCTTGGGACGAAACTCACCCACCGCGATCCAGGCTGGATGCCGCGGGATGTGTGTCGCTTCCGGCTTGGCGTCGATGTCCCCCCGCTGATTGTGATGGATCAGCAAATACCGCCCGTCCGCCAACTGGTAGAGTGGGCAGCAGCTCACGGGCTGTAGAATCGGGGCGCCGGCGTCCTGCCGCAGCAGAGGCCGCGGATTCCCCCAATTCGCGCCGTCATCCCGCGACTGGCTGTACCAGATGTAGCCGCTGTTGGTTCGCATGACACAGAACAGGCTCTTGTCCGGCAGCCTTACGATGCTCGGCTCCTGCGCGACGCTCATTAGCGGATACCGGAAGTGCGGCACCCGCAGCGCCTTCTCCCCCCACGCCGAATACCGTATCCGTAAATCGCGCGGCTGCGGGTCGGCATCGACATTCTCAAACCGCATGAACTCGCACACCGACTCGATCTGCGGCCACGACTCCGTTTTCTGTAAATACGCCCGGGCCCGCGTCACCCAACGCGTATAGCCAACAAACCACCCACCGCGCAGATCTCGCATCGGCGTCTGCCACACGATCCACTCACCCGGAACCTTGCCCTCCGGATCGTCGTACCGGCTGCGCGGCATTTCCACCAGTTGCGGCGTCGACCACGTCCGCCCGCGATCATCGCTGTACACCGCGCCCATCCGCCCGGTGTGCATCTGAATCCAGCCTTTGCTGCCGTCGTTCTGCGTGAAGAGTACATAGATCCGGCCCGAGCGCGACACCAGCGGAAACCCCCAACTCGCCATGTGCGTCGCATCGTCCAACCCGGCCGGACCGGCGATCCGCCGCGGCCGCTCCCACGTCACGCCTTCATCCCCCGACCGCGAGAATACGATGCGGTTGTGCGGCGGCCGCCCAGGAACACCCGGCGACTGCGTCCAGACCGCCATCAGCGATCCATCCGGCCCGTCGAACACCAGGAAGTGCTCGTTGTGCCCGTCGTTGGTCGATCCGTCGAGGCTGCCGGGGATGTAGGCGACATAGTCCGGCCGGCTGCGCCGCGCCTCGCGCGCCAGCACTTCCGCCACCGGCAATTCCTGCCCGCGCACAGTCCCGCCCGCCACCACGGCAATCATATTACGGCGTCTCATAGGCCGCCACCCGTCCCGCTACCCCTTCACAACCTCCGGCGTCCCCTCCAACCGCAACTCCACTACCGTCGCGATCTTGTCTGGCGCCTCCCCACCCACATCCACCGTCACCTGACGATCCCCCGCCGTCACACCCAACCGCTTACCCCCAGCCAACAACCGCGCCTGCGCCTTCCCTCCATTCGATAACGGCACGGTCAGCTTACCATCCTTCGGCCAATCGAACACATGCAGATACAGCCGCGTCTTGCCATCAGCCGCCTTCTTCTGTGTGCACCTCCCGAATGTCAGCTTCTCAAACGGCGACGCCGACGTCCCGTAAATCGACTCGCCGTTCGCCTTCATCCACGCCCCCATCGCCTCCATTCCCCGCACGCTCTCCTCCGGCACACTCCCATCGCCCTTCGGCCCGATGTTCAACAGGTAATTGCCGCCCTTGCTCGCGATATCAATCAGGTTCCGGATCAGCACCTCGTTCGATTTCCACGCGTGATCATGCTCGCTGAATCCCCACGTGGTGTTCATCGTCATGCACGTCTCCCAATCCACCCCCGGCATCCCCGTCGCCGGAATATGCTGCTCCGGCGTGATAAAATCCCCGTACTTCGGATTCAATTGCGCCGCGATCGCGCTCGTCCCCATCCCCGTGAATCCCGCCTCCGGAATCCGGAACAGGCGGTTGTTCATGATGACGGCCGGCTGCCTGCCCCGCACCTTGTCCATCAGATCAAAGGCGCGCCAGGCGTCCTGCCCCTGAAAATCCACGGCGCTGTAATCCCACCACAAAATATCTATCTTCCCATAGTTAGAAACTAACTCATTCACTTCCCCATGCAGATAGTCGATATACTTACCGTGCTCGCGCGCCACGTTCGGATACGGCTTATCCTTCAACGGATGTGGTAACTGCTTCGACCGCGCATATTCATATTGGTCATGGTGCCAGTCGATCACCGAATGGTAAAACCCCACCTTGAGACCGTCTGCCCGGCACGCATCGACGATCTCCTTCACCAGGTCCCGCTTCAACACTGATCCGGCGTCGTAGTCACTCACCTTCGAATCGTGCAGCGCAAACCCATCGTGATGCTTGGTGGTAAACACCAGGTACTTGCAGCCGGCCTGCCTGGCAAGCCGCGTCCACTGCCGCGCAAACCCCGGCTTCGGCTGAAACAGCGGAATTGCCCTCTTGGCGTACGTATCGGTGTCGGACTTCACTCGCTGCTGGATCCACTCCATGCCGCCTCGGGTCGCCACGGGCTTCCCTTCCCACGTCCCGGCCAGTCCGGAGTACAAACCCCAATGCACGAACATCCCGAATCGCGCCTCGCGCCACCACTTCATCCGTCCATCGCGCTCGGCGGCACTCTCCGCCAGCGCCTCCAGCCAGCCACCCGCCAACACGGGCGCGGCCAACACTCGATTCAGGTCTCGTCTGGTCATGAGCCCACTCTAACAGGTTTGCCGTCTACTTCTTCAATAACGCCTCAATCGCCGCCGCCGCGATAGCCTCGTCCACTTCCGACGGGGCACCACTGCACGAAATCGACCCCACCAACTGTCCGTCCACCATGATCGGCAAACCACCTTGATTCGGAAATGCCTCAGGCATCGCGAGCACGGAGTTATCGCCGCCCTTCAAACGGTCCGCCGGCGCCTTCGACGGTTGCCGGTACAGCGCCGCATGACGCGCCTTTCGTTGCGCAAACTGTAATGTGTTGATCCCCGCGCGATCGCCTTTCTGCAGGAACAGAATGTTCGCACTATCGTCCATGATGCAAATCGTCACGCTCACATTGCGCTTCTGCATCTCCGCTTCCGCCGCAGCGACAAGCGTCTTCACCGCAGCGAGGTTGAGATACTTCTTGGTGGGGAGCTCCGCCGCGCCCAAACACGCGATCAGCGAGCCCGTAAGGAAAAGGACAAACCATGTTGACATGCGAATCATCATAAGCAACCGCGGGACTTCAGCGCCACTCATGCTAACGGACATGCTCCAGCCGGTAACGCCCTGGCTCCCCTTCCCACCACAACACGCCATCGCTCGCCTTCACCTGCTCAACCCCGACGCGCGTCCCGTTGCGCAACACGCGCCACTCCCCCGCCGCCAAGTCCGTCAGCAACAACCGCCGCCCCTGGCTCTGGACCTCCACTGTTCCCTGCCCCCGCTCACCGCTCCGCCGGAACAGAACAGTAGTTCCTGCCAGCTCGAACCCCGCCCCTTCACCCGCGTCCACCCGCCTCACCGGCAGCGGCGCAACCGCGTCATCCATCACCTGCATCACGTTCAGAAAAACGTCCTCGGACGACGCCCTCGACGGACTCACCTCCACCCGCCATTCGCCAGTCTCAAAATCGGATGGATCACCCGACCTCGGACGGTTCGGAAAATTCTCCCCAAAGACCCAGAACTCCTTGCCGGGCCCACCCACCGGCGTGATCTCCGCGCCCTCCGGCATCAGTACCGTATTCACCAGCTTCCCCTGCCACGACTTCCGCGTGGCGGCAACGGTGATCTGCGAACCGTCCACACGCGGGCTTTCCAACGAATGCAGCAGCCAGTATTTCCGATGCTCCGGATTCGCCGCCACCACGTGGTCAAACACCGCCAGTGCCGCCTTCACCGGCCCTCCGCCGAGGTTCAAATACACAAACGACCGCTGGACCCTCTTCACCTTCGCGCTATACGCCTTAGTCAAGTCGCCTTTTAAATAACTATAGACCGGCCGTGACACATCGGGACCAAACCCCTGCCCCTCCACCTCGCCCGTCCGGTAATTGGCATGCATATCTTCCAATGAACGCGGCTCGCGCCAGTTATTCGGAAACCGCTGCCCGCCATCATTGCGCATCGGACGCGTCCCGCGCGCGAACTTCTCCTCAGGGTCGTAAACCAGCAACGAATTATGCGCGATCGTCCGCTTGTTATAGTTGACGTCATGCGGACTGCCGTAGCCGCCGTCCGCCCCTTCATACAATCCGGAATCGATGGCCAGTGGTCCCTTGTAGAAAATCTGAAATGCCCCCGCATCCAGATGCTGGTGATTGTTGAAGTTGAAGATGTTCACCTTCATCTCCGCGATCACGCTGTCCCCGCCCCAGCCGCTTCGCGCCACCATCCACCCGTAAGGCTCGCCCATGTACCGCGTCAGCGGCAGCTCAGTCAACGGACGCGGCTTCAAGTCCGGATCGCCCCACAGAAACTCAAACAACACGGTTCCCCGGTCAGAACGCGGATTCTTCAGATAATCCGCGAGCACATAACCATCCCCGTAGTAACTGGCGTTCAATAACGACCGTAAACCCGGCGATTTGAACTGCCCGTCCCCCGACCGCAATAATTGACCGTCCGGTCGCCGCAGATAAATCCACTGATAAGGAAGATACTGCAGCGCCGGATCATACACCGGTCCCGCGTCCATCCGCGCGAAAATCCACAGCGGGTATAACTCCGACGATGCCCGCGTCTCCGCATACGCCGTACCCTGATGAAACGCCCCACCGCGGTACCACCAGTTCCGCACCGGCACAAAGACAGTGAAGAATCGCTGCGTCGCGACCTGGTACACCTCGGGGAACTCATCATAAAGCGCCACCCCGGCCGACAGCATATCGCGCATCAGCATCCACTCCGAATAGTGCCCCGTCACCCCGCCCTGCTTCGGGGGCGGATACCCGCACTCCAGGCTTCGCGTCAGAGTCATCATCCGATCGAGAAACTCTTTCTTATCCGCGGGAGTGAGCAGCGGATAGCACCAGTCATAGGCCACCGCCGCCGTCATCAACAGCCACCCGATCGGCCGCGTCACGTCCTGCTGTTTCGGATTGAACTTCGTCTCGCGCATCAGCCGCAACACGTTGTCCAAGGCACGCCGGCCCGCCGTCTCATCGCGGTTCATCAGATACCGCAACCCGTCAGCCTGAACCCCCAGTGTTGGCTCGCGCTCTCCCAGCGTCTGCAGCCGTTCCCACACCGCCTTCCATTGCGGATGCGCCGCACGCCGCTGCAAATCGGGAATATCTTTCGATTGAAGAAAGAGCCGCGGGTGCGCGGCCGGGGGCACCGGGATACGGGTGCCGTCGTATACCATCCATTCGGCTCCTGACAACATCGCCGGGATAGCCGCCAGCAGGATAAGACGGGTCATGATGTCGCTCGTCATTACCATACCGCATCCGATGGTTCGACCATCAGTTCCAGATGCGTTGGGAGCTCACGCGAACGGTACACACGCTGCAGCGCTTTCACAAAGTCCTCATCCTTGGCTTTGAAGATCTCCATGAACTTCTGCGGATTGCGATCCGTGAGCGGGAACCAGGAGCTTTGTACCTGCACCATGATGCGATGGCCGGGGCGGAAGGTATGGTAGACGTCGGGCATAGCGTAGGCGATGGTTTCCGGCTTGTTGGGTGTCATCGGTTCCGGAGATTCAAAGCTCTTCCGGAACTTAGCGCGAAAGGGCTCGCCGCGGACCAGTTGCTGGTAGCCCCCCATGCGGATCTGCTGCGACGGCGGCGGTCCGGCGGGACGGCGGGGCGTCTCCGCTTCGGCTGTGAAGCCGGGGAAGTTGCCGGGGAAAACGTCGATCAGTTTCACAACGAAATCGGAATCGGTCCCCGAGGTGGATGCGTGCAGGCGAACGCGTACAGGCCCGGCGACGGTGATGTCGGATTCGAGCGCCGGCGTCGAGTAGGTCAAGACATCCGTGCGCCGGGAGGCAAACCGCTGGTCCTCCGTCATGTAGTCGCGCGTCATCCCTTGCGCGATGTATCCGATGTAGGGGACGGGCTTGTTGGGATCGCTCCAATACTCGTCAAAGGCGCCGGCCTCGGTCGGCGCGACCCATTGCAACGTTCCGCGTGAGCCAAGATAGAGGCGTTTGCCCGCGACACTAGCCGGCGGCCACTGAGCGTGCTCGCGCCATTGATTGGTGCCTGTTTGAAACATCGTGGCGGTTGCGACCTTCGAGTCCTTTTTGTCCTTGAGATGCAGCATGAAGAAGTTGAACTCGATGGTGCCGCGAAAATAGTCTCCGGTCTTGGAACCGAAGTCGATGTTGCCAACGCGCTGACCCGTGCCTCGTGACCAACCGCCGTGCGTCCACGGTCCCATCACGATTCCGTTCCTAGTGGAGGGACTCTCTTTCTTGATCGTGGCGAAAACACGCAGCGGACCTTGCAGGTCTTCGGCGTCGAACCAGCCGCCAACCGTCAGCACCGCGGGCTTCACGTTTTGCAGAAAGCGCCAGATGCTGCGCGGCTTCCAATAGTCATCGTAGTTGGGATGTTCGATCTGCTCGGTCCAGTAGCGGTTCTCGCGTTTGAAGTACTTCTCGTCGGAGTTGCCGATGCCGCCCATGCGCAGGTAGAAGTCGTAACCGTCGGGGGTGCCGAAGTCGAAGGCGGGACGTTCGCGCGGATTCTCGGGATCCCCTTTGCGTTCGACAAACCGGGAGTAGAAACCGAAGTTGGCGGCGAGCATGAAGGCGCCATTGTGATAGCTGTCGTCGCCGAGATAGTAGTCGGTGACGGGCGCTTGCGGCGATACCGCAACGAGGGCGGGATGCGCGGCAATCAATCCTGCCAGGCAATAGAAGCCGGGGTAAGAAATGCCCCACATGCCGGCTTTGCCAGTGTTGTTGGGAACGTTGCGCACCAGCCACTCCACGGTGTCGTAGGTGTCCGTGCTCTCGTCGATTTCCCGCGGCACTGTGCCCTTCGTATTGCGAGGACGCATTTCCACGAACGTGCCTTCGCTGCGGTAGCGGCCCCGAACATCCTGATAAACGAAGATGAATCCCTCCTTGGAGAACGCTGGTGACGGGCCGAGGGAAGAACGGTACTGATCGACACCGTAGGGGGCCACGCTGTAGGGCGTGCGCTGCATGAGGATGGGGTAGCGCCTGGACCGGTCCTTGGGGGTGTAGACGCTGGTGAACAGCTTCTTGCCGTCGCGCATCGGAAGGTCGAATTCGTACTTGGTGTAGTTGGCGCGAATGGCGCCGGCGTCTTGCGCCTGCGCGGCCGTAGCAACAACAAGGAGAAGGAGAGACCCCATAGTCTTTCAGAGTAACAGCGGTAGTCAGCGGCGCAGGAACACGAGCACGAGTACCCGCATCACAATGTAGGCAGCAGCCAGCAGCACCAGCGTCCGGTTGCGCGAGTAGAACCGCTGCCACCGTTCGGCCAATGTTTCCGTGTGCGCGCTGACCGGAAGGCCGTCCAGGTACCGCAGCAGGTCAGTGGACAGTTCGCTGACCGCCGCGTAACGCGCTTCGCGGGCCGTCGCGGAAGCTTTGGCCGCAATGCTGCGCAAAGGCTTGGGCGCGCCCGCGGGTAGCAAGCGTTCCAGTATCCGGCCAAGTGAGAACACATCGGACCGTTCGTCGGTAGACTCGCCGCGCTCCTGTTCCGGAGCCATGTAGCCTTCGGTTCCCGCCCGGCGGTTGTCGGCGTCGGTGGAGTTTGCCAAACGGGCCAGGCCCCAATCCATCACCAGCACTTCTCCGAATGATCCCAGCATGATATTGGAGGGCTTCAAATCGCGGTGAATGACGTGGCGGGAATGCGCGAACGCCAGCGCCTCACAGATCTTCTCAAAGACACGCAGCCGGTCGGGCAATGCCGGCGAGGCGCCCAAAAACTGGTCCAGCCGCTGGCCATTCACCAGCCGCATCACATAGTAGAGACGGCCGCCTGCCAGTTGGCCAAAGTCGTAGATGGGAACAATGCCGGGATGCTCCAGTTGGGCGAGCGTGCGAGCCTCCTGGCGCATGCGGCTTGCCAGATCGGCGGAGACATCGTCCAGGTGCAGAATCTTGAGCGCGGCGTCGCGATCAAGCTCGTTGTCACGAACCAGGTAGACAATCCCCATGCCGCCGCGGCCCAACTCCTCTCGCATTGTGTAGCGCGTGCCGCACAGATCCGGCAGTTCCGAAGCCTCGCGCAGCCGTTCCAGCGCCCGGTCATTGAGCGGTTTCATTTGACGGCGACCCCAAGAACGTCCCTCACCTCGCGCTGGTATTCCTCCTCGCTGCCGCATACCTCGCGGACACGGTCGAGCACAATCTGGCGGAAACGGCGCCTCGCCCAGGCGAGGTGATTGTTCACCGCCGTCACCGTGAGGTCGAGTTGCCGGGCCATATCCTGGTAGCTGGCGGCGGTCTCCTCGATGTCGTAGCTTTGAAACAAAAGGAAGTGTTTCTGTTTTTGCGTGCGCCCGCACTCCTGGCGCAGTTGATCGACGGCGGTGGAGAACAGATGGCGGATCCACTCGCGGCGGAAGTACTCCTCTGTGGACATGCCGCCGGCAACCGGCAACTCGGCGAGTTCCCCCTCGGCTGTTTCAAAGTCGAGCGAAACCGTGACTACGCCGCCGCCGCGTTTGAGTCGCGAGGCTGCTTCGTCCTGGTGGGACACATAGCCGTCGAGGCAGCTTCGCAGGAAGCTGCGGAACGACCCCTTTTCGGGACTGTAAGCCGCGAACCAACCCTTCTCCACGGCCTGGGCGAAAAAGCCTTGGGTGAGATCCTTGGCGTCCTCGTTCCCCCGGTTCCACTGGATGCGAAGGTACTTGTAGGCGGGTTTCCAATAGGCCGTCAGGATGGCTTCCATCGCGCGCGTACGCACTGGTTCCTGCTCGCTGCGCAGTGAGGCCATAGCGGAATGGTGAGTGAGCGGGAACTTGCCGGAGCCGCCGCCCATCGCCGTGTCCGGATCGAAGGGCATACCCTTCTTACTCTATTCGATCCGGCAAGGCCTTATCATAAAAGAAGCGCTTTTCATGCAATCACAACCCACCGTCAGTGCCCGCGGCGGCGCAGTGTCCACGCTCCCCGAACCCCTGTCTCCAGCAGTGCGGAGCGGGATGGCGACGTTGCTTTTGTACTCGGCGGGGCACTTCGCGGTGGATGTGTACTCGGCGGCGTTGGGCGTGTTTCAACCCCTGTTTGCGCGCGAGTTGGGAGTGACGCTGACGCAGGCGGGCATTCTCGGCGGCACCATGGTGTTCGCCGGATCGGTGATGCAGCCGGTGTACGGGTACCTCTCCGACCGCTTCCACAGCCGCCTGTTTTCCGTGCTCGCGCCAGCCGTAGCCGCGATCTTTATTTCGTGCCTCGGCTTGGCGCCATCGTACGGATGGCTGCTTCTTCTGGTTTTCCTTGGCGCCTCCGCGGTGGCGTCGTTTCATCCACAAGGGTCGGTGCGCGCGGCGGCGGGAATCAAAGACGGCCGCGGCCGGGCGATGGCGCTCTTCATAAGTGCGGGGCAGTTGGGATTCGCCCTCGGTCCGCTCTACTTCTCCACCATCCTGTCGCGCTTCGGCATGCACAACAGCCCCTGGGCGATGATTCCCGGAATCCTGGTAACGCTGGCATTGTTGGCCTATGTTCCCGGCCATGTTCCCCCGGAGCGAAGGACTAACAAGACCGTGGATTGGGAAGCTCTGCGGCCCATTGCGAAACCGCTGTTCCTGCTTTACATGCTGGTGTTCCTGCGATCGGTGGTGCAGATCAGCTTCAGCCAGTTCCTGCCTTTGTACCTGACCAAAGAGCGCGGCTTTGCCTACGGATCGGCAAGCCTGGCCCTGACCCTGTACTCGTCGATGGGGGCAGTGGGCGGTTTCGTTGGCGGCCACATCGCCGACCGCTTCGGCGGACGCCGTGTGATCATTTACAGCCTCATCCTCTCGGTGCCGTTCCTGCTGCTGTTCTTTCATGCGAGCGGTGTGCTGGCGATTGTAGGACTGGCGATCGCCGGATTCATTCTGCTGTCCACCAATCCGGTGAACATCGTCATGGCGCAGAATCTCGCGCCCGCGCAATCGGGAACGATCTCGGCGCTGATGATGGGATTCGCCTGGGGCATGGCGGGTATCATCCTCATCCCGCTGGCTGGCGTTGCTGCCGATCACTTCTCGTTGCATACCGTGCTGCAATCCTTAATTCTTTTCCCCGTGTTGGGATTCCTGTTGGCCCTCCGGTTACCAAAATGAAAGCTGTGTGTTTGCTGAGTGGAGGATTGGATTCCTCAACCTGTCTCGCCTTCGCGCGCCGCGTTGGCTTTGATTGCTACGCGCTATCGTTCGATTACGGGCAGCGGCATCGCGTGGAGCTGGAGTCGGCTGCGAAGGTGGCCGCCGCTCTGGGTGCGCTGGATCACCGGGTGGTCCAGGTGGGCCTGTCGGGCTTCGGCGGCTCCGCGCTCACCGCCGATATCGCGGTGCCCAAGCATCACAGCGTGGAAGAGATCGCCACGGGGATTCCGATCACATACGTGCCCGCGCGCAACACCGTGTTCCTGTCCATCGCACTCGGATGGGCGGAGGTGTTGGAAGCAGCCGACATCTTTCTCGGCGTCAATGCGATCGACTATTCCGGCTATCCCGATTGCCGCCCCGAATACATCGCGTCGTTTGAACAGATGGCAAATCTCGCCACCAAAGCCGGCGTGGAAGGGCGCATGCGCACCAGGATCCACACGCCGTTGATTGAACTCACCAAGGCCGGAATTGTGCGGATGGCCGCCGAGCTGGGTTTGGATTTCCGCCTGACGTCGAGTTGCTATGATCCTGATGAGCGCGGGCGTCCCTGCGGCGAATGCGATTCGTGCCTGCTGCGCCGCAAGGGTTTCGCTGAAGCCGGAATCAAAGATCCACTGGAGTATCGCCAACGATGAGCATAGTGAGAGTGATTTGCAGTTCCATACAAGGCGAGGGCATGCTCGCCGGAGTGCCGGCGACGTTCGTGTTCTCGCACGATTCAGACCCGCGAGTGACGTGGTGCGATCTGCTGCGGGATCCCTGGGCCCCGGAAGTGGATTCCACACTCGGCGATCTGCTGGTGAACATCCGGCGGCGGGGAAACAACCACGTGGTGATTGCTGGTGTCGAGGAGCGGCACGTGGAGGAGCTCGCACCCTTATGCACGGGTCTGCGCGAGCACGAGTATCACACGACGGTGGAGGTGTCCGGCGCAACGCTGGTGGAAGTGGATTGCGACCTCATGAACGTCAACATCGTGTTGCGGAACCCTTCCGTGCCGCGCAAGGGGAAAGCCGGTGCACCGTATGATGTGGATGCCGTGCGCGCCATCGTCGCCTCCATGCCCTATCGCCTGAAGTTCGAACTCGCCGATCGTGCCGAGTTGGAAGAGGCGCACAATCTGGTGATGGAGGTGGGCGCTGCGCGGGACCAGGTGCTTCTGCAGCCGGCCTTGGTGGCGGCGAAAGAACACAAGGCGATGATGGAATGGCTGATGGAAGCATCGCGGTTCTTCGGCTATCGCATCGGGCAAAGGATGCCGATGCCGCCGCCGGAACCGAAGCCGAAGAAATGAAGATCAGCGAGATCTTCTATTCCATTCAGGGCGAGGGCGTTCTCGCCGGCGTTCCATCGGTGTTTGTGCGCACGTCGGGCTGCAACCTGCGCTGCGTGTGGTGCGATACGCCATACACATCGTGGTCGCCGGAGGGCGTGGACATGACAATTGCGGCAATCGTGGAACGTGTGGCGGCTGACTCCAAGGGGCACGTGGTCGTCACTGGTGGGGAGCCGATGATCCAACCGCAAATCGGCGAACTGACACGCGCCCTAAGAGGCTTAGGGCAGCACATCACCATCGAAACCGCCGGCACGGTCGCACCGGAAGTGGAGTGCGATCTGATGAGCATCTCACCGAAGCTGTCCAACTCCACTCCGTTGGATGTCGATGGCGGTAAAT
>JACQZR010000223.1 GCA_016213775.1 Acidobacteriota bacterium
GAATTGGGTTCGTTCTTTGCGGCGAGGGTTGCTTTGAAAGCCTCGGTGTCCTTCATTGCTTTTACTACGTCGCGGAGACGCGCGAGGACCGAAAGGCTATGCGGGTGCTGCTGCGACAGCGGAGTAGTGGAGGCGACGTCGGGAGGAAAGGCCTGGAGACGAGCGCGGATTTCGGTTTGGACTTCAGAGAGACGCTTGATGGCGGTTTCGCGGGCGGTGTAGTTGGACCGGTAGAACTGGCGAATGCGCTTCAGTTTGGCTTCGTTTTTGTCATCGACGAGCGGATCGATGTTGGGGTCGTCCTGACGCTCGTAGACCTGCACTTCGGCGATCTGGGCACGGATGAGGTTCCAGGAAGCGGCGAGGATTTCTTCGAACAGGACATCCTGGATGCCGCCGCCGGGCTTGAGGGAGTCGAGGAGCTGTTCGCGGAGCTGCTCGAATTTCGGTTCGAGACCGGGTAGGATGACGAGGGATTTGGAGCAGAAGCCGTCCTTGAGGGAATTCTGTGAGGAACGGGCTTTTCCTTCTTCGGTGCGGGGGCCGGTGCTGTGCTGAGCGTTCTGCCGGTTCGCGTTGATCTGGGATTCAGTGGCCATGTGATGGCTCCTTTCTCGCTCTCAGGATGAAGCCTCCGCTTGGAGCACCCCTATCAACGTTGGCTGCAAGTGGTTGATTCTATGCGGAAATTCTTCTGAAAATTCTGAGCACCGTTGGCGTGATCGAACTGGCGTATCCACCCACCAGCGAATGGTCGATGATCCGGCTGCTGCCGCGTGCCGACAGATCGGTGAAGTTGTCCACCGATTGGACGTCTTTGTCCACGCGCCCTCGCGAAAAGGCATACCGCGCTGATAGCGTTCCGCCGGTGACCATCTTGTGCGTCGTCTTCAGCGCGTAAGTCGTGTCCGCCTCACCCGTGTCGTAGAGCCCTCGCAACAGCACAGGCAGAAACTCTGGCGCGGCGCTGAAGTCCTGCGTGGATTCCGTGGAATGTTCAAAGGCGGTGAAGAAGAAAGTACGGTCGCGGCGGATGGGGCCGCCAACCGAAACGCCCGGCTGATATCGCCGGAACCGCGCCTTCGTCTCCGTGTCGTCCTCCGGATTGCGCCCGTTCATGCGTTCGTTCTGATGAAAGAACGTGAAGTCCCCGTGCCAGAGATTCTGGCCGGTGTGCGTCACCATGTTCACCAGCCCGCCCGCCGCTCCGCCGAATTCCGTCGAAACACTGGTCCCCGATACGCGAAACTCCTGCAGCATCTCCAGTCCTACCGCTACCCGGTTGCCCCCCGTCGTCTCATCGCGGTTGTCGACGCCGTCAATCGAGATACTGTTGTTTCGCCCGCGCATGCCAAGAAAAACGAAGCCGCTGTCGTTGCCCACGTTGCGCATTCCCGCGGACGACCGCCCCGTGTTGGCCCGGGGCGATGTCGCCACGCCTGGCGCGGTCAATACAAAGTTGAGGAAATTCCGGTTCGCCGCCGGCGCCTCTTCAATCCGCTCGCCACCCAGTGCCACATTCGCCGTATTCGCCGTCGTCTGCAGCGAGTCCGCCTGTTCGTGAACCTCGAGCTTCTCCGTCACTGCCGCCAGCGTCATCGCTACCCGCTGCACCACTGTTTGCCCAAGCGAGACTTGCACCGCCTCAATCGACACCGGATTGAAACCCTCCTGCTCGATGCGCAGTGAATACTCGCCCACCGGCAGTCCGGCGAAACGGAAATTCCCCTGTGCATCCACAACCGCCTTACGGCTGCTCCCGGTTGCCTTCTGTTGGATCTCCACCTTTGCCGCCGGGATCGCAGCGCCGTGGCTGTCGACAATACGGCATTCCAACGCCCCGCTCGACGAAGACGATTGTGCAAAGGCTGCTGCGGTGAAGGAAAGGAATGCGACGGCGAAACGAAGCATGTGTTGCGAGAAGACCAGTGTACACCGCCGCTGTAACCTCGCTGCAATCCGGCGCATCAAAAGGCATAGGAGAGTGTGTCGCCTTATGGCACGCCAACCCGCGGTACGGGCCAGCGAGTACGTCATCGCCGCGTTTTTCCTCTTCACCAGCCTGCTCGGCGCGGTCCTGCCCCTTGCCTTCGAGATGCGCCTCCGCCTCTGGTGCGCTGCCTTGATCGTCACGTTGCTCTACGCGCTACTGCTGCGCTATAGCAACCGCGTCTGGGTCGATTACCTTCGCGATTGGGTGCCGCAGGCGCTCATGATCCTCGCCTACCGCCAGATGAACTGGTTCGCCCCGGAGACGCACACATTCCAACTCGAACAGCAATGGATCCAATTGGACCGCTGGTTCCTTGATACCCTCCACGTCCGCGCCATTGTGGAGAGCTTTGGCGTGCTCCTCCCATCAATGCTGGAACTCTCCTACTCCCTCGTCTACGCGATCCCGCCGCTCACCATGCTGCTGCTCTATTGGCACCGGCAGCGCGACAAAGCGGACCTGGTGCTCACCATCTACCTGCTGGCGCTCTTCTCCTGCTACGCGCAGTTTCCCTTCTGGCCATCCGAGCCGCCCCGCACCGCCTTCCCCCTACTCGACCTCCCCACCGTGATGACGCCATTTCGTGAATTCAATCTCTGGCTCGTGGGCAGCTACGGCATACACACGAGCGTGTTTCCGAGCGCGCATGTTGCCGGCGTCCTCGCGGCTGCGATGGCCATGGCGCGCGTCCTGCCCCGCGCACGCGCCATCACGACAGCCTACTTTGTCTACGCCTCTCTCGTCGCGCTGGCCACCGTTTACGGACGGTACCACTACCTCGCCGATGCCATCGCCGGACTGGTGATGGGCGCCGTGGCGAGCCCCGCCGGCGCATGGATCTTGCGAGTCGTTTCCAGCGCCCATGCCCCTGGCCGAAGGCCCGCTACCGCTCATAGTAACGCCATGCCGCCACGCCATCACGTGTGAGCGGCTGGTTCAGAAACGTCGCCCGCACCATGGTGACTGGAATCGAATTCAGCCGCAGAATCGCATCGTGGAAATCGCGCTCCGGCATCTTTCCGCTGTCCACAAGTTCCTTCCGCAGCGATCGGAATTGCAGCGCCCCCAGCATATACGCGCTCTGATACAGCGGTTCGTACGAGGTTTCAAAGGACCGCCGCACTTCCGCCGCCGCGTTCTCATACTCGTGCCCCACGCGCTCCACCAAAAAGTCCACGCATTCCTTCGCCGTCATCTTCTCCAGATGAAAACTCAGCGAGAAAATGATGCGCGCACAGCGGTGCATGCGCCAGAACAGCATTCCGATGCGATTCTCAGGTGTCTTGGGAAAGCCGCGGTCCCAAAGCACCATCTCCCAATACAGCGCCCACCCTTCAATGGAAAACGGAGTGTTGAACACGCTGCGATATGGCCGGTAACGCTGGTTCATGAACAACTGCAGATGGTGCCCCGGGATCACTTCGTGAAACACGGTGGCGCGCGAGAAATGGATGTTGTTTCCCCGCATGCTCATCATCTTCTGTTCATGCGTCATGGTCGAGGTCGGGTACGACACACTCAGCACCTCGCCGCCTGTGAAGAACGGATTCACCCGCTGCCGTTCCGGCGTCATCATCTGCACGCGCCACCCGAACTTGGCCAACTGCGGCACCGACACCAGCTTGTTGTCTTCCACATACCGCATGGCTTCGTTCGCCAGATCGCGAACAAGCGCCACCTGCTTTCCCGGCGGCACGTACAGCGTCTTCACGTGCTCCAGCGCCTTCTTCCATTCCTCGCCGTAACCCAGATCGCGCGAGGCCCTCTTCATCTCCGCCAGACACCACGCGAACTCCTTCTCCGCAATCTGCACCAGCTCTTCCGGCGTGTAAGGAATCAGCTCCGAAGTGAGATCATTCATCAACGAGTCGCGCCCCACCGGATCGCCCAGAATCGTATCCCGGTCCGCCGGCTTCACACCCGCCAACTTCTCGCGCAACTGCGTGGAATACGTCTCCAGCGATTTGTCGAGCGCCTTGTACGGCGCCGCCGCCCACCACGTGAACATCGGGTCGTACTCGTTGTAGAACTCGAACCACCGCTTCAGCGTACTGCGAATCTGCGTTGCCGCCGCGCTCGCGCGATTGGCCGACGTGCGTTTGGCCTTGGCCTCGCCCATCTTCGCCGTCAGGTCGCGCACCTGCTTGTCCAACCTCGCCAGTGCCGTGGCCGCCTTCGCGGGATCGAGATCCTCAGCCCGCTGCCGCGCTTCATACATCGAGACAATCTCCGCGGCGAACGGCAGTAGTGGCTCGATCTCCCGCCACCGCGCCTCTTGCAGGGACTGCTGCCGCAGCTCATACCGCAGTGACGATTGGAAAAGCAGATAATCCACCTTCCCGTTCTGATCCAGCTTCTCAAACGGAATCCGCCCCAGCGTCCCTTGCCAGGCCTCATAGAACCCTCGAATCGCCGCCGCCCGTTTGCCGCTGAACGGACCATCGTACAGACGCCCCAGATTCACGCGATCGCGCGCATATGTCGTCAGGACATCGCGCAGGTCGCCAGGCGAAGAAGCAAGCAGCGGGATGATGTCCGGTGTCTGGTAGGTTTGTGCGGCCAATAACGACGCAAAGAACCCGAGTGCAAGAATGCGCATGGATTTGATGATACCTTGACCCTCCCTCGTCACGGCATCACGCAAACTCGAAATGGTAATTCTCGAAGAACCGGAACTCACCCTCCGGCAGCCGCCCCAATTCCACGCCCATGTGCCGGATGTCCACCGCCGCGGTCCCGGTCCAGGCATCCACGCAATCCACCGAGTGCCCGCTCTCCATCAACCCGCGAGCCAGCCGGAAAAACTCCGCGGTGGCCGCGATGTCCTCGGCGTCCTCCGGCATCCAATCCTGCGGCAGGCCGAACCCCAACTCCGCCTCCGTCACATGCCGGAACGAACAGCTACACCCCGCCTTCGAACCCACATACCAGCGATGCGCATACCGCAGCACCCCGCTAGCAGCCTCGGGATTCTCCTCCTGGCGCAGCCGCAACAGCTCCGTATTGTGTACAGATAGATCGTCAGCGCAGGATGTGCTCAGATACACCACGTAGCACATGCTGAGCTGGAACTCTTACCGCCGTGCAAATACCTGTTGCATCGTCTGCCAGATCGACGAAGCCTTCTTCGATTCCGCGAGCGCCCACAACTGATTCCGGTTGGCGATGAACAGCGTCCCGTTTGCTGCTACAGGCGTGCAGTACACGCTCGATCCCATGTTCATCTCCCCCACCAGCTTCTTCTCTTTAGTCGCTTCCAGCACCGCGACATCGCCGTCCTCATCGCCCAGGTACACCTTACCGTTGATCACCATCGGCGATCCCCAGATGGCCGCCAGCATGTCATGCGTCCAATAAGCCTTGCCCGTCTTCGCATCCACGCAGTGCAGGAACCCCGAGAAGTCCGAATAGAACACCAGGTCGTTGTAGATTGCCGCCGTCGACACCGATCTGCGGATCTTGTCGTAATGCCACACCAGGCCGGTCTTGGTGATGTCGCCGCGCTTGGTTGGGTCGATAGCGTACAGGTGCCCCACGCCTTCGCCGTGCTCCGGATCCTGCCCGTTAGCCAGGTATACCAGCCCGTTGTAGACCACCGGTGTGGCGATGATTTCGTTGCGCGTCTTCTGCCAAACCGAATCCTTGGGGTTCAGGTCGAACTCCCAAAGCTTCTTGCCGGTCATCGCTTCATACCCGCGAACCCAACCGTCGCCCTGCCCGCTCACCACCTGCACCGTATCGCCGATCTTGCCCACCGCCGGCGACGACCATTGTCCGTGCAGAATCTTTTCGCCAACCGAATTGTCTTCCCACACAAGCTTGCCGGTCTTCTTGTTCAGCGCAATCAGTGCGGGCGCCTTCGGCGAAGGAATGTGCACATGGCTCTCATCCTGCCCATTGCCCGTCATCACGTACAACAGGTCGCCATACGAGACCGGGGACGAGTTCGCCATGTTATGCGGGAATGCGCCCACTTCCTCCATCATGTCGAACTTCCACAAAACGTCCGCGTCCTTGGCTCCCGAGAATTTCTCGTTCGTCAACGGGCCGTTGTTCTTCTTGTCATAAAACCCTTGCGTATCCAGCGCCACCACTTCACAGCGGTTCGACGTGTAGTACAGTATGTTGCCTTCCACTAGCGGCGACGAGCACACGCCCTGGAAAGGCCAGTCGTTCACACGCCCTGCCGCCAGCTTCTCATTCGTGTGCTGCCACAGAAACTCGCCGTCCGTGGCGCGGAATGCCATCAGCACGCCGCGGTCGCCGCCCTGCTTGGGATCGCGCATGGCTTCGTTATTGGTCCCAACATAGACCTGCCCGCCCGCCACCACGGGATTGCCGTACGTTTGCGATCCCAGTGCCGCCATCCACTTCACGTTCTCTTTCTTTGCGACGTCCCACTTCGTGACGATGCCCTTCTGGGCCGAGACCATATTGCGGTCTGCGGTCCCGCCCCACATCGGCCATTCGCCGCCGGTCGGGTCCGATGCCGCCACATTGGCGAAGTGCGGTCCAATACAGAGCGCTGCTGCCGCTAGCACGGCCCCACTCCAGAACAGCGTTTTGGTAACGCGGAGATTATGTGTCATGGCCATTCGTTCCTTTACTTGGCGGCCGGTTTCGTGCCGGCGTTGGGCGTAACTTTCAGATTATCGAAGTAAACTTCAAACGGCGCATCGGCGTAAATCCCCGGAGCGCCTTGGTGGTTCCCTTGTGGATCCACTTTTTCCAGCAGCCACTTGGCCGGTTCCGGTTCACCCGTCGGCCAAGCCTTGCCTCGTGCGCGCACTTTTCCATCCGGCAGATTCTCCACCATCAGTTTCAGGTGATACCACGTGTCCTTCTTCCAAGGAAACTCCACTTGTACCGTGCGCTCCGTCTCCGGCTGCCACGATTGCAGTTCCAGCCGCTGGTGGTTTCCGAACAGCACCAACTGATAGCGCTGCGCTACTACACCCGCATCGCCCATCTGACGGCGCTTCTCAGTGGCAAAGGCGTCGCACTCCACTGTGTAGTCTTTCATGCTTGCCGGGCCCACAAAGCTCCGCGCACGTTTGGTGAATGCGTTGTCCGCTAGCTTCACCAGTACTTTCTTCCCTTCAATCTCACGAGCCTCATACTTGCCCGTGGTATTGATCCAATGCCTCGGCACTGTCTTCGGCGCCAGGGTATCGAAGTTCTCGCTATACGGCAGTGGAGGGATCACGCGAATCCGCGCCGATCCAATCAGACCATCCGTGCTTCCCTTGATAATCCCCGCCTGCGGCGCGTTCGCCGTGTCCACCGTGAATGCGCCCATCCGGCTCATGGTGCCCTTCACGCCTTCCAGCGTCCAATTGGCGCCGCCTTCGCGAATCAATCGTCCCATCTCATCGTAAACCCGCGCCTTGAACTGCACCGTCTGTCCCGGCCTCGCGATGATCTCCGCCGGGATTATCTGCACGTGCGTGGGTACCGCTTCAATCGTCAATGCCGGCCGTGTCTCCGGAATGAACGCCGGAGGATTCGGCATCACGCCCTTCTTCCCGATTGCGTAAATCGCCTTCGTCGAGATGAAGTAGATCCTGCCGCGCGATACTGCCGCCGAGGCGATGATCTGTTCCTCGCCGCCCGCTCCCAGTTCCACTTCGCTCAGGATCTCCGCCTTGTCATTGCGCGGCCGGATGATGAAGAATTTTCCGTTCTCCGTACCGACGTACAGTTTGCCGTCCGCGTACACTGGCGTCGCCTTCTGAATTGTCCCCAGGTTCTGCTTCCAAAGCTGTCGTCCCGTATGGAAGTCGAACGAGTACAGGTTGGCGCTGGCGTCGATCTGCAACAGCCGGTCCCCATCCAGGATGGGCGAGGAAAACGCCCCCTGAAAGCCCGGAATCTTCCACTTGATGTCCTTCGCCGTGATATCTCCCTTTGCCGCCGCATTGAAGCTCGCCAGCAGCCCCATTTCGCTCGTATCGAGATTCTCTTCTGAGTGGCTCACGATCACTTGATCGTTGTACACCAGCGCTCCGGTGTTGACTCCGCGCTTGCTCATGACAAACTTCCATACCGGCTCTCCCGTCAACACCTTCACCGCGTGCACCGTGCCGTCGCCACCGCCGGCGATCAGCAGTCGCGTGCCCTTCACCTCCGCGATCACAGGAGGCGAAAAGGTAGTATCGAATGGCCGTCCGCCCGGCGTGCTTACATACTGGATCTCGCCCGTCTTCTTATCGAAGGCGAAAAACCGGTGCGCCGCCCGTGCCTGATCTCCCCATCCGGTGGAAACGCCGCTCACAATCACAATGTCGTTGTGGATCACCGGCGATACCGTGCGTCCGCCATGCGTCGTCACCAACCCGTGCTCTTCCACCATCGACTTGATCCACACCAGCTTGCCGGCCCTGTTGATCGCCGTCAACGTCCCGTGCACGCCGTACACGTAGATGTTTCCCGTCTCCGGATCCACGGCTGGCGCCGACCACGCCGCGCGGTGCGGTGGCACATCGCTGTGGAACAGGTTCATCTTGTAATCCCACACCAGTTGTCCAGTGTCGGAGTTCAGGCAGACCAACCGTTCCTGCAACGTCGGGCCTTTGCCCGCGGTGGTCAACATGTACAAACGGTTACCGTGGATCACTGGCGCAGACCGTCCGCCGATATCCACTTTCCAGGCGAGGTTTTCTCCCTTTGGAGACCACGAGGAGGGCAGGTTCTTTTCCGGCGAACTGCCGTCTCGTTTCGGACCCCGGTAATCGGTCCAATCGACCGCGCCGAGCAGTCCGGGAAGCAACAATGCAGAGAGAATGTGTTTGGTTTTGGTGCGGGTCATCACTATATCAGCAGCACAGAGTTCTTTGAGGGCTATCCTCAAGTATATAGACTGCGCGGCGGGCGTGGGGTTACACCTGCCCTCTCAACTGCTTAAAAACTCCGCACCCCCATCGCCACCACGTCCTCCACCCGCATCATTTCCTTCACCACAAACGGCTCACCGTACTTCGCTCCAATCAGATTGCCGTAATACCGCGCGATCGAATGCAGCCGGTCCCGGATCTCCGCCTTGTTCGGAAACAGCCCGTTCCCATCCGCCTGCTCTCCATACTGTGACTCGTAGGCGAACAACGATTGCATCCGCCTCTCAAACTGCCCCGTGATGTCCACCACAAACGACGGTGTCACCGTTGCGTACATCGACGAGTAGATCACTTTGTACGGCCGGTGCGGCCGTGACTCGCCTTCGTCCATCCGTGCCAATCCCGACAAAAAACAAGCCTCGTACACCATCTCCGGCGTCCGGTAATGGTCCGGATGCCGTCCCTCCCAATAAGGCAGAATCACGCAACGTGGACGCAGCCGGCGAATCTCGCCCACCAGGGTCATCCGCGCCGGCAGCGAGTTCTCCAATCGAGCATCCGGAAAGCGCAGATTCCCTCGCCATGCCGCGTGAAGCTGCTTCGCCGCCGCCATGGATTCCTCTATCCGCAGCGTTGGCGTCCCGCGCGTTCCCATATCGCCTGCCGTGAGATCCAGTATCCCCGTGCGGTAACCGGTCTCCGCCATCTTGATCAGCGTCCCGCCGCAGGTCTGCTCCACATCGTCCGGATGCGCGGCTACGGCCAGCAGGTCAAGAGGTTCAAAATCGTCAGCAAGATCGAGCATGTGGTTCTACCAGTTCAAATCATAGCGGTGCCGGTATCTTTCGCGCGTGCGCATCATCCGGATGATCACGAATCCCGCGATGAAGCCCCCTACGTGAGCGAACCACGCCACACCCCCGCTCCCGCTCGAATCTCCTAGCTGGCCAACCCCACTTACAAACTGCAGCACAAACCAGTAGATCAGAATCCACACCGCCGGAATCTCCGCCGTCCAGAAGAAGATGATGATGGGGAACAAGGTCAGGATTCGGGAATGCGGAAACTTCACCAGATACGCTCCCATGATCCCTGCGATCGCGCCGCTTGCGCCCACCAGCGGGATCCGCGACCCCGGACTCGCCATCGTCTGCACCACCCCTGCAATCAGCCCGCATCCCAGGTAGAACAGTAGGTACTTGCCGTGCCCCAGTATATCTTCCACGTTGTCGCCGTAGATCCACAGAAACCACATGTTCCCCAGGATGTGCATCCATCCTCCATGCAGAAACATGTGCGTCAGAAACGATCCGATCCACGGCCGCGCCGGAACCACTCCGAACACGCTGACAAACTCGTTGCGCGAAAAATCGTCCAACGATAGCTCAAAGAAGAATACCGTGATGTTGGCCAGTATGATCGCGATCGTCACGTAGGGACGCGAATAGCTCGGCTGCGTGTCGCGAAGAGGAATCATCTAGTGTGATGCACGGCCTGCCCTTAAAGCAAAATCCGGATGGCTGCGCCGCTCCGCCCGTTGCATTAGCGCATACGCGTCTGCCGCTGTCCCAAGCCCGCCTCGTGCGCCTAACGCGCGACAGTTGAGCGCTGCCATTGCATTCGAAAAATCCAGCGCATCCGGGATAGCCATGCCCTCGAGCACAGCATAGCAGAAGCCCCCGTGAAACACGTCCCCCGCGCCCGTCGTATCCACGCAATTCACCACAAAGGCCGGCGAATAGTGGACCTGTCCGTTCACTCGAGCCAGCGCC
>JACQZR010000039.1 GCA_016213775.1 Acidobacteriota bacterium
CGGCCTCGAGCGGCGCGTTGAAGCTGTAGCTGAGTACATATGGTCCCGTATCCGGCAGAATCCAAATCGGCACCATGAAGAAGGCGTATTTGATACGGAGGGCAATCTGGATGTGCGGCCGTCCGGCAGTTACTTCGGCGGGGAGGAAGAACGTTCGCGGGCGCGGGATCTGCGCGTCTTCATAAGAGTTCCAGTTACTGGACGCGCCAGCCCGCCGCCCATTTACGTAAACCTCGTAGACGGTTTGAATCGTGCCCAGCGTCAAGGTCAACTGGGAATGGTCGGTTCCCTGCGGAAGCTCCACCTTTCGGCGCAACCAATGCGGCTGCAGCAAGTGGCTTTCGCCAAGAGGTAGATTGAGCGTCTTCCACTCGCGATCGTCGAAGTCCATTTCGGCATACTCGGCCGGTCACCGTAGGCGAGCCGCCAGTCTCCGCTTAGATCCAGCCACAATGCCGGCTGCAATTGCGCCGATGAAGGGATAGTCATCAATAGGGTAAGAAGGACAGTTCTCACGCCTGCCTCCGGACAGCCACCACGGTGATGTCATCGTTTTGTCCCCACTGCTGGGCGGCTGCGGCGATCGCGGACGCGGATTGCATGCTGATTGCACGGGTCCGGTCGAAGCCGAAGAGTTGTCCCTTTGCGTCGGCCGCTTCGACGACGCCGTCGGATAGAAAAGTGAGCGAACAACCTGGCGGAATCGAATGGCGCGATTCGCTGTAGTCGACCTGGTGCGCCAACCCCAAGGGTAAGTTCGTGCTGACGGGCAATTCGACGCCCCCAGCGTAAGGCGCGAGGTGGCCGGCGTTAGCGATCACAAGTTCACCGGAACGGTCCAAAAGCGCGGCGCAGCAGGTGACGAAGCCATCCCTCTGGCGGGCGAGAAGGGCGCTGTTCAAATGACACAGCACTTCGCCCGGCTGCCGGGAATACTCGTTGTCGAGAGCGCCGGCAATGACCGCGACCGTCATTGCAGCGCCGAGTCCTTTCCCACTGACATCGCCGACAATCACGAGCACCGAGCCGTCAGTACCGGGGAGGATGCGAAGAAATCGCCGCCAACCTGCCTGGCCGGATGATAGGCGCTTTCCAGGAGGAAGCCTGGAACATCGACGGCCTTGGGCACAAGCCGGGATTGCATGGAGCGCGCTGCGTCAAACTCGGCGCCCAGTTCCTCCTTTGCGCGCCATTCGTTCCAGATCTGGTGCAGTAGCAGAGAACACATCACGCCGATAATGATGATGGTCGCGATGGATTCGGTATCCAGCACATGGACGCCCCATTGCAGTGACATCGGCACAACGCGGAGAACGTCCGCGAGCAGAAGCGTGATGCCCCAGAACGCGAACGTTGCAGCGAGGAGGCGATGCCGCCCACCGCGAACGAACACCCAAAGAGCGAGGACGGTTTGTCCGGTAAGCCATCCGCCGAACAGGACTGTTCCGACACCTCCCACCGACGCGACCATCGGCGATGGCGCGGTGGCGACAGCCGCAATGAATATCGGGACGGGCCATACTACGCCAACCACATTCAGCCAGCGGATTGTCCATCGTGGTACGTCAAAGGCCGCCCCGAGGAATTCATTGATTGCGACGTTGAGGAAGACGGATCCGGCGCACCATCCCATCCAGTAGACCGAGTCCGGCCAATCGGTCCTCCAGTAGATGGGAGCCAATCCCCACAACGAGTTCGTGCCCCACAGCAGTGCAAATAACGAGAACCATTTCAGGACCGGCGCTCCACGCACCTTCAGCCACAGGATCACCAAAAGCAATCCGAGCAATGTTTCCAGCAGGCAAAACACAAACCACAAACTGAAGGCCAGCCGCTCCGATGCGATAGCGTGCGCCTCGCGGACCCGCATGAATTCGCGGCTGCCGATCTCCATGTCGAATCGCAGTTGCGGATGGAATGCGATTCCGGCAGCGTAGCCTGGCGGAAGCCACCCGCGCCATGCGATGAGCGCCGTGGATCCCGGGGTTACCAATCCGTCGGGCAGGTCGAAGACCACCGTCGCGTAGCGTTTGCGGACGTCAGCGTGTGGCGGGAAACGGCCATGGCTTCCTACTCGCACGCCGTTGATCCACACTTCCTGTGGGATGGCGTCGGCATTCTCGCGAGACACGCGAACCGCAAGCGGGCTGCTGTCTGGAGGAACGGACACTCGCTCGCGAATCCACAGGAAGCCGTCGGAAGAGTATGGCGGAACGGGAAGCAGATCCGCTGTCAGTTGAGGCCAGCCGGCGTCGTCGAACGTTCGATCCGCCCACTTCAGGTTGTCGCCGAAGTGATATCGCGTCTGGCCGTACGCTGTGAAGGTGAAGCACAGCAGGAGAATGGAATAGAGCCTCATCCCGGCCTCCTGATCGTCACGACGGTAATGTCGTCATTCTGGCCCCATGCTTTGGCGGCGGCAGCGATCTCCCGTGCGGACTTCATCGAGATCTCCCGCGTCCGGTCGAAGCCGAACAGTTCGCGCTGGGCGTTCTCGGCTTCGACGACGCCGTCGGAGACGATGGTCAACTGCCCGCCCGGAGCGAGCCTGAAACTGGATTCGGCCCAAGTGCTGTCCGGCACGATCCCGAGCGGCAGCCCGGCTTCCACATTGAGTTCCGCCCCCTGACAATAAGGCGCCAGGTGCCCGGCGTTGGCGACGGTCACCGTGTGGGCAACGATGCGGACGCAACAGCAAGTGACGAAACCGCCTGCGGCATGGCGCAACACGCCGGCGTTTAGAGAGGCGAGAATGGCCGCCGGAGAGGACGATCGTTCATTCTCGAGGATCCCGATCGCCACCGAGACCAGCATCGCGGCTTTCAAGCCCTTTCCACTCACGTCTCCCACCACCACGGTAAGAGCGCCGTCCGGTTCCTCGCGGGTCCAGTGGAAATCGCCGCCCACTTCGAACGCAGGCTCATACACCGTATCGAGCTCGCAACCACCCATGCGGACCGTACCACCCCCGCCGAGCAGGAACCGCTGGGCGTTGCGAGCCGACTCCATCTCACCCGCCAGCCGCTGCTGCTCCCGGCGCTGCGCGGCGGTCTGCTGGAGCAGGAAAGTGACCATCACGGCCGCCACGCCGAGCACCATCAGGTGGCGGGACGAACAGAAGTAGCTCCCGAACTGCAGTAGATACTCGCCGGAACCGGCGGCTCCCGGGTAGATCCGGCTGGCGATCTGCTCGACCGCGGACAGCGACAGAGCCAGAAGAAAGACATGCCGCCCGAGCGGCGCCCGTGCCGTGGCTGCGCGGGTCCAGGAGGCCGCCACGAGAGCCAGGGAAAGGCCGGCCGTGGCGAACGTGAAATAGCCGAAATGCTGACTCAGGCGAAATGGAAGTTGCAGCCACAACCAGGCGAGCCAGATGGCGGCATGGACCCAGGGCAGGCGGAATCCGAGCGCCGCCACGACAAACGATGTCGACATCGCTAACGCGCCGTAGCGCGTCAGGATCTGCAGCCAGATGAAGCCGTCGCGCGTGAACGGCCGGGCATCGGGCGCGATGAGCAGGATTGCCTGCAGGCCGTAGGCGGAGGTAGCGGCGAGGTAACCGCAAAGCCAGAGCAGCTCAGTGCGGTCGCGCTCGCCGATCCACGCCAGCAACAAAGGGATGCACAACATGAGGCCGATGACACAGAGGATCAGCGTGGGGGTGTGCTGGGAGCGGCTCAGTTGCAGATCGCGTGCCCCTTCGCCGACTGGCGCGAGCGTCCGGTCAGTGAGCAGGTAGAGTCCCGGACCAGCGGACCGCCAGAACAGGGATGCGCGCGCCCCGCCTCCGAGGGAAAGGACGATGGTTTGGGTCTTACCCGGGACGAAGGCATCGGCCGGTATGGGGAAAGTGCGGGTTCTCATCAACTGCGTGAGGGAAGCGTCGTCGAAATCTCCGACCTTGGCGATGCGCCGGCCATTGACGAACACCTCGTAGGTAAATGCGAAACAACCGAGGGTCAAAGCCAATTGAGCACGGTTGGCGTCGTCAGGCAGGTCTACGGTTCGCCTGAGCCGGCGTTGCCGGCGCTGCGGCTGCGTGAAATCCACAGGTGTCCACTGGCTGTCGTCATAGTCCGGCCGGAAAATCTCAGGCCCGGCACCAGCGCTGCCACGCCAGCCCTGCTTCAGATCGATGTACAACCCAGGCTGGCCAGCCAACGGAATGGAAAGCAAAGCCAGCAGTAAGCAACGGATCATGGAGCGCTCCTCCGCACCGTCACAACGGTGATGTCGTCGTCCTGGCCCCAGACTTTGGCGGCGTCCGCGATCTCGTGGGCGGATTTGAGGCTGATCTCGCCCGCCCTTTCAAAGCCGAACAGTTCGCCGTGTGCATTTCGCGCTTCCACGACACCATCGGAGAGAAACACAATGCGATCACCAGGATGAAGGTGTCGCGTCATGGTCGGATATTCGGCGTCGGGAACGACACCCAGCGGGAGGCCCGAGGGGACATCGATTTCGAGGCCGTTGCAATAGGCCGGCGGATTTCCGGCATTGGCGAAGGTAGCGCTCCCATCGTTCGAGAAGAGGGCTACACAACAGGTGACAAAGCCTCCCTGGAGCTGACGGTGCAACGACCTGTTCAGTTCCAGCAGCACGCTGCCTGGCTCATCGGATTTGCGATTGAGGAGAATGCCGGCAATGACACTGACAAGCATCGCCGCGCGCAATCCTTTTCCGCTGACGTCGCCAGAGAGCACGAGCCGTCCGCCACCATCGCAATCGAAGATACGGAAGAAGTCGCCACCTACCTCGTCCGCGGGATGGTAGGCCGTCTCGATTTCATAATCCGGCGTCACGAGGTCGTCGCGCGTCAGGAGCAATTCCTGCACCTCGCGGGCGGCGGCCAACTGTCCCTGCAATCGGGCGGCTACACCCTCTGACTGCCTGAGCCTGTAGAGGCGCACGCCGACGAGTACGGCGCCGAACGCGATGTTGCCCAATAAGCTTCGATTGAACGTCGCGTCCCCGATGTTGATCCCTTGATTGGACCCAAGCACTCGTGACACATCGAACAGGAAGATGACAGCCAGACCGACCGGCAGTAGACGCGATACGACGCCATGCCCACGTTGTTGAACGAGGATCGCCAGAACCACCGGAAGATTCAGGGCGACAAGAACCTGAAATGCACCATGCAACAGTGGCAACCACGATGGAGCGGTGAGCATCAGCGAGGCGAGCGCGATCCCGAAGAAGTAGACGAAATTGATCAGTTGCATCAGGCGAAGCCACCATCTGGTGGCGACGCCGGCCAGGTGAGCGAGGAGTTCGAAATACACGACACACCCCAACGCCGTGAGGAATGCCGTTGTCGCGAAGCTGGTATTGTAAATGTCGAAGTAAAAGCCGGTGGAGAAAGCGGCGGCGTTGGCCGCATGAAGGAACAGATAAAGGGTGAGTAAGCGGAACTCCCGCTCGCCTCCATGTGTCTGGCCACCCATCCATAGAAAGAGGATGAGAAGCAGGGTGATGGACATGCCCCATTGCCGGCCGCGAACCAGGGACCGGACGCGATCGTAATAAATGGGAGTTTCGCCTTCGTTGTGGAGGAATAGTGGAGGCGCTGCACGGAAATCCGTCAGCCTGCGCAGGTCTCGACCGGGAAACCACCAGATGCGCAGCGCTACCGTGATGACCTTTCCCGGCGCCGCCAGATCAGCCGGTATGGCCCAAGCGCGGTAGTTGCCATTCACGTCACGCAGGCGCGGCGGAAGGCTACCGTTGCCGCCGATCAAGCGGCCCTCCGCGTAGACCTCCATGACGGCGCGTGATCCACCAATTACGGGGTCGACGAATTTCTCCGGGAGCCGCACCTTGTAGCGCGCCCAGCACCATGTCTCGAGCAGATGCGCATTCACGTCCACCGTGCTGTTCCCGTCAATCCAGCCGCTATCGTCGAAGTTCGGATCCGCCCAAAGCATGTCGTCGCCGTAGTGGAACTTGACGGACTCCACCTGGGCCGTGGCAGAGGATGCCAGTAGCAGGAGCAGCACGACGATCATGCGAGAACCTTCCCTGGCAATGTCGCACGCCGCACGGTGACGACCGTGATGTCGTCGTTTTGGCCCCAGTCCCTTGCGGCGTCAGCGATTTCCTGCGCGGATCTGGTGCTCATCTGACGAGTCCGGTCGAAGCCAAGCAACTCGCCTTTGGCGTTGGCCGATTCGATCACGCCATCAGAAATGAAGACGAACTGCTCACCCTTCATCGGCGACTCCTGGTAGTCGGCATCGGGCACCACACCCAGTGGCAACCCAGACTCCACCACTACCTCCTCGCCATCGTCATAGGGCGCCGGGTGGCCAGCGTTGGCGACACGAGTTGTTCCGTCCGCATCGAAGCGGGCGCAGCAGCATGTGACAAACCCGCCGCCGGTGTGTCCCGTCAACCCTTCATTCAACGCGCGCAGAATCGCGGCGGGCGAACTGGATTTCTCGTTGCGCAGCGCACCGATGGCCACCGAGACGAGCATCGCCGCCTTCAACCCCTTTCCACTTACGTCCCCGATGACGACGACCAGCGAACCATCCGGGGTTGTGCGATTCCAATGGAAGTCTCCGCCGACTTCCTGCGCCGGCTCATAGACAGCATCCAGATCCCAGGCACCACTTTGGGCTGCGGCAGCGGGCAGCAGCAATTGCTGAACGGTTCGCGCCGCTTCCAGTTCGCCGGCCAGGCGCTGCTTCTCGCGGCGATCCGCCAGCAGCCGTCGGAGGGACAGAAAAGCGAGCAGCACGGAAAGCACAATCAAAGCACTCGAGGTCAGGTTGAGGTCGTAGCCGTTCACTTCGATACTCGTCGGCAGCGCGCGGAGGCCGACATTGAAGTGCGACATCGTGACCAGCAGCAGCGTAACCCAGGTGAGACGGTCCCGTTGGCGGTTCCGCTGCCATCCGAGGAACAGGAGCACGAGCACGGCGAAGTCAAAAAGCGCGGAGGCGCGGACCGGCAATCGTAGCAGTAAATGCAGCAACCAGTAGCTCCAGACAAGGCCGTGCATCCACCAGGTTCGAACGTTTGCGAAAGCCATGATGAGTTCGGCCAACGCGGCGCTGCTCAGCGCGTGTGCGAAATAGGCGGACAGAGGAGCTGGCAGAGGGTAGGAATCGAGCGAGATGGCGAGGTAGAAGCAGATATGGATAGCGCCACGGCTGATGGTGAGCAGACCCAGCCACCACAACTCCACGCGATCCTTTTCAGCGAGCCAGAGAAGCCAGAAGAGCAACGCGCACGCCAGCAGACTGGCCCAGAGCACTAGATTCGGCGCCTGGTTGGTTTTTTGTCGCAAGAGCAGAAGGAGGTTTTCGTCAACCAATGAAGGGGCTGAGCCGGTGACCGCATACGTTCCGCCCGGGAACAGCGACAGCGCCTGAGCAACATCCATGCGCTCTACGTGAACGGCCACATGCAGCCGGGCGGGAAGCGGGCCTGGCGGGAGAGGAAAGGTCCGCGAGTGGGCCAACTGCGCCTCGCGAAAATCGCCGAACTTGCCGGCAACGGCAACTCGTTCTCCGTTGATGTAAACCTCGTAAGCCTCACCCACTGGTCCTACCGTGAGGAAGGCTGTTGCCGGTGAAAATCCAACAGGGACATCGACGCCGCGTCGCAGCCAGTAAGTCCCGATGGGCGGCCGCTGCGTCCAAGGCAGGCGGACGGTCTTCCAGGTGCGATCGTCGAACTGCGGATCAGCATACGCGGGACGGTCGTCCGCGCTCATACGCCACTCGCCGCTGAGGTCAAGCAAGGGGCCCGTCTGGGCGGAGAGCGAGGGCGCACAAGCGAAAAGCAGCAACAAGAGTTTCATTTCGCCCTCCGCACCTTGACAACGGTGATGTCGTCGCTCTGGCCCCAGGCTTGGGCGGCAGAGACAATCTCCTGGGCGGACTGCTGGCTGATGCCACAGGTGCGATCAAAGCCGAACAGTTCCGGCTGTGCGTTGGTAGCCTCCGGCACGCCATCAGTGAGCAAGGTGAAGGCTGAGCCTGGTTGGAGCGGCAACGCAACCTCGGAATATTCCACCCCCCGCACGACACCCAGCGGAAGGCCTGCCGCCACCTCGACCTCCAATCCTTGCGCATAAGGAGAGACGTGGCCCGCGTTGGCGATTCGCAGGCATCCGCCGGGCTCTGCTCGCGCGCAGCAAGCGGTGACAAAGCCGCCGCGCAGATGCGTGCACACAACCTCATTGAGATTGCTAAGCAGGGCCGCAGGCGACGTTTCCGTTTCGCGTTCCAAAGCGCCGTGGATTAGAGAAACGAGCATCGCTGCTTTGAGGCCCTTGCCGCTGACGTCTCCGATTAGTATCAACCGCGCGCCATCCGGTTCTACGCGCGACCAATAGAAATCGCCACCAACTTCCTGAGCAGGCACGTAGCGTGCGTCAATCGCCCATTCGCTTCCGCCGGGGCTGGATTGGGCATTCAGAAGGAGCGATTGGACTGCCCTCGCAGACTCCATCTCTGAACCCAGCCTCTGACGTTCGCCCCAATCCGCGGCCGACCGGCGAAGCACATCGGCCATCATCAGAAATCCGATGAGCACCTGAGCCCAATTGTCGACACGGAACACCAAAGGACCAATACTGACCGCCGGCCCGGTAAAGTGAAATGTACTGGACATCAGGAAACTGCCGCAGAATGCGAGGATCAGGGCGAAGATGCCGGCGCCCGTCTGACGGCCAGCGAGAATTCTCCACACTGCCAGCCCGCCGGCCACACCGAGCGTCGACAAATCGCCGAGAATATAAATCGGGCGACCAGGAAAGTACGGAATGGCGCAAATAGCGGGGAAGAAAAGGACGGGAAGAATCAGCCAGCCACGACTCACGCGGTTTATCATTGCCAGCGTGAACCCGAGGATCGCGATTTCGCCAAGATAGAATGTGCCTTCTTCGGCGGAAGCAACCCACCGCAGGTCGGTGGACGTTGGATAGATCGTGCTCCAGTGGAGTGCCAGGAAGATGGCGGAGGAAGCTGCGAATGAAACAAAGGCACTCCCCAACCACAGAGCTGCCGTCCAACCTCCTCTATTACGCCAAACGAAGAACAAGGCCGCGGCGAATACGAGATCGAGCAACAGGGTTGCGGCTCTCGGGAAGGTGGCCACCCGGCGGCGGTCGATCTCTCCGGCTACCGCAACCTTGGCTGCCTGCAGACTGGTCACGCGATAGAGTGCGGACGTTCGCACGACTTCGGAGGAGGCGTGCCTCGGAGCAACGTCCATCCGAAAGGCAATGTATAGCGTGGGGCTGGACCGAAGTATGCCGGCCGGGATCGGAAACGAATACATACAGGGCAGGACCACGTTTCCCATCCGAAAGTTGGGCGTGCTGCCCAAATGCAGGCCGTTCAAGTACACTTCATACTCGCCGGGCATCGTCCCCAGGACAAGCGCCTGTGGAGCGTCCACACTACCGGCAGGAATCTGAATTGTGCGGGTAAGCCAGTACATTCCGAATGGAAGATCGGAGACCGGGAGCGTCACCGATTTCCATGTGCCGGTATTCCCGCCCGCTTGCGCAAAGGCGGGGTTGTCGCCCTCGATCATGCGCCAGCCACTGCTCAAATCAGCCTCGAGCGAGCGTTCAGCCGGTTGAGCGGGGAGCAAGGGAGACAAGAGAATCAGATGCAGCAAGGCCCGCGTCATGCCGGCTGCCTCCTGATCTTCACGACGGTGATGTCGTCATTTTGTCCCCAGGCCTTTGCAGCGGCAGCGATCTCGGCGGCCGATCGTGTGCTGATCTCGCGAGTGTGGTCGAAGCCAAACAATTCGCCGGAAGTGTTTGCAGCTTCCACCACTCCGTCGGAGACGAACGTGAGGCATTGGCCTTCAGGGATGGCGAGTAGCTGTTCAGCGTATTGCGCTTCAGGGTCGATGCCGAGGGGCAAGCCTCCCTCAATCGGAACCTCATCGCCCGAAAGGTAAGGTGGCGGATGTCCGGCACTGGCGATGGACACACTGCCATCGGCGCCGCATAGCGCCACGGCTGCGGTAACGAAACCGCCATCGAGGCCGGCGCAGAGCGCACGATTCAACTCGCCAAGTATGGCGCCGGGTGCATCACTGCGGCGATTGCGCAACACCCCGGCCAGCAGCGAGACGATCATGGCAGCCTTCAGGCCCTTACCGCTGACGTCGCCCACGGCCACCAGGTGCGCACCGCTGTCGAGCGGAAACACCTGATAGAAGTCGCCACCCACTTCGAGCGCGGGTTGATACACCGCTTCGATGGGCGATCCATCCGGGAGAGGGGGAAACAGGAGTTGCTGCACGGTGCGAGCCGCAGTCAGTTCGTCGGCAAGCCGCTGCTTCTCTCGCCGTTCGACCGCGATGCGGCGGATCAACAGCACCAGAATCGTGACGGAAACCGGGAGCCAGAGAAGATCTTCGCGCCACACACGGTACGGCCCGACGTAGAACCATTCCTGAAAGACCAGCAGGTCTGTGAGGTAGCGGGACCACAGCTCGAAGTATCCGATGGCCTGCAAGAGAAGGACAAAATGGAAGAGGTGGTCTGGAACCGCCTCGCGGCTCCGCGGGATGCGGCGCCAACTTTGCAGGACGAGCACGATCGCCAGGCAAGCGATAAAGAAGTTGGCCGAGTTACCCCCCAGCCGGATCTGCCAGTCGAACAGGATCGTCAGCGGCAGCACCAGCCAACCCGCCCAAATTGCGGCGTAGACCCAGCGGGAGCGGAAGCTGAGGGCGGTAGCTACGAACTGCACGAACAGCGGATACATCGAGCAACCGGCAATCGCTGAAAGCACGGCGACACCAACCCGGTTGTAAGGCTGGGAGTACGGCGTGATGATCAGGTTGTTGTAGATGGCATTGAAGGCGTAGACCAGCGAAGTAAGGCCGAACCAGCCGATCTCGCGCCGTTCCGGTTCGCTGCGCCATGCCACCAGGCTGAGGAGCGCAATCAGCAGGAACGCAGTGCCGAACATCAGGTTGAATGAGTGGATCTCGCGCCAGATGGTCATTTGCTCGGCGGCGGTGTGGAGTGGCGCGTCGCGCCGGAGCGTAATGAGATACGGCCCTTGATCCGCAATGTCAAAGACAGGCGGCGCCCAGAACACCCACCGCAGGCGCAGCGCGATCAGTAACTCTCCGCTGGGCGGAATCACTTCGGCTGGAATATCGAACGTGAGAGGGCCGGGAATATGCGCCTCAGAAAACGAGTCGAGGTCGCCGCTGGCGCCGATGCGCTTTCCGTTGATCCAGACTTCATAGACATCGGCGAATGTGCCGAGCGTCAGGGATAGTGGGTTGTGGAAGGACCCCGCAGGCAATTGGACGCTTCGCCGCAGCCAACGGCGGGTTATGGAGTATCTTTCCAACTCGGCGCTTCTGCGGCTTGGCAGGACGAGAGTGCGCCATCTTGTGTCATCGAAGGCGGGATCGGCGAACGCAGGATTGTCCTCGTCGATCGCACGCCACGATCCGCCGAGATCGACACGGAGTGCGTTCTGGCAGAGCGCCGGACCGGCAGTAGCGAGCAGTAGCAGGGCGAGGAGGCGTATCATCCCGCCCTCCGAATCGTGACTACCGTGATGTCGTCGTTCCGGCCCCAGGCTTTTGCCGATTCGGCGATTCCCGGGGTGGACATCCGGCTGATCTCGCGTGTCCGTTCAAAGCCGAACAACGCGCCCTTCGGGTTAGCCGCCTCCACGACTCCGTCCGATACCACGGTGAAACAGTCTCCCTGGGCGACGTTTTCCGCGCAGACGGCATCCACAGTAATACCCAATGCAAGGCCGGGCTCGACCGCCAATGCGCGGCCGTTTCCGTAGGGCGCCAGATGCCCGGCGCATGTTCGTGGCAGGGACAGAGAAGTTTGTGCGTTGGGCTCTCCCCGTTGGCCCGCACGTTCGATCCTGATTCCGTTGCAGTAGACTACGTAGGTCTCGGCGAATGTTCCGAGAGTCAAGGTGAGCTGTGATGTATCGACCCACTCCGGCAGCGTCACCTGCCGGCGCAGCCAACTTACTCCGTTGGGCGGCGACTCGAGAGTCGGCAGGTTCACGCGCTGCCATGCGTAGCCGTCAAATCCCGACTGCGCAAACGCGGTATCGTCTCTCGTCTTCGGGCGCCACTCGCCGCTGAGGTCGAGATGGAGCGCAGATTGCGCGCCCACCGGAATCGCGAACGCCGGCACCAGCCATATGCGGCTCATGAGTGGCGGGCAAACCCGCAGTCGATGGATTCCCAGGTTTTGCATGGAGCAGCCCCCTGAGCGCTCTGCACGTCAACCGGAGTGAAACTGCCCGCCATGCACCCGGTCATCGCGCGCCCGGTGTTTAGCCCACCGCCTCGCGCGCCGCGGTTTCGTCGGCATGCAGAGACGTATACTTGGCGAGGCCGAGCATGGTGAACACCTTCACGAAATGCGCGGAGAGGCCAAAGCAAACTACTTTCTGCGATGCCTTGTTCGCAGCCATCAGCAACTGAATCACCAGGGCGATGCCGCTCGAATTCAGATAGGGCACCTTAGAGAAATCCAAGAGAATCTTTTTCGTTGCGGCGTTCAGCGCGCGATACTTGCCCAGCACCGCCTCTTCGGAATGGCTGGTGATGTCACCTTCAAACCGCAGTACTGCGAGATCCCCGTTCTCGTCAACCTTCGTCTTCGTTTGCGTCACCATAATCAATCAGTCCTTGCTTCCGCATTCAAATGAATTACCAGCCGTGCATAACTGCCCGACTGCTCGCTTACGTACTCCACTTCGTCCACCAGCGCCTGAATCAGGAACATTCCCATTCCTCGCGGTGTTTCTTCGCCCGCCATTTTACGGTCGATATCCGGCACGTGCGCCACTTTGTGAACGCCTGCACCCTGATCGCGGATCTTCACTTCCAGCGACTCATCCTCAATTGACAGTGTCACCACCACACCCAGATTCTCGTTGAGCTTATTCCCATGTTCGATCGCATTGATGCAAGCCTCCGCTACGGCTGTCTTGAGATCGTCGACGCGGTCCGGACTGAAACCCATCAGTTCGGCCACGCTGGCCGCGGTGTACATTGCCACCTTTTCAAAACCCAAACGCGTAGGAAGCCGCAATTCTGTAACGATCGGATCTACGATCACTGAACCCCTCCCCGGTATAAATAGAGCGCGGTCATATCATCGGTCTGGCGGGCATTTCCTGAGAAACGCGCTAATACAGCCCAGATGTGATCGAGCAGATGATCGTTGGGCTTGTCCGCAAGTAGTCCCTGCAACCGTTCCTCCCCAAACTCTTCATCGCCCTGGAAAACCTCGGTGAGGCCATCCGTGTACAGGAGCAGTTGCTCTCCTTCGGCAATCGTGAACGTCTCCGTCTCGTAGGTGCGCCCAGGTAGCATTCCCAGCGGCGGCCCACTGGCGCCAATTGTCCGGACACCCGTCGCCCCTTTGAGAAACGCCGGATTGTGACCGCTATTCACCATATCCACACGATGCGTTTGCCGGTCCAGACAGAGCAGGATCGCGGTGACATAACGGCGTCGCGCCTCTATGCCCTCCTGCCAGTGCAGTGTGTTCAACCGCCCCGCGATTTCATGGAGCGACAAACCCGCTCCGCTCATCGCCCGAAAGCTGGAGCGAAATGTCATGCTGATCATTGCGGACGCCAGCCCTTTGCCGGCGACATCGGCCAGCACCATCATCAGCCGGCCATCTTCCAACGGAATCACGTCGACATAATCGCCACCCACCTCGTAGCAGGTTGTGGAGCGAAGGGCCAGCGAGTATCCGGGCACCTCTGGAACGGACTGCGGCAGCAAGCTTCGCTGGATGGCGCGCGCCGCGTCCAAATCCGCGCGCACCCGTTCCCATTCGATCATTCGCTCGTGGTGTTGGGCGTTCCCTATCGCCAGGGCAGCCTGATGCGCCAACCCTTCGAGGAAATCGGCTTCTTCAAAGGAAAGCGCCGCCGGGCGGTAGGTCACGAGATGTGCGATCGTCTCGCCGCGCTCGCCGGTCAACGGCGCACTCACATATCCCGTCATGTCTACACAGTCCGTCCACCGTGTCCAATCGTCGGGGACACACCCGTGGACGTGATTGCCGCGCGTGCCAAGCCGTCCCCCGGTGAGCGCGAAAAACGCACCCTCAGCCTCCAGCTCTTTGGCTGCGATCTCCAGCGTCATCGCCAGCACTTCGTCCAGCCGGATGGTAGAGTGCACACGCCGTGATGCCTCCAGCAGCCCCTGCACGCGGGCCAGTTTCTGCTGCAGTTCTACGATCTCGTTCCCTCCCGTCGTCGAAGGCATTGCCTTAGTTTCTCTCATTTACAGTTGTTCGTGCTCTGAAAAAGCAGCCAGTGCCGACGCTTCGTCCGGAAAAACTTCGAAGGTGGCGTAGAGCTTCGTAATCTGGAGCAGTGTGCCGATGCGATCCTGGGGACGCATCAGCTTCATCTGTCTCATTCTGGAAGAGGCCGATGCATAGGAACCGACCAGTTCCCCCAACCCCGCGCTGTCCATGTACCCGAGACCTGCCAGGTCGAGCAGCAGGTCGTTGCCTTCTTCCAGGGACTTGCGCACCGCCGTACGCAACAACCCCGTCCCGTCACCAAGTACCAGGCGTCCAGCCAGAGTCAAGATCTCAATACCGTCCCGCTTGCGGCTGCTGATTGTGAATGACATCGGCTGAGTTTGTGCAATTCCCTGCCCGTCTGCAAGTGATTGTTTCTTCGTAGCACTTCCGGTACCCGTAGCATCCATAGGATAATGGCGCTATCCAAATGGATAATGGCCAGCACACTCTGCTTCTCAACGCATCCGTGTTGGTCTTTCTATTTCGCGCTCTAGCCGGCACACGACCTGGTCCCAATCGCAAGGACATCGCCCGCCAGTTGCTGAGCCTGCTGGGCGAATTCGTCAAGTTCGAGTCAGGTGAGGTGGTGATTGCGTCGGACGAGACCGATCCCTCCGTCGAACCCGGGATCTGGCGTCACTTGATCGAACAGGGTCCGCTACAGACTTCCGAGGTCACGGCGGTTCCGCTGTACGCCAAGGGAGAACTGGCAGGCGCTTTGGTTCTCCGCCGATCGACAGCTTCCATGGATACCCTAAGTGCGATTGCCAGTCTGGCTTCGGTGGCCATCGAGAGCGCCAAGGAAATCGAACGGCTCCGCGAGGATAATGCCGCTCTCGAGCGCAAGCTGACGACCAAGGGCGGCATCCTCGGCGATAGTCCACTGATGCGTCAGCTCCTCGACCGCATCGAGCGCGTCGCTCAGCGGGACACGACGGTGCTCATCCAGGGCGAAACCGGAACCGGCAAGGAGCTCGTCGCCCGACTCATTCATCGCGCGAGTCCACGCACCGCCGCCCCGTTTGTCGCCATCAACTGCGCCGCCATTGCCGACACGTTGCTCGAAAGCGAGCTGTCCGGTCATGAGAAGGGGGCTTTCACTGGAGCCACTTCGCTCAAGCCCGGCAAAATCGAGATGGCGAACGGCGGCACGTTGTTTCTCGACGAAATTGGAGAACTGGCGCCCGGACTGCAAGCTAAACTGCTACGCGTCCTTCAGCAACGCGAATTGGAGCGGGTCGGCGCAACGCGCTCCATCAAGATCGACGTTCGCATTGTCGCCGCCACCAATCGCGACCTCGCCGATCATGTTCGGCTCGGACACTTCCGGCAGGATCTCTTTCACCGGCTCAATGTCGTCACTTTGCGTACGCCCCCTCTTCGGGAACGCAAAGAAGACATCGCCATGCTCGCTCAACATTTTCTGACGCAGTTCGGGTCGAGTTGGCAATTGTCACCAGAGGCGCTGCATTGCCTGCAATCCCACGATTGGCCGGGCAACGTGCGGGAGATGGAAAACGCCATCGAATACGCGGTCGCGCTCGGCGACGGGCCTGTCATCGGGCCGGCTGATCTGCCAGAAAGCCTCTGGAGCGCTACGCCTGCGAATGAGTGCATTGCGTTTCAGGTCACGGTGCAGGACGCTAAGCGAGAGTGTATCGTGCACGCTTACCAGCAATCCGGCGGCGATTACAAAGGCGCTGCGTCCCTTCTCGGACTGCACCCAAATTACCTCCTTCGCCTCGTCCGGACGCTGGGACTAAAGGAAGCCGTCAAGAACCATGTCGCTTGATTTTCACATCGGGTCCTTGCGCGATGGCACGCTGGAGATACGCCTGATGGGGGCGCTCACGCTCGGACCGCGCCTTCGCCGCTGGGCCGTCGATGTGTCGGAGTGCATCACATCAAAACGGCCATCAGTGCTGTTCCTGGACGTCTCTGGACTGACCGCCATTGACAGCGCCGGACTAGGCGAATTGGTGATCCTCTTCACAGCCGGCAGCGAACGGGACTGCCGCCTTGTCCTGGTCAATCCGCCGGCTCGCATCAGCCATTTGCTGACTACCACCAAGCTCGACGGTCTTCTGCCTCAGGCGGAGGATCTCGACGCAGCCCGCCGGATCGTACTCGAACGTCCTTAAGAAAGCGGCGTCTCCACTTCTTGTAGCGCCCTGAATCGTGCCGGTATTGAGATCGATCACGCGCAGGTCGAGTTCGTCGCGCACCCAGCGTGCAGGTCGAGCAGCGCAGTCAACGAGCGTCGCCAGGCTTCACAGCGATGTGGCCAGTCAACGACAACGTAGTAATGCCCACTTCCCCCTGCAGCTTCTGACCGGCGGCGGGCATCGAGAGCAGCCCGCAGAGCATCGCTCGCCGGGATGGTGATGGGAATGGACGTCGCATACGGCTCAGTGCGGGCGTTCAACTGTGAAGCGATGAAACGGTTTCAGATCGTTCAAATGCTCTTCCGGTTCATCCATCTTCCAACTGAAGAACTGCACCTCCGCCCGGTCTTCCGTAAAGTCGATGATGGAGAACCCATTCTTTTCCAGCGGCTTCAAACCTTCCGCGTTTTCCAATCCGGTCGGAGTCCGCGGCGGTGTGCCGCGCCATGCAGAAGGCCAAGCCTTCGGCCCGGTGCTGATCGGCCCCGTCAACACCGTCGTGATCGGGTTCCGGCTGAAGTCGAGCTGTCCATACCGCCGGATCCTGCCCTCGGCCAGAGCATGCAGATCGCCGCTGAGAAACAGTGGACTGCGCTGCATCGACGGGGCTGCCTGAAGCAGGCGATCGTGCTGCAATCTCCACCCTTGCTGCCACCAATACTTCGGTTTCGCGAGGCCGAGTTTCCTTGGGCACGCGCGACAAGTTACCCAGCATTGCTTTCCAAAATGACCCAGGCAGCCTGTAACTGGGCCATGAGCCACGGCCCTGCCGGCCAAGGACAGTGGCACTGGCGAGATCCCAACGTCAGTTGTCCGATACAGTTGATTTCACAGTACGAAGAATTACTGGCCCAACCCATTACGCATCAATACTTTGGCTCTCAGCAACTGCCAGCCGACTGCTATTTGTTCAAAAAAATTCCGGCCGCGCGTTGCGCGGCCTTTTTCATCCATACAACTGCGAGCCCGTCGAGGGCTCGGATGTCTATTCACAGAGCCACCAAATTTACTGGCCAATCACTACCTACTTTCTTGTCCAGGTGGACTGCACTCCGTCGAGCCAACATGGCGGCAGTATGCACCTACCTTTCCCGGAGCGCAAGACCAAAGAAAGGATGGCGGAGGCGACGCTTGGCCCTTTACCAAGTCGGGCATTCGTTGTAGGTTTCTGTAGCCTCAGCCGAGTGCCCAGGCTGCCCTGGTACATTGCCACCCCCAGGTAGGCTGGTCAGACAAGCCCATCTGGAAGAAAAGACCCGCCTTAACCAGCCCAACCCATACGCCTGTCGATTGGCCGGTAAATGGGTCACAGCCGGGGCAGATTTATTTTCATTGTCGTCTCAATAACTTCCAGCTCGAGTTCGAGGCCGCGCCCTCATCAGAGTGCTAGAAATCGTATTCGAGGCACCGGAAAGTTACTCCTCGAACTGATCTTTGAAAACCGAATATTCTTGAGTCGAATCACCACACGCAAGGGTGCCGTACATAGTGACCGGCACCCTGCTCCATGGTAAAGTGCTATTTCAAGACGAACCCAGTCCCATTTTCGGACAGCGTAATAAAGGCGAAATACAGGATCTGATACCTAAAATTCCAGCATTAGCAATCCCTACCGCGAGTTGACCTGCCCCGCGTCGAGTAATAGCGCTTCAATTGCGGGGCGAAGCGGTCCATGCTTTCTTTCTTGAGCTCGATGGCGCGTTTGGTCTGTTTCAGAGATGAGGGGGAACGTTCTTCGCTTCCTTGATCTGCACTTTGCAGCGGCTTCCACGAACAAAAGGTCTGTTGGTCCTTTTCAACGCGCGTGAGACGGAAAGCGCCTGGCGTGGATCCGGTGGAGCGGATGCTGGCGTATCCGGGATGATAGTCTGGAAACGCGCGCAGCAGACTTGCGGCCGCGATCCTCGGTGCGACGACGTAGCCATTGACGCCGGCCCCTTGGAATTCGTGTTTCGTGTAGCCGTGCCAATCGCCCGCGACGGAGCTCGCGCCGCAGGACGGTTCTGTGGCGCGGGCGCGAGACGATCCGCCGGTCCTGAATCGGGACATAAAGGAGTGAGACACATGGGACAGATGACCCGCCGGGCACTGCTGCAGAGCGCTGCGCTCGGTGCGATGACGGCGCAGCAACGGCGGCAGCCGAATATTATTCTGATCATCGCCGATGATCTGGGGTACGCCGATTTGGGGTGCTACGGCAACACGCGGATACGCACACCCAACATTGACAGGATTGCCGCGGAGGGGATGCGGTTCACGGACTGCACCGTTTCGTGGCCGGCGTGCACACCGTCGCGGAGCAGCATTCTTACGGGGCGTTATCCGCAGCGCAACGGGTTGTACGACATGATCCGCAATCAGGAGGTGAACTGGAAGTTCGAGTTCAACGAAGAGACCTATGCGCTTTCTCCAGAGATGACGTTGGGGATGGACACGCGGGAGGTGACGATCGGACAGGCGATGAAGAGTGCTGGTTACGCCACGCACTTGGTGGGCAAGTGGGATAGCGGGCGAGCGAAGCGGTTTCTGCCTGTGCAGCGCGGCTTTGATTCCTTCTATGGATTCGCCAATACCGGCGTCGATTTCTATACGCATAAGAGGTACGGGGTGCCGTCGTTGTTTCGCAACAACGAACGGATTGAGGAAGAGGGGCATCTGACAGACCTCTTCAAAAGGGAGGCCCTGCGAATCATTGATGAGAACCGGGCGCGGCCGTTCTTCCTGTATCTCGCGTTCAACGCGCCGCACATCGCGTCCACCTTTGATAAGAAGGCCCGGCAGGTTCCGGAGAAGTATGAACGGATGTATTCGACGGAGGGTGCGCCGTATAACCGCAAGGTGGAGTATCCTGCGTTGTGCACGCAGATGGACGATGCCATTGGAGAGGTGATGGCGCGGTTGAGGGCGCATGGACTGGACGACAATACACTGGTGGTTTTCATCAGCGACAACGGTGGGGATGGGGCGGCGGATAACGGTCCGCTGCGGGGGAGGAAGGCGCAGTTGTTCGAGGGCGGGTTGCGAATTCCGTTGATTGCGCGCTGGCCTGGGCGGATTGCGGCGGGCCGGGTGAACCGCGGGTTTGTAACGACGCTGGATCTGTTCCCGACATTCCTGTCGGCGTCGGGTGCGCCACCGCCTGCCGCGGTAAAGTTGGACGGATTTGATTTGATGCCGGTGCTGGAAGGGAGAGCCCAGACGCAACGCAGGGAGTGCTTCTATCAAGAGAAGAGTTCGAAGGCGGCGCGCGTGGGGCAGTGGAAGTGGGTCGAGGCGCGTTACGGTGGCGGACTGTTTGATCTGTCGCGGGATCTGGGCGAGAAGACAGACCTCAGTGCTGAGAAGCCGGAGGTGCTGGCGATGGTGAAGGGGGCGTGGACGCGGTGGCGCAAAGAGATGGATGCCGCCGATCCGCGCGGACCGTTTCGCGACTTTTAGACCCTTTTGCTCCATTTTCAAGTGTGATAGCATTTGCGCGGTTGCGCATCGCGCAGTGGGGATTTCTTGCAGAGGGGTAAGTATGAGACTAATCAGGTGTCTGCTTTTCTCGTTGCTGCTCGCAACGAATCTCGCCGGCCAGGAAACACGGGCCACGGTGAGCGGAACGGTTCTGGACCAAACGGGAGCGTCGGTGGCCGGCGCCAGCCTCAAACTGGTGAACACGGAAACAGCCGTCGCCCTGGCCACGATAAGCAACGAAACGGGGAGCTATCGCTTCCTCTTTGTGAATCCCGGAACGTACCGGCTCACGGCGGAGCATGCCGGCTTCCGCACGTTCATCCGCGAGAATTTGACGCTGAGTGTTTCCCAGGCGGCGGTAGTCGATGTAGGGCTGACGGTGGGCCAAAGCACGGAGAGCGTTACAGTGACCAGCGAAGCGCCGCTGCTGGAGGCCGAACGGGCAGACCGCGGGCTGGTGATCGACAACAAGACGGTAGTGGATATGCCGTTAAACATCCGCAACCCGATCATGCTGTCGGCGCTGTCGCCGGGAATTGTGCACACGTCGGGCACGCAGCACTTGAATCCGTTTTCGAACAACGGCATCTCGTCGTGGTCCATCAATGGAGGGCGCGGGTCGAACAATGAATTCCTGTTGGATGGCGCGCCGAACAATACGCTCTACAACCGCACGAATAACATCGCTTACGTGCCGTCGGTGGACGCCGTGGAAGAGTTCAAAGTAATGTCCAATTCCTATGACGCGCAGTATGGGCGCACGGGAGGCGGCGTGGTGAACGTGTCGATCAAGAGCGGCACGAACCAGTTCCACGGGTCTGGCTATGAGTTCCTGAAACGGACGGCGCTGAATGCAAATACGTTTTCGAATAATGCGAAGAAGGCGGACCGGCAGGGAAACGCATTGGACCAGTACGGCTTCACGCTGGGTGGGCCACTTTGGCTGCCGAAGGTCTACAAGGGCAAGGACCGCACGTTCTTCTTCTTCGCGTTCGAGAAATATCGTGAAGATACGTACTATCCTTCGGAGTCGATTTCGTCGGTTCCGACGGAATTGCAGCGGCAGGGAGATTTCTCCAGGACGTTCGACAATTCGAACCGGCTGCTACAGATCTACGACCCGTTGAGCGGCCGGCTGGAGAACAACCGCTGGGTGCGCACACCGTTTGCGGAGAACCGCATACCGTCCAACCGGATGAATCCTGTTGCGGCGAGCATGATCAAGCAGTACCCTGTGCCGAACACCACGACGCCCGGTTCAGTGGACTGGCAGAACAACTTCTTCCTCAACCCGAACACGGGCCGGTTTGACTTCATCAATCTCACGGCGCGAGTGGATCATAACTTTTCGAACAAGCAGCGCGTGTACGGGCGCTGGTCCTATAGCGACTTCACGCAACTGCGGCTGACGACGGGGATTCCGGGAGTGGCGGGCGATTACCGGAATGGCGGCAAGTTCGCCAACGGAGGGGTGATCGACTCGGTGACGACACTGACGCCGCGGACTGTATTGAACGTGCGCGTAGCGCTGAACCGCTGGGTGGAAGATCTGGGTCCGTATGCGAACGAAGGATTCACCAGTGCCGCGTTAGGCTGGCCGCAGGCGCTGGTGGCGCAGTTTCCGCGGCCGGACCTTTTTCCCCGGATCAGCATCAATGGCGCGCGTGAGCTGGGGATGAGCTCGGGCAACCTGACGTTTGAGCCGACAACGACGCTGGCGCTGCAGCCGAACATGGTCCACATGCGGTCGCGGCATTCGTTGAAAGCCGGTTTGGACTTCCGTGTGTCACGCTACACGCAGGTGAGGCCCGGTGCAGGCGGAGGGACGTTCAACTTCGACCGTGGATTCACGCGATCGGATTACCTGACGCAGGACGCGGTATCGGGGGTGGGGATGGCGTCGTTCCTGCTCGGATATCCATCGTCGGGCTCGATCAACAACATAGCGGAGCCGATCTGGCAGTGGGTGTACTACTCGCCTTGGTTTCAGGACGATATCAAGATCAGCAGGCGCTTGACCGTGAATTTCGGATTCCGTTGGGACATCAACCTGCCGGCCACCGAGCGCTACAACCAGATCAACCGGGGCTTCTTCGCCGACCAGACGAATCCAATCACGGAGCGCGTCAACAAGACGGCATTTCCAGGTTTTGTCGCGAAAGGCGGGATCGGGTTTGTTGGCAAGGGCGGGCTGTCGCGGTCGCCAATGGACACGGACTGGAACAACTTCCAGCCGCGCGCAGGGGCTGCGTTCACGCTGAACGAGAAGACGGTGTTGCGCGGAGGATGGGGGATCTTCTACTTGAACCCTGTGGTTCCGGGGAACCTGAACGGATTCAGCCAGTCGACGCCGTATGTGGCGAGCACGGACGCGGGGCGGACGCCGGCATCGACGCTGTCGAATCCCTTTCCCACGGGCATCCAACGGCCACCAGGATCCTCTCTGGGGCTGTTGACGTATCTGGGGCAAGGACCCACGTTTACGAATCCCGCCTCGCGAACGCCTTATGTGCACCAGTTCTCCTTCTCCGTGCAGCGGCAATTGCCGGCGCGGATTCTGCTGGACATCGCCTACGTGGGATCGCGGTCGATGGCACAGCACACCAACAAGGGGTTCAACGAGGTTCCGGTGACGGTGCTCAATCAGGGCAATCCTTCGCTTGGCGGCAATCCGAACTTCCTCAATCAGGCCGTGCCGAATCCATTTGCAGGACTGATTCCGGGGACTGGTCTGGACAACGCAACGGTTCCGAGGACGCAACTGCTGCGTCCGTTCCCGCAGTTCACCGGTTTCAACATTGAAGCGCAGAACACGGGGCGGATCTGGTACAACTCGATGCAGTTGACGGCGACCAAGCGCTACTCCAAAGGATTTTTCTTCACGACGACGTACACGCTATCGAAGAACATCGAGGCCATCGACTATTTGAACGCCCAGGACGCGACGCCGACGCGCAGCCTTACGGATTGGGACCGTGCGCATCGTTGGGTGATCGCGCCGAGTCTGGAACTTCCGTTTGGGAAAGGGCGGCGATGGCTGGCGAACTCGCCAGGTGTAGTGGAGCGGCTAGCCGGAGGATGGCAGGTTGTTGTGTCCACAGTCATGCAGACAGGCGATCCGATGTCGATTCCCGGCAACGTGTATCTGCTGCGCGATCCGCGTATCGCCAACCCGACTTTTGACCGCCTGTTCAATACCGGCGTTATCGATGTGAATGGAACGGTGCGCAATGTGCTGCAAGGCGAGTCTCCGGCATTTGCGGTGAGGCCGCCGTTCTCGTTGCGCACAACCCCCATCCGCTACGGCAATCTGCGCAATCAGTGGGCGAATACGATGGATGCGTCGCTGTTGAAGAACACGCGCATTCGCGAAGGCTGGAACCTGCAGTTTCGCCTGGACGCCTTCAACGCGCTCAACACTGCGGTGTTTTCGGCGGATCCGAATCTCGATCCCACCTCACCGAATTTCGGCAAGATCTTCCGTGACAACGGGCAGAGTAACTTCCCGCGCAATGTCCAGATCGGGTTCCGCTTTGTGTTCTAGTGGGAAGTGAATCATTCCCGTCGCCTCGATAAGGAGGTTTCAGCATGGCAGTAGCCCGGCGTAGTTTTTTGACAGCCACGGTTGGTACAACGGCAGTGGCTCCCTCATTGATGTCAGCCAGTCAAGCGGCTCCCACCCGGAAAATGATTGGTATCCAGGTGGGGGCCGTTTCATTTTTGGATGAAGGCGTCGACAAGGTGTTAGACGTGTTTCAGGAGAAGGCGCGCATCAACACTTTGTTTGTCGCCACATTCACCTATGGCCGGGGTATTGCCGGCCGTCAGGTGCCCGGCCAGCCGCTGCCGGATCATGGCAAGCAGGAGTACGATACGGGATTCCGCGGTGGCTGTTTCACGCGGCTGCATCCGGAGTTCTACAAAGACACGCTGTTGAAGGAGGTGCGTTCGCGCGATCACGGCGATTACGACGTGCTCGATGCTGTGCTGCCGGCGGCACGCAAGCGCGGGATGAGGACCATTTGCTGGTACGAAGATGTTTGGCGGACCGACGTTCCGAACTTCGAAAAAGTGACGGAAGTAGACTTCAACGGCAGGCGTACGAACCGTACGTGTATGAACAATCCGGACCACCGGGCGTTTATTGCCGGTATCGCCGAGGATTGGACGCGAAGCTATGAGGTCGACGGAATCATGTGGGGATCGGAGCGGCACGGAGCGTTGGGTACCGCGCTTGGGTCGAGCCATGGCGGGCGCGGCAGCGATCCTTCACGCGCGGGGTGTTTCTGTCCACATTGCGAACAGAAGGCGCGGCAGCGGGGCATTTCGGTGGATCGGGCAAAGCAGGGGTTCAAGGTGTTGGAGCAGTATGTGCGTGCGTCGCGCGGCGGCAAGCGGCCCGTGGATGGCCACTTTGTGGAGTTCTTCAGGACTCTCATGCGGTATCCGGAGATTCTCGCTTGGGAGCAGTTGTGGCATGACAGTCTGCGCGAATGCTATGACCTCATCTACAAGCGCGTAAAGTCCGCTAAGGCGACGGTCCAGGTGGGTTGGCACATCTGGCACACGAATTCGTTCAGCCCGTTCTATCGCGCGCAGCAGGATTTGCAGGAGCTATCGAAGTACTCGGATTTTCTGAAGATGGTGATGTATCACAACTGCGGCGGAGAACGGATGCGGACATACATCGACAGCGTCCAGCAGCACGTCTATGGCGATATGAACAAGGAAGAAGCTCTGGCATTCAACTATCGGGTGTTGAACATGGCGGAGCGCGGCTATGAGCAGATTCCGTTCACCGGGCTCTCGGCGGATTATGTGTACCGCGAAGCGAAGCGATGCATGGAAGGATCGGCTGGAACGAAGACGCAGATCTGGCCGGGCATCGATATCGACATTCCGACGGAACTTGCGCATTCGCGTTCGACACCTCCCGGAACGAAGTCTGCTGTACTGGCCGCGTTGAAGGCAGGCGTGCATGGCGTGCTGTTGTCACGCAAATACTCGGAAATGAAGCTGGCGAATCTGGCGGCCGCTGGCGACGCCGTTCGCGAGTTCGGGGCGGCCTAGGAGAAGGATGATGTTTGAGAATCTCGTTTCGCGGCGGGCTCTGCTGGCGGTGGGTGTTGGCGCGGCATTGGCGCCGGCGCAGGGCAACGCGGCGCCTTGGTATCGGCGGGCGTATCGTTGGGGGCAGACGAACATCACCGAGAAGGATCCGGAACGCTACGACATCGAGTGGTGGCGGAAGTTCTGGAAGCGGACCGAAACGCAGGCGGTGATTATCAACGCAGGCGGAATCGTGGCCTACTATCCGAGCAAGTTTCCCCTGCACTACCGCGCGCAGTTTCTCAACGGGCGTGATCTGTTTGGTGAGCTGACGGAGGCGGCGCACAAGGATGGGCTCTTTGTCATGGCGCGCATGGATTCCAACCGGACAACGGAGGATTTCTTTCGTGAGCATCCAGACTGGTTCACGCGCGACCGCACCGGCAATCCGTATCGTGCGGCGGACAAGTACATCACCTGCATCAACAGCGCCTACTACGACGAGTACCTTCCGGCGGTGTTGCGCGAGATCATCGAACGTTCGCATCCGGATGGAGTGACCGACAACAGTTGGGCGGGGATGGGGCGCGAGAACATCTGCTATTGCGCCAATTGCGAACGGAAGTTTCGCGCGGCGAAGAACATGGCTTTGCCGGCCGGGGCGAATTGGGAGGACCGCGCCTACCGGCAGTGGATCATGTGGAGCTACGCGCGGCGCATCGAAGTGTGGGAACTGAATAACCGAGTCACGCGGGCGGCAGGCGGGCCGCACTGCATCTGGTCGGGGATGAACAGCGGATCGGTATCGTCGCAAGCGCGCTCATTTCGGGATCTGCGCGAGATTGCGAAACGGGCAGACATCATGATGCTTGATCATCAGCGGCGCGACGACGATACAGGTTTTCAGCAGAACGGCGATACGGGAAAGCGCGTTCACGAATTGATGGGTTGGGACAAACTGGCTCCGGAGTCGATGGCGATGTATCAATCGGGACCGGGGTATTACCGCCTGGCGAGCAAGACGCCCGCGGAAGCGCGGATGTGGATGATTGCAGGGCTAGCCGGCGGAATACAGCCGTGGTGGCATCACATTGCCGCGTATCATGAAGACCGCCGTATGTATCGCACGGCCGAGCCGGTGATGAAGTGGGCCAAGGAGAATGAGGGCCTGCTGGTGAATCGCGAGCCGGTGGCATCGGTGGGACTGGTATGGTCGCAACGCAACACCGATTTCTTTGGGCGCGATGAGGCCGGGGAGTTGGTGGACGCTCCTTACAGCGGGTTCATGCATGCAATGGTGCGGGCGCGGATTCCGTACGTGCCGGTGCATGCGGACGATATTGCGGCGGCGCGCGGGCGGTTGTCATTGTTGATCCTGCCGAATGTAGGCGCGTTGTCCGACGGGCAACTGGCGGCGGTTCGGAGCTTTGTTGCGGGAGGAGGCTCGTTGCTGGCTACGGGCGCGACGTCGCTCTATGACGAGTGGGGCGATCCGCGCGCGGATTACGGGTTGGCCGATCTGTTTGGTGCTCATGTGGTGGGCGCGGCGTCGCGATTGGCGGGCCGTCGGGCAGGCCATACGTACCTGCGATTAGATCCGGAGCTGCGGGCGCAGATGGACGGACCGAAAGCGGCTGGTGAGCCTGCTGCGCGTGGGCAGCGTCATGCAGTGCTGAAGGGTTTCGAGGAGACGGACATTATTCCCTATGGAGGAGCACTTGCCCCGTTGCGGGTGGATGCGGGCGCGGTGGTTCCGTTGACGTTCGTGCCTCCGTTTCCGACGTATCCGCCGGAGACGTCATGGATGCGCGAGCCGAAGACGGATATCCCAGGACTGGTGTTGCGCGAACAAGGGAGATCGCGGGTGGCATTTCTGCCGGCGGATGTGGATCGCCGCTATGGCCGGGAGCACCTCACGGATCATGGGGATTTGTTGGCGAACGTGATCCGGTGGTGTGCGGGCGATTCGATACCGCTGCGCGTGGAAGGGCCGGGGTTTCTCGATTGCCATTTGTACCGGCAGCAGGCGCGGGGCATTTTGCACATCGTGAATCTGACAAGTGCCGGCACTTGGCGGGCGCCTGTGGAGGAGTTGATTGCCGTGGGTCCGTTGCGGGTGAGTCTGGCGTTGCCCGGTGGGATGGCGGTGAGTAAGGCGCGTGCGGCGGTGAATCGCGGCGCAGTGAGTTTGCGGCGGAGCGGGGGGCGCGTGGATTTCACGATCCCGTCTGTGTTGGATCACGAGATGATTGTGCTGGAGCCGTGACCTAGCGGCGGTGGATGACGACGCCATCGTGCAGCTCACGCGTTGGGTCGATGCGTACTGTGCGGGCGTGTACGGTGGGCAGGTCGAGTTCCCGTGACCACTGCTCAATGGCGGGGCGAAGTTCGTTGTGGAGAAAGAAGCCGCCGGCGCGCAGGGCGTGCGCGGTGTTGGCCATGGCGAGTCCAAGCTGGTGATCGTCGAAGTAGAGCAGCACGTTGGTAGCGACAGCGAGGTCGTATGAGGCGGCTGCCGTGCGCTCGGTGAGGATGTTCATGCGAAGGGCGCGGATGCTGGCGGCCGCGGCCTTGCCCGCTTCTAGCGTGTCGCCGGTTCGCTTGCCGGTAGCTTTGCCGAGCCCGTCGAAGTAGGCGTTCCAATCATCGTCGATGCGCGGGTAGCGTAGCAGCAACTGGCGCGCGCCTTGAGCGAACGTGTTGATGTGATCGACGACGCGCGGGTTCACATCAACGCAATCGATGCGCAGGCTGGTGGTGCGGGCGAGGCCGAGCCGGACGAGCGAATCGGCGAGAGCGTAGGGTTGATAGCTTTGCGGCGGGGCGTCTTCATTGAGTGCCGTGCGCGGAGACCAGTCGAGCCCGGGGCCGATGAGGAGCACGCGGCGGATGGAGTTGGGCGGGGCCATCGACCGGATGACGGTGAGGCCGGTGTGCACGCCGTAAGTGGCGCTGAGGTTGGTGTCGGAGGAGTGGCCGCGGGTTTGATAGAGCGCGGCGACATGATCGCGCAGGGCTGCGCCTAGTTTCGAGCGGGGCGCCCATTCCTTGTCGTAGAGGAATTGCATGGCGCGCTCGTATTGCGCACGGAGCTGCCCGGCGGTTTGCACCATGGAGCGCATGGCCGTGTGTCGCTCGGTAGCGGGCTTGGCAGTGAGGAACGCGCTCATGCGGCGGGCCACGACGTGGGGGATGGAACCGGCTTCTTTCCACGCCTTGGCGCTGAGAGCAGGCTCGATGGGAGGGAGGTTGGTGAAGCGTGTTGATTGGAGGACGTAATAGATAATGTGGTCCCATTCGCCATCGTGGAGGCGCTGGGCGGTCTGCCTGTTGATCGCCTCGAGATCCACCGGACGCACTTGCGCTGACGCAGCGGAAATGAGGAGTAGGAGAAGCGAAAACACGTCCGCGCGGCTAGCGGGTTTCCCAGACGCGGAGGTAATCGAACCAGACGCCTTCGCCGGCGACAGGAAGCCCGATGTTGGTCTTCTCCAAGTTGATGGAGGAGTGTTCGCCGCCGAAGGGCTGGCCATCGTCGATGCGGGCAGTCAGCTTGTTGCCGCGCATTTCCATGGTGATCTTATACCACTTGTCATTGCTGACCTTCATTGGCATTTTGGCGAGAACCACCGCGGGCTCGGTGGCCTTGGCGTTCATCTTGTCCTTCTGCACAATGACCATGTCGGGGCGGAGGGTGACGCGGCAGAGGTGCCCGCCCGCGCCGTTGATGCTGATGGCTGCCATCTTCGCGCCGGGCTCCATGCGGAGACGGCTTTCGACGACGGCATCCTTCATTTTCAGGTCGCGGCGGATGACGGCGGCGTGCTTGTCGGCGGCGAGTTCCACACCGAGCACAGCACCGCCTGTGGCCTGCCACTTGCCCTTGGCCACTTTCCAGCCCTCGGCGAGTGTGGTGCCGGAGAAATCATCCTCGTAGAGGAGCTTTCCGCGCTGCGCCGGAGTGATCTCGGCAGCAGTCAGGAGTGCAAGGGCCGCATAGCCGGCGGCGGCAGAATAGCGCAGTTTCATGACCTACTTATATATCACAGCGTCTTCTCAAAGCGTTTTCTCAAAGCGTCTTCTCGCCGATGGCGAGGATGGTTTCAAAATGCGGCGCTTCGTCCTCCTTGTGGACGGGAAACACTTCCACTCCGCGGAAGCCGCTCTTGCGCAGGAAGGTGTCGAGCTCCACTTCCGCGAAGCCGAGCCAGAGGTCGGCATAGAGTTCGCGAGCCTCCTCAAAGTTGTGACGCTTGAGGTCCAATATCACGATGCGGCCGCCGGGTTTGAGGATGCGGCGTGCCGCGTCGATGGCGCGCTGCGGATGCTGCGCGTGATGCAGCGACTGACTGAAGAATGCCAGATCGATGGACTCCTTCGCGATCGGCGGGTCTTCGAGATCGCCGATACGGAATTCGACGTTTCTCAATCCGTTGCGCTGCGCGAGGTCGGCGGCGAAGGTCACCATCTTCTCGGAGTTGTCGATAGCGATCACCTTCTTTGCGCGGCGTGCCAGGAGTTGAGTGAAGGTGCCCTCGCCGGCGCCGAGGTCGGCGATAGTCATGGGTGGCATGAGCGCGAGTAGCATTTCGGCCAGCCCCTTCCAGGAACGGCCGGGAACATATCGCTTGCCGAACTTGCCGGCCAGCTCATCGAAGTAGGCGCGGGTTTTGTCGGCGCGGTGTTTGAGGATCAGGTGGAGTGCACGTTTGTCCAGTGACGCTTCGTCTAACTCTTTAGAGGCTGCTTTGAGGACAGAGAGCACTTCCTCCGGGAGAGCGGGGGCCAACCGGTACATGACGTTCTTTCCGCTGCGGCGGTCTTCTACGAGCTCAGCCTGTTTGAGTTGGGCGAGCTGCATCGAGATGCGGCTTTGGCCCATGCCAAATACTTCCTGCAATTCGGCTACCGAAAGCTCTTCTTCCCCGAGCAGGAGGAGGAGGCGTATTCGGACGGGATCGGAGAGGGTGCGAAGCGATTTGAGTATTGACGGCATGGGGGCCTTGATGTATGATATCAACATATCGTGATTCGTAGATGTTTGCAATTGAAAGGTGATTTTGATGAGTACCACTCTTCCAACACTTGCCGCGGATTACAAAGTCGCGGATCTCTCCCTGGCCGATTGGGGACGCAAGGAAATCTCCATAGCCGAGCAGGAAATGCCCGGACTGATGTCCATTCGCCGGAAGTATGCCAAGGACAAGCCGTTGAAGGGCGTCCGCGTCACCGGTTCGCTGCACATGACGATTCAGACCGCGGTCCTGATTGAGACGCTGGTCGATCTCGGCGCTTCCGTGCGCTGGGCAAGCTGCAACATCTTCTCCACGCAGGATCACGCTGCCGCCGCGATTGCCGCCGCCGCCGTGCCGGTGTTTGCGTGGAAGGGCGAGACCCTGGAAGAGTATTGGGATTGCACGATGAAGGCGGTGGATCATGGCAGCGGGCAAGGTCCGGAACTGGTGGTGGACGACGGCGGCGACGTGACTCTTCTGATCCACAAAGGGTACGAGCTGGAGAACGGTTCGGACTGGGTGAACACTCCTTCCGGCAGCCACGAAGAGAAGGTGATCAAGGATCTGCTGAAGAGCGTTCACGCGAAGAATCCGAAGTACTGGCACGGGATTGTCGCGGCTTGGCGCGGCGTTTCCGAAGAAACCACGACGGGCGTGCACCGCTTGTACAAGCTGCAGGAAGTGGGCCAACTGCTGGTTCCGGCGATCAATGTGAATGATTCCGTGACCAAGTCGAAGTTCGACAATCTCTATGGCTGCCGCGAATCGCTCTCCGATGGCATCAAGCGCGCCACTGACGTGATGGTGGCCGGCAAGGTGGCCGTGGTGTGTGGCTATGGCGACGTGGGCAAGGGTTCCGCGCGCTCTCTGCGCGGGTTTGGCGCGCGGGTGATTGTGACCGAGATCGACCCGATCAACGCGCTTCAGGCGGCTATGGAAGGCTATGAAGTCACCACCATCGAAGAGACGCTTGGCCGCGGCGACATCTATGTGACGTGCACCGGCAACCGCGACGTTATCACGCTCGAACATATGGTCCACATGAAGGATCAGGCGATTGTCTGCAACATCGGGCATTTCGACAACGAGATCCAGGTGGACAAGCTGAACGGGATGGCCGGAGTGAAGAAGACGACCATCAAGCCTCAGGTGGACATGTATACGTTCCCGGCCGGCAACAGCATCTTCATGCTGGCGGAGGGACGGCTGGTGAACCTCGGTTGCGCTACGGGACATCCGAGCTTTGTGATGTCGAACAGCTTTGCCAACCAGACTCTGGCGCAGCTTGATCTGTGGAAGAACAAGGACGCTTACGAGAAGAAGGTCTATACACTGCCGAAGGAACTGGACGAAGAGGTGGCCCGGCTGCATCTGGAGAAGATCGGGGTGAAGCTTACAACGCTTACCAGGGAACAGGCCGATTACATTGGTGTGAAGGTGGAAGGTCCGTACAAGGCGGATCACTACCGGTACTAGCGATCACCTGTCGCCATCAGCTTGCAGCTCCGGATTTCCGTGTCCGGAGCGGAAAGCTCTGGTTGGTATAATTCTCGATTGCACTCCCTGTCCATCATCATCCCTGCTTACAACGAAGAGACGCGATTGCGGCCGACTTTGGACCGCATTTCGGAGTACGTCAACTCGCGGCGGTGGAGATTCCTGGAGATTGTGGTTGTTGACGATGGGTCGCGCGACGCGACGGCCGAAGTGGTGCGCGAGTATTCGCGGCGTTGGCCGGCGATACGGCTGGTATCGAATCCTGGAAATCGCGGCAAGGGTTACGCCGTTCGCAATGGGATGATGGCGGCGCAGGGCGAATGGCGGCTGATCACGGATTCCGATCTTTCCGCTCCCATCGAGGAGTTTGAGAAGTTGATTGAGGCCGCTCTGAATCACAAGGCGGTGGTGGCGATCGGGTCGCGCGCGGTGGACCGGTCTCTGGTGTCCGTGCATCAGCCGATCGGACGCGAGCTTTCGGGGCGCGTATTCAACGTGGTGATGCGCTTGGCCACCGGGTTGCCGTTTCTGGATACGCAGTGCGGATTCAAACTGTTTCATCGGGACGCGGCGGCGATCATTTTTCCGCGGCAGCAGTTGGACGGCTTTGGCTTTGATGTGGAGGACCTGTTCATTGCCAAGAGCCACGGGTTGAAGGCGGTGGAAGTGCCGGTGCGCTGGGCGAACGTCGAGGGCACGAGGGTGAGCATGATGAGCGGGATTCGGGCGTTTGCGGATCTGGTGGTGATCCGGCGGAATCAGATTGCGGGCAAGTACCGTTAAGTGAGCGGCGGTCGCCTGAGGTGCCACTCCGTGGCCTGTTGGTAGGCGAGGGCGACACGCAGCGGAGTGCCTTCTTCGGCGAGTCTTCCGGTGAAGATGATGCCTCGTGGCACACCTTCGACAAAGCCGCAAGGGACCACCACCTGCGGGTGTCCAGTGAGGTTCGTGATCGTCAACAGGCTGCCCCCTCCGTGGGGGGACACAAGCACGTCCCACTTTGAGAAGAACGCATCCATTTGGCGTTGGAGCAGGGTGCGGGCGCGCTGTGCACGGATGTATTCAACAGCCGGAATGAGGCGCGAGGTGCGGAAGGAATTGGGCCACGCTCCGGGGCCTTGATCCTTGAGCTGATCGACGCCGCCGTCCCGGGTGAGGTCGTCGAATGCGGCAGCACCTTCCGCACTCAGGATGAGCATCAGGGGACCGGTGTCGACGTTGGGGAGCTCGACCGGAGTGAGTTTCGCGCCGGCTTTACGGAGGTCCGCGATGGCCTGGTCGTACAGCTTCCTTTCCTCTTCGCGGCGCGTATTGGCAAACTCTTTTTCGACGATGCCGATCCGGAGGCCGGCGAGTTTCTGGCGCGGGTTCCAACCGAAGGGGGCGTTGAGAACCGTGGCGTCTTTGCCGTCCGGTCCGTGGATGGCTTTCAATACAACCGCACAATCTTCCACGCCGCGGCAGATGGGACCCACTTTGTCCATGGTCCAACTGAGGGCCATTGCTCCAAAACGGCTGACGCGTCCATAGGTGGGGCGGAGGCCAACGGCTCCGCAGCGCGTTGCGGGCGAGATGATGGAGCCGAGAGTTTCCGTGCCGATGGAGAAGCCTACGCATCCGGCGGCGGTGGCGGAAGCGGAGCCGGCCGAGGAACCGCTCGAGGTCATCTCGGGATTCCAGGGTGTCTTGGTCATGCCGCCGAACCAGAGTCCGCCCATCGCGAGCGCACCCATGGAGAGCTTGGCGAGAAGAACTGCGCCGGCGGATTCCAGCCGTTGCACGACGGTGGCGTCGAAGTCGAAGACCTGTTGTTGAAACGGCTCCGCTCCCCAGGTGGTGGGGATGCCTTTGGTGGCGAACAGATCCTTGATGCCATAAGGCACGCCATGGAGCGGACCGCGATACTTGCCGCGGCGGAGTTCGGTGTCTGCGCGCTTGGCCTGCTCGAGGGCGAGATCCTCAGTGAGAGCGATGACAAAATTCAATTTCGGGCTGAATTGTTTTAAACGCTCCAGGTACATTTTGGTGAGGTCGATGGACCTGACGCGTTTGGCGCGGAGGAGCGGGGCGAGGTCAGTGACTCGCCAGAAGGCGAGGTCTTCGATGTTCTTCCAGTCCTTGCGGGCCTTGAGCCGGGAGGGTTGGAATTTCGCGGTTTTAGGCCAGGAATGGCCGGGGAGCAATGGCGAGAAGGTGACGGCGGGTTCGGTGTCGAGAGGGATTGGGTATTTACGCAGACCGTCGATCGAGTTGGAACGGTTGATGCGGGGGAGCATCAGGGCCAACTGATCGTCGGTGAATTCGAGCTTCATCACCTTGAGGGCCGCGATGAGCATCTCTTTGGTGATGGCGCCGGAGGGTGGCGGCGTTTCCTGTTGCTGTGCTTCTGTTGCCGGCGCGGCGGCGAGCACCGCCAGGAGTTGAAACCATTCGCGGCGTTGCATACTAGGCTGCCCCATCGAGCGGATAGAGTCCGGCAGATCCGCCTACCCATTCCATGTTCTTGTTGTGATCGACGCCCATCATCTTTCCTCTCCCCATTCGGATGATCGTCAACACCGGGATCATCTTATCGAGCCAGATGTACATTACACGGACCTCGGCCTTGGTAGCGCCGTGCGGGGTCTCGACGACGGGCTCGAAATCCATTCGCTGTTGGAGAATGTAGTCGCGCCGTCGCTCATGCGTGATGGCGTCGACCTGTTGTCGCGTGGGGCCGACGATCACGCCAAGGCCGGCGAAGCTGAACAGTGGTTTCAGTACGTAATTCTCCAGGTCCGCGGGCAGTTCCGGCACGTCGCTAAGGAACATGGTTTGCGGCACGGTGTAGTGCCGGAGGTAAGGAATCGAAAACTTGCTGAGGCGGAAGAACCAGTTGGGATGGCCGGCCCATTCGACGTTCAGGTCGTCGCAGAAGCGGAACGGTGTTTCGATGTTCAGGCGAGCAAGCTCGTCGGCGATCACGCGGTTGTAGATGCGAAGGATGGGGATGTGGCGGCCTTCGTGTTCGTAGAAGAGGCGGTTGCCTTGTTTGCGAACCTTGGTGACGCAGATGTAGGGGATGCCGATGAACCGTTGGGTTGCCTTGAAGTCGGGCAGGGTCTTCTGATTCTCGGGATCGATTTCGAGGAGGACGACGTTTTCGGGATCGTGGCCGTTGAGAATCGCTCGCGAGAGCAGTTGGTGGTAGGACGATTCGGTGTGGCCGCCGAGGTAATGTCCAACGCCCTCCAATTTGTAGGTGTCGATGTATTGCTGGGAGAGGATGCGCTGCGACGCGTAGAGGGAAGGGAAGCCCTGAATCTCCACGAGGCGCGGTTCCAGGCGGCCCGTCTCCGTGCAGACCAGGCCGAAATCCGCGCACACGAACATCGGGTGCGGCGCCTCGTAGGGCGTGTCATATTCGGGCGGGATGATGGCGCGCGAATCGGCGAGGTATTGCGGGTTGGCCAGCAACTCGGTGACGAGAGCTTCCCCCGCTTCCGACATTTCGTGCAGGATTCGTTTCGGGAAGAAACAGGGCGTTTCGGCCTGCCGGTACTTCACATGGCAGCCTGCCTTGCGATCCACCTCAGCAAGCAGTGACTGGTAGAGCGCAGGCGTGAAGCTGCGATTGAACCTTTCGCGTAGCGAAGCGATCATGACTAATTCAGTGTAAACTTGCCGTTCTTCATGATCTGGCGGTCGTCGGCCCAGATGTCGAAGTTACGTCCGACGACATCAATGTGCGTGGAGGAGTGCCACTTGGCTCCGGTGTGTTCGCCGTAAGGATTGCCAAAGGCGATGTGGACACCGGGGATCTTCTCGTCCTGGAGAATATTGCCGATCACGTCGCGGAGGGCGATGTTGGTGCCGATCGCAAATTCGCCGACACGGTCACTGTTCTCGTCGGTGTGGGTGTACTTCCAGAATGCCTCGCGAAGGTCTTTGTTGCGCGAATGTGCCTCGACGAGCCGGTTTTCCTCAATCTCAATGGTGAGTGGGCAGTCGCGCAGATCGCCGAAGCGTGCGCAGAGCCAGTCTCCGACGACACCGTCGATGACGAAACGGCCGTTGACCTCTTCCGGCGTGGTGAAGACTTCGCCACCAGGGAGGTTGCCCCACTTGTTTGGCGTGATGATGCCGCTGGTTTTGAGCCACTGGTATTCGCGGGAGATCTTGGCGGTGATGTCGGTGCCGGCCTTGGTCTGCGCATGAATGTAATTGGCCTTCATGGCGATTTCGCGAACCTGAATGCTGATGGCATCCACCTCGTTGTAGTCGGCGCGCATGCCGTTGAGCATGATTTCCTTGGAGATGTTGACCATGTGCGCATGACGGATCTTGCGGCGGTTGACAACTTCCGTCATCTGCATGCGTGTCTTCAACTCGTTCTTCTGCGCGTGAACGGCGTAGATGGATGCGGTGCTGGAGTCGAGGTCGGTGAGGATTTCGGCGGGCATTTCCACCAGAGGGCGCGGAGCAAGTCTTTCCAGGAGAAACGATTGGTGGTTGGCGCCAACGGAATCGAGTTCGCTGGCTAGTGCAGCCGCGATTTCGCGCGAAGCCTCGTCGGTGATAAGGGTGACCTTCTCGCCGGGTTGGATACGCAGGCAGACACGAACGGCGTTGCTTGCGCCGGGCGTCAGTTCGGGGTCAAAAGGGGTGTTGCGGAGAATCTCGTTCATGTGGTGATGCTAGGAGGCGGCGGTTTGCCGCAATGGCGCCGGGACAAAGCCGGCTTCGGTTTCCTCAATGATATAGTCGACGACCTGTTTGAGGTCGCCGGTTTCTTTGTAGACACGGAGCTGCCGGTCGGCGCCAGTGCCCCGGTCCAGAATCGTTCGGATGTAATTGATCTCCTCGCGGCTGCCGAGTTCGTCAACCACGTCGTCGATGAGATCGAGGTACTCGCGAATGAGGTCGCGTTCCGGGAGTTCGACGCGTTTGCCGAAGTCGATGAGTTTGCCGTCCAGGCCATAGCGCGCGGCACGCCATTTGTTTTCCATGATGAGCATGCGGCGGTAAGGCGGAAGCCCTGGTTCTGCGCATAGAGCTTGTAGAGCTTGGCGACGGTGGCCTGGATGAGCGCGGTGACGGCGATGGTCTCGTCCAGGCGCATGGGCAGATCCATCACGCGGAATTCGAGTGTCGGGAACGAGGGGTGCGGCCGGATGTCCCACCAGATCTTTTTGGCGTTGTCGATGCAGTTGGTCTGAATCAACAGGTTGATCATGTTCTCGAATTCCGTGTAGCTGCCGAAGTAGTCGGGGATATTGGTGCGCGGGAACTTGTCGAACACTTTGCAGCGGTAGCTTTTGAGGCCTGTTTCCATGCCCAGCCAGAAGGGTGAATTAGCGGTGAGCGCGAGAATGTGAGGGACAAAGTAGCGCGCCGCATTCATGATGTGAATCGCGGCCTCTTTGTCTTCCACTCCGACGTGGACGTGAAGGCCGAAGATGAGGTTGGCGCGGGCCACTTGCTGCATGTCCTCAACGATGGTCATGTAGCGCTCGTCGGGGTAGATTTCCTGTTTGCGCCAATCAGCGAAGGGGTGGGTGCTGGCGGCTGCGATGCGGAGGAGTCCATTGGCGCGCGCCAGTTGAATAATGTTGGTGCGTAGTTCGGTCAGATCGGCGCGAGCTTCCTGGATGTTGCGGCAGATGCCGGTGCCCACTTCGACGACGGATTGGTGGAGCTCTGCTTTCACCCGCTCTTTCAGTACGCGCTTGCCCTCATTGAGGAGTTCCGTTTCGATATGCGACCGCAGGTCGCGCGTAACGGGATCGACAGTTTGGTACTCTTCTTCGATGCCGAGCGTGAAGGTGGGGCGCATAGGAATTGCGGGGACTTGTACCAGGATCGCACAGACTCTGGAGGATTAACACCAACCGTACCGTGTGCTAGTCTTCTGGACGATGTAGTAGTACAACTCATCTTGCTTCAGATCATATGTGGGGTAATTACCATGAAGAAGTTACTTCTCGCATTTCTCTGCGCCATCGGACTTCTGCCCGGCCAAACGGTATCGAGCTCGCTCCGTGGCGTCATAGTGGATTCCAGCGGCGGCGCTATTCCCAGCGCCGACTGTGTTCTTACCAACCTGGCTAGCGGCGCAGCCCTTGCGACGAAAGCCGACACGCAAGGCGCTTGCGTGTTTCCCAACGTGCTTGCGGGCACCTACAAATTGAGTGTCAAGGCCAACGGTTTCCGTGCGCTGGAAGCCAAGGACATTGTAGTGATGGCCAATCAGACGCGCACTCTGGGTCAACTCCAACTCGAAGTCGGCGGTGTTTCCGAAGCGATCAGCATCAGTGCCGAGGTATCACAGATTCAATTGGCATCGGCTGAGAAATCGGGTACGATCGCCGGCAGCCAACTGCAGAACATCGCGGTCAAGGGCCGCGACTTCTTCGCACTCCTCAACACGGTGCCCGGAGTGGTGGACAACTTCTCGCAGGCACGCGAGACGAGTTCTCCCGATTCCATCAGGGGCACATTCATCAACGGCCAGCGCGAGAATCAAAAGAATCTGGCTATAGACGGCATCACGGACCTGGACACGGGGTCGAACTCGACCGTCCATTTCCAGCCGAATATGGATGCGATCTCGGAGATTCGCATTCTGACTTCGAACTATCAGGCCGAGTTCGGACGCAATGGAGGTGGCGTCATCACGGTGATTACGAAGAGCGGCGGCAAGGACTTTCACGGGACAGGCTATTACAACTACCGCAACGAATGGATGAACGCCAACAGCTTCTTCCGCAACAGGCAAGGCAACCCGAAGCTGCCCTACCGCTACCGCATCAACGGCTTCACCATCGGTGGTCCAGTCTATATTCCGAAGGTCTTCAACACCGAAAAGAACAAACTGTTCTTCTTCTTCAGCCAGGAATACGTGGGGATGAAGAAAGACTACGGCGACCGGTTCACCACGATGCCCACTGCCGCGGAGCGGAACGGCGATTTTTCGAACAGCCGCGACGGGAACGGCAATATGATCCTGGTTCGCGACCCGCTGGCGGCGGCGAATTTTCCCGGCAACATCATTCCCAAGACCCGGGCCAATTCGATGGGGCTGTCGATGCTGAGTTTCCTGCCCACGCCGAATTGGACAGATCCTGATCCGAAGCTGGTGTACGCGCGCAATTACCACACGGCCTACAGCGGCCAATATCCGAAACGCCAGGACATGGTTCGCGTGGATTACAACGTGAGCGATTCTCTTCAGATGTACTACCGCTACATCAAGGATAAGGACGAGCAGACGGTGCCGTGGGGTCTGTGGGTCAATGGCAGCGTGAATTGGGACGTGACGCCGATTGTGTTTGGCCAGCCCGGCAAAGGGCACAACTTCCATCTGACGAAGATGTTCGGGCCGTCGCTGATCAACGAATTCATCTTTGGCAAGAGCCGGAATAATCTGTATTTTTATCCGAAGGAACCGGAGAAGATGTCTCGTGAGAAGGTTGGCAACCCCGGACAGTGGTTCAAGGACAGCGGCACGGGAGTCACCTATCTGGATGCGGTGAACTACATGCCGAACATGACCTTCGGCGGAGGGATTTCCAACTCGCCGAATGCCTCGTGGGGGAACATCCCCTACGAGAACTACAACAACATCTGGAGCTTCGTCGACAACGTGAGCCGCGTTTGGAGCAGTCATACGTTGAAGGCGGGCATCTACATCGAACGTACGCAGAAATACCAGGTGGGCGGCGGGAATTATCGCGGTACGTTCAACTTCGACCGCAATGCCAACAACCCGCTGGATGCAAACCACCCGTTCGCCAATGCGCTGCTCGGCAACTTCAACAGCTACAGCGAAGCCACTGCGCGAAAGAACGGCGACTGGTGGTTCTGGAACTTCGAATGGTTTCTGCAGGACAACTGGAAGATCAGCAGGAAGCTGACTCTGGATGCCGGCGTGCGGTTCTATCATCTGCCTCCGCAGACCGACAAAAACAAGACGATCGCCAGTTTCGATCCAACGGCCTATCAGCGCTCAGCGGCTCCGGCCTTGTACTATCCGATCCGCAATGCGGCCGGGCAGCGCGTTGCAGTCAACCGCCTGACCGGGGCGTTGGCGCCGGCTCCGCTGATCGGTCTGTTCGTGGCCGGAAGCGGGAACGTGGCCAATGGCGCGTTCATCGGCGGCGAGAACGGCTATCCCGAGGGGCTCTACACCGTCCCCTGGCTGTCGTTCGGACCTCGCATCGGATTTGCCTACGATGTGTTCGGCAACGGGAAGACCGCGATTCGCGGAGGCTTCGGAATGTTCAAGGATCGCATGCAGGGCAATCCGACGATGAACACCAACGGAAACCCGCCGGTGACGTTCAGTCCGACGCTGTCGTTTGATACGTTGTCGACGTATGCGTCGGCGCAGGGCGCGTTCGGCCCCTCCAACGTGAGCACGCTGTTGGGCGAGCAACAACTGTCCACTACGATGAATTTCAGTTTTGGCATTCAACAGCAGGTCGGGTCATGGGCGATTGATACATCGTATGTCGGCGGGTTGTCGCGGCACCTGATGGCTCAGAAGAACCTCAACCCGATTCCGATGTATGCACGATTTGTCGACAGGAACCCCCAGAATGCCGATCCGACGAATCCGTCGACGCCGTTGGCCGACAATTTCCTCCGCCCGTATTTCGGCTGGGGAGACATCAACTTACGTTCCAACGGGTACTCATCGAATTACAACGCGCTTCAGATGTCGGCCACAAAACGCTACAGCAGGGGGCTTCAGGTTGGGGCCTCGTACACATTCTCCAAAACGCTTGGAGTTGCCGATGGCGACACGTCCGGACTGAGTCCCTATTTCAGTGCACGGCAACGCAATTACGGGCCGCTCGGATTCGACCGGCCGCACGTGTTCGTCTTCAACTACATTTACGATCTGCCGAAGGTGGCCGCACGGCTCGGCGTCCGTCCGCTGCGCTGGGTGACCGACGATTGGCAGATCTCCGGTATGACCGCCATGCAGAGCGGTTCTCCGTTCACTCCCGGTTTCGGCCTGGTTCGTTCCGAGGAATGGACCGGGTCCGGGGAAGGTGCACGTGTGAACGTCACCGGTGATCCAGTGCTGCCGAAGGATCAGCGGACCTTCGACCGGTGGTTCAACACTGCGGCGATTACGATGCCGGCGAAAGGGACGTTCGGCAATGCGGGCGTGAACATCCTGCGCAATCCCGGAATACACAACTGGGATCTTGCCATCACCAAGAAGTTCCCCATTCGTGGGGAAGGCCGCTGGGTGCAGTTCCGGACGGAGATGTTCAATGTCTGGAACCACACACAGTATTCGGGGATGGGAACCGGCACGTCCTTTGATAACGCCACAGGGAGGAACACGAGCACGACGTTTGGTGTGATCAGCGGCGCGCGTGACCCGCGGTTGATTCAGATGTCCTTGAAGTTGTATTTCTGATTCGCGGTCAGGCCGGCTTGACCTGGTGGCGGGCCGGCCTATTTGATGAAGATGTCGGTGAGTCGGATGAGCACGCCGTGCGCGGGGACGGAGAACTGCGTCGTGGCGGTGAGGCTTTCGTCGTGATAAATGGCGAAGCGTTTTGCGATGGGATCGACGAGCCAGATGTGGGGGACACCGAGAGACTCGAAATCCGCGAACCTGCGCATCAATTCAGCGTGGATATCGTCAGGCGAAAGGACTTCGACCACAATCAGCGGTGGTACTTCGGGTACGTCTTCGAACGGTTCGCGGTCGAAGGCTGCTATATCCGCGATGCGGAAATGCTCCGGCATTATTCGAATCCGTAACTCCGGCAAGCTGAGCAGCGTCTTAGGTGCCTGTCGGATGAACAAGGAGATCAGGGCAAGAGTCGCCTTGCTATGAGGCGTGTTCGGCATGGAGCGAGGCACAACCTCCCCTTCGATAAAGTCCGGCTCAGGACCTTCGTAAGGCGTGCGGAGGTACTCGTCGGCAGAAATCAGGGTCTTCGTACCCATATGCTTTGAGCGTATCACAGCAACGTTTCAGCTATTCAGGAACGCCGACCAGCGGAAGTTGTCGCCGGGTTGTTCATCGCTGAGGGCGCGTTCGATCGCCATATCGGCGACGGCGTTGATGACCCACTCGAAGTTCTCAGGGCCGACGGAGTTGTAGTCGGCGTCGGGGGCGGGGTTGAGGAAGTCAATAGCGTACGGCACCCCATCGCGGCAGGCAAACTCGACGGTATTGAGGTCGTAGCCGAGGGCGCGGCAGATGGTGAGGCAATCGCGCGTGACGCGATCGTGCATTGCGCCATCGAGAGGAGGGGCGTTCTTCACGTAGCGATCCTGATGCGGCTGGCGCGGGTCGTAGCGCATGATGTGCACGTTCTTGCGGTTGATGACGTAGCAGCGGAAGTAGTCGTCGAACTCGATGCCTTCCTGGAGCGTCATACAGAGATCGCCTGTGTCGTGATAGGCAGCGAAGAACTCTTCAGGGTTGGTGACCTTGTAGACGCTCTTCCAGCCGCCGCCACTGTGGGGCTTGAGGAAGGCGGGGAAGCCGATGTATTGGAAGACGGCGTCCCAATCGAGAGGGTACTTCAAGTTGCGCATCGACTTTGAGGTGGTCCCGGGCGGATGGACGAAGTGAGGAAGCACCACAGTCTTCGGAATCGCGATACCCATTTTGGAGGCGAGCGCGTAGTTGAAGAACTTGTCGTCGGCGCTCCACCAGAAAGGGTTGTTGATGACGATGGTGCCGCTGAGGGCGGCGTTCTTCAATGCCGCGCGGTAGAAGGGGATGTCGTGCGAGATACGGTCGATGATAACGCGATAGCCGGTGGGCTCCGCCATCTTTATGGCGTCAAAGAGTACGGCTTCGGCGCGAACGCCTTCGACATTGCGGGAGTTGATGCGGTCCATCAACGCCCATGGAAAGGTATCTTCCATGCCGAACAGAACACCGATTTTGTTCATGGATTGGTTCTCCAGTGAGTCGAGTGGTTTAGAAGAATTTGCGAGCCATGTCCTGCCACCAGGGCCAGTCGTGCCCGGTTCCATTGGCCCAGACATCCAGGTAATGCGGAATGCCTTTGCCGTTGAGGATGTCCGAGAGCCGCAGGTTCTCTCCCAGGCAGATGTCGTGCTCGCCTGTTGCCAGCACGAGCCGGAGGCCGTTGCGATAGCGGCTGAGGTACCAGTCGTCGCTGAGATTGGGAAGGAAATCCGCCGGGCTGTTGAAGTAGGCGTCCTCATTGAAGAATCCGGAGAGGAACTGGTGCATGTCGAATGCGCCGCTCATGCTGACGCAGGTGTGCACGATGTCGGGATGGCGGAGTGCGAAGTTGACGGAATGATAACCGCCGAAGCTGCATCCGGTGACGGCGATGCGATCGGCGCCGGTCCAATTCCGCAGCAGCGGGAGCGCCTCCGCGGTGAGATAGCGATCGTACTGGTTGTGGCGGCGGACCCGGTCGGCGGGGTGGACGTGGCGGTTGTACCAGCTTTCGGCATCGACGCTATCGACGCACATCAGGCGCAGTGCGCCGCTGTCGATTCGCGGGGCGAGCACCGAGACCATACCACGGTCTTCGTATTCGAAGAATCGTCCCTGGGAGGTGGGGAAAACGAGAACCGGCATGCCGGCATGCCCGAAGGCGAGCAACTCCATATCCCGGCCCAGCGTGGGACTGAACCACTTGTGGTATTCGCGATGCATGGAAGGCTTAGGAAGGTTTTGCAGATACCAATTCTTATCCTATCAAACGGAAACCGCGCGGACCGGAGATAATAAGAGAATGAAATCGCGATGGTTGCTGTGGGCTTGCTGCACCCTAATTCCGGCTATCCTGGCCGCGCAGGATCTTCAGGAGTTTGAGAAAAAGATCACGGAGTTCGATTTGCCCAACGGTCTGCACTTCATTGTGCTGCGGCGTCCGCAAGCTCCGGTTGTCTCGATGGTGACCCAGGTGAATGTGGGCAGCGCGAACGATCCGGCGGGCAAGACCGGGCTTGCTCACATGCTGGAGCACATGGCCTTCAAGGGCACTGACTCGCTCGGTACAAACAACTGGCTGGCGGAAAAGAAGTGGCTGTCCGATGTCGAGTCGACTTACGACAAGCTCGAGATCGAAAAGAACAAAGGCCCACGCGGTTCCGCCGAGGCGATGAAGAAACTGGAGGGGGAACTGAAGGCGGCCATCGAAAAGGCGAATGGCTATGTCGTGAAGGAAGCGTACTCGAAGATCGTGTCGCAGAACGGCGGGGTCGGTATGAATGCCAGCACCTCCAACGAAGTAACCACGTACTTTTACTCGCTGCCTTCCAATCGCATCGAGTTGTGGTTTCTGCTCACGTCACAGGTGTTCCGGCAGCCGATCATGCGCGAGTTCTACAAGGAGCGCGATGTCGTGCGCGAGGAACGGCGCAGGAGCTTCGAATCGAACCCGCAGGGCAAGATGCAGGATGTGTTGCTGACCACCGCGTTTCTGGCGCATCCGCAACGCACGCTCATCGGGTGGGCGAGCGACATTGAGAATCTGCGCGCCCGTGACGCGGAGGCGCTGTTCAAGACGTACTACGTGCCTTCGAACATGGTGATGGTGCTGGCGGGCGATGTGGATCCAGCGGAGATGAAGCGGCTGGCGCAAGTCTATTTCGGCGGGATTCCGGCGGGTCCGGCGCCTCCGCGAATTATCACGGAGGAGCCCAAGCAAGAGGGCGAGCGGCGCACGGCGGTGGAAGCACAGGCGCAGCCGTTTGTTTATATCGGATACAAGCGGCCGGAGGCGGGGCATGCGGATGCCGCGCCACTGAGTGTGCTTGCCGGGGCGATGTCGGGACGCGCGGGCATCCTTTATAAAGAGTTGGTGGAAGAGAAGAAAGTGTCGCTGGTCACTTTCGCCGCGGATAGTTTCATTGGCGGCAAGTTTCAGGGGCTGTTCACGTTCATCGTAGTGCCTGCGGCGGGCAAGACGGGTGACGACAACGAGAAGGCGCTCAATCTCATCATTGAGCGGATGAAGAAGGAGAAAGTGGACCAGGCCATTCTCGACCGCGTGAAGACGCAGGTGCGCGCGGGGCTGGTTCGCGCGCTGGACAGCAACATGGGCATGGCGCAGCGCCTGGCCTCCAACTACATTCTGTATGGCGACTGGCGCCGCATGTTCACGCGCATCCAGGAAGTGGACAAAGTGACCGCGGATGATGTTCTGCGTGTCGCCAAAACCTACCTCATCGACAACAACAAGACCGCCGTTTATCTCAAGACCCCTGGCGAAAAGAAAGACGGAGACAAGGAGGCCGCGAAATGATTCTCTCGATACTGCTCAGTGTGGCGACAGCCATCGCGACGGCGCAGACGGCTGCGCCCAAGAAGTCGGTGAAGGATCTGAAGTTCAAGCCTCTGGGCGAAATCAAGATTCCGGAGATTTCGAGTTTCACGCTTCCGAACGGGATGCGTGTGCATCTGCTGGAGAATCACGAACTGCCGCTTGTGCGCGGCAACGCGACCATCCGCGTCGGAAACGTCTTCGATCCGGCAGACAAGACCGGGCTCGCGGATGTTTTCGATCAGTCCCTTCGTCTCGGGGGAACCAAGGATAAGACCGGCGATCAGATTAACCAGCTTCTGGAAAACATTGCGGCGTCGGTAGAGAGCGGGGTTGGCGAGACATCAGGGTCGCTTTCGTTCAACACTCTGCGTGAGCACTCCGATGTCGTCCTGGGGATTTTTCACGATCTATTGGTGGCGCCGGAGTTCCGTCAGGACAAAATCGACGTGGTGAAGACGCAACTGCGGAGCGCGATTGCGCGGCGGAATGACAATGCGAGTGGGATCACGTCGCGCGAGTTCAGCAGTCTGCTGTATGGCCCGACGACTCCGTGGGGGCGCGATATGGAATATGAGACGCTCGAACGCGTGTCGCGCGACGACCTGATTGCGTACCACAAGCGGTTCTACTTTCCGTCGAACGTGATTCTCTCCATCAGTGGGGATTTCGTTTCCTCCACGTTGCACGCGAAGTTGGAGAAGATGTTCGCGGATTGGACCGTGAAACAGAATCCTGCTCCCGCGTTTCCGCCCGTCACGCACAAGGCGAAGCCGGGGATCCATCTTGCGGAGAAGCCGGATGTGACGCAGGCGTTCTTCCGGCTGGGCCACATGGGTGGGCTGCTCAGCGACAAGGATTATCCGGCGCTGGAGGTGATGAACGATATTCTCGGCGGTAACGGGTTCTCCAGCCGCTTGATGCAGAAGGTCCGCAGCGATATGGGGCTGGCCTACAACGTCAGTTCGTCGTGGGGCGTTGGGTTCCATCATCCGGGGCTGTTCTCGATCACTGGCGGGACCAAGTCGTCGTCGATCGTCGATGCGTTGAAAGCGGTGTACGGCGAGGTGGAGCGGATTCGCACGAACGAGGTGACCGATGAAGAATTGCAGATCGCCAAGGACAGCACGCTCAACAGTTTTGTCTTCAACTTCGCTTCTCCGGCGCAGACGCTGGGGCGTTTGATCACGTACGAGTACAACGGGTACCCGAAGGATTTCCTGTTCCAGTATCAGAAGGCTGTAGCCGCGGTGACCAAGGCCGATGTGTTGCGCGTAGCCAAGCAATACCTCAAGCCGGAGGAGTTCGTGGTTGTGGTGACCGGGAATTCGAAGGACTTCGGCACGCAGTTAACCGCGCTCAATCAACCCGTGGCGAAGATTGACCTGACCATTCCGGAACCGAAGCGGGCAGCGGCGAAGATGGATGCGGGCTCGATGGCGAAGGGCAAGCAACTGCTAGCGGAACTGCAGAAGGCGGTGGGCGGCGCGGACAAGCTTGCCGCGGTTCAGGATTACTCGCATACGGCCGATGTGAGTTTGACGTCCGGACAGGGTGGCATGAAGGTGACGCAGATCACGCAGGTGATTCCGCCGGCGATCCGATTTGAGCAGGTGCTGCCATTTGGACGCGTCATCATCTTCTCCGATGGCAAGGGCAGCGGGTGGTTGAAGACGCCGCAAGGAGAGATGCCGATGCCCGCTCAGGTGGCAAAACAGGCGGCTGAGGAATTGTTCCGGGTTCAGCCATGGCTGTGGCTGAGTGACCGTGACCCCAATCGAACCGTCAACGCCACAGGAGCCCGTACGGTGGAGATCAGCGATAAATCGAATAACTGGATCAAGCTGACGCTCGCTGAGAACGGACTGCTGGAAAAGGTGAACTTCAAGGGAGGGGATGGGTCAGTGGAGGCAGAGGCGGTGTATTCGGATTGGAAGGATGTGAATGGGCTGAAACTGCCGCACGGTGCCAAGTTGTCGCAGGGCGGGAAACCTGCCGCCGACATTTCCGTCAAAGAATATAGGATCAATTCCGGTTTGAAGATGGAGGAGCTGGGGAAGAAATGATGACGCGGCGGTGCTGGATACTGGGCTCGGCGGGGTGTGCCGGCGGGACTTTGCTGGCGCAAACGCGCGAGGCGAAGGGCAAGGCGGCAGTGGAGGCGGCTTTGGCCGCGCTGGGCGGTGCGCGATTCATGGCGATGCGCGACCGCACGGAGAATGGGCGCGCCTATTCCTTCTACCGCGACCAGCTTTCGGGGCGTTCCCACGCTCGCTTTTATACGCGTTACCTGACGCGTCCGGAGCCGCCGAGGATTGACTTCTTTGGACTTCGCGAACGGCAGTCGTTTGGCAAGGACAAGGAAGAGTCGGCTGTCCTTTTCACGGAAACCGAGGGCTGGTCCATCACCTACCGTGGCGCGCGGCCGATCGGCAAGGAGATTGAAGACCGGTTTCGCGATTCGACGCGGCGCAACATTTTCTACATGCTCCGGCAGCGGATGGGCGAACCGGGGATGATCATCGAACAGATCGCCGAAGAAGTGGTGGAGAACAAGCCGGCGAAAATCGTCACCATCACCGATTCGGACAATCGCGTGGTGAAGGTGTTTTTCCATACGAGCACTGGGCTTCCCTTCAAGCAGGAATACTTCCGGCGTGATGCGAAGACGCGTGAGCGAATTGAAGAGGTGTCGTACTTTTCCAAATACCGCGACGCAGGCGGAGTGCAGTGGCCCCTCCAGATCGAGAAGCAGCGTAATGGAGAGAAGCTTGTGGAGATCTTCTCGGACACGGTGCAGATCAACAAGGATCTGAAGGAAGATCTGTTCACGCTGCCGACGACGATGAAAGTGCTGCCGCAGGCGCGCTAGGCAGCTACGGACGATAGCGCCGCAACAGCCCCAGAGCCAGGAAGCCTGCGCCGCAGAGCAGCAGGTTGGTGGGCTCTGGGGCAACAAGGTCACCGCTCACCTCGAACATTACTGTCCCGTTCGGGCTGAGTTGCGCGAAGGAAGATGCCGGGGCAAAACCGGCGTCCAACTGGCCGATGGACCCGTCGCTCATTGCGAGCGACAGCGCCCCGTATGCGACGCCCGCGCCAACCGTTGGCACGAGACCGGCCTTCGATTCCCACAGTAAGCCGCCATCGGAGGTGTTGAGCGCCTGAATGGTGAGCAGGTAGTTGCCGGGTCCCAATGTCAGGCCGGAGAAGAGCAATGTCGGGCTACCGGGAGCAGGCGCGACAAACGGGATTCCGGCGCCGGTGACCGGGCTTGCGATGTTGTTGGCCGCTGTCGTGCCGGGGCCGGCGATATTGGTCAGGTACGCCTTGTACTGTTCGGGCTGCCCGGCGAGGGCCGGCACGTTTGCGAACAGATAGGCGCTGATGCTGACGTTGGTGTAGCTGACGGACTGGGTCCAGGAAACGACGGCAGCGCCGGTAACGGTGGAGCCGGGGTCATTCAACTGCAGGGAGTTGGGCGGTGGTCCATCCACGGCACTGATGATCGTGGCGGCGGGCAATGTTGCGCCCGCGAAAAAAAGCATAGGGGTAAGCCACCATTTGGCGGACATAGTTTTCCTCCGACTTGGATGTTGCGGCCGTCTCGTGCGGCCTTCAACCATCCAGGCGCGGGACGCGGAGGAATTCGCTCACGCGGGAGCTATTTCTGTGTGCCCTTGCTGAGTTTGCGGAAGTACTCGGCGACGGATTCCGCATAGCCGGCGGGGATTGAATCCGACGGCGCAGTGCGTGCCTGACCGCCCTGCTTCTCTTCAATCTGGCGGCGGAGCTGGATCTCCAACTGCTGCAGACTGGGAAGAAGCTGACGAACGATCTGGTCGATGAGGGCGGGGTTGCCCTGGAAGCGCGAAGGATCCATGCGCGCCATCTGGCGCATGAGCTCCTGAATGTCACGAGTGGTGTCCTGGCCGGCTTCGCCCGATTGGCGGAGCTGCTGCAACTCGCGCATGCTGTCGCGGTATGCGCCTTCGATACCACGTTGGACTTCGGCGGGGATGGGCCCGTCGATGCGGCGTGTGCCGTCGACAGAGCCGCGGTTGCCCCAGTTGCCGTCGCGAGGTCCGTAGCCGCCGGCTCCGGTCATCGGGCCGGGCTGACCCATCTGCTGTCCGCGCTGGCCACCTTGTTGACCGCCCTGCCCCTGCTGCCCTTGCTGACCCTGTTGTTGACCCTGACCTTGCTGCCCCTGCTGACCCTGGCCCTGCTGCTGGCCTTGGCCCTGTTGTTGACCCTGTTGTCCCTGCTGTTGGCCCTGACGCTGCTGTTGGCCCTGACCCTGCTGTTGGCCCTGACCCTGCTGTTGGCCCTGACCCTGCTGTTGGCCCTGACCCTGCTGTTGGCCGCGTTGACCCTGCTGTCCTTGTTGCTGCTGGCCTTGCTGCCCGTTGAGGGATTCCAATTGCGAGCGTAGGCGCTCCACCTGATTGAGTGCGCGCTCCATGTCGTTGCCAGCTTGAGCACCGCCTTCGCGCTGCATACGCTCCTGCGCCTGGCGCAGGCTCTCTTTCGCGCGTTCCAGGGAATCGGTCATGCGCTGTTCGCGTGAGTAGACCTGCGGACCCTGTCCGCGACGGACCCATTCGGCTGTGAGGCGCATGTCGCGCGTCACTTCGCTACCCTGCATTTCGCCGACGGCCTCGCGCACTTTGGACGAAGCGGCGCGGTTGGTGCCCGCGAGATCGCGCGCAGCTTTCTGCATGTCCTTTTCGAGCTGTTCCATGCGGCCAGCCAGTTCATCCTTCTGTCGAGCCACTTCCTGGGACTTGCGCATGTTTTCGGAAAGCTGGCGCAGATCGTTCTGCTGTTGACCCTGGCCGTACATCTGCTTCAGCTCGTTCTGCATCTGCTTCTGCCGTTCGGCGATTTGCTCGGCCCGGCGGACGAGATCGTTCATCTGGCCGGATGCTTCCTGCTGGCGCATGCCGGAAAGGGTGTTGGTGGCTTCCTGGAGACGTTCGGCGGCGCGGCGTGCGCTTGCTTCACCGGCCTGATCGTTACCAGTGTGACGCATGTCCTCGGTGGCCTGGCGGAGGCGTTCCAGCGAGCGCTCCAAGCGCGGATCGGTCTGCCCGCGCTGCTGCTGCAACCGGGCCATCTGTTGTTGCTGCTGTTGCTGTTGTTGCTGGCGTTGTTGCTGCTGCTGGCCCTGCTGTCCGCCTTGGGCGCCGGCCTGCTGCTGGCCTTGCTGGCCCTGCTGGCTCTGCTGTCCTTGTTGACCCTGTTGACCGGCCTGCTGGCTCTGCTGACCCTGTTGTCCCTGCTGGTTCTGCTGACCGCCGTTGGCCATCTGCTCCATCTGCTTCTGCAACTGTTCGGCTTCACGGCGCAGCATCTCCTGCTGCCAGCGCTGTTGCGGAGTCTGCTTCTGCTGCTGGTTCTTCATCTGCTCAGCGAGTTCTTTTTGCCGCCGTGCGAGTTGTTCCAGCTTCTGAAGGGCTTCGTCCACTTCCTTCTTCTGCTGCTCGGCGGAGTTGCCGCCGCCGCCGCCGGACTGGCCGGTCTCATACTGATTCTTCTCGGTGTCGAGTTCGAGATCGAACATGCTGGCGAGGTCGCGTCCTCCGCCACCGCCGCCGCCACCACCCTGCTGACGGCCGAAGGCCACCTGGATTTCACGGAACGTCGACTCCGCGCGCAACAGGTGCTGCAGTGCGACCTGTTCATGCGGGAGAGCATCTTTCCAACCCTGGGACTTCAGTTTGCCGGAGGCCTTGTCCATGGCTTCAGAAGCCTTGATCATGTCGGCCGTGAAGCTCTTGAACTGCGCGTTGGTGCCGGACAATTCGCGGCTCTGCATGCGCTGAGCGAGGCTCTTGGCCTGGTCGCGCAGCTTGCCCTGCGTTTCGGAAAGGAACTGCGCGTTCTCAGCAGCCGCTGCCCTGTTGTTCTTCTTGTCGCGGATCTGATTCCACGTCGCGGCGATGATTTCCTTCTGACGGGCAGAGATCTTCTGCTGGTCGTCCTGTTCGCCGCCGCCACCGCCACCGCCGCCCATTTGCTGCGACTGAGTGAACTCGTATTCGTATGGGATGGCTTCCACAAAGACCATGTCCGTCTGTGTTGTGGACCGTGCGTCACGGGCAACAGCGTACATGCTCACCACGTCACCGGGGACGAGTTTGAAGTCCTCCAGCGTGATCATGGTCTTGCCTTGAACGTCTTTCTGGGCGCGTCCGCCAAGGTTGACGGTCTTCTCTTCGCCGCCGTTGACGGAGTACTTGAGCGACACGTCCTGCAAACCGAAATCGTCGGAGGCTTCCACTTCGACGGACACCTCTTCAATGGGCGAAACGCGAGCGTCGCCGCGGGGGCGGTGAATCTTGACGGTGGGCGGAAGCTCTTCGCGCGCTTCAATAAAGAAGTCCTCGCTGATGCGGACACGCTGGCCCTGATCGATGGCGGCGACGTGATACATGCCTTCCTTTTCGATCTTCACGCGGGCCACCATCCAGCCGCCGTCGGCGGATTTCAGTGGAATCTGTGTCTGGTTGTCGATGACGAGGAGGGCTTCCTTCACCGGCTTGTCGGTGAGGACGAAGACATCGGCTTCGGTGCCCGCAACGGCGCGGAGGTCGCCGCCCTTCTCCTCAGTCATGTCCTTCATGCCCGACCATGCCGGGTAATGATAGGTGGTCTTGAGCGCTTTGACGCCGGGCAGATCGACCACTGTGATCTTGTAGGTCTTGGAGCGGAGGGCGCCGGCTTCGACGTAATACTCCATCGATTCCGGCAGGCCCGCGAACAGGAATTCGTGGGCGCCGCCGGCCGGTTGCATGGCGGTCATTTCCCATTTTGTGGTGCCGTTGAAACGGGCATAGAGGCGCACGTTGTCGGATTGATACCCGAGCAGTTGCGCGCGGATGAGGGTGTCGGTCTTGCGGCGCACGCGCTGATCGCCGGGGGTGATCTTCAGATCATAAAAAGGACGCTCTTCGCGAGGGGTACCGGCCCACAGGAGCGATGCGCCGTGACCCCAATAGCCCGGCCCGGAGGTGGTGAGCCAGACCAGCACGCCACTAGCCAGCAATGCGGCAACAAGGAAGCCGGCTAGCTTCAAAGAAGACACGATGGAGTTGGGCTCGGCGTGGCGGGTCACAGGAACGGTGTCGGCCGCGAGCAACTCCAGGAAGGGATCGGATTGGGCTTCCGTGCGGCGTTCGGCGAAGGTGAGGAGGCGCTCTTCAAACTCGGGGAATTTGCTTTCGGCTCCCTTGGCGGCGCGTCTGGAATTGAGGCGCAACAGCGGCGCGATGATGCCGAAGCCGATCGCCACTGCGAGGGAAAGGAACAGTGCAACACGGGCCCACAGGAGGCTGCGCTCGCTGAAGGCAAAGCCATTGATGATCATCACCAACAGCACCGTGGCGAGCAACGCGGCGGCAGCGGTTATGGCCGCTCCTTGGGTAAAGGTCATCCAGCGCAATCTGCGCTCGACGGCCCGTAGGTACGATTCCAGTTGATCGAATGCGCTCATTCGTATCCCCCTCCTGGCGTGACTACATCATAGCAGCAAAGGTTTACATAACAAGGACGTGCATCGGGATTTAACGTTTCTTATTTAGGATGCTTGCCCCTCAGGACTTTTTGGTTGGAGCGTCCTTCTTCGCGTCCTTCTTCTCCTCCACGGGCCGGCGGAACCGGAACTGGCGCGGCTGCGGCTTGGCGCTGAGAACGTCGTGGTAGGCCTGGAGGATCTTGTCTTTCTGTGCCGGATCGAGTTTCAGATAACGATGCTTGCCGGCAGCGGAGGCGACGAATTTCGTCATGCCGTCGTCGCTCACCTGCACCGTGCCAGGTTCGGACAGCGCGAAGTAATTCTCCTTGGCGCGCACGGCCTGGAGCACGGCGACCATGTCCCACGTGGGGGTGTTGTAGGGCATTGGGCGGAAAGCTTTGTAGGCTTCAGCGACGGGATGTGGTGTGGCCCAGGCGAAGTCCTTCTCTAAACTTTCGCCGCTGTAGGGAAGGGCAGTGCCAAGCTCATGACCCGCCACTATCACCGGCACCGGCCATTCGGCGAACAGCTTTTTCGCCGCTTTCACATCGGCACGGATGTGCCCCTCGGGGCCCCCTTCCGGGAAAGCCCCGCCGGAGAATACAAGATAGCGGCTCTTCTTGACGATCCAATCCTTGGCGCCGGGGAGAGCGAGGAGCGCAGCAAGGTTGGTGGCTGGTCCGGCGAGCACGATGGCGCAGTTGTCGTCCTGCTGGGAGGTGAGCGCGTTGCGCAGCAGCGGGGCGACTTCGGCGGTATCCACCAGCTTGTGGACGTTGTGCGGGAACTCCGGAGCCCCATCGGCCTTCTTCATTGCCAGAGGTTTCGAGAGCATGGGCGTGTCCTCTTTGCCTGGCCCCTCGGTGGCAAGGCCCACTGGAAGCGTTCGGGAGAAGGAGCCGAACGCCCCACTCACAGCGCCGACGTAGACGCGCGCCACGGCATCGGTGAACGCCGCCGCGGCCAGCGCCGGTTTGCTGATGCTGAGGCTGATGACGCGGGTCTCGCCCTTGCCATCCAACCCGTACAAGAGGGCGAGGGCGAGCGCCGTGTCGATCCGGTTTCCCATGTCGCTATCGAACAGAATGCCGAAAGGCGGTTTCCCTTGTCCGGGAAATTGCATGCTTACCTCACTTCTAGTGCGCGCCGCACCCGGTGCGCTTGGCCCGTTTTGGATATCATACCGGAATCCGCGATGCAGACTCTTAAATTGATTCCCTTCGCGCTGCTGGCCACCGGCCTGATAGCGCAAAGTCCGGTCATTGTAGAAAATGACCAAGTTCGGGTGTTGAAGGTTACCGCTCAGCCCAATAACAAGACGCGGCTGCACGAACACAAGATGAACCGGGTGATGGTGTACCTGCAGCCTGGAGAGCAGAATACCGACTATCAGGACGGCCGGCGCGTGGTGACCAACTGGAAGGCGGGCGAGGCGCTGTGGAGCCCGTCAGGCGGCATGCACATCGCTGAGATCTTCTCCGCCGGGCCGGTCACGATAGCCGAGATTGAGCTCAAGAACAAGGGTACATCTACGAAGGCAGGTGCCTCGCCGCTCGATCCCGTCAGCGTGGATCCGAAGCACTACAAGGTGGAAATGGAGAACGATCAGGTGCGGGTGCTACGAGTGAAGATCGGAGCCAAGGAGAGCGTTCCGTCGCATGAACACGTCCTCAACCGCGTGGTGGTGTATATCACCGATCAGGAGTTCAAAGTTACTTCCACCGATGGGAAGGTGGATCTGCCGAAGCACAAAGCCGGCGACGTTGTGTTTTCAGGCGCGGCCAAACACAAGGAAGAGAATACCGCCTCTGAGCCGTTTGAGGTTTTGGTGGTGGAACTGAAGTAGCTACGCTTTCTTTGCGGCCTTCTTGCCGCCGTGCTGCCAGCAGAATTTGCTGCCCGCCGACGCTTTGCGTTTGCACTGATCGCCGGCTTTTGTCTTTGCCATGCACTGGTCGGCGGTTGCCGGGGCGGCCTTCTTCGCGGCCGTTTTGGCAGGCGGGGGCGGAGCAGGTGCCTGGGCGCTCAGGAGCGCAATGGACATCAACGCGGAGATCAATATTCTGGAGAGATTCATCGGATGCCTTTCTCGGTGAATACTGTAACACGATTCCTACTTCTGACACCCGCCGCAAAAGTAGGTGGACCGGCCGCCCTGAGGAATGCGTTTGACCTTGCGTCCGCAGCGTGGGCAAGGCTCGCCTTCGCGGTCGTAGACAGCGCAGGGGAAGGATTCGCCTTCGTTGAACCGGTCCGGTTCGGCGTAGGCCGCGACGGCTGAATCCATGGCCTCAGCGAGCACGTCGCGAATGGCGGTGTGCAGGGCTGTTAGCTTGGGCTTGCGCAATTCGCCGATGGGGCGTTGGGGATGGACGCGCGCGCGGAAGAGTGCTTCGGCGGCGTAGATATTGCCGAGTCCGGCGACGTGGCGCTGGTCCATCAGAAACAATTTCGCTGGTTTGCGTGAGTTGGCGGCCTGGCTGGCCAGGTGCTCCAAAGTGAACGTATCGGACAGCGGCTCGATTCCTACGGCGGAGAGCTTCTTGTCCACTTCGTCGCGCGTGAGCAGGTGGATCTTGCCCAGCGCGCGCGGATCCTCGTAGATGATGCCGCGTCCGCCTTCGAGTTCCATCCATGCGCGGGTGCCGACGCTTCGGAGACGCACATCGGGGACGAGCAACAGGTTGCCGGTCATGCGCAGGTGGACGTGGAGAGCGTCGCCGCTGTCCAGCCACAGGAGGATATTCTTTCCGCGGCGGGCGATTTGTTGGATCACCGCGCCGGCCACCTTTTGCTCAATACGGGAGGCACGTTGGGGCTTGGCGAGGGACGGCCGCGTGAACCGCATCTGGATGACACGGGCGCCTTCGGCGGGACGCAACTTGCGGCAGACGGCTTCCACCTCCGGTAGTTCGGGCATCAGTACACCAACAGATCCACGGGTGCTCCGACGCCTACTCCGAGGTGCTTTGCGGTATTGCCCTGGTTCATGACGATTTCGAGATATCCGGCGCTTCCCCAGATGGCGAACAATTCGCCGCATGGCATGGAGGCGTAGCTGGTGGCGAGTTGTATTACCGTTTCAAATCCTATTTTGACGTCGAAGGCGCTGTCGCCAAGGGTAGGGAAGTCTTCGCGGCGGAAGCTGGTGACGAGGTTGCCGAAACGGTCGACGGTGAGCACGGCGCCGCACCAGGAGCGTTTGCTGGTCTGCTGCACACGGCTCAACGCCGGCCGGAATGCATCCCTGATCAGTTTGCCGAGGCGCGATGGCGCGGTTCCCGTGGCAAGATACGCGGCAACGGGGGCAAAAACGTCGCGGCCATGAAATGTTTGGCTCACAGGATGACGGAAATACCGCTCGGTGGTGAGTTCGCGCGTGGTGCATTTGCCGCGATCGAGGATCATCCCCAACACACCGTTGTCGGGTCCGATGAAACTCTGCCCGCCGGATTGGACCAGAATCGGGCGGCGCGCGCTGCCCACGCCGGGGTCCACCACCACAACGTGAATCGTCTTCTTAGGGAAGCAGCGGCTTGCCTGGTCGATAACGAATGCGGCCTCGGCGATTTCGAAGGCGCTGATCTGATGCGTCACATCGACGATTTCCGCGTTCGGCGCGATGGAGAGGATGACGCCCTTCATCGAAGCAACAAAGTAGTCCTTCTCTCCGAAATCGGTGGTGAGCGTAACGATCGGTCGCGGCATGCCTGATATGATGAAGTTACAGTCTCTGAAGCCTTTACATTCCATGTCCACGCGGTACTACTTCGATCACAATGCCACCACTCTTGTGGGTGATGCCGTGCTTGAAGCTTATACGGCCGCGCTGCGCGATGTGCCGGGCAACGCTTCCAGTATCCATCATCACGGCCAGTTGGCGAAACAGAAGCTGGAGCAGGGAAGGCGTCAGGTTGCGGCGCTGCTGCATGTGTCGCCGAAGGAGATTGTGTTCAGCAGCGGAGGCACGGAATCGAATAACCTTGCGCTATTTGGTGTGGCCAAGGCGGGCTGCCATGTGATCACGACGGGCATTGAGCACCCGGCCGTGCTGAACCCTTGCGCGCGATTGGAGCAGTGTGGAGTTGAGGTGACGCGTGTCGCTCCGCAGCCGGATGGCATTGTTGCGCCGGATGCGATCCGGGCGGCGTTGCGTGCGAACACGACGCTTGTTTCCGTGATGCACGCCAACAACGAAACGGGAGTGGTGCAGCCGGTGGAGGAGATTGCGCGGATTGCTCATGAGGCTGGCGCGTTGCTTCACGTGGATGGCGTGCAGGCGGTGGGCAAGCTGGCGGTGGACATTCCGGCGCTTGGGGCGGATTTGTATTCGCTCAGCGGGCACAAACTCGCAGCACCGAAGGGTGTGGGTGCGCTCTATGTCCGGCAGGGGCTGCAACTGACTCCGCTGTTGTATGGCGGCCATCATGAGCGCGACCGCCGCGCCGGTACGGAGAATGTTCCGGCAGTGGTTGCGCTGGGCGCCGCGGCGCAATGGTGGAATGAGAATGGCGCGGAGGAGCGCGCACGGCTTGCCGCACTGCGTGACCGGCTGGAGAATGCCATTCTCTCCGTGAACCAGGATATTCACCTGAATGGAAACCGCCACGCACGAGTGCCGAATACCTCGAACATCCGATTTTACGGGATCTCCGGTGAGTCAATGGTGATTGCCTTGGACCTGAAGGGTTTTGCCGTGTCGAGTGGGTCCGCCTGCTCCAGCGGGGCGGTGGAGCCGTCGCATGTGCTGGTGGCGATGGGGCTGAATAATGAGCAGGCCAGGTCAAGCATCCGGTTCTCGCTTGGGCGGACGAATACGGCGGACGAAGTGGACGCGTTGGTGCGGGCGACGGTGGAATCGTACTGGCACCTGCGCCGGCTTTCTCCTGCATTTGATCATGAACGTTAACACGCCATCTACGAACAAGCCGATCGCGGTCGCGATGTCGGGTGGAGTGGACAGCTCCACGGTTGCGGCCATGCTGCGCCGCGACGGGCACACGATTGTCGGCATGACGATGCAGTTGTGGAATCAGCGGCGGCTGCCCGAGTTGAGCGGCGAGGGGGCCACGGGACGCTGCTGTTCGCTCGACGATGTTTACGATGCCCGCTACGTGGCGGAGACACTCGGCATCCCCTATTACGTGGTGAATTTCGAGAAGCGGTTTGAAGAGCAGGTGATCAAGCCGTTCATCGGCGAGTACCTGGAGGGCCGCACGCCCATCCCCTGCACCTTGTGCAACAACTTCGTGAAGTTCGATCCGTTCCATGAACTGGCGGAAGGCCTGGGTGCGGACATCGTCGCCACGGGCCACTACGCACGCATTCGCCGCGACGAGGATTCAGGACGCTATCTGCTGATGCGTGCTGTTGACAGTTCCAAGGATCAGACGTACTTTCTGTGGGGACTGACGCAATCGCAGCTCGCGCACACAGTCTTTCCGCTGGGTGAGTACACCAAGCCGCAGGTTCGCGAGATCGCTCGTTCCCTAGGGATTCCCGTGGCGGAGAAGCAGGATTCGCAGGAGATCTGTTTCGTTCCCAACGGCGACTACGCTTCGTTCATCGATGCCTATTTCCAGGAGCAGGGAATTCCTCGCGAGGCCACGCACGGTAGCGTGGTGGATACGGAAGGCCGTAAACTCGCGGAGCATTGCGGCGTGCATCATTTCACGATTGGGCAACGGAAGGGCCTGGGATTTGCCGCCGGCGAGCCGCTCTACGTGATTGCGACGAAGCCCGCTGAGCAGTTGGTGATTGTCGGGCGCAATCCCGATCTGCTGCGCGCGGAGCTGACGGCGCGGCAGGCAAACTGGATCGCGGTGGATCATCTCGCCGCGCCGATGCGCGTGGCTGTGAAGATTCGTAATAAGCACGAAGCGGCGGCGGCCACCGTGTATCCGATGGAGGATACCTCGCGGTTCCGCGTGAGATTCGACGAGCCGCAACGCGCCGTAACGCCGGGACAGGCAGCGGTACTGTTTGACGGGGACGAGGTGGTGGGGGGTGGATGGATTGAATAGCGGATTCCCCAAACGTCACCTCCACTGTGGAAAAATTGAATGATTCAGCATCAGGAGCATTCGCATTGAACGCAGAAATCGGGATCATCGGCGGCAGCGGCCTCTATCACATGCCGGGCTTTGAGGCCCACGAAGAACGCATGATAGATTCGCCGTGGGGGTATCCGTCCGATCACTACATTGCCGGCACGCTGGCGGGACGGAAGGTGGCGTTTCTGGCGCGGCACGGGCGCGGCCACCGTATCAGCCCGTCGGAGCTGAATTTTCGCGCTAATATATACGGATTCAAGAAACTCGGCGTGCGCCACATTATTTCTCTGAGCGCGGTTGGTTCGTTGAAGGAAGAGCATAAGCCGCTGGAATTCGTTCTGCCTGACCAGTTCTTCGACCGCACCCGCGGGCGCGTCTCCACCTTTTTTGGAGATGGCTGCGTGGCCCATGTCTCGTTCGCCGATCCGATTTGCGGGACTATTGCGAAGCATGTTCATGAGGCCTGTGCCGAAACCGGGGTCGCTGCCAAACTGGGAGGGACTTATCTCTGCATGGAAGGCCCGGCGTTCTCCACGAAAGCGGAATCGAATGTCTACCGTTCCTGGGGAATGGACGTGATTGGCATGACCAACCTGCAGGAAGCCAAGCTTGCCCGCGAGGCGGAGATCTGCTACGTTTCCGTCGCCATGGTTACCGACTATGATTGCTGGCACCCCGGCCACGACGCCGTGACTGTCAGCGAGATCATTGAGAATCTCACTAAGAATGCCGAGAACGCCGCGAAGGTGGTGAAGGCTGCCGTGGCACGCATTCCGAAAGACATGACCTGTAAATGTCACTCCGCGTTGAGTCACGCCCTGATTACAGATCGCAAGGCCATCCCGGATGCCACGCGACAGAAGCTGGAGCTCTTGATTGGTAAATATCTCGCCTGAGGAACTGGCCCTAGAACTCCTCAATCAATGTTTGCGCGGCAATGCCTACTCGTCCGAGTTGCTGGAGACGCTATTGCGCATGGCCCTGTCGGCCGATGTCCAAGTGGCGCGGCGTGCCAGCCATGCCCTCTTCGCCACCGTCGTGGAACGGTTGGGCGATCTGTTTGAGCCGTGTCTCGCCGATTGCTACGCCGCGCTCTTTTCCGAGGCATTGGAGTACGCGCTGCCAAACTTGAGGCGTGTGGATGTGCTGGATCGCTACAAGCGGGTGCGGCAGCCGAAAAAGTTCAACGGCAACGCTGCGCGCGTGAGGCGCGTGGTGGTGCTCTCGCGCGTCACGTTGGGGGCCGATGTGGCCATCGGTAGCCTGTTTGTCGATGCGGCCAAAACCGCTTTTCCGAACGCGCAGATTCTATTTGCCGGGCCGGGGAAGAATCATCAGCTCTTCGCGGCCGATCCGCACATCGGGCATCTGGAAATCAGCTATCCGCGGGAGGGGACGCTGTCGCAACGGCTGGCGGCGTATCCTTCTTTGAAGGCGGCGCTGTGGCGCAGAGACACCATCGTTCTCGATCCGGATTCGCGGCTCACTCAGCTTGGTCTGTTGCCTGTGTGCGATGAGGAGAATTACTTCTTCTTTGAGAGCCGATCGTATGGGGATTACACGGATGATCCGCTGGCGGCGCTGGCGCACAAGTGGTTGAAGGATACGCTAGGTGTAGAGGTGCATTCGTTCCTCGATCCGCACAAAGGCGCTCCGCTGGCCGACATTACGGTGAGTCTGGGCGTGGGCGACAATCCATCCAAGCGCATCGGTGGTCACTTTGAACGCAGTCTGATGGAGTTGTTGCAGGGCACGGGCGCATCGGTGCTGGTGGATCGCGGCGGCTCACCGGATGAGGCGGTGCGGGTGGATTCGGCCACTATCGGATTGAAGAACGTCAAAACGTGGACCGGCGCCTTTGCGCCATTTGCCGATGCGATCACGCGGTCGTCGTTCTATTGCGGTTATGACAGCGCGGGGCAGCATGTCGCGGCGGCGAGCGCGGTTCCGCTGGTGGCCATTTTCGCGGGTTTCCCGTGCCAGCGGTTCCTGTCGCGATGGACGCCGCACGGGCCCGGTCCGCGGACGATCATCGTCGCCGACCCGCCAGATCCGAATAAGGTGTTGGAACAAGCGGCCGCCGCGTTAGCGACGTTCTCACGAGGATGACCTGCCAGCGGCCTGGTGTCTGAAGCCGTGATAGTGAAAACGCAGGCGAAACCGCCTGCGCCACCGTGTAACATCATTAGATTGCGCTGAGATGGTGGGGCAGGGCTTCAGCCTGCCGGACTTTTGCGACGGGCTACTAGACTAGCGGGCTCGACGCTTCACTTCACCGAAGAAGTTGACCAGTACCACTACTTCGTTGTTGAACCGCTCGGCGATTCCATCCGCACCCGACAACACGGCTATGCGTTTGCTGCTGGGAGACAAAGTGTACGGGCGCGGATTGCTTCCGGTGGCCACTTTCGTTTGCGCCCATGCTTCGGGTTTGGAGAAGGCCACGCCGTTAGTAGTCATCTTCGTGTCCACCACCATCAGACGCGCGTCCAGGCTGAGGTAGAAGAGCCGGCCGTCGGCTGACCAGACAGGAGCTTCGCCGCCTGTGTTGGAGACCAAATGACTTCCTCCGCGCGGTGGAAAGGAGCGCACATACACCTCGCGCCGGCCGGATTCATCGGAAGCATAGGCAACCCACCGGGAATCAGGAGAGAACGACGCGAAGATCTCGGCGTAGTTGGATGCTTGAAAAGCTTCCGGTTTTCCCAGTTTGGGTTGTTCCGGTGTCCCTTCCAGAGGCGCGCTCCACAGATCGTTGCCGGTGGAAGCGCCCTGCTGCGCGAAGATCAGGTTGCGTCCGTCGGGGCTGATGGCGTGCACAAAGACGCTGCTCTTACCCTCATACAGAAGTTGCGATTCGCCTCCTCCGTCGGCGGGCAGCATGCGAATCATGTTCCGCATGCTGTAGATGATCCAGCGCGAATCGGGCGTCCACACAAAGACGTATTCGTTATCCCGCGTGAAAGTGAGGCGCTTCATCGCGGCGCGGTCCCAATCGTAGACCCATAGATCACGGTTAATCGGCGGCCCTTGCAGTATCGCCAGCCTTCTTCCGTCCGGAGAGAATTGCGGAAATACGTACTCTCCCGGTTTGGGCAACAACGGTTCGACTTTGCCGTTTCTGTCCAGCCACGTCACCGTGTTCAGAACGCCACGTTGAATCGGACTGTACACCATGGTGCCTTCTTCGGCAACGTCCATGTAGGCCATGCCGGCCTTGGAGTATGCGATATCTTCCAGGATCGGCAAAGGCGTGCTGCTGAACTGCAATCGGTCTGTGTCCAGTTTGGCGCAAAACAGTGTGCCGCCTTCCAGCCAGATCAAGTGGCCCGTAGGCAGATAGCGGCTGTCACTGCCGCGAGGGTGAAGGACCTTTCGTTTGCGGTCCGGAGTGAGCACTTCTATCGCGCCTTCCGTGTCTGTCTTTGCCGTGTAGGATGTGAAAGTCAGAGTGCCACCGGGCAGTCGCTTGGGCCACCGGTGGCTCAATTCGCCGGGCTCCAGCTTCGTCAGTTGCTGGACTTTCCCGCCAGAGGCGGGGATTCGGGACAACCCGTCGAGACCGAAGCCGAACGTGATCTCTCCGTTTTCATCCCAGTAGCCGGAGCCTAGCGCGTCGTTACGGCCTTCGGCAAGGGTGACCGGTAGGCCGCCATCGAGCGATTGCTTTTTCAACTTGCCTCCGGCGAAGTAGCCGACCCACTCGCCATCGGGAGAGAAGAACGGATTGAACGCGTCCTCCGATCCCGCCAGCGGGCGCGATTCCGTCTGATCCAATCTTTTCAGATGCAGCCTTCTCACTCCACCTTCCTGTGCGAGAAACAGGATCTTTCCGCCATCACGGGACAGCACAAAGTTCACTCCATTGGTGTAGGGGATGTGTACCTGGGGGCCGAGATTCAGGTTGAGGCGGCGGAGGGGCGGTTCGCCCGGCCTGAGAGAGAATTGCTTCACTGCGAGCGTTGCGGCGATCAGAGCGAATGCGGCCGCCGCCGCCATCCACGGCCGGCGCTGCTCCTGCCGCTGAGGTTTCTGTTCAACGGTTGCGGGCGTTGCTTCGGCAAGCAACCACGCGTCCGCTATGTCCCGCAGCCTTTTCTTGCGGTCGCACTGCAAACAGCGCTTCAACAACTCGCGCAGGTGCGGTGGTGTGGAAGCGGGTAGCGCCTCCCAATCGAGACGCCCTTGCAGAGCGGCGGCCAACACGTCGGCCATCGTTTCTCCCGTGAAGGCACGTATGCCCGTAAGCATCTCGTATAGGACAACGCCGAATGCCCAGATATCGGCCCGCTTGTCGATGTGCGTGCCGCGGATCTGCTCTGGCGACATGTAGCCGGCGGTGCCCAAAAGAACGCCCGATTGAGTGGACTGCATCTTGAGCGTCGGCGTATCGGACGGATCACCGGCCGAGGCTTCTTCCCAGACTGCCTTCGCCAACCCGAAGTCGAGAAGTTTCACCGTTCCATCGGGAGTGATTTTGATGTTGGCCGGCTTCAGGTCGCGATGGACAACTCCGCTGTCGTGCGCGGCTTCCAGGCCGCAGGTGATCTGACGCGCCAGTGCGAGCACTTCATCGGCGGGGATTGGCCCCTGACGGATGCGTTCCCGTAACGTTACGCCATGCACGTGCTCCATGATGATGGCTCGCACGCCCTCGGCCTCTTCGATCCCATAAAGATGGGCGATGTTCGGATGGTTGAGTGAGGCTAGCGTTTTTGCTTCGCGCTCGAAGCGGGCCATCAAATCCCCGTCTCCTGCAAAACCGGGCGACAGGACTTTGAGCGCCACGTCGCGATCGAGTCTCATGTCGCGCGCTTTGTACACTTCCCCCATGCCGCCTTTGCCAAGCAGGCTATCCACGACGTAATGGCGAAAGGTAGTGCCGACCAAAAGGGCGAGTCTCCCAGGAGGCTATCTTAACGCAGACGCCCCCCGGGTACACGCCATTACCGCATACGCGACGCTTCCGTGCGCATCACCTGCGCGTTGTGCGAAGCATTCACCGAAAGCGGTCCGCCGAGCCGCGCGGCTTGATCGCTGAACTTGGCGCCTTCCAACACCTGGGCCTTGTTCATCGTCATCTTGCCCAACTGGTAATTGGAGAGGCCGAGATAGTAGTAGGCGGATTCCATCATCACGCTGTTGCCAGCGATGAGAGGAAGCGCTCTCCGCAGATCCTGATCGGCTTCAATATACTGGTTGCGTTCGCCGACGATGACGCCGGAGATCCAGTATCCACGACCCAGGGCTGCACTCCTCTTCTTCTCCCAATCGGCGGGTTTGTAGCCTTCCGGGCAGGGATGCTTGCTCATAACGGCGGTCAGGCGGCGGGCGTAGTTCAGCGCCTGCGCGGTCTGTTTCCTGGTGAAGGTATGGTCCGCCATGATGAGTAGCAGATCTTCGTTTTCCGGGAAGTTGGCCACGGCTTTTTCCGCGATGGCTGGGATTTTGGCTCCCTGCCCGGCCTGGTGCAAGGAATACAGATAGCGCGTGTAGAGCGCATCCAGGTACTTGCTCTTTGGATTCTGGAGTTCGAGCATGCCCACCAGTTCTATGTGCGCAGCCTGTGGCGCCTGCGTCGCCGCGGCTGAAACAACGTATTCGGTGTACTGCTCCACCTCTTTGATCCACACCATCCGTTTGGCATGGTTAGATTTTTCCAGGCCCTCTTCTGTTGGGGCGGGTTCGGAGGCGAGTTGCTTCGCCATGGTGAACAACTTGGTGGCCTGCGCTTTCACCTGGGCGATGTCAGTTTGAGGGTTGAGCTTTTGAATGCTCTTGAATGCGGCATCGAGATCGTCGGCGGTCACTCCTGTGGTTCCGGCGCTCAAGACGGCCGCGAGAGAGAGTATTGCGAGATACATGGGGGTTTCCTCTCTGCAATCGGCACCAGGGGAGCGCGCAATGGCGGAGGAAGTCGTCGGAAAGCGAACCCGGCGGCAGCCGCCACCGAACGCCGCTGGCGCCCAGCGGCATAAAATACCGTCCCCATTATAGGCCCGCTGGGTGTTGGTGGAAAGCCCTATCTTGTGGGCCATTGGTGAGCACATCCTGGCGTACTTTCCTCATCCCCGGAAAGGGTGTGTCCGGATGGAGGACGGAGCTTGGTTCCCCTATGTAAGGTACCGAGAGGTTGTTTCGATTGTGAGAAACGGTCCGTCGCTCGTCCTATTGCTCCGGCGCCACAATCTTCCACTTCATTCTGAATCCTTTGGGGATGGTTCCGCGCCGCCCGTCCCACACCAGATAGCCCTGGCCGCGCTGGACCTTGCGCACGAGAATATCCATGCGTGCGCCGCGGCGTTTGGAGAAGGAAGGCTCCATGCGTTTGGACTGGCGCATCAAGCCGGCGGAGGGCCCTGCATCTTCCATGGTGGCGGCAATGGGAAGCGTCTGGCCGTGGATTTCCAGTGTCTGCAATTCGAGCCCGACTTCGTACGTCGCGAATGGACTCGACTCCTTCTCCAGATGCACCACCTCGCCGCTGACCAGGCTGCCTTGCGGCGCAACGACGCGGTCTCCCTGTTTCAGGTCCCGGGCGAGGCGTGCCACCACCGGTTGCCCAACGGTGAGCGAGTTGAGAGCCAGTTGTTCCTGCAGCGCGACGTCCAGGACCATGCCCGGCTGGAGGTGCTCTTGGATGGCCGTCACCGGTCGGGGCTCCGGAGTGGCAGCCTCGCCTTCGAAACGGATGCTCGATTGCGTCTGATAGCGTCGGCATCCATTCACTTTGCTGAAGCTGCGGTTTTCAATGCCGTCGGCGGTGACAACTAACGTCTCGACGGAAACCGGCAGCAGCAGCGGAGACTCCGCAAGACTGACCCTCCCATAGACGAGCGTTGTCGCGGCCTCGGAAAAGCCCAGCACTTCAGGGATATCGAATGCCTGCATCTCCACCCGCAACAAGTCCTTGGTGTCCGGATGAATCCAGAAGGTGCCTTGAAACGCAACCGCCACTTCCTTGCTGCCGCTGCGGAGTTGGTAGTTGCTATCTTTCGCCGCGACTTCGAAATCGTACTCGTGCGCCTTTCCACCGTCCCGATCGTTGAGTCCCTTATACAGGTAACGCGCCGCCTGCGTATCGAAGACCTGGCGGACGAGCAGGCCGAACTTTCCCGTGCTGACCACGCCGCTGCGGACGACGTCGGCCAGCGGCTGGTCGTAGAACTGGTTGGCGCCCACGCGGCCATACCGTTCCTGGCCGCCGATAAGAGCGACTTCGAACCGGAGCGTGTCCACCTTGCGCCACTGCTCCTCGGGCGCGGAGCGTGTGAAGCGGTCGATCGTCTGGGTACAGACATACTCGGGCAGCCGGCTGTTCTCACGCTTCAGGTGTTGGTGGAAACTCTCGAAGAATCCCTCGGGTTCCTGCTGGCCCCAGGCAACAGCGGCGAGCGGAAGCAGCCTCAAAGCAGCCAAGCTCCTCATGGGGGGTATTATATGCCTCGCGAGTGAGGGTCGCACGGCGTGTGTCTCCCGTTCTCGGCAATTCAGACAGACGGATACGCTTCACGACGGATTGGGGCGAAGAAGAGCGTCTGGCGAGGGTATCGCGAATGCTACGGTGGAAGCCCGGAGCCAACGAGTATGAAGTCGTTCGACTGAAGTACGGTGGAAATGGTGAGGCTAGTGAGGGGCGGATGTACAGAGACTGCATCGAGCCGCCGATGCGCGCGATCGACTCGGGTGGTCGTTTCGCTTGCTCAGGGGATGAGGTGGCCCTCAACCGTCATCGTCGCCTTGCCAAGCCGCTCCTGAATTGACCGAGTCATCTTCTCTTGGCGCGCCGTTTGGGCCAAAGTGCAGTCGCAGGTCATGTTCACAAAGGACTGGCCAGGCGGCTTCGATTGCCGCGTTTCTTCCTCACCGCTTTGGCGGAGCGACAAACTCGATGACTTGGCGGTCGTTGCGCCGGTAGACACTGAAGTCCGTACGGTCAAGGGTAAATACACGAGAGTTGGAGTGCATCTCACTCATCACGACGATTGCCGCGTCGGCCAGATCCATTCGCTCGTAGCGTGCCATCAAGGTGCGCATGCGCGGCCAGTGCGCTGACATGTCGAACTCCAGTCGAATCGCGCCGCGTTCCAGCATTTGGAACAAAGGGTCTACCATCACGCCGTCTTCGCGCAGAAAATAGGCCGCCTCAGTGAGAATGGGCTCACAGGTGAGCAACGGGGGCCGCACCTGCTTCATGATGCCGACGGCCCAGGCGTGATGCGGGTCGTGGCGATTCAGATAGGCGATGAGGGGACCAGCATCGCAAATCGTAATCACGTTCGTCTGAACCTGCGCCGATTGTTGGTCGCTGGGCGCCTGCCACCCGCCAGGCTGCCGGCAAGATCGGAGGTAAGCGCAAAAAACGAACTCTCCGCGGAGTCCGGCGGGGTTTCCACGCGCTCCCGTACGAGTGCGGTGACGGTACGGCCAGTCTGGCGAGCTTGTTCCTTGAGTTGCTGGAGCGTTCGTTCCGGAAGCTTGATGGTGATTCCCTTCATGCCCATGCGGAAAGGGTAACCCAATCCTGACAGATTCGCAATCCCAGACTTTGAAGGGGTCGGAGGGACTAGGCTCGGAAGAATGCGATTTCGCCCATCTTAAGAGCGCCTAGGCTAGCCAGTACCGCGGGGATCAATGGCAGCAGATCATCAATGCCGCTTGTGCGCGCAACCAGGACGACCACGGCGATAGCGCGTCCTCCAATGTTCTGTTGATATCCGATGTTCCGATCGACTGTTATCAGCAATTGAAATCCCGCGGCTACTGCCGCGTCCAGCAACTTACCATTCTTCAGGCCGTTGAATCCGGCATAGCCGCAAGTGACACACTCATGCTCGGAAAACGCGTGGCGCAGGTCTTGATCCACACACTCGTCAATCAGGATCTTCATTACCGCGCCGAGAGCAAAGAGTGCTTCGCTTCTTCAATGGCTTGAATTGCCATTTCACGGCTCACCGTAGGGAAACCGGCAAGAAATCCCTCCAAGCCCCGGTTGCATTCCAGATACTCGAACAGCGTGCGGACAAGTACGCGCGTTCCGCGGAACACAGGTTCCCCCGACATCGTCTCAGGGTCACGGACAACAACCGATTCCATACCACCAGTGTCGCGCACTTCTCAGAAGTAGAACTTCACAGCCAACTGAATGAACCGCGGCGTATAGCCCGACCGGCCCGTCGAAATATCCAAAAAGCCCCAGCGATCCGATGTGTACGATTGGCGCATGCGATACAGCTTCAACCCGCTCAGCGTGGTGAGATCGAATGAGTTGACGTTGGCGGAGAAGAACCCTTGCGGCAGCGGTACACGGAAGAAGTCGCGCGGTAACACCTGCGTGCCCGGTACGCGCGCGCCTGTGATCATTTGATTGATCTGCGCCAGCAGCGCGGCTCCTTGCGTGGTGCCGCGCGCCGGACGCCCCGGAGTGAACGCCGCCCAGGCGTCGTACTCGGCGTTTGAGATGGCGGCTTCGTTTGGCAGCGTGAAGATCTCCCCCGAATCTTCCAATCGTCCGGTGCGAAAGATAGGATGGTTGAACGCGTTGATCGCATCCACGCGGAACTGCAGGCGCCGTTTGCCGTCTTTTCCCAGTTGGAAATTCTTCTGCACGGACATGTCGAAGAACTGCTGGGCGGGGCTGCGAGCGCCATCGAGGGTTCGCGACGCGTTGCCGAGCGTTCCCTTGGCGGGGCGCATGAAGGCCGCGGGGTTGAAGTATGGCTCGCATCCCGCTCCGATCGGACAGGCACGTGTGTAGTTCGGGTTGAGCAGGGGCACGCCGGGGACAAGGTCGGGCCGGATGCCGCGCACGTTGCCGGACACACCGAGACGGTTGTCGTCGCGCAGAACCACCACCATCGGCAGCCCGCCCTGCGCGCGGCCGATCCCGCTGAGCGACCAGCCGGCGACAATCTGATTCAACCATCCCGGCGCGTTGCCGGCCAACTTATGCCCGCGCCCGAAGGGAAGGTCGTAGAGCGCCGAGAAACTGGTGGCGTGGCGGATGTCAAAGAGTGAGACCGAACGGTCCAGATAACGGGGCGCGCCGAAGTTCACGTGACCGGGCGAGCGCACGTTGAGGTTCACAAACCGCACGTCTCCCGCGTCCGAGGCATCATCCAGACTCTTGGCGTAGGTGTAATTGAAGACGTACGAAAATCCTCTATTATGCTGGCGGCGTACGCTTACCACGCCGGCGTGACGGATACTGTTGGCCGACGAGTCATATGCGACGGTGAGTCCTTCAAAGCCGAGATATTTGGTGCCGATGTAGCCCTGCGCCAAGCTGATGATCCCCTGTCCGCTGGCATTGCGACGCTGTAACGGATCCTGCACCACGTTGAGCGGATTGATCCCCGCGCCCAGGTAGGCCTCGGTCAATTCAAACGGAACCGGATTGATGTTGATCGGTGGCAGGAACAAATGCGTGCCCTTGTTGCCCGCGTAAGACAGCTCCAGAATCGTGCGCTGCGGGAGTTCGTAGGCGATGGTCGCGCTCCAGCTCTGCACATAGGGCACGCGCGCGTTTGGAGACACCGCCGTGGCCGCGATGTTGACGCTGTTCAGGTACACCAGGCCATCGGCCGGGATGTTGAGAAACTGCTCCGGAGTCACCGGTGTCAGCACCGGCTTGTTGCAGCATAACCTGCCGGCAATATTGGTGCCCGGCGATTCAATGCGTGTATCGAAGGTTCCGAAGGCCGTAGTTCCGGCTGCGAAATCGGGAGACGGATTGCGGTTGAACCCGGTGAGCGGAGCGTGCGACATGCCCCATCCACCGCGGAACACCATCTTCCTGCCGAAGAATCGCGGCACGTAGGCGAAGCCCAGCCGCGGCTCGAAGTTGGTGGTCTCCACGGGGAATAGATAGCGCGACCGGCCGCCACGCCCTGAGTATCCAAACGGAATCACCAGCCCGCTGGTGATGACGCGCCCGTCCGGCAGTACGCATTGCGTGCAAGGCTGAGGAATGGGGAACTCCTTGGACAACTGCGGAAGGAACGCGCCTTGGCGGTTGTACTTCTCCGTTCGCGGAAGTTGCAGCGCGTAGCGGATCCCGATGTTTAGCGTGAGGTTGGGCCGGACTTTCCAATCGTTCTGAATGTATCCCGCCGCGGAATTCCATTGGTAGTAATAGGGAATGAACACCTCGCGCAGGGTGGTCTGATTGTAGGCGCCCAGCAGGAATTGCGCGAACTCGACACCGCCCGTTCCGTTCGCCTGACCGTTGGAATTCGACAGTGTCCGATTGCGGTTGAACTCATAGCGTCCGCCCGAGGCCCCGTACATCGGGATCGTTTTCAGACGTTGCTGCGACAGGTCGAAACCGAACTTCCATGTCGCCCGCCCGCGTACATACGAGAGGTTGTCCGCGATGCCGTAGCTGTGCTCGGCGTTCTCGTTCTGCTGCGACAGGCTGTACCCGATCGACAACGTTCCGGTGAGGAATTCGGGCAGGCCGCCGGTGGTGAGTGACGGAAGTCCCAGTTCTTTGGAGAGATTGCGGCCGTTGTTGGCGTCGAACATCGGCGGGAAATTGCGCGTGAAGCGGCCGAAGGTGTAGTTCAACCGGAGCTCATTGAATACGCGAGAGGAGAAGGTATGGGTATCCGTCAAAAGCACCTGGCGCGACCACGAATAGTCCGTGCCTCCGGAATTCACTTCATCGCGTCCCACCTGGAAATCGCCGCGCCCGCGGTCGCCCCGGATCGGAACGTGCGTGTACCGGCCGGTGATGCGGTTGGCGCTGGTGATTTGATGGTCCAGGCGCGTTGTCATGCGCTTGTCGAGGTTCTTCACAAAGCTCGTGGAAGCGTAGTTGCGGAGGTTGCCATCGGAGAGGAAGTAATCGCCGGCTTTCGGAAGGTACTTCAGCAGGCTCAGGCTCACGGAGTCGAGCATGTTCTGCGGAATCACATTGCCGGGGAACAGCGGATAAGTTTCGCCGGCGGCGAGCGTGATGCGCTGGAAGCGGTTGCCCGGCAGCACATTCCACTGGTTGTACAAAGTCGCGTCGCCGATCTGATTGGCGAGTCCGAAACGTTGCGCGACCTCCTGCGGCGCATAGCCTCCATTGACGCGAACGACGTTGGAAAAATCGCCCTTCAACATCGACTCTGTCGGCAGCAGCGAGGTGAATTGCGATCCATCAAAGTAGTAGCGCGGCTCAAGTGCGAAGAAGAAGAATGTGCGATTGCTGCCCTTGTACAGTTGCGGGATGTTCACCGGACCGCCCATTGTGAAACCGAACTGGTGCTGCCTGCGGTTGGATTGCGGCCGGTTCTGGGAAGCAGTGGTGAACGGCGCGGCGTTGAGCGCGGGGTTGCGATGATACCAATAAAGCAGCCCGTTGAAGCGATTGGTGCCGCTCTTGGTGGTCATGTTGATGACACCGCCCCCCGTCTGGCCGAATTCCGCGGAGAAATTGGATGTCTGGACAGTAAATTCCTGAATCGTGTCCGGAGAGAACGTTACGACGGCGCGTCCCAACCCGACGCCCGTGTTATTCGCGCCATCGGCGAGGATCGATGTGCTGCCGGCACGGCCCCCATTGACGTTGATGTTGAAGCCGGGCACGGGGATTTCCGCTCCCAGTTCGGGATCCTCGGTACCGGCCACGCCACTCACGTTTCCGACGGTCAGTGCGAGATCGAGCACGCTGCGGTTGTTCAACGGCATTTCGCTGATCTGGCGCTCTGTGATGGTCTGCGCCAAGGTCCCGGATTCCAGATTGACGGTAGGCGTCTCGTCCACGACCGTCACTTCTGTCGTCACCTGGCCGGGTTCCAGAATCGCATCCACCGAGGCTACCGATGCGGTGTCGACTTTGATGTTGTCGTAAACAGCCTTCTTGAAGCCCTCGGCTTCCACCGTGACGCGGTAGGTTACCGGATCGAGCAGCGGCGCACTGAATGTTCCGGCTTCTGAAGATTGCAGGGTGATGACGTCTCCAGTGCCGGCATTGGTGACGGTGACTTTGGCGCCGGCCACGACGCCGCCTGATTTGTCCAACACCGATCCGGCGATTCTGCCCTTGTTGGTCTGGGCAGACAGGGCCAGCGAAAACAGCAGAGCGAGACTCAGAAGACGCATGGGTTCATTATATGCCTTCGTTTTCACGATGTATGCGCTTGCGTGCGCTGCTGCACGAATCGCCGAACTACCGGCCCGGGGAACTCGTCCTATTTGTTACGCACTACTATGGAAGTGAGGTTGTCATGCACTCGTACTTGTTGGCTTTACTATTTCTGTTCCAGGCTCCCAACGAGCCCAAACCGGCCATCGTGGAGGGCACCGTCCTCCACGCCGCGGCGAAAACTCCCATCCGGAAGGCCAAGGTCAGCCTCACGGCCATCGGGTTCGAAGGCGGCGGCAGCGTCGAAACCGCGGACGATGGCAAGTTCACACTGAAGGACGTCAAGCCCGGCCGCTACCGCCTGACCGCCGAAAAGACTGGCTACGAAACTACGGCGTACGGCGCCCGCAAGCCCGGCGAGGCGACAGGCCAGGTGATCCGAATTGATGCGGGTGCGGCGCTTTCCGGTATCTCCATCGCGCTTCCCAAGCATGGGGTGATCGCGGGCAAGGTGCTGGATGCGGATAACGAGCCGGTCCCGAAAGTGCTGGTAATGGCGCTGGCCAACATGTACTACCAGAACGGCCGCCGGACGCGCCTGCCGCGCGGCACTATTCCAGCCATGTCGAATGATCTTGGCGAATATCGCATTGGCCAACTGCCTCCGGGCAAGTACATCATTTGCGCGGTGCCCGCCAACTTTCTGCAGCCCACTCCACAGGAGAAGGCTGCCAAACCGGCAGTGGAGGAGGTTGGTGTCACCACATGCTTCCCGAACCTGCAACAAATGTCGGAAGCGACGCAACTGGAGATCAAGGATTCCACCGAGATCAGCGCAATCGACGTGCGGCTGGTCAAGAGCCGGACCGTCAGTGTGCAAGGGCAAATAATCGGCGTGCCACCCGGCGCGGGGATGGTGACCATTCTCAATATGAACGCAAAAGGATCGGGCCCAATCGGAAACGCGCTCAATCCACGAGCCTACATGCAAGGCTCCGATGGCAAGTTCGAGTTCAAGAACGTGTCCCCGGGCACTTATGTGCTGCACACCATTCCCACCGGACTGGGCAATACGCCGTTTGTTGTGAAGGCCACCGTGGACATCGGCGACCGTCCTGTCACCGATCTGAAGGTGCCCGCGATTGTTCCGTTCGAGGTGAAAGGGAAGGTGGTGGCCGAACCTGGACCTGAGTTGAAGATGGCGTCCATTCGCGTAGTCCTTACCCCCGCGGACGAAATCACTTCCTCCCTCGCCATGGGCACAGCGAACGCGGACGGCGACATCACGCTGGCAAACCTCGTGCCGGGCCGCCAGCGCGTGACGGTGGCTGGGGTCCCCTGGACGCATTACATTAAGGAGATTCGGGCCGGCGACCAGATTGCGGAAGGCGACGAGGTGGAATTCGCGGATTCATCGACACCGCTTACCGTAACGCTTGCCATCGGTCCCGGCGAGATCACCGGCATGGTGCGCAATGAGAAAGGCGATCCCGTGCCCGGGGCGAACGTGGCGCTTGTCCCGCAACCGAGGCGGCCGTTCCGAATCAAGTCCACTCGCACGGATCAGAATGGGATTTACAAGCTTCCCAACGTGGCTCCTGGCGAGTACCTGATTGTGGCTCTTGACTCGGTGGAGGCCGGCGCGCTGGAAGACGAGGAGTACCTCAAGCCGATTCTTTCCAAACTGAAGAAGCTGAAAGTGGAGAACACCGAGCCGCTCAAGGCCGACCTTCCGGTCTTGTTCGTCGAGCGCTAGCTGCGTAGCCCGGTTCGCCACGACCGGGCCTCGGCCGCCAGGGAGACGGATGGCTCCGGTTTGGTTCAGACTGGGATGTAGCCATGCTGCTCCTTCCCGTCTCTCTGATGCTGGCACCCCTGGCGCTGAACGGACAATCAGACCTAAAACTCCGATTTGACAGGCCGGCAAAACACTTCACGCAGTCCGTGCCGTTGGGCAACGGCCGGTTGGGCGCGATGGTGTTCGGAGGAGTGCAGGAGGATCGCATCGTCCTGAACGAGATCTCATTGCGGTCCGGAGGGCCGGAGGATGCGGACCGGCCGGATGGCGCGAAGTACCTGCCTGAAATCCGAAGGCTGCTGCTGGAGGGAAAGAACGCTGAAGCGGAGAAACTGGTCTACGCCAACTTCACATGCCAAGGGAAGGGCTCCAATCGCGCCCGCGGGAAGGACGTCCCATACGGCAGTTATCAGTTGCTGGCCAATCTGCGGCTGGTGTTTCCGGGACAAGCGGGTTTCACAGCTTATCGACGCGAGTTGGACCTGACGCGCGCTCTAGTCAAGGTGTCGTATCAAGCCAACGGGGTGACGTTCACGCGCGAGGCGTTCGTGTCCGCTGCAGACGAGGCGATCGTCATCAGACTGAGCGCATCCAAGCCGGGACTGGTTTCCTTCGACGCCACGCTCGAACGTCCCGAACGCGCGGCCGTTAAAGCGCTCGACGATACGAACTTGCAACTCGACGGTGTGTTGAATGATGGGCGCGGAGGCCCCGGTATGCGATTCGGCGCGCGGCTTCGTTTGCGAATCACCGGTGGCAAGTCGAGCGCGGATGGCTCGTTGCTGCGGGTACGCGATGCTACAGAGGCTGTGTTGCTCATCACTGCGGCGACCAACTATCGTGGCTTTGCGGGACGAAAGAGCGCGAATGCGGCCGGCGCCGCGCTGGCGGACCTCGACAGGATCAGTGGGAAGCCGTATGCGGCCATGTTGCGGGCGCACCTCAATGACTATCAACGCTACTTCAACCGTGTGAAGCTGGACCTCGGCAAGCCGCCGGATATGCCCACCCCGGACCGCCTTCACAGTCCCGACCCGAGTCTCGCGGCATTGTACTTCCAATACGGTCGCTATCTGCTCATATCGTCCTCGCGTCCCGGAGGGCTGCCCGCAAATCTACAAGGGCTGTGGGCTGAGGAGATCCAGGCTCCATGGAACGCCGACTATCACCTCAATGTGAATATCCAGATGAATTACTGGCCAGCGGAGGTGGGTAATCTGAGCGAGCTGCACCAGCCGCTGTTCGCCTTGGTGGAATCGCTACAGCGGCCGGGTGAAGTGACCGCGAAGAAGTACTACAACGCGCGCGGCTGGGTGGCGCATGTGATAACGAACATCTGGGGCTTTACGGCTCCAGGGGAGGGTGCTTCGTGGGGTTCGACAACAACTGGATCGGCATGGCTTGTGCAGCATCTTTGGGATCACTATCTCTACACCAGGGACCGCAAGTTTCTCACGTGGGCGTATCCGATTCTGAAGGGCTCCGCGCGCTTCTACGCTGATTTGTTGATCGAAGAGCCGAAGCAGCACTGGCTGGTCACAGCCCCTGCGAATTCGCCGGAGAATCCCTACCGGATGAAGGATGGTACGAGGGCCAATGTCTGCATGGGGCCGACGATCGACAATCAGCTCTTGCGGTATCTATTTGACGCAACTATTGAGGCCGCGCAGACCCTGGGCGTTGATCCCGAGCTGCGCAACGAACTGGCCGAGAAGCGGGGCAGGCTCCCGCCGACGCGGCTCGGCAGTGATGGCCGCGTGATGGAGTGGCTGGAGGAATACGAAGAGCCGGAGCCCACGCACCGCCATGTTTCGCACTTGTGGGGACTGTATCCGGCAGCGGAGATTTCGCTCGAGGATACGCCCCAGTTGGCCGAAGGCGCGCGCAAGTCCCTGGAGCGGCGAGGCGACATTTCCACCGGTTGGTCCCTGGCTTACAAGATCAATCTGTGGGCTCGTCTGTCCGACGGCGATCGCGCCTGGAAGCTGTTGCGGCTGCTTTTCACGCCGGTGGATGGGCCGCGCGACGACAGCATCCGCTTGAAAGGAGGTAGCTACGACAACCTTTTCGATGCCCATCCGCCGTTCCAGATTGACGGCAATTTCGGTGGCGCGGCGGGTATCGCCGAAATGCTGCTGCAAAGCCACAACGGCGTTATCCGGCTGCTGCCGGCGCTCCCTTCGGCATGGGCCGATGGACAGGTGAGCGGGCTGCGAGCCCGCGGCGGATACATCATCGACATGACGTGGAAAGCAGGCAGGCTCACATCCGCTACTCTGCGTTCGCCACTTGGCGGCACGGTGAAAGTGAAGTACGGCGCCGCGGAGCAGGAAGTGGTGACACGGCCCGGGGGAACGTACAATTTGAGAATATGAGGATTCTCGCGCTGATTGTTGTGGCATGCTCCGCTTTCGCGCAAAGCGACGAAACGGCTGCGCGCTGGAAGACGATCGAGTTCCTTCTCGGCGAATGGGTAGGAGATGGCGATGGCGCGCCAGGAAAGGGAACGGGCGAGTTCTCCTTCCGCCCGGAGTTGAACGGCAGGATTGTCGTGCGGCGGAGCTTCAACCAAATGGGAAATGCGCGCCACGAAGACTTAATGGTGCTGTATCTCGACGGGGCATCCATGCGAGCCGGCTATTGGGATTCCGAGGGGCACATGATTCCGTACAAAGTGACCGTGGCCGGCAGATCGGCGGTGTTCGAATCGGAAGGCGGCACAGGCCCACGTTACCGGCTGACATACACGAGAACTGGTGCGAATCTGGAAGGCCTGTTTCAGGTGGCGCCGCCTGGCGGCGAGTTTAAGAGCTACCTGAATTGGATCTCCCGTCCGAAGCGCTAACAGTCCGCGATCATAGCCGTTCACTTGCCCGGTAGTGCAATAGTGATGTTGCGGAATTTCAATCCGCCGGTGTGATCCCCCTGAATGTAGAAGGGACCAGGCTCGGCTTCATTCGCATCCAACGCGCCACCCGTGATGCCTTCGATCTCCTGATGGTCGATTGTGGTCTTGCCATTGCGAACGACTGTAACCGTACGGCCGACCAAAGTCACGTCGAAAGTCTCCCATTGGCCTGCCACGCGTGGCAGTTCTTCCTTCGGCGCAATGCGGCCGTAAATGGACCCGATGCGGCGTTCCGGAGGATTGCTGCTTAGAGGTTCGGATTCAAGCTGCACCTCATAACGGCCGCGAAGGTAGAAGCCGCTGTTCGCATGATCGGGGCACAACACTTCAAAGTGCAGTTTGAAGTCGTCGAACTTGCGAGTCGATTTGAGATTCGCACCGTGGTCTTCGTTCACCAGCAGACCGTCCTTCACCACCCAATGGCTGTTGGCCGGGTTACCCATTGGCACCCATCCGTCGAGCGTCCTGCCATTGAAGAGCGGCTCGGGCCTGGTCCAGTTCCTGGGCTCCTTGCGGTTCAACGCCGGTGCGCGCATTCCGTTGAGAGGCATGGAATCGGTGCCACGTTTCTGCACGCCGGTGAGCTTGTCACCCGCCGCATCCAACTCCCACACCGCCGGGCTTCCCTTGCGTCCCTGGCCGATGGTCAGTGTCAGATGGGAGCCCGTGGCCTTCACATCCTTCAACTGGATCACGTTTCCGCCCGTGGGTTGATACCAGACTTCCAACTGGCCGCTTTTTTCCGTGATCCCCAGCCAGGCCGCGCGAGTACCGCCCGCTGTTGTGATGTTGAAGTTCCATCGCCCCACCAATGGGTTCGATTGCGCGCAAGCGGCGTGCGCCCACAGTGCCGTCAGCGCGAAAGCAAAGAGTCGTTGCATGATCGAAGTCTAGCACCGCCGCTACGCGCAATCGTGTCAAGATCGAGAGTGGCATGAGCCGCAAAGCGCACCGCGACCAAGTCATGAATGACGCCTGGATCGGAGACGCCGTTCTGGAGCTATATGTCCGGTTGAAGATACTCCGTGAAGACAGCGCCATCGACGGAGCAAAGGCCCAACGAATGTCGTCGAATCAGTTCCTCTCGGTCCTTGGCGAGCCAAGCGAAACCGAGGCTGCCATCGGACGCGTGTACCTGCGCGACGGATTGGATGCGGCCTTCCGCTGGATTGAGCACCGGTTGATGCCACACTACGACCGGCAGGAAGCCGTGCGGCAACGCGCGATCACGACTCACCGCTACTGAATGGTGGCCGAGCCGCTTCTCGGCGCGGCGTGATACGTCGGATACGCCGGCCGTTGCGGCTGCTTCACGGGATTCTTCTGCAAGAGGTCCTGCACCACTTGGATTGCCTTCTCCAACTGCGTATCGCGGCCTTCGCGCCATGCTTTCGGATCTAGCTCCACCTCGATATCGACATCGGTGCCGTGGTTCTCCACTTCCCACTTGCCATCTGGATTGAAGAACGCAAAATGCGGCGCGGTGACGCTGCCGCCGTCGATGAGTGTCGGGTACCCGCCGATACCCACAAGTCCGCCCCAAGTGCGTTTGCCGATTACCGGGCCGATGCCGGCCCTGCGGAACAGCCAGGGGAGCGCATCACCACCCGAGCCGGCCCATTCATTGACGACCATGACTTTCGGTCCCGCAACGGTGGTCGCGGGGGATGTGTAGACCTCGCCGTCTCGCGATGACCAGTAGCTCCACACACGGCGCCGCAGGTAGTCGATGATGTAGTCCGCCAGCATGCCGCCGCCGTTGTATCGTTCATCCACCACCAGGCCCTGCTTGTCTACCTGCGCGAAGTAGTAACGGTTGAAATAGGTGTAGCCGCCGAATCCGGTGTCGGGGAGGTAGATGTACCCGATCTTGCCATTGGTAGCCGCATCCACCTTACGGCGGTTTCCTTCCATCCATGCGAGGCGGCGAAGAGCAAATTCGCTCTCCACGGGAACCACCATGACATCTCGGGCCTTGTCGCCGTTTGGATCAGGCCCAATGCGAATTGTGGTGTTCTTGCCGGCGGTACCCTCAAAGAGCTGATACACCTCGTCGGTGCCCTTCAACTCCTTGCCGTTCACCGCGAGCAGGTAATCGCCCACCTGCGCGTTGACGCCGGGCTGTGTGAGCAGCGCGCGTGTCTGTGCGTTCCAATTCTCGCCACTGAAGATGCGTGCGAAGCGATAGCGGCCATTCTCGATTTTATAGTCGGCTCCCAGCAATCCCGTTTTCACGCGAGGCGCCTCGGGTGTGTCCCCGCCGCCGATGTAAAGGTGGCCAACGCTCAATTCCCCAAGCATCTCCCTCCACAGGTAGTTGAGATCGTCGCGGCTGCTGACGTTGCGCAGGTACTTCTCATAGCGCTCCCCGAGAGCCTGTAAATCGAGCCCGTGATGATTGGGATCGTAGAAGAAGTCGCGCTCAATGCGGAGGACTTCCTTGTACATCTGCTTCCACTCCGCCACTGGATCGATGCTGGTCTCCAAGTCTTCCAGTTTCACGCGGCCTTCACCAGGTTTGACAGGCGCCGCCGTGCCGGCGATGAAATAGCCTTCGCCGATCCGATAGAGCGCCTTTTCGCCGTTTCCGGAGAGCGTGAAATACTGCACTCCATCGACGAAACGATCTGCTTTGCGCTTCGACAGATCGAACTTCTGAACCGTTGCGCGGTTCGGGTTTTCTCCCCCCATTGCCGCTCCGAAGTCAATTATGGAGGGCCGCTCGATCAGGAACAGCACGCCGGCCTTTCCTGAGAACATTCCAGCGTAGTTCTTCGGCGGCATAGGCAACGGAATGGTGCGCTGTTGGATCTCGTCAAGATCAATGCGCACTTCCGCGGGGCCGGGCTTCGGTTTCTCGTCCTTCTTCTCGTCCACAGCCTTCTCCTCGTCGCTTTCCGGCGCCAGTGGCGAGGGCTCATCTTTGCGCAGCGCCACCACGTAAGCGGTCCGCGACTGAGGCCGGTTGAACGTTGACATATCCAAACCGCCGGCGGTGGGGCCTGCATCCGTGCTGGCCGTCAGGAAGAGCAACTTGCCTCCACGGTCCCATACCGGAAAACGGGTGTCGCTCATGCCATCGGTGATCTGCGTCGCTTTCGCCGATTCGACATGATACACACTCACGGCGAATAGATGGTTCTTCAATTGATGGCTGTACGCCATCCATTTGCTGTCTGGCGACCAGTCCACGTCCCAGGCCCTTTCGGATCCCTGAAACGTGCTGCTGGCCACTTTCACTGGCGTCTGCTTTTCGACATCGACGTACCAGAGATTCAGCTTCTTATCGGAGTAGGCAATCTTCTTCGAGTCGGGAGACCACACGGGCTCATAGTAGAAGGACAGCGGCTTTGCGAGCGCGATCTTCTTGACGGCCCCCTGTCCCGACTGCGGGCTCAGGTGCAGTGCATACTCACCCGATTCATCCGAGAAGTAGGCGATCCACCTGCCGTCCGGAGACCACGCCGGGTCGCGGTCGGCCACCCCTTGCGACTTGCTGATGTTGCGCGCGTTGCCCTTCTCCGCCGGCACCGTGTATACGTCACCACGCGCCTCCATCACGGCCCGCGCGCCAGTTGGCGACAAGCGGATGTTGCGCGCCGAACGCTGGAGTTTCTGCAGCTTCGGACGCAATTCCGAGAGGTCCGCCGCCAGCGTGACATTCACCGGTTGCGCCTTGCCCGTCTTGAAGTCGTAAATCTGAATCGACCCGAATTGCTCCAAGGCGATTCCGTCTGGTCCGGCATCGGCCCACTTGAAATCCAGTCCTTTGTTGTCCAACGCGAGAGCAACCTGCTTCGATCGCGTGTCGTAGCGGTAGAGCGCATACTTGCCAGTCCGGTCGGAAAGGAAATAGACATCCTTGCCCACCCACATCGGCGTGTGATCGTTCCAATCCTTACGAGGAATCGCGGTGATGCTCGAATCCGACAGTTGCGCCACCCAGATGGAAGTGGCGCGTCCGCCGCGGTACCGCTTCCAGATCTCATCGGCGCGCGCCAGCGGCATGTAGGCGATCTGGGTGGCGTCAGGCGAGAACGACCCGCCCGCGCCTTCAGGCAGAGGCATCACTTCCGGCAGTCCACCTTCCGCATTTACTGTGAACAGCCGAGGGGACCTCGCCGGCGATTCTCGACCGCTCGAAAACAAGATCCGCTTCCCATCCGGGGTCCAGCCGAGAGCGCGGTCGGCGTCCGGATGCGAGGTGATTCGCCTGGGGACTCCGCCCGTAGCGGGCACCGTAAAGATGTCGATGTTGCCGTCATACTCGCCGGTGAAGGCGATGGTGCGCCCGTCGGGAGAGAAATGCGGCGCAGCCTCGCGCCCTTTGCCTGTTGTGAGCCGAGTGGCAGTTCCGCCCTTCCGCTCAACCGTCCACAGATCGCCGGCGTACGCGAAAACGACGTGGGTCCTGTTCATTGTCGGCTGCTGCAACAGATAGGGTCCATCGGCGGCATGCGCGGACGCAGTAAGACACAGGAGGGTTACCAGTGTGTGCATAGATATAACTATTCTAGACGTTCGAGTGAAGGAATCGTCACGCCAGTTGCGCGCCTGTTTGGGAGGTGTCGTAACCGGCCAGGATTTCCAACTTGCGTCGCAGCGCCGCCCGCTGCAGGACATCGAGAAAAGACTGCATCGGGGGCGATTCCAGTGCCCCACGCTGCAGCACAAGGTCATAGCGCTCTGTTCGCAATGGAACAAAATCCAGCCCGAATGTTTGTGCGGCCGATCGCGTGGCGAGACAGCAATCCACTTCGCCCGACACCACCTGGTAAGCGGCGGCCAGATGCCCAAAGGCTACGCGATCGTATCCGTGAACGCTCCTGGCCGGCACTCCTGCGGCGTGCAGCAACTGGTCGAGCAGTGTCCTGCTGCCGGAGCCAGGTTCCCGATTGGCGAACTGCACGCCCCTTCGCGCCAGATCCTCCGCCTTGCGAAGATGCTTCGGATTCCCGGGGGCTACTACCAGGCCTTCTTCCCAACGCGCGAAGGTGAACACGCAAAAATCCTCTCCGGGAAATTCGCGTTTCAGATAGGGCAGGTTGAAATCTTCCGTTTCCGCGCCCTGCAGATGCGATCCGGCAATGTGAACCTTACCGCGCCGAAGCCACGAAAGTGCGAGTTTGCTGGATGCCGGCGCGGGAATGATTTCCACGCCGCAGATCTTTTCCACCATCCGGGCCAACAGGTTGGTCGCCGGATCGCAGCCTGCAAGGATCAACCGTTTCTTCAGCGACTCGTCATCGACCATCAGAAGGTCCGCCTGGTGAGCCGAGCGGCCTGGCTTTGTGATGACTCCATCCGCCTCTGGGAGAAAATAGGGCGCCGCGCTTACTGGTATCGAAACCCAGGCCTCGCCCACCCTGCACACCTGCACCGGTTGACCCTTCGCCGCCGGTGCCGGGCTCAATACTTCGCTGGCAATTGCCTCCGAATGGGCTGCGGCATCTGTTTGCAGCGAGAACAGGGCCTCCACGGATACTTCCAGCTCGCGCGCCAACCGCAGCGTGACCTCGGTGTTCGGAACATATGTTCCCGCTTCAATCGCGTAGATGGTTTGGCGGCTCACCCCGGCGCGGCGCGCCAGTCCGGCGGCGGAAACACCGCGCGCTTTGCGCACCGCGGCTACCTGGTTTTGAACACGGGCTTCCATACGACAACCTCTATTCTCGTCAACATTCGCACCGGATGTGCGCCGGTCGTCCTGGAGATTCGTGTGTACTGTAAGGACTACATTGTTAGTTTAACAAGACATACTCGTGGTAAACTAAAAATGACAATGTCTCCCAGGAGCAGACACCTTCGGGTTGCCGCACGCATGTCGCGGCGCGCCCTGTTGGCTGCCCTCGCGCTAGCGGGTTGCCGTCACAGCGACCCAAAGGCGAGCACTCTTCACGTCGCCGCGGCATCGAACCTCATGGAGGTCTTCCGCGAAATCGCCAAACGCTTCACTGCACTCACCGGAACACCGGTCACGTTCAGTTTCGGTTCCACCGCGCAACTGGCGAAACAGTGCGAGGACGGAGCACCCTACGATTTGTTCGCGGCGGCTGATAACGAACACGTCACCGCGCTTGGCGGCAAGGGAGTCCTCCTGCCCTCGACGTGCGCGGTCTACGCGCGAGGCCGTCTCGCCTTGTGGATTCCCAACCCGGAGATTGGTGTCAACGTCATAGCGGATCTCGCCAGGCCCGATGTTCGTGTCATCTCCATTGCCAGCCCAAAGTCCGCGCCTTACGGGCGCGCGGCGGTGGAGACCCTGAAGGCGCTGAATCTGTGGGCGCGCGTGGAGCCGAAGGTGGTCTACGGCACAAGCATTTCGATGGCGAAGCAGTATGCGGCAAGCGGCAATGCGGATGCCGCCTTCACAGCCTACTCGCTGGTGTTGCGCGAAAGAGGGACAATCCTTCCCATCAACGAGCAACTGCACGGCAGAATCGAACAGTCCCTGGGGATTCTCAAGTCATCGCCCCATCTCGCCGAAGCCAACCGTTTCCGCGACTTCCTGCTGGGAAAAGATGGGCGCAAGCAACTCGCCATGCTTGGTTACCTGTTACCCGAAGCCAGAAGCTGACGCCAAAAACAAACGGCGCGCCCCCCGGTAAGGGAGCGCGCCGCATTGTTGCTTCTACCTTCTCTCTCTAGTAGGCGCCGAAGAAGACTCTCGTCGTCGCCCTCGAAGACCGCAGTTTTGCGTCAGTGACGGTCAGTTCGAACACGTACTCACCAAAGGCGAGTGGCGCGAACCGAACCGTCGGAGTGGCCGTGTCAGCGCCGAGCAGCAACTCAGGTTGCCGTCCTACTGCACGCCACGAGTAACCGATGGCCAAGCCTTCCGGCGAGGAAGACCGAGTACCATCCAGCCGCACTTCCCTCTGCGTGGTGACCTGGTTGGGACCAGCATCGGCAATCGGAGCGCCACCCGGTCCCGGCGCCTGCCGCACCGTCACCAGCGCTGTCGCCGTTAAAGTGTTGCGCCGTCCGATCGCGCGCAACGTGTACGTCGTATCCACCGTCGGATTCACGGTCACGTTGCCGGAAGGACCAACCGTGCCGATACCGTCGATGAACACTTCGCTCGCGCCTTCCGTGGTCCAGTTCAGCACGACGTTGCTGCCCGGCGACGGCGATGTCGTCGGGTTGGCCACAAAGGTCACGATCTTCAACGCCGGGAACACCGTTATGCTTGCCTGCGCCGTCACCTCACCGGAGGCATTCTTCGCAGTCAACGTGTACGTTGTAGTTGCCGTGGGCGTGACATTGGTGGTACCCGTGATCGCCACTTCGCCAATCGACGAAATGGACACATCCGTGGCATTCTCCACCTGCCAGATGAGCGATGCTGCCTCGCCGCTCACAATCTCGATCGGCGCGGCGCTGAAGCGGACGATCCGCGGCATCGGCGGTGCCGTCACCCGGATGGCCACTTGCGCTGTTGCCTGACCGAAGTTGTTGCGCGCGGTCAGCGTGTAGGTGGTATCAGACGTCGGCGAAACCAGTTGCGACCCGCTCTGGGCCACCGCTCCGACGCCGCTGATTTCCACCGTGGTTGCGTTTTGTGTCTGCCAAGTCAACGTCGTCGATTGGCCATTCACGATCGTCATCGGGGTTGCCGTGAAGAAGATGATGCTTGCATCCGGACGCTGCACTGTCACTGTTACCGTCTCGCTCACAGACCCGACGCGGTTGGTCGCCGTGATCCTGTAAGTCGTCGTTTGTTGCGGCGACACGCTGGTGGTGCCCGAGACCGGGTTCACATTGCCGATGCCGTCGATCACTACGCTATCCGCGGCATCCACCTGCCAGACCAGTTGCGACGATTCGCCGGCCCTGATCTGCTGTGGATTCGCCACAAAGCGCGTGATGCGAACCTGCGGTGTGCGTGTCGTGGTCACCTGCACGCGAGCCACCCCGGTGGCGCCCCGGTCGTCGGTGACCGACAAGCGGAAGATGTAGTTCGACCCCTCCGCCGCGTTGAACGTTGCCTTCGCCGTATTGGCCCCGGCGATGGAAGCAGCCGGTCCGCCGATCTGCGTCCACTGATAGGTAATCGCATCGCCTTCCGGATCAAACGAAGCCGATCCGTCGAGGGTGATCTGTCCGGCGCTCACACCAATCTGGTCGGGGCCAGCGTCTGCCACCGGCGCGTCGTTGCCGTTGCGCACTCGTCGCGTCACGAGTTCGTAGCGCACGCGCGGCACATCCACCGGCACGGGATTGGCCGAAGCCTTATATTCCTTGGGCCGCAGGAAATTGCCGAACTGTACGCCCGCCACCACGCGTCCATTGTTGTCGCGGCCGAGCAGCGTTTCGTTCATGCCGCCTTCCAAAGTGAATGCCCAACGGGGGCTCAGCGGGAACACGAAACGCAGCGTGCCACCAGGACGGTCGGCTGCGGCGAAGCTCTTCAGGTAGCCGATGTTGCCTTCCAGATAGGTGTCTTTCATCAGACCCACCGTTCCGGATACGCCAACCTGATCGACAGCCTTCAACAATGTTTGTAATTCGAGGGTGCGGGTGAGACTCTCCCGCCTGACAACGGCATTATCCAGGAACGCCTTGGTTCCGAAGACGCCGACTTTGCCGCGCCCGAAGAGGTAGTCTATCGTCAATGCGCCCTGACCGAGCGTGCCGCCGCCGCGAATATCGGAGAGCTGCACGTTCTTGAAGCTTGTGAACAAACCGGCCTGCATGTCGCGAATGCGGCTGACGATTCCGAGGTCGAATTGCCCTTCCTTCCGGTCGCGGAAGTAGAGGTATTCGCCTTGGCCCTGGAACGCGAACTTCTCCTTGAACGGCGCAAAGTAGCGCGCCTTTCCGGTGAAGGTTACGTTGCGCTCGGAATCGGCGCCAATGTTCAGCCCCAATAACGCAAACCGAGGCATCTGATTCTTCCTGATTGCCGAGTCCGCGGTCTTCTCGGTAATATCGGTGACCTCGGAAGCCGACAAGGGCTTCGGCAGTTCCTTCACTGCCTTGTCCGTCGCAGCCTGGGCCTTTTTCAAAGCATCGAGCTCGGACTTCAATGATGCGTTCTCGCTCTTGATTCCACGCAACAAATCTGCGATTTCGTCCAGCCGGTCGAGCCGCCGCAAGATCGAGTCGCAGCATTCTTCCTGCTTCTTCTGCCTGGCCTGTATGTCGGCCAGTTGCTTCTGCAGGCCCTCAAGCACGTCGTTCATGCCTCCGTCGCCAATCACTTTCCCCGAAGGGTCGGTTACGGTGGCAGTCACACGCCGGTTCATAAACTTGGCTTCTTCAGAATTACCCGGAACTTTCGGGTTGCGCTTACCTTCGCCGGAAGTCGTGATCTGGTTCGGATCGGCTCCGTACTTCACCAGGAAGTTCTTCACGGCCTCGGCACGCTCGGCTGAGAGCCTTTGATTAACCTTTTCCGCTCCACGGTCATCTCCGTGGCCGACGAGCTTAACCTTGTATCCGGGATGCTTCTTCAACAAATCGGCAAGCCGTAGAAGGCTCGGGTAGCCGTCGGTAAGCGTGGCCGATTGGGGGGCAAAGTTGATTTCCTCCCAGTCGTCTTTAGAAGCGGTGTTGGCATTGCCCTGCGCCTGCAAGCTGGCACTGAATAGAAGGCAACTGAAAGCGGCGGCGAGAAGCGAACGCGTTCCCAACCGGTGGTACATTGTGGTCCTCCTGGCGGTGTCTAATTTTTCACCGTGCGTTGTTATTTCCAACCCTCTCACTCTACCGATAGGAATTTCTTCCCTGTCCAGGTGGTAAAGTTTTCTCAAGGATCGGTTTCTTGTGGCCGGAAAAGCCCCTGAGTCTAGTCTTAAGCAAACAGGGGGCCAGGATCAAGCATCATTTTGGAACTTTTCCAGTACTAGATTTCAATACAAACCAGAAGCGATGTTCAGACGTCTTCCAAGAATCTGGAATTCCAGCACTGAAGAAAGGGCGGCAAGGCGTGCAACTCACTACTGATGAAGCGCTCCTGGTCCGTGCCGGCAAGGGGTGTGAGCATTCATTTGCCACGCTTTACCGCAAATTCCAGGGAGCAGTTTATCGATATGCCCTCCAGATGTGTTCCTCCGACGCCGTGGCCCAGGATGTCACTCAAGAGGTTTTCCTAGCCGTACTAGCCGGCAACAACCGGTACAATGTGGCGCGGGGAGCAGCCTTGCCATATCTGATGGGCATCGCCCGCAATCAGGTTTTCTCCTGGATTCGCCGCCGTCAACCCTGGGTTTCCCTGGAGGAGGATGGCAACGGAAGCTGCGCGATCGAGCCGCCACACGACGCCGCTTTGGAGCGCGAAGACACCACGGCGCGTCTACGTAGAGCCATTGCCGCTCTGCCGCCCGTCTATCGCGAAGTGGTCGTGTTGTGTGATCTGGAGGAGATGGATTACGCCCAGGCGGCGCAGACTCTTGGCGTGGCCATCGGGACGGTGCGTAGCCGCCTGCACCGCGCCCGTGCGTTGCTGATGACTAAGTGCGTGGAAAGGAAGTGTCCAGCATGAACCGAAACCACAAAATGACCTGTGAGCATTTCGCTGGCGTCTCCCGCGACTACGCCCGTCGTAAGTGGATGAGCGTTTCCGATCTCGAAGCCGCCGACGCCCATGTGTCACAGTGTGAAACCTGCCGCCAGCTAGCCGACTATGAGGTCGCGCTCGGTGCTTCCCTGCAATGGTTGCAACAGCAGCAAGCCAGTGTCGGCGCCTCGCTGTCCACCGAACTCGCCGTGATGGCCGCGTTCCGCGCAGCGAAACATTCGCCGGCTGTGCATTCCCGGCTGCGGGCTGCCGCGTGGCTGATTCCGATTGCCGCGATGTTTGCGGCTGCTTTCTTCCTGACGCGTCCCAACACGCCAACCATGCAGCCGCCTCAGCCCGTCGTGCAAACGCGTGCGCCTGAAGTTGCCGGGCCCCCTGAGGAGCCGCCTGTGGTTGCCGTCGCGCCTCCCGTTGGCGGCCGGCGGGCCGCCACGGTTGCGCCGCGCGCCTCTCTCGCCGTTGCCCGCGAGCAGGTGACCGATTTTGTTCCGTTGCGTTACGGTAAACCCGTCGATGCGGGCGAGCCGTTGCAAGTGGTGCGCATTCAATTGCCACGCGCCGAACTTACAAGGTTGGGATTGCCAGTGTCGCCCGAAGGCGGGCGGGCCATGGTGAAGGCCGACGTCGCCCTGGGTGACGACGGGCTCGTCAAGGCAATCCGGTTCGTTTACTAAGAAGGTCTAATCGAAAGGAAGAATCAAAATGAATCGTCGTCAACTCTTCTCAGCCGCGGCCCTGTTCGGTGCCGCCGTCCCAGGCTTCGCGCAGGAAGTGAAGCGCGAGCGATCCGTGTCGCATTCCGAGAGCATCGTCGTCAGCGGCAGTGGCGCTGGCACGGCTTTTTCGGGCGGCCCCGGCACATTCGCTTTCGTCACCGCTTCCGCCGAAGCTGGTAAGACCGTCACTGGCGCGCCCTACTCCGCTGACGCGGCCAGTGAAACCACGCGGATCCTTTCCGATGGCACGCGCATCGTCAATCGCAACAACACCAGCATGGCCCGCGACAAGGACGGCCGCACCCGCCGCGAAGTGAGCGTTGCCAACATCGGTCCGTGGTCCAACTCCAACTCCGAAGCTCCGCGCTTTGTCACCATCACCGATCCGGTTTCCAAGGAAGTTCTGGTCCTGAACCTCAACGAACGGACAGCCAGTAAGAGCAAGTTCGGCGAGCCGCAGATCTTCCGCAGCGAGATGAGGTCCGGCGACAGGAGTGAAACCAAGGAAGCGCGCGTCCATGTCAGCGGCTCCTCAAGCAGTGGCGTCATTGGCGGAATTGTCGGCCGCAGAAGCGCTGGTAAGGATGAAGTCTTCGTCGGTACCCCGGGTGTTCCGGTGCCTCCCCCGGCCGCTGGCGCTCAGATGATGTGGCATCGCCTCGATTCCCGCAATTCACAGAAGGAGCCGCTCGGCAAGAAGATGATTGAGGGCGTGATGGCCGAAGGTACGCGCGTCACCAACACCATTCCTGCCGGCGAAATCGGTAACGACCGTCCGATCGTATCCACCGAAGAGAGCTGGTACTCGCCGGATCTGCAGATGGTCATCTACTCCAAGAATGTCGATCCGCAGTTCGGAGAAACGGAATACCGGGTCACTAACATTCGCCGCACCGAGCCCGATGCCAATCTGTTCAAGGCTCCTGCCGACTTCAAAGTGCTCGATCGTAAAGAACTGATTGAAATGAAGCCGATGATTCGCAAAATGAAGTCCGGCGACACTATCTGACAAGTCCTTCACAACGAAGTGCGAGATGCGAAACAGAGCCGCGCGCGCAAAGGGAGCGGTCCGGAGAATTCGAATTCTTCGCAGGCTCCTGCGCGGCTCGGTTACCGTGCCAACCGAACCATCCTCACTCCGTGACGCTCGATGGTGAAGCCCACCTCGCTGTCACCGGTTCCGATATCCTTCTGCCGCCAGACATCGCGCACGCGTTTTCTGCCAGTCAGGTGCAGATCGGCCCAACTCGCCGACACTTTGCGTGGCTGCTCGGACAGATTAAACAACCCCACTGCCACCAGACCGCCGGCCAACGGCTTGGCGAGAACGAACTCATCCTCCGTCCGCCGGACGACGCGCGCCTGTTTCCCCAGCGCGTCCTGATTCACATCGATCACTTCCGAGTTGCACAGGATGTTCAAGGTGAACGGGTCGAGGTGGCCCATATCGCCGGAGAAGAACAGCGGGGAAGCCATCAGAGACCACATGGACATGTAGCTATACTGCTCGCCCGCAGTGAGCGCGGTCCTCTTGGGAGGGCTCTTGATATCGCGGGCGTTCCCGATCACGCCAATGAGGATGTAGTCAGGGTCGTTCCACTTGCCCGGCCCGGCGTACTCACTCAGAACCGCGTTTTTGAAGGCGATGGAGTAGAACCCCGGGAGCCGGGTGTCTTTCTCGAGCCCCAGGTCGCCAGTGGTGCGCCACGATTGGCCGCCGCTTTCCGGCGCCCACTTCCAGACATCGGACATGCCGTACTGGCACAGGTTGAGGTGAATATCGCGGTCCTGGCGCTTCAACAATTCGCCCATCAGGTCATAGGGCTTGCGCCGTGCCGCCACGGTGGGGGTGCGGTCGATAGTGCCGTAGGAACACCAGTCATACTTCAACAGATCGAAGCCCCACTCGGCGAAAACACGCGCATCTTCCGCTTCATGTTGATATGACCCGGTGTATTTGGCGCAGGTCAGCGGGCCGGGCGAGGAATAGATTCCGGCTTTCAGCCCTTTGGCATGGATGTAGGCCGTGAGCCCTTTCATGTCGGGAAAGCGCCCGTTAGGAGCAATCGCGCCGTTTGCATCGCGCGCCGGCCCGTTCAGTGACGGATCAGGTGACCCCGGCTTGGACATCCAGCAATCGTCGATGCTCACGTAGGAGTATCCGAAGTCCGCCATTCCGGACGCCACCATCGCATCTGCGGCCTGGCGAAAGAGCTGGTCGGAAACACCGTGGTAGTGGGTGTACCAATGGTTCCAGCCCATCGGGGGCGTCAAGGAAATCGTATCGCCAATACGCAGTTCCAGGCGCCGTTCGCTCTTTCCGTGGCGATTCCGCGCCTCCAACCGCAAGACGACAGAGCGGGGTTGGTCCGGGGCCTTGCCACTCAGAATTCCATTCACCGGATCGAGCGTGAGGGAAGGCGGCAACCCGCTGACTCGAAACGTCAGCGGACGCTCCCCGGTGCAAGGGATCCGGTAGAGAAACGGTTTCCCTGGACGGCTACCATAGACGAGTGCTCCGTGAATCCGCGGAGCCTTGGATGGCGGCGGGGTAAGAATGGGAAAATCCTCGCCAAAGCAGACACCCAAGCAGATGAACAGAAACAGAAATGATCGCGGCGGCATCTCAATCCCATGAGCATTTCAGCCACCAAACTCCCGGCAACCGTTCTGATGGATAATGTATGTATGCGATCGAGTCTCCTCCTGCTCTCTCTTGGTGCGTTCGGCCTTTGGGCGGCCGACATCACTACCGTCGAAGAGATTGTCGCCAAGATCAATGGCGACATCATCACCCGTACCGAACTGAGCCGTACGCGCAAGCAATATGAGGACGAACTGCGGCAAAGACGTATCACCGGCGCCGACTTCACCAAAGCCATGAGGGACCGCGAAGGGCTCATCCTGCGCGACCGCATCGACCAACTCCTGCTCGTCCAGAAGGGCAAGGACATGAGCATCAGTGTCGATGGCGACATCTCGAAGCAGATGGCGGAGATTCAGAAGCGTTCCGGCATTGCCGATTCCGACAAGTTCCAGTCGTGGGTGAAGGAACAGCTCGGGATGCCGTTTGAGGACTACAAGAATGAGATGCGGAACCAGATCCTCACCGACCGCGTGGTGAGGCAGGAAGTGATGGGCTCGATCAACATTCCGCGAGCGGAGGTCCGCAAGTACTACGAAGAGCACAAAGCCGAATTCAAGCGCGAGGAACAGATTTTCCTTGCGGAGATCTTCCTTTCCACGCAAGGCAAAGACGCCGCCGCCACAGCCGCAATTGAAAAGAAGGCCAAGGACCTGGTTGCCCGCGCGCGGAAGGGCGAGAAGTTCCCGGAACTGGCTCGCGACAACTCTGATTCACAAACGGCCAAGGAAGGCGGCGATTTGGGCGCCTGGAAGAAGGGGCAGCTCAGCGCCGATCTCGAAGCGCTGGTATGGGATAAGGACCGCAACCACGTCATCGAACCGGTGAAGCGCACTTCCCCGGACGGGTTCCTCATTCTGAAAGTGGTGGAACGACACCAGGCCGGGCAGGCGTCGTTTGAGGATGTGGAAGGGGAAATCAACAACCGGCTGATGGGTCCGCTGTTCGAACCCAAGATGCGCGAGTACCTCACCAAGCTCCGCACCACCGCCTTTCTGGAAATCAAAACCGGGTTCATCGATGCCGGCGCGGCCCCTGGCAAAGACACCACATGGAAGGACCCCGCGCAGTTGAAGCCGGAAACCGTCTCGAAGGCGGAAGTCGCCAGCAAGACGCATCGCAAGCGTCTGCTGAAGATCGTGCCTCTGCCGTTCACCAAGACCGGCGGAGACACGGCTTCCTCGAAGACGGTTCGCAAGTAGAAAGGAATTTCCGGCGTGCCGGCGGCTACGACGCCGAGGCCGCATACCTCCATGAAGTCTCCCTATGTGACCGAGCTCCAGCCTGGGCAGGTTATCAACACCACCTTTCTCGTCTCCTACAAAGATATCCGCCAGAAGAAGACCGGGGAGCCTTATCTTTCCCTCACATTAACCGATCGCACGGGTGATCTTGACGCAAAAATGTGGGATAACGCCGAGGAGGTGATGAACACATTCTCCCGGGATGATTTCGTTAAGATCCGCGGGCTGACGCAAATTCACCAGAACCGTTTGCAGCTCACTGTCCAGAAACTGCAGAGGGTAGAGGAATCAGCGGTTGACGCCGCCGATTACTTCCCATGCGCAGGCCGTGATCCGGAGGAGATGTTCTCAGAACTGGCGTCGATATTGGCGGGAATCACCAATCCTCACCTCAAAGAGCTTGCCGATTCCTTTCTCAGCGATACTTCGATCACGAAGCTGTTCAAGTTAGCCCCGGCTGCTAAGTCGATGCATCACGCCTACCTCAGCGGGTTACTGGAACACGTACTGTCGATGGCGAATATAGCCCGGATGGTGGCACCTCACTATAAGGTGGATCTGGATCTGTTATTGATCGGCGTGCTGCTGCACGACATCGGCAAGATTCACGAACTAACTTATGACCGGAGTTTTGGATACTCGATCGAGGGGCATTTGCTCGGTCATATGCACATCGCCATTCGCATGCTCGATGACAAACTCCGCACCCTGTCCGGCTTCCCGCAACACCTTCGCTGGCTGATCGAGCATATGATCCTCTCTCACCACGGACAGCTCGAGTTCGGCTCGCCGAAACTGCCGCAATTTGCGGAGGCTTTACTACTACACCACATCGATAATCTTGACTCCAAGATGGAAGCTCTGCGATACTCTGTGGAAAAGGATCGTTCCCTGGAAGGGTTTCTAACGGGATATAATCCTGCCCTCGAGAGACAGATCCTACGGAAAGAGAAGTTCCTACTACAAATAGAGAACTCCGCAGCACCTGCGACATTGGTAGGAGTTACAAAGCCGCCCGAGACGGTTAAGCCCGAGCCTCCACGAAGACAGCCGTCGCTTTCGCCGTTCGGGGCGCAACTACGGTCGGCTCTGGAGGAGCCAGATGCAACAGCCTCAGGCATGCGGAAGGACACGGGACAGCAGAAGGACGCAGGGGAAAAAAGGTGAGAGATGAGTCAGGCGCGACCGCCGAAGGAAATTCCGCCGCCGCTTGAGCTGGAATGTCTGAAGGCACTTTGGCAACTGGGTGAAGCGAACGTTCGGAGTGTTCGATCGCAGTTGGAACCTCGCCGCAGACTTGCTTACACAACAGTGATGACGCTGCTGGACCGCCTTTCCCGCAAAGGTGGGGTGTCGCGGCGCAAGTCGGGGCGGGCTTTCCTTTATACAGCCATTCTGGACCGCGAGACCATGCGACGCAAGGCGATTCGCGAGCTGACCGACAGCCTGTTTGAAGGAAACAGTGATTTGCTGCGCTCGTATCTCAACAACCATCAGCCGCCTGCGGCAACACCAGCGTCGCCCACCGTGGAGGTTGGCCTGGATACGAC
>JACQZR010000225.1 GCA_016213775.1 Acidobacteriota bacterium
CGAGTAGAGTGGCCGCTTGGATGCGGCGTGGAGTGCGGCGGCGGGGAGGAGCGCGAGGAGAGTACGGCGGGTGAGAGGATTTGCAGGGCTGAAGCCCTGCGCAAGCTGAAGCTTGCCCCACATTGGCTGATAGTGATCCATGGGTTTTGGGTGGTCCATGGCTAGTAGTTGAACAGGAAGTCTTTGCTGGTGAGCAGGGCCCACAGCATGTCTTCAATGGCTTGGCGCCGCGCGTCTCCCTTGGCGTTACGCACTTTGGCCAGCGCTTCGAGAGCCGGTTTGCGTTCCGCCTCCGTTGGGTAGCGCGAAAAGGCCGAGAGGTACACATGTTCGAGGATGCGCGAATCCGAAAGGCCGAGCTTGAGGAAGAGCGCGACGTTGCCATCGGCGGCACTGAGCTTCTTATTCAGCGTGTCGCCGTTGATCACGTGCAGTGCCTGTGCGATTGACGGATCAACGGAGCGCTCGCTGGCGTCGCATATGACGCGGTTGGGCCGGCCGAATGCCGTGAGGAATTGCGACTTCACCTGCGTATCAGGCAGTTGCAGCGCGCGCGTTCCCGCGGGATAGCCGGCGAAAGCCGTAGGCACTCCCGTCACTTGCGACATGGCATCGAGAATCACCTCACCGGGAAGGCGTTTGACGATGTACTTGGAGTAATAAATATTGTCGTACTGGTTGGTCGCGTTGGCTTCGGCACTCAATTGATAGGTCCCGGAGTTCATGATGGTCCGCATGAGCTGGCGGACATCGAATTTGTGGGCAATGAAATCCTTGATGAGCGCATCGAAGAGTTCTTCGTTGGAAGAGGCATTGGCCTCCCGCACGTCATCGACGGGATCGACCAGACCACGGCCCATATAGCTCGCCCACACACGATTGACGATGTTGCGTGAGAAGTAGGGGTTCTTCGGCGAGGTGAGCCACATGGCAAAGTGCTGGCGGCGATCGACGGTGGAATCGAGAGCCATCGGGTCGCCGTCGAGAGGTGTGGGCGCCAGCGGACGCAGCAGCCGCGGATGGTTCACATCGCCGGTGGTCTTGGCGAACACCACCACGTCGTTCACATCCATGGTGTTCGACTTGATGCCGACTCGGGCGAAGAGGTTGGCCATCTGGTAGTACTGCTTCTGAGTCCACTTCTCGAGCGGATGGTTGTGACAACGGGCGCAAGTAAGACGCTGGCCGAGGAAAGCCTGGGTGACGTTCTCAGTGAGATCGATGGGGTCTTTGTGCAGGAAGAAGTAGTTGAGCGCGCCGTTGGACCGCGTGCTGCCGGAGGCCGTGAAGATGTCGCGGGCGAATTGGTCCCACGGCTTGTTGGCTTTGACGGAATCGCGAATCCAGTTGTAGAAGGCCCACATGGAGTTCGGCGCAAGGCGGCGGCTGGAAACGAGCATCAGGTCGGACCATTTGTACGCCCAGTAGTCGCTGAATTCGTCTTTCTCGAAGATGCGTTCCACCGCCTTCGCCCGCTTGTCCGGCGACTTGTCGGCGAGGAACTGCTCCACTTCTTCCGGCGTGGGGAGGATGCCGGCGGCATCGAGATAAGCACGGCGGAGGAACGCTTCATCGCTGGCCTGGGCTGAGGGCGCGAGGTTGAGGCTACGAAGCTTCTTCGCCACCAGATCATCGATGTAGTTGCGGCGCGGCAAGCGATTGTATTCGGCGTCGCTCACCTGGTGCGGATAGGGCGAGATCATGCGCGAGTAAATGATCTTGCTCGCGTACCAGAGCGAGATGGCCGCTTCGCCCGGGCCGGTGATTTTCACTTTGCCGGAGTCATCGACAAGAGCCGTGCCTTCGTTGTTGGACGAGAACTTCACCCAACGCGTGACGTCTTCGACGCGGCCGTCGGAGTACTTGGCTCGAACGACGATCTGCTGCTCCTGCGCCGGTTTCAAGATCGCCGATTTCGGGAAGGCTTCGATGCTGGTGACTTCGCTGTCCTTGTCGGAGGGTGGTGTGGCTCCGGCGGCGATCCATTCCTGAATGACGCGGTATTCGAGCGAATCCTTTTTGAAGCGCAGTCCCCCACCATGGGGGATACCGAAGATCGCCTTTTGCAGCAGCAGACTCCCTGCCGGATCGGCCAACGAGACACGCCGGCCGAGCGACTGGCGGGTGAGCACATCGTAATCGACTTCGGGGTCGTAGCCACGCAGCGTCAGTTTGAAGCCGTTCTTGCCGGATTGGGCTCCATGGCATGCGCCCTGGTTGCAACCCATCTTCGTAAGGACGGGCATAACATGGTTGCGAAAGCTCCACTGGAAGGGCTTCGACATCCCGGTGACGTGGACCTTCGCCGATGCGGATTGACCGCTGGCCTGGGCGGTGATCACTGCTGTGCCGTCGGCCACTGGGGTCACCATGCCGGTGGCGTCCACCGCGGCGACTTTGACGTTGGAAGAGACCCACGAGGCCTTGTTAGTGAGGTCCTCATGGAAGCCCCCGGAGCCAGCTTCAGCCACGAGTTGCTGGCGCGATTCACGGGTGGCGAGTTCCGTTTCCGCGGGCAACACTCGTAGAGAAGTCTGGGCGCGCAGAGACAAGGCGAACGCCAGTACTACAGCAATCCTCATGTTGAACAAACTCCCAGTCGGTCTTTAAGCGAACAGTTCTTTGATCGGCCCCACCCCTCGGTCGACGATGGGGATTGGACGGCCCTGCGCCCCAGGCAGTTCCGTTTCCAGTTCAATTCCGAGCGCGTGATAAATGGTCGCGGCGACCTCAGCAGGCGTGGTGGGACGATCCTTTGGTGTAGCGCCGATTTCGTCGGATGCACCCACCACCTGGCCGCCCTTGACGCCACCACCCGCCATCAGCATCGACCATACTTGCGGCCAGTGATCGCGTCCCCCGGCAGGGTTGACTTTGGGCGTGCGGCCGAATTCGCCGCTCGCCACCACCATTGTGTTGTCGAGCAGACCGCGTTCCCTCAATTCTTCGAGCAGTGTGGAATACGCCATGTCGAACATGGGTCCGACCAGGTCGCGGTAGCAGCTTATCGGACTGAACGGTTTCGAGCCGTGGATGTCCCAGGTGATTTCGTCGAACACCGTTTCGAACATGTTGATGGTGACAAAGCGAACGCCGGCCTCGATCAGGCGGCGAGCGAGGAGGCAGCTTTGACCGAAGCGGTTCATACCGTACTTCTCGCGGATCTTCTCTGGTTCGCGGTGCAATTCAAACGCCTCTCGGGCTTTCTGCGAGGACATCAGCGTGTAAGCCTGGTGGAACGTGGAATCGAGCAGGCGTGCGTCCTGCGAGGTCTCGAACTTGCTCACCGATTTGTCCACCATTTCGCGCCAGTTGCGCCGGCGGTCCACGCGCAACGAGGTGAGGTAGTCAGGCGGCAGCATGTCGGGCACGCGGAAATTCGGATCGGAAGGATCGGCGTTGAGCACGAACGGGTCAAAGGTCTTGCCGAGGTATCCTGCGCTCTGGCCGTGCGGCATGTTCCCGCCCGTGTTGCCGATGGGGCGAGGAAGGAGCACATGCGGCGGCACGTCACCCTTGGAGCCTTTGAGTTTGCCCAGCACGCAGCCGAAATGAGGATGTTCGACGCCGCCCTGGAAGAGGCGGCCGGTCTGCATCATCTGGTGGCCGGTGTCATGAACAGCGGCGGCGGAATGATACATGCTGCGGACGATCGCGTACTTGTCGGCATGCTTTGCCATGCGCGGGAAGTTCTCGCTGATCTCGATGCCGGCGACGTTGGTCTTGATGGGCTTGTAGGGTCCGCGAATTTCGATGGGCGCGTTGGGCTTCATGTCCCACGTGTCGAGCTGCGAAGGGCCACCCACCAGCATCATCAGGATGCAGTTGGTGTCCTTCGACTTGTCGACTGCGCCGGCGGCTTTGAGGCCGAACATGTGGGTGAGTCCGAGGCCGAGCGAAGTCAGGGCGCCGGCATGAAGGAAGTCGCGGCGACGGAAGCCGTCACAGAATTCAACAGCGCGGTCAGCATCCAGTCGGATCATGAATCACCTCGTACACAGCGGAGAAACATCTCTGCAAATATCTTATATCAAAAGGTGCAAGCCACCACGCTGAGCGCCCAGCCGCCCTATTGACAAATTTTGTTGTCAATGCTCTACTGGACCTATGAAAATCGTCGTCACCAGCGTAATGGTCAACCATCAGGAGCGCGCTTTGCGCTTCTACACTGAGGTACTTGGATTTGCCAAACACACGGATGTGCCGATGGGCGGCCCGCACCGCTGGCTTACGGTGACGGCGGCCGGCGATCCGGATGGCGTGCAGTTGCTGTTAGAGCCGATGGGGTTTGCGCCGGCGCAGGTTTATCAGAAGGCGCTCTTTGAAGCGGGTATCCCCCTGACATCATTCGGCGTGGAGGATATTCACGCCGAATGCACGCGGTTGAAGGCGTTGGGCGTGAACTTCAAAATGGAGCCCACGGCGATGGGCCCGGTAACCGTGGCGACCTTTGACGACACTTGCGGCAATCTGATTCAGATTGCGCAGAAAGCGTAGCGGCCGGTGCAGACAGTGGAAGTGATCGACGATCCGTCGACGGCGATCTGCGCGCTCGATCCGATCCGCAGCCGCATACTGGCGGAGTTGTCGGAACCGGCTTCGGCGGCAACGCTGGCGGCGCGCATCGGATTGCCGCGGCAGAAGGTGAACTATCATCTGCGCACGCTGGAAGAGCACCACTTGGTGTGCATAGCCGAAACGCGGCAATGGGGAGGGTTGACGGAGCGGCTGCTGGTGGCGACGGCGGCATCGTATGTTGTTTCGCCGGGGGCAATGGGTCCGGTGGCGGTGGATCCGGCGCGCACGCAGGACCGTCTGTCGGCCCAGTATCTGATCGCGCTCGGGGCGCGCATTGTGAGCGAGGTGAAGCGGCTGCTACAGCGCTCCACAGAGACAAGCAAGCGGCTGCCGGCGTTGTCCATCGACACGGTGATTCATTTCCGGTCGGCGGCGGACCGGGCAAGATTCACTGAAGAGCTGACACGGGCGGTCAACGGGCTTGTGTCGCGTTATCATTCCAAAACGCCCGGCAGCCGCGCGCATCGCGTGGTGCTGGTGGCGCATCCGTTGCCAGCATCACTGAATCCAGAGGAGAGCAATCAATGAGCGTAAAGAAAGAAGCGGACGGGCGCAGATGGGTGCAGGTGGAAACAGAGGTACCCGGCACACCGGAGCAAGTGTGGGAGGCGATTGCCACCGGGCCGGGAGTATCGGCGTGGTTCGTGCCCACTGAAGTGGAGACGGACGAAACCGGACGGCCCGTGCGGGTGATCTCGCACATGGGGCCGGGCATGGACAGCGAATCGACACCGACGGTATGGGACCCGCCGCGGCGGTTCGCCGACGAAGGCAGTAGCTTTGGACCGCAGGGTCCGGTGTTCGCCACGGAATGGACAGTCGAGGCAAAGGATGGCGATACCTGCACGGTGAGGGTGGTGCACAGCCTGTTTTCGGATACGGATGATTGGGACGGTCAGTTGGAAGGCATCGAGAGCGGGTGGCCAGGGTTCTTTGTCGTTTTGCGGCTGTACCTGAAGCACTTCGCGGGCAAGCCGAGCGCGAACGTTCAAGTGATGGGGCAATGTGCAGGCGATGTGGCGACAGTGTGGGCGGGGATGGCGGCTGACCTGGGTCTTGGAGGCGCAACTGTTGGGGGAAGAGTGAAATCGCCCAGCGGGGCGCCGGATTTTTCGGGAATTGTGGAAGGGGTAGCGGAGCACCGCGTGGTGGTGCGGACGGAAGGGGAAGTCCCGAGAGTGATCTCCGTGGCCGCGGAGGCGTGCGGTGGGATGAACCTGGTAATTCTGCTGGTCTATCTATATGGAGAGCGTGCGGAGGAATTGGCTCCGAAACTGCGGCAGGAGTGGACGGCGTGGGTAGGAAAGTGGGCGCAAGTCACGTAGACGAAAACGCACAACTCCACCGGCGCTCTCGCGAACGCTGGTGGAGTTGAGAAACCCTTTACACTATTGAAAGGTTGCGACCGTTAGTAGCCGCCGCGACGCTCACGGAATCCACCGCCGCCGCCCCGACCACCGAATCCGCCACGACCACCGCCACCGCCCCCGGAAGGACGATCACCCTTCGGCCGGGCTTCGTTCACATTGAGTGAACGTCCGCCCATTTCCGAACCGTTCAACGCCGTAATCGCCCGATCAGCCTGGGTGTCATCCGGCATTTCCACAAATGCAAATCCGCGGGACCGGCCAGTCTCACGGTCTGTAATGATGCTAACGCGATCCACAGTGCCATAGCCTTCAAACATCGAACGAATGTCCTGCTCAGTAGCACTGAAACTCAAGTTGCCGACAAAAATATTCTTCACGGTCACGAACCCTTTCAAAACTGTTGCGCCAAGCGTGCTCGCTCAGGAGACACGCCCCACAACTTTCCACCACCAACCGATCAGCCCGTCCGAAAACAGCTTTTCGCCCAGCGGCAGGCTCTCTACTTCTGATAGGCAAGCCCCTCAAAAGGCACTAAACGTGCTTTTATACTCTAGCATTTTTTTTCTGCGAACTGAATCTTTATCTTTATGTTCAGGTTGAATGGGGTGTCAAAGCCTCGGGCAAAAGCCGTATGATGGACCTTTACCGGACTCCGAAGGGCCGGCAATCGGGAGGAGTACTTATGTTGAAGCTCAGCAGACGTGCAGCAATCGCCACCGCGGCGGCGGCATCGGCGTGGCCCGCAACCTCCAAACCAGCGTTGTTGGGCGGCGCCAAGATCCGCACGACGGCGTGGCCCAAGTGGCCCGTGTTCGGCAAGGAAGAGGAAGACGCGCTGGCGAAGGTGTTAAAGAGCGCAGTGTGGAATCGCAGTTCGGGCAAAGTAACAGCGAAGTGGGAAGAGGATTACGCGAAGCTCACCGGCGCTAAGGCGTGCCTGGCCACCGCAAACGGCACGAGCGCGTTGCTGACGTCGTTATCGGCGATGGGTGTGGGCGCGGGTGATGAAGTAATTGTCCCGCCGTACACGTTTGTGGCGACCATCAACGTCGTGCTTGCTCTGCATGCGGTGCCGGTGTTTGTGGATTCGGATCGCGAGTCCATGCAGATTGACGCGAAGAAGATCGAAGCGGCGATCACGGATCGTACGGCCGCCATCATGCCGGTGCATATGGGCGGCGCGCCGGCGGACTTGGATGCGATTCTGGCGATCGCCAGGAAGCGGAACATTCCGGTAGTGGAGGATGCCTGCCAGGCGCACCTGGGGGAGTGGCGCAATAAGAAGGTCGGAACCTATGGGCTGACGGGTTGCTTCAGCTTCCAGGCGAGCAAGAACCTCAACTCAGGGGAAGGCGGGGCGATTCTTTCCAATGACAGCGAGTTGATTGAGAAGTGCTATGCCTTCCACAACAACAGCCGCGGGCGCGTGTCCACGGGCTATAACTTCGCTTACGTCTCGCGCGGCAACAACCTGCGCATGACCGAGTTTCAGGGAGCGCTGCTGAGCGCCCAGATGACGCGGCTGGAAGCGCAAACCAAACTGCGGCGCGATAACGCGGCCTACCTCACGTCCCTGCTCTCCAAGATTCCCGGCGTTTTGCCGGCCAAGCTGTATTCGGGGTGCACCGGCAACGCGTGGCATCTGTACATGTGGCGCTATCAGCCGGAGAAGTTCGCGGGGCTGCCGCGGGCGAAGTTCCTGAAGGCCCTGTCGGCCGAGGGCATTCCGGCGTCGGCGGGCTATTCACCATTGAACAAAGAACCGTTCCTGGTGAATACGCTGCATTCCCGCGGTTATCAAAGGATCCATTCGAAAGAACAGATCGCGAAATGGGAGCACAACAACCGCTGTCCGGAGAACGACAAGCTGTGCCAGGAAGCGGTGTGGTTCACGCAGAACATCCTGCTCACCGATCATGCGTCGATGGATCAGATTGCCGAGGCCATCGCGCGGATTCAGGCGAACGCCCCTGATTTGAACAAGGGGTGATGATGCTGCGTTTCGCTTGGATTGCCCTCTTCGCGCCTATGCTCGAGGCTCAATACAAACTTGTCACCGTGGACCCGGGCCACTTTCACGCGGCGCTGATTCAAAAAGAGGCGCTCGCCGACTTGTCAGCCGAGACCTTTGTCTATGCGCCGTTCGGAGCCGATCTGACGGCGCATTTGAACCGGGTGATCCTGTTTAACACACGGCCCGCGAATCCTACCAACTGGAAGGCGACGGTGCATGCCTCGCCCGATTACTTCGAGCGCATGCTGCACGATAAGCCGGGGCAGATCGTGGTGCTGTCGGGCCGGAATAAAGGCAAGATCGAACGGATGCGGACCATCGCGTCGGCGGGGATGCACATCCTGGCGGACAAGCCTTGGGTGATCGAACCCGAGGATCTGCCGAAGCTCGGCGCGGCGTTGGATGCAGCCAAGGCAAAGGACGTGATTCTCTATGACGGCATGACGCAGCGCTACGAGATCACCTGCCTTCTGCAGAAGGCTTTGGTGAATGATGCGGCCGTGTTCGGCGAGATGTTGAAAGGCTCGGCGGTGGAACCCGCGGTCTACCTCGATAGCGTGCATTACCTGTTGAAGATGGTGGCGGGCGCGCCGAATCGAAGGCCGCCATGGTTTTTCGATATCCGTCAGCAAGGTGAAGGCCTGACCGATGTCGGCACCCACCTGGTGGATCTGGTGCAATGGACGCTGTCGCCGGAGAAAGCAATCGACACGCCGCGCGAAGTTCAGGTGCTGGAAGGGAAGCGCTGGCCCACGGTGTTGACGCCGGCCGATTTCCAGAAGGTGACTGGCGAGTCGGCGTTCCCGGATTACGTGAAGGACCACGTACGCAGCGACGGGCTGCACTATTTCTGCAACAACAGCGTCCACTACACACTGCGCGGCGTGCACGTGAAGATGGACGTGAAGTGGGGCTTTGAAGCAGCGCCGGGACAAGGCGATTCGGAAGTGTCCATCTATCGCGGGACCAAGTCACGAGTGGAAGTGCGGGATAACGAAGTGCTCGTCATCCCTGCCGGCGATAAAGCCGCGATCGGCGAAGCGCTGCGCAAGCACATTGCGGCGAGCCCGTACGCAGGGCTTTCGCTGGAAGAGCGCGGCGACGGGTTTCGGGTGGCGATCCCACAGGCGCTGCGGATTGGGCATGAAGCCCACTTCGCGCTGCTGGCGAAACAGTTCCTCGATTATGTGAAGAAGCCGAACTCCCTGCCGGCGTGGGAACAGTCGTTCCTGACGGCGAAATACTTTGTCACGACGCAGGGCGTGGCACTGGCCCGGAAACAGAAATGAGATCCTTACCTTTCCTGATAACGGCACTGGCAATCATGCAGAGTGGATGTGAACAGAAACCGGCTCCCGTGGCCAAGGAGTCGGCGCCCAAGCCCGCGAAGCTGACCGCGAAGATACTGCCTTCCGGCTTCGCGCTGGCGCACGATTCCTACAATGGGATGGGCGCGGCAAGCGACGGGAAGATTTACTACGTGCTCTCGTCGGAATCCTATGAAACCGGGGCGCAGGTGTATGCGTACGATCCGGCGACGGGCCAGTCGAAACACCTCGGCGATCTGACGGAAGCGTGCGGCGAAAAGGGCAAGAAAACCATCGTGCAGGGCAAGAGCCACGTGCCCTTCTTTGAATCGAACGGCAAGCTCTACTTCGCCACCCACATCGGCTACTACAGCATCATCGACGGCATGGAGAAGATGGGCGTGCCACCCGCGGGCTGGAAGCCGTACCCCGGCGGGCATGTGCTGGCCATCGACATGGCCACCGGCAAGATGGAGGACCTGGGACTGCTGCCGGGCGGCGAAGGGATTATCACCTTGAACCTGGACGCCAAACACAGGCGGCTGTTTGGACTTACCTGGCCGACGGGCAACTTCTTCCGATTCGACATCGCGAAGAAGGAATTCAAGAATTTCGGACCTTATTTCGAGAAGGGCGAGAATGGCAAAGGCAACAGCTACCGCACCATCTGCCGTTCCATCGCGGTGCGGCCGGAGGATGGCGCGGCGTGGTTCTCGCGCGGCGAGGGGACGCTGTTCCGCTACGATCCCGATACCGACACCGTGGCGTCGTTCGCCGGCGAAACGATGAAGAAGGATTACTTCGGGTTGTACGATGTCACCAACAGCGGACACATGGCGTACAACTGGCGTCAGGTGGTTTGGGTGGATTCGCAGAAGGCTTTCTTTGGCGTTCACGGCAATAGCGGCTATCTGTTCAAGTTCGATCCAAAGCTGCCGTCGATTGAGATTGTCGACAGGATCACGTCTGAGCCGTCCAAGCGCAGCGGTATGTTCGATCAGTTCAGCTATGGCTACTTGGGGTTTACGCTGGGGCCGGACGGGCACACGCTTCACTATCTGACAGGTGGTCCAGTGTACGAGGGCGGCAGGCGTGTAACGGGCAAGGATTCGACGGCCAAGGGAGAAGCCAAGGGGACCGAGAACCTGCACCTGATCACGTTCGATACGGCGGCGAACAAGTACACCGATCTCGGGCCGATTTTCTATGAAAACGGCGACAGGCCGACGTACGTCAACAGCATCGCGGTGGGCAAGGACGGAACCGTGTATACATCAGCGCGCATCAAAAGCGGCGAGGGACACGCGGAGTTGATCGCGATTCGCCCGTAACGGCAGCACTCGCGAGCGCGTCCATTATCATTGCCGTCCAAGTGAGCGATGATAAGTAATATGCGGCCGATCCGGACCTGTCTGCTGGGACTGATGGTCCTCCTCACCACCACCGTTCATGCACAGATGACGGTGAATCTCCGCCAGCTCTCGAGCTTTGTGGAATCGTCGATCAAGTTGAAGCAGGACGATCGCAAGGTGGCGGACTACATCAAGAAGATGAAGCTCACCGAGCAGTTGGACGATGAGACGATCGAGAACTGGCAAAGCAAGGGACTAGGCTACAAGAGCGTCACGGCGCTGCGGGAGTTGGCGGAGACGACGAAGAAACTGCCGAAGGCCGCGGCTCCACCACCGGAGCCGAAGCCTGTAGTGATCCCGCCACCACCCCAAGCCGAGCAGCAGCGCGTTTTGGAAGAAGTGCGCAAATATGCAATGGGCTATTCCAGGCGGCTTCCGGACTTCATCTGCATGCAGGTGACGCGGCGCTATGCCGATCCGTCGGGCTTGGAGATGTGGCACCCGCAGGACACCATCAACGAAAAGCTGACGTATTTTGAGCAGAAGGAAAAGTACGAGGTGGTGAGCATCAACGGACGGTTCACGGACATCTCGCACGACCGGTTGGGGGGCGCGAGTTCGTCGGGCGAATTCGGCAGCATGATGAAGGAGATCTTCGATCCGGAATCGGAGACGAAGTTCGAGTGGCAGCGGTGGGGGACGTTGAAAGGGCGACGGCAGCATGTGTTTGCCTATAACGTTTCGCAGGCGCGTTCCAAGTGGACGATCGACTACAGGAAGTCGATGCGGATCATCCCGGCCTACCGCGGTCTGATTTACGCTGACGCCGATTACCTGACGGTGACGCGCATCACGCTGGAGGCGATCAATATTCCTCCTGATTTTCCGGTGCAGCAGGCGACGGAGATGCTCGATTACGAGTTCACCAAGATTGGGGAAACCGAACACGTGCTGCCGCTGCGGGCCGAGGTTCGCATGCGCGAAGGGCGTCACCTGACGAAGAATGTGGTGGAGTTCCGGTTGTACCGGAAGTTCGGCGCCGAGGCCACCATCAAGTTCGACGTACCGGATGCATTGCCGGAAGAGAAAGAGAATCCTCCCGCGGCGGCTCCGGCTAAGAAGAAGTAGTCAGTCGCGGCGGCCTGTGAGGATCAGGCCGGCGTCATGCAGCGTAAGTAACATTGCGTCTCCCTCCTTGGTAAATGTCACGCGCACAGCGGTTGATCCGATAGGGTGAAACGCGTGATTGCCGCGGTGGACGAGACCGCGTGCGATTCCGCCCGTACGCCTGATCTGCAACTGGCCCCGGTTGGTGATCACCTCGAAGCGGTCGCTGTCGCCGGAACCGAAGCGGTAAGTTCCGGTGAGTTGGGAGATTTCTTCGGGGGTGATTGCGGCGGGCGGTTCGCCTCCGGCATCTCCGAGCGATTCCAGGTAACGCAGCACTCCTTCGGCGGGCTTGCCTCCAAAACGCGCATGGGCAAGCAGTGTGATGCCGTGGGGACCGGCATGGCGCTGGATACCGGGCTGGGCAGCGATGATCGCCTTCACTACATCGAGCTGGCCGAGCATGGTTGCGGAGAAGATGGTCGGCGGTGCGCCGTTCTTCATGAGGTACTCGGCGATCTCGCGATTACCGACGTGGGACGCGGCTCCGAGGGCGGTCTCCCAATCGCCGTAGCCCCAATCGTAGGCGGCCTTCGCCAATGAGGGGCGAGACTCTACCAGTTCCTTCACGCGTTTCACGTTGCCGTGCGCCACGGTGACCATTTCCTTCACCAGGTCCGGTGGGTGCGTGGGGTAGACAGCGTCCACCGTGGTTGTGGCGGCGAGTGCGGAGAGCGGCGTTCCCAGAAACAGCCGTCGTGTGAGTGATGTCATGGGTTCATGCTACGGCAACTTCCGCCGCCGCAGGAGTGAATTCTGTGTGAGGCATTAACTGCTCGTCGTGACAGCGTGTTAGCGGGATGTGTGAGGAAGCCTGGCGCGGATATCGGCGGTGATGCGGCGCGCGAATTCGGCCTGCACGGCGAGGTCGCCGGCTTTGTTTTCGGCCTCGGCCTTTGTCACCCAGAGGTGTTTCTGATCTGGCAGGCGAATGAAGTGCGCCAGCACCCGGACCCTGTTCCCTTCATCGGAAAATACCTGGCCGAAGATCAGGTAGTGGGCCTGCAGGTCAGCGGCGATTTGCTTGAGGTTCCGTTCCTTGCGCGGCAGACGCAGTGCGGCGGCGTTTCCAATCACAGCGAAGTCCGATCCGGATTGCGTGAGATCGGCAACCAGCATGTCTGTCAGGCCGTCCGCGAAACGAGTGAGTTCGGGGTTGGTGGATTCGTTGTCGAAGCGCACCACCGCGATGGTAATCGGCCCTGCAGCTTCGCGAAGGTTGCGCGAGCCGAGCAACAACCCGATGGCCAGCAGTGCAAGCGCGGTGCCGAGGAAGGCGAGTTTGCGCCCGTTCCAGCGGCGCGGCTCGGGCGCCTTGCCGTTCACGGATGTGACGGGCGCGATGAACGCGTAGCCCTTCTTGGGATGGGTGCGAATGAAGCGCGGCGAATCGGCGGAATCACCGAGCGCCGAACGGATCTGTGTCACGCAGTAGTTGAGGTTGCGATCGAAATCGACAAATGTGTCGCTGCCCCAGATGGCCTCGCGGAGCGCCTCGCGCGTCACCACCGAACCTGCGTTCCGCACCAGCACTGCGAGCACTTGCGCAGGCTGCGCCTGCAGCCGCACCAGGACGCCATCGCGTCGCAGCTCGTTCGCAGCGGCGTCGAGTTCGAACAGGCCAAAGCGGTATAATTCTGTGCTCATGCGGCCAACTACGACAGAGTAACGCAAAGCCGGCGGCGCTGGTCAAAGCGCGCGATCTGTCACAATGAATAGATACCTTTCCGCATGCTGATTCCCATATTGCTTGTTGCCGCGGCATCTTTGCGCGCCGCCGATCCCTCCGGCGCGATTGACGCGCTGTTCGAACAATGGAACAAAGCCGATTCGCCGGGTTGCGCCGTGGGCGTAGTGAAGGAAGGCAAAGTCGTCCATCAGAAGGGATACGGATCAGCAAACCTCGAGTACGGCGCACCCATCACCCCGCAGACCGCGTTCTATCTCGGCTCGACATCCAAGGAGTTCACCGGGATGTCTATCCTGCTGCTGCTGGTGCAGGGGCGCATGAAGCTGGACGATCCGATCCGCAAGTTCCTTCCCGATCTGCCGGCCTACATGCAGCCTGTCACCGTGCGGCATTTGCTGGAGCATTCGAGCGGGATTCGCGACTATCACGGGTTGTGGACGCTCACCGGGCCGGAGGATGACGCACCGTTGAAAGACTCGCAGGTTATGGAGATGCTGCGGCGGCAGAATGGCTTGCAGTTCCAGCCGGGGGAGGAGTTTCTTTATAGCAACTCCAATTACTTTCTGCTGGCGCAGATTCTGCGGCCGGCGGCGCTGCGCCATCTACGCGATTTCGCAAAGGAGTTCCTCTTCCAACCGCTCGGGTTGACGGCGACGCGGTATTACGACAACCGCTTTCAACTGCTGCCGAAGCGTGCCACCGGCTATTCGCCGAACACGGGCGTGGAGGGTGGACCGGCACCGGGGTTCCGCATTAATACAGCGACGGTGGATGTGGTCGGCGATGGCGGCGTCTTCACGACTCTGGAGGACGTGTTCCGCTGGTTCAAGTTTCTCGAGAGCCCGCAGGGGGCAGGCGCACAGGCACTGAAACTGATGGTGACGCCGGCAAAGCTGAACAGCGGAGATACGGCGGAGTACGGCCGGGGAATGATGCTCAAGCAACTGCGCGGCCTGGATATCTGGAGCCATGCGGGAGGCTTGCGCGGATACCGTAGCGAGATCTTGTGGGTACCGTCGCGCAAGGTGGGAGCGGCGGTTCTGTGCAACACGAGCAACATCACTCCGGCCATCTATGCGCGCCTGGCGGCGAACGCCTTTCTCACCGATGTCGCAGCAGTGGAGACGCCGGTACTGACCCAGGCGGAGCTGGCACGGAAGGCGGGGTCGTTCTTTGATGCGGTGACGGGCGACATCGTGCAGATCGCGCCGCAGGGCAGGGTGCTCGGGCTCAATTACAACGGCACGACGTTGACCATGCTGCAGCAGACGAAGATGCGCTTTCGCAGTGTCAATGCTCCGCTCGATCTGGAGATCGAATTCAAGGACGCCGGCGACAAGGACGAGCCGCGGTTTCTGCGCGTGGAGTCGGAAACCAACCGCGTGGTGAAGTGGGAGCGTATGGATGCCAGGCCCGTGCAGCTTTTGGACGCCCGGCAGTATGAGGGAATCTACAAATGCGGCGAAGTGCAGTCGCAGCTTGATGTGCGGTTCTTTGACGGAAAGCTGCTGCTGGAGCAAGCGGGCACGGCCATCGGCGAGATGCAGCTTGTGAGGACGGACCAGTTCCGGTTGGGCACGATGACGCTGTTCCTGAGCCGCAACGCGGAAAAGAAAGTCACGGGATTCCGGTTGAACACGGGCCGCGTGCGCGGGCTGGAGTTCACACGGACAGCGGATCAGCCACCCAATCAGTAACCTGTAATCCGTCGGGGTCGATGCGCGTGGGGAAGATCTCCGAACCGCGCCCGTGCAGCCGGAAAATCTGGCGCACGAGGTCGCTTACCGATTCGCAGCCGGTTTCGTAGAAGACAAGAATTGACGGGCCGGCGCCGCTCAACACGCAACCAAGCAAGCCTGGCGCGCGAAGCCGAAGAATTTCATCGAGGCCGGGTACGAGTTTGGCGCGATAGGGCTGGTGCATACGGTCTTCCAACGCGGCTGGGAACGCGGCGGAAGATCCGGTAGCGAAGGCTGCTACTAACAATGCGGCACGCTGCACGTTGAACACGGCGTCCTCGCGCGAGTAGGATTGCGGCAGCGCGGCGCGGGCTTCTGACGTGGGCAGGATGAAATCGGGCACGACGACGGAGACGCCGAAGTTGGAGGGCAGTTCCAGGCGGACGGCGCGCGTCGCCCCGGTATGCGTGTCGAAGGCGCTGGCAACGATGGAGCCGAGCACGGCGGCGGCAACGTTGTCGGGGTGGCCTTCAATCTGCGCGGCTTCATCCAGGATGCGCAGCGGCTTCCAACCGAGTCCAAGAAGCTTCTCGGCGATGACGACACCCGCGGTGAGCGCCGCCGCGCTGGAGCCGAGTCCCTTGCCGAGCGGGATCTGGTTGTCGATCTCGATGGCGACCGGCGGCAGCGTTTCGCGGCCGAATTCGCGCGCCACTCGCAGGGCTGTTTGCCAGATGAGGTTTTCCTCCGTGGCGGGGATTTCCGCTGCATCGCGCCCAGTAACGGAAAGCGTGAATTTGTTCGCGACGCGGAAGCGGCATTCGAGCGGAATGTCCAATGCGAGACCGAGAGCATCAAAGCCCGGGCCGAGGTTGGCGCTCGACGCCGGCACGCGCACTTTCCAACCCATGCGGGGCCTTACAATGACCCTTCGGCGAGCGTGATGGGACGCCCTTGCCTGCACGACGCGTATGTGGTCACCACCACCTCGAGCGCACGATAGCCTGCTTCGCCGGAAGTGAGCGGCTGGCGCTTCTCGCGAATGGCATCGCCGAATTCACGGAACTGGCGTTCGAATGGGGTGAGCGGAATGGCCATCGGATCGGAGGCGCCGGACATCGTATCCTTCGCAAGCGGCGGCGGATCACCGGCATCGTCCTGCACATCCCACGTCGTGAGCTTGTCGCCGGTGACCACGGCCGTACCTTTGGTTCCGTGGATCTCGATGCGTTCGGAATAGCCGGGCCAGATGGCGGTGGTGGCTTGAATGACGCCGGTTGCACCGCCGGCAAAGCGGAGCATGGCGTTGATAACGTCCTCCGATTCGATCTTGTGAAGCGCGCCGAGCTGCCACATGCCGTAGATTTCTTTCACCCGCCCGATCAGGTGTAAAAGCATGTCCACCTGATGCACGGCCTGATTAATGAGCGCGCCGCCACCTTCCACGGCCCAACTCCCTTTGATCGGGCGCGAATAGTATTCGGCGGAGCGGTACCACTTGACATAGGCATCGGCCTGGATGATCTTGCCGAGGCGTCCCGCCGGGATCGCTTTCGCCAGGAACTGAATGGAATCGTCAAAGCGGTGCTGGCTGACGCAGTTGAGTACGACGCCTTTGCTGTTGGCGTATTGGACCATCTCTCCCGCGGTCTCGAGATTGGTGGCAATGGGCTTCTGCACCTGGATGTGCTTTCCGGCATCGGCGGCGAGTTTCAGCGGCTGGAGGCGGAAATCAGGAAAGGTGCAGACATCGATGAAATCGACCTCGGGGTGGGTGCAGACCTCCGCAAAGGTCTTGACGAACTTGGCGCCGCAGCCGGCGGCGAACTTTTCGCCAAAGTCCTCGCGAACGTCGGTGCAGACGGTGACCTGAAAGCCGATGTTCTGATATGCCTGGATGTGCTTTTGCGCAATCGCTCCGCAGCCGATTAAGCCTACTCGCAAGGTAGTCGCTCCTTTTTAACTCTGGTGAATTGGAATTCGAGGAATGAACTACCAGGGTATCAAACCCATTCAAATCGCGCCTGGAAGAAACGCAGCAGTTTGGGCTCGTAGGTCATGCGAAGACCGCGAATGCGATCCCGTTCTTCGTAGAGGCAGTAGACGCTTTCGGCGGTAACGTCCATGTGGGCCTGGGTGTATACGCGGCGCGGGATGGTCAGGCGCACCAGTTCGAGGCGGGGCATGTGCTCTTCCCCGGTGGCGGCGTCGCGGCCCGCCGACACCGCGCCTCGCTCCATGGCACGGACACCGGAATCGAGATAGAGCGCGGCGGCGAGTGCTTGCGCGGGATACTGCGATTGCGGAATGTGCGGGAGAAAAGCGCGGGCATCCAGGAAGACGCCGTGGCCGCCCACCGGGAGCACGATGGGGACACCCCAGTTGCGGAGCTTCGCCCCGAGATATTCCACCTGGCCGATGCGGGCGCGAATGTGATGGTCGTCCACGGATTCCGAAATGCCGATTGCGACGGCCTGCATGTCGCGGCCCGCCATTCCGCCGTACGTGTGCAGTCCTTCAAACACGACCAGGAGGTTCTGGGCCTGCTGTGCGATCTCGTCGTCATTCACAGCGAGGAAGCCGCCAATGTTGGCCAGCGGGTCCTTCTTGGCGCTCATCGTACAGCCGTCCGTGAGGGCGCAGAGGTCGCGTACGATGGCGGCGACGCTGCGCCCCTGCTGCCCCGCTTCCCGCTGTTGAATGAACCACGAGTTTTCGGCGATGCGGGTGGCGTCCAGGATCACGCGCACGCCGTATCGGGTGGCCAGTTCTCGAACGGCTTGAAGATTGGCGAGCGAGATCGGCTGGCCGCCGGCCATGTTCACTGTCGCCGCGACGCTCACGTAGGGAACGCGACCGGGGTTGGCCTTGAGCACGTGCTCCAGCTTGTCGAGATCAACGTTGCCTTTGAAGGGATGCTCGCTCGCGGGGTCGTGCGCTTCGTCAATGATGACGTCGACGAATCTGCCGCCGGCCATCTCCTGGTGCAGCCGCGTGGTGGTGAAGTACATGTTGCCGGGGACGACGTCGCCGGGCTTGATGAGCACTCGCGAGATGATGTTTTCCGCACCGCGTCCCTGATGCGTGGGGATGAGGTGGCGGTAGCCGTAGTAGCGGTGGACGGCATCTTCCAGCGAATAGAAGTTCTCGCTACCTGCATAGGCTTCGTCGCCGAGCATCATGCCCGCCCACTGGCGGTCGCTCATGGCGGAAGTGCCGGAGTCGGTAAGCAGGTCGATGTAGACGTCGCGCGAGCGGAGGAGGAAGGTGTTGTAGCCGGCTTCGGCGATGGCGCGTTCCCTCTGTTCGCGAGTGGTGAGGCGCACCGGCTCCACCACTTTGATCTTGAAAGGCTCGGCCCAACTTCTGCGTTCGAGTGGCATGTCGATATCAGGATATCGCCGGAGCGGCCCATCGCCAATGGGGGTCCGCTGGAATATCGTGGCAGCGGCTTACCGTTCGTTAAGTAAACTGGCAATATGGTTTCCGAACAGTTGGATCGGATCGCGTGGAAGATCCTGGCTCAGTTGCAGGCCGACGCGCGGCTGTCGTACGCGGAGTTGGGTCGTCGCGTGGGCTTGTCCACGCCGGCCACTGCGGAACGGGTCCGCAAGCTGGAGGAGTCGGGGGTGATTCAAAGCTACACCGCGATGATTGATCCGGCGCGGATTGGGCTTCCGGTAGCTGCGTTCATTCGCATCAGATTGGGCGGTGGGGAGCCCCTGGCGAAGCGGCTGACAACGCTTGCCGACAAGATGCCCGAGGTGTTGGAATGCCACCGTTGCACGGGGGATGAGTCGTTCATCCTGAAGGTACGCGTGGAATCGGTCCAGCATTTACAGAGGCTGATTGATCAGTTGACGCCGTATGGGATGACATCGACGTCGCTGATCCTCTCGTCGCCGGTGGAGCGGGCGAGACCACTGGCGGCAAGGCGCGGTTGAAGATCAACCGGCGAGCGGTTGCGCGCGTTTGTGCGGACCCCGTACGAAGCGCACGTCGAACTGCCCTTCCCCCTGCAGTTTCTCGAAGCGGCGAAGGACTTCCTCCTGGCGGTGCGTGACGTGCTCGCGCATGATCTTGTCGGCATCCAGGACATCTCCCGAGCAGAGTCCCTTGGCGAGGTCGCGATGCCAGCGTACCGGCAGCGACGGCATACCGGAAGCGACATTGAACAGCCAGTTGTAAATGAGGACGCGGCTGCGCTCGATGGCTTCCACAAGCGCGGGACAATTGCTGCATTCGGCAATCACGGTGTGGAAGCGCAGATGGGTGCGCTCAAATTCGTAGGAAGCTGCGAAGCGGTGCGGCTCTTCCACTTTCTCCAGTGAGGCGGAGAGCTTGTCCACCAGTTCGGCGAGCTCCCGCAATTCGTTTTTCTGCTCGCGGGTGGCGTGGCGGGAAAACAGGCGCGCCGATTGCGATTCGAGCGCTTCGCGGACGATGTAGTGGCCGCGAATGTCTTCGGAGGTGGGAATGCGGACACGTGTGCCGGCACGCGGCTTTGACTCCACCATACCTTCCGCTTCCAGCCGCTGCAGCGCTTCCGATACGGGAATGAGGCTCATCCCGAGTTCTTCGGCGAGTGTTCTGCGGCTTAAGGGAAAGCCAATGGCGTACTCCCCGGTAAGGATCTTGTTGCGAACCCGCTCATAGGCAAGCAGGCTCAGCGTGTTTGCTGATTTGGTTCGATTCATGTAAACGCTCACACAACAACCCTGTGAGCAATCTCCCGTTACGATGTGATCAGCATATCCACACCTGGGTGGGTGGCGCAAGTGCCCCGCCGGCTAATTGTGTAGCGTGGGGTTTCAGTACCCGGCGGCCTTATCGACGACGTTGATGAGCGGCTTGCCTTCGACGAAACGTTTGATGTTCGCCTTGACGGTGTCGTTCATGCGAGCGTTGTCCTTGTCGGAGCGGCCGGCGATGTGCGGCGTGACGATGGCGTTGTCGAACTTCCAGAGAGCGTTGCCTTCGGGGAGAGGCTCGGGGTCGGTCACGTCGACACCGGCGCCGGCGATTTTGCGCGAATCCAATGCTTTCACCAGCGACGGCAGATCGTAGATGGCGCCGCGGCTGACGGCGATGAAGAATGAATCCTTCTTCATGAGGTCGAACTGCTTAGGCCCCATCATGCGGTGGGTCATTTGCGTGTGCGCCGGCCAGATGTTAGAGTTTGTGTTATGACCTGGATGAGCTGGCGCGCTCTTGATCAGATCGCAGTGCAACTGGTGCGAGAACGCATACGTGGATTCAGGAAGGGCACGAC
>JACQZR010000226.1 GCA_016213775.1 Acidobacteriota bacterium
CTTCGGCTACGGAAAATACGGATTCAGTTCCTGATAGAACGTCCGCATGAACGTCTTTGCCGCCTCGGTTGCCGCATCCACATCACCGTTCATCACCGGCAGCGTCACCTTGACCACCGCCGCATCCGACCGGTTGTAGCGGATCGCATCCACTACCGTGTACACCTTCGCCATGTACTCGCTGGCCACCGTGCGGTGCTTGGTCTGATACCAGTACAGAACCAGTGATTTGGAATCTCCGCGCGACACTACGTAGCGGTTCACTTCCACAGGGGGCGCGCCTTCCACATCCACGTAAAGCTTATCGTTCACCAGCGGCATCCAACCGCTTCCCGGCAGGCAATTCTTCGGCGAATGCGGTGCTTTGCCGGCCCTCTGCGTAGTGAAGTACGCGATAAAGAGGTTGCCCCCGCGCTGCATTTTGGAGTTGGCGTAATAGCGGGTGATGACCTCATCCGCCTTCAGAATCTCCATCTCCTCTTTCTCCAGCGTTCCTTCCTGTATCATCTTCCAATCGCCGAATTCCTTTGGAAACTCCGACAGCGATTTCACGACCCGCGTTGGTTCGGGCCGCGACATGCCATAGAAAATGCCCGCATGCGCCAGCAACAGCGCCGTCAGAATCTTCGCCCGGCTCGATTCGAGAAAATCAAACATTGGCCGTCTTTGCCCCTTTCCTCCGGTTGTAGATCCAGTTTATCCCCGCGTGTACGCCCACCAGAATCGCCAGATCCACAACGTAGACAATCCAGCCCTCGGCGGTATGATAGGCCCCCCGCGCCAGTTCGGGATTGATCTCGCTTAGCACACCAGTCATAGTCACCCGGCTGGCATTGGCCGCGATCGCAATCGGCACAGTGGCCACAAACAACGCCCACTTCATCCAAGGCTTGCGGTCGAAAAAGAACCCGTATACCAACGAAAGAAACGTCAACGACAGCAGCGACCGGATCCCGCTACAAGCTTCCACAACCGACAGCTTCTGGCTGGGCAGTTCCAGAATGTTGCCGTCACGCACGACAGGGATGCCTACACCTCCAAGCACCACCTCAGCGACCCGGCTGGCCAGTAACTGCAAAGGAAACGTGATCTGGTTATATATGATGGATGGAATAGGCACCATGAAGCACAGCAGGAACAGCGGGAAGCCAAGTACCTTCAGTGCGGGTATTCCACCCAGGAAAAGCACGCATCCCACTATCGAGACTATGATAGCCGTGCGCGAAATAAACAGTTCGGCGCCCAGTGTGCCCACCAGTGCCTGCACGGCCCCCAAGAGGATCAGCAACAACCCCAGGTTGCTCGGTTTCAACACGGTAGCCGCGAGTTCGTCACGTTTCTGCCATGCGATGTAAACAGCGATCACGGGGACGAAGAAGCCATGGCCCATGTCCTCGTCGTTCATCCACTGTTGAATGAGACGCTGCCCAATCGGCGCGTAACAGATACCGAGCAGTACAGCGAACCAGACTGCTTGCTTGATCCACCGCGTCCCCAAACCGGCGTTGGGTTGCAGTTGCTCCGGCGTAACTTCCAAAGTTGACTCCATTGTCATCCCAGCGGCCGGCGAAACGGACACACAACCGCCATGTCATTCAGTTAATCACACAAACTCGTAGATTCACAACCTGACACTCAGGCGCACAAGGCTGATACGCGTAGAATGAGAAGAGATACATGAAGGCTCTGCTGCTACTGGCCGCCCTCTCCCTGAAAGCCCAACCCCTCTGGGATCCCGCGCAACCTGTCCGCTCTGGAATGCGCGGGTCGGGAGTCACTGTCTTCTCCGGGATGAAGATCGAACCGTTCACCGCGGAAATTCTCGGCGTTCTGGAAAACGCAGGGCCAAAGCAGTCGATTATTCTCGCTCGACTATCCGGCGGCCCCCTTGCCCAAACCGGAGTGCTGCAGGGAATGAGCGGTAGCCCTGTCTACATCGACGGGAAGTTGATCGGCGCAGTTGGACTGGCGTTCAACCTGGCAAAAGAACCGATCGCCGGCATCCGCCCGATTCACGAAATGATCGATAGCACTCGCCCGTCGAACCAGCGCGCACGCCTCCACCTCCCGTGCCTGCTCTCCAATAGCGGATGTCCGGAAACCGCATTGCTACCCCAGTCCAAAGCGGCCGACTTCCCCTTTGGCGAACACCGCCTGTCGGAGATCGCTACCCCGGTGTCGTTCTCCGGATTCCCCGCCTCGGCAATTGAGCGATTCGCGCCGCAGTTGCGCAGTCTAGGCCTGGAACCGCGCCAGGGACTGACAGGCGGCAGCGGCTCACGCCTGCCGATCGGAAATCCCGCGCAGCTCAAGCCCGGCGCCATGATCAGCGTGCAACTCGTATCCGGCGACATGAGCATCGGCGCGGATGGTACGGTTACCCACATCGATGGCCGCAACCTGTACGCCTTCGGCCACCGCTTCGTCTCGCTCGGCGACGTGGATCTGCCCTTCGCCAGTTCCGAGGTGATCACCCTGCTCCCTAACCTGGGCACCTCTTTCAAGATTTCCTCGGCGCGCGAATGGCTGGGCACCATCAACCATGATTCCTCCACCGCCGTCCGCGGCCAATTGGGCACCAAGGCGCGAATGACCCCCACCACCATCCAGGTACGCGGCGGCGGTAAAACCTCGCGCTATCAAATCGAGATTGTGCGCGATCCCGCCATGACGCCGTTCCTTCTTCAAATGACCACCTTCGCCGCCATCGAAGCCACGGAACGCGTGGTTGGCGCTGTCAGCTTTCAGGTCCGCCAGCGAATCGACTTTGAGAACGCCGAACCGATGGAGTCATTCAACATCTTCTCCGGCGAGTTCAGCTCCGCCATGCAGGCCGCCCAGAACGGTGCGATTCCACTCGCCTACGCGCTGCAACAAGGCTTCCCGGAACTGGCAGTCAAAAACATCACTCTCGACATCGACGCCACGCCCGCGCGTAATCAGGTGCAGGTGGAGGACGTAATCCCCGAACATCGTACCGTTCGGCCCGGCGAAACAGTGCGGCTTCGCGTACTCTTCGCGGGCGAAGGCAAGCGCTTCACCCGGACTGCGGAGTACAGGGTCCCCGTCGGTGCCACCCCCGGCTTGCTGCAACTCACCGTCGCCGACGGACCCACCGCCAATCTGCTCGAGTTGCGCAACGTGGTGCTCACGACTCCGCGCGGCGCCGCTCAAGTTGCCCGCCTGTTGAATCAACTCCGCACCAACACCAGCGCTTTCCTCCGTATCTGGCGCGCGGAGACTGCCTACATTTCCCAAGGGGAGGACCTGCCCCGCCCACCACCCTCGGCCGCCAATCTCCTCTCCCGGTCACAAGGAGCCAGTGCTATCGGACTCAACTACACATCCAAAATCGCCGAAGTGGAAATCCCAATCAAGACCACGATGGTCACCGGCTCCAAGACCATCGCCGTTGAAGTTAAAGAATGATGCGCACCCTCCCCAAGCTCCTTCCAGTGCTGCTGCTTGCCCTCGCCTTGAACGCCGCGAGCACCGTCTACTGGGAAATCAACACCTACCAGGAATTCCTCAAAGGCAAGCTGCAAGGCCTCTCCCTGCTGCGCGATGGCTCGCTCCAGATCGCGCCACGCTCGCAGAGGCTTTTCACTTCCGATCAACCAGTGATCTGGAGCATCGCGCGCTCTCCGCAAGGGCATCTCTACGTCGCCACCGGACATCGCGGCCAAGTCTATCGCATCGATCCCGCGGGCAAGAGCGAACTCTATTGGACCGCGCCGGAACCCGAAGTGTTCGCGTTGGCGATTCATGCCGACGGCTCGCTCTTCGCCGCCACCTCGCCCGACGGCAAGATCTACCGCATCCGGAGCGGCGCACCCAGCGAATACTTCGCTCCCAAATCAAAGTACATCTGGACACTGGCCTTCGCGCCCGATGGCACGCTCTACGCAGGCACCGGTGACGAAGGCAAGGTGTTCCGCATCACGGCGCAAGGCACGGGCGAAGTCTGGTACGAAACGGGACAGTCCAATGTGACAGCCCTCGCCTTCGACGCACAGAAACGTCTGTTAGCTGGAACGGAACCCAACGGCCTCCTCTACCGCATCAGTGCCAAGGACCAAGCCTTCGTCCTGTACGATTCCACCTTCCCCGAAATCCGCGCCATCATCCCATCCGCCGATGGCGGCCTCTACCTCGCAGCGCTCGGTGGAGCCTTTTCCAAAAAGCAGGCCGGCGCAGCGGGAGCGGTTTCTCAAATCGGATCGGGCACCATGGTGACGGCGCCCACCACCACTATCACCGTGGAAGCCGCGCAAGTGCAAAGCGGAATCGAAATCAAGCCCAAGGCGGACGCACCCAAGCCCGCCGCGCCCACGACGCCGCAAACCACCGCCGTCACTGCGCCTATTGTGGAAATGTCAGGTGTGGACAAGTCCGCCCTCATCCGCATCCACCCCGACCTCCGCGCTGAAACGCTCTGGGTCTCCAAAGAAGAAAATATCTACGACCTCGCTCCATCGGGCAGCGAAATTCTGTTCGCCACCGACAGCCAGGGCCGCGTCTACCGTCTGGAATCCGACCGCAAGCCTACCCTGCTGCTGGAGACCCGCGAAGGGGAAACGACGCGCCTGCTCCATCTGAGCGATGGGCTGCTCGCGGCAACGTCCCATAACGGTTCGCTCCTTCGCATCGGCGCGCAACCCGGCGACGCCGGCACATACGAGTCGCCAGTGCATGACGCCACCAACACCGCGCGCTGGGGCCGGCTACAGTGGCGGGCTCGCACTCCCGCTTCCGCAAAAGTCGCCCTCCGCACGCGCAGCGGCAACTCGTCCCGCCCCGACAAAACCTGGAGCGACTGGTCCGCGCCCATCGAAACCACCGGCGCCCAGATCGCCAGCCCCAACGCACGTTTCATTCAATGGAAGGCCGAATTCGCCGGCAAGTCCGGAAACACGCCGCAGCTCGACAGCGTGACCATCGCTTACCTGCCGCAGAACACCCCGCCCATCGTCAAATCCGTAACCGTAACCTCCCAAGCCTCAGCGGTCACCACAACAAAGGCATCTTCTTCCACTGCCACCAACGCGGTCTACAGCATCACGGTGAGCGACTCGACCGAAACCGCATCCACCACATCTTCCGGCAACCCCACCCAAACCGTCACCCGCCCGGTGAACGGCCAGATCGTCATCACCTGGCAGGCCGAAGACACCGACAGCGACAAGTTGGCGTATTCGGTTTTCTTCCGTGGTGAAGAAGAGAGCGAGTGGAAGCTGCTCAAGCAGAACCACACGGAACTGGCTCTCACACTCGACGCAGACGTCTTTGCCGACGGCCGCTATTTCTTCAAGGTGATCGCCTCGGACGCGCCATCCAACCCCGCCGCCGATGCGCGCGAAGGGGACTTGGTCAGTTCTCTGATGCTGATCGACAATACGCCGCCGTCCATCACACTCACCACGCAGCGCGAGGCCGGCGGGTTACGAATCGTGGTGGACGCCAAGGACGCCGCATCAGCCGTTCGCCGCGCCGAATACTCCATCGACGCCGGCCCGTGGATGACACTCGCGCCCGAGGATGGCGTTGCCGACACTCTGCAGGAACGGTTTGCAGGCCTCGCCGCAACGGTGCCGGCAGGAGAACACATCCTCGTGGTGAGAGCCTACGACACAGCGGGCAACGCAGGCCTGGCTAAGATCATCTTACGATGAACAAAGCCCTGGTTCGAAACCCCAACACCGCCCGATTCGCCACCCGAACCAAACAATATCCACCCAGCCTGTCCGTCCACATATGAGAGTTGCTCCGAGAATCACTCCGGCTGCAACTGAATTGTGAACATCAAAGGGGTAATGCAATCATCCTCCGTCCAGCAAGCCTGACCTTCCAAAATTGTTTTCAGAGTCTTCGGCGGGAACGTGTCGGACAACGCGTGGCACGAAACCGTCACGCGCCGACCGTCCTTGTGCTGAAAACGCCGGTGACTCCCTTTACCGCCGCGCAAGACAAAACCATCTTGCAGGAGAGCAGTTATGACTTCACGGGCTGTGAGGCTTCGGAGATTGGCGTAGTTGATGCCCATCGACTCATACGGTGACCGCTACGCGTTCATCGGAGAAAACCGCTACGTCCTCCCGGGGGCCGCTCGGAATGGGGATGTTGTCTTCGAGCAACTCGTCGATCACGAGCTGCACTACTTCCTGGATGTGCCGAAACGCCTCCTCGCGAGTGTTGCCCCATGTGGCGGCGCCATAGCTTCCGAGCGCGGGACAATAGGAGTGCCAGCGGTCTCCGTCCGGTTCCACGATGACCTTGAAGGTGTATGTCTTCAAATCGGATCTCAGTTTCACCTTCAGTGTAGGGTGGTTTCAGTGAATCGTCAATGAAGGGTCTTGATGCTGTCAATCAGCACAGCCGCGCGACAACTTGCCCCGGATCGATGTTGCGAAACAGCACACACGCAGCCTAACCGCCCAACGTCCACACTCGCTGTCCGTCGTCTTCATCACTGTTTTTCACGGTGGCCATTAGGTCGTTTTCCCGTTCGCCGCGCCGAATACTCCATCGACGCCGGCCCGTGGATGACACTCGCGCCCGAGGATGGCGTTGCCGACACTCTGCAGGAACGGTTTGCAGGCCTCGCCGCAGCGGTGCCCAATGGCGAACACATCCTCGTGGTAAGAGCCTACGACACGGCGGGCAACGCAGGACTATCGAAGTTGATCCTGAGATAAGAGGCTCCCCCCGCCATTCGTTCCAGTACGCATGGTCCCAATAGCCTAAGGGTCCAATAAATCATATATTTGTAAGCCGTTTCGTGGTACACTCCGGGAATCCCCGATGCTGATCATTCTTTTGCTGGCCCTTGGGCTTTGCGCCCCTCTCTATTCACAAGTTGCCGGTCCCAATATCAACATGGTTACCGGCGATCTCCTGGGCAGTGGAGATCCGTTTCTCCAGCGGCAGAACGAACCCAGTATCGCGGTGTCTTCCCGCTCCACATCCCACTTAATGGCGGTGGCGAACGACTACCGCCTGGTCGACGTGCCAGGTCTGCTCGACGGCTCCGACGAGATCGGCGATGTATGGCTGGGCATCTTCCGCTCCACCGACGGCGGCGCGTCCTGGAAGAGCGCCGTTCTGCCCGGATGTCCGTACAATATTCCTTCCTGCACCGCGGACCCCTCCTCTCCCATCAACCGGCGCATGGCTGCCGCCGACGGGACCATTCGCCCCGGTCCGAACGGAATGTTCCTCATGAACGGGATCGCATTCGACCGCGGCAAGAACGCCACGAGTGACATCTTTGTCACCCGCTTCATGGACTTGAACAACAAGGAGAATGGCAACCCCTTCGCTTACCTGGACACCATAGTCATCGACTCCGGCACATCGGGACAGTTCCTCGACAAGCCGTGGATTGCTACGGCGCTCGTCCCCGGAACCACCAGGACGTGCTCCGTTGGAGGAGCCAATGGAGTCCCACCACAGACGTTCCCGGCCTTCGACGTCTACCTGGTGTACGCAAAGTTCACCGGCTCCTCCACCAAACCAAGTTCCGCCATCATGTTCACCAAGTCCGAGGATTGCGGCAAAACCTGGAGCAAGTCCCCTGTCAAGCTGAGCGAATCGAACTCGTTCAATCAAGGCACCGCCCTCGCCGTGAATCCTCTTAATGGCGATGTGCATGTCGCATGGCGCCGTTCGGCGTCGAGCAGCGACACGGATGCCATCCTGGTCACCAAGTGGACCCGCGCAACCGATTCCTGGATTCAGCCCGCAAAGGTAGCCGTCACTCTTCCCGCTGACTCGTTCTTCGACCAGCCCAAAATGACAGGTTCAGCCTTGGCCTTCCGCGCAAAAGCCTTTCCCACAATGACTGTCGATCACCTCGGACGCGTGTACCTGGCATGGCCGCAGCGCGGTCTGGCGCCTGCTCCTTTCGAAAGCAACGCCCGCATTGTTGTCGCCACTTCTTCGGACGGTATCAACTTCCCGGTCGCACAGCAGAGGGTGGCGGACCCCTACTCTGCCGGTGGCCATCAGCTCATGCCTTCCATCACTTTTGCTGGTGGGAGGCTGATGCTCGTCTATTACGACAGCCGCGACTCCCAGACTTACGGCAGGTACACGGCATTGGGTGGGGGAGAATATCGCGAAGAGCGCGTGCGGGTTGGCGATCCGAACAAACCTTTCACCGGAGACAAAGGCAGGTTCGTGATGGACGATCGCACTCTGCCGCGATTACATACAGTGGACCTCCGGGGAGTCCAGGCAATTCCCGCCTCAGCCGGCGCCGCGGACATATCTCCATCGTTCGGCGCTTCGTTCCGCATCTCCCAATACCAATTCGGGAAGTTGCCGCTCGGCGACCGGTCGAAATTCCCCGATGGCAACACCCCGCAAGTAGCCATCCAGCTACAGTACAACCCGCCCAACTTCCCAATGTTCGCGCGCGGAACCGCCTCCTTCATTGGGGACTATGTGGAAGTTGCAGGCCCCGTCTACCTGCCCAAGACCGGCGGAGGCTGGGAGTATAACCTCACCAACTCCGAGTTTGCAATCTTCCACGCCGCCTGGGCCGACAACCGCAACGTCCGCCCTCCCAAGTTGCCGGCCACCTGGCAGAATTACACCCCCGTAGCGTCCGCCGGCGGCGTCAGCAGCTACGATTCCTCGCAGTCCAGGCCTTCCTGCCTCCCCGGACAGGAAGGCATGCGCAACCAGGACATCTACTCCGCGCGCATCTCCGGAGGACTCCTCGTCACCGCACTCGGCAATCAGAAGCCCCTGTCTGCTTCCATCTCCAGAGCCTATTCCGTCCTGGTCCAGAATCAGACCAGATCCCAGAAAATTTTCCGGCTCGACATCACGAATCAGCCATCGCCGTCAGGTACGGCTTCGTTCCTTTTTAGCTCGGACCTGCGCACCCTCTATGTAGTGATCGCTCCCCGAAGCTCCGTTTCGCGAACGGTGTTTATCCAAAGTTCCAACGCGAAAGCCACAGTCAAGGTCGCGATCGTGGAAGTGGCGGCGGTCCCGCCTTCAGGTGGAAGTTCGCCTCCACTTCCCGGCGGACTACAGAGTTCCGTGGCGCTCAATCCGGACATTGTCAATCCGGACATCGTCAATCCCGATATCGTAAACCCCGACATCGTCAACCCGGACATCGTCGTGGCGGAAAGCTATAACCCGGATATCGTCGCACCCATTAAGGCTAATCCGGACATCGTGAACCCTGACATCGTCAACCCGGACATCGTCAATCCAGACATCGTCAATCCCGACATCGTGAACCCCGACATCGTCAACCCGGACATTGTCAATCCCGACATCGTGAACCCCGACATCGTCAACCCGGACATTGTCAATCCCGACATCGTCGCAGCGGACATTTCCGCGGGCTATTCGGACACCATCTGGTCAGTGAAGAACATCGGCAACACGGCGGCGTCCTACCTCACCAAGCTCTTCTCGCGCGATACCCTCACTGTCTGCTCGCCGGGCCAGACTACGGGGTGCGTCAAGCTCCAGTTGTTCCTGAAGAAAGGCTACCGCACCAATACCGCCGGCGTCGGCGGCAATGCGTGCAAGCTCGGCTATCAACTCCAGAACCAGTTGGTCACCATAGTGAACACTCCCCAATTCACGATGGTCAACAACCTCCCCGATCCGTCGGCTGTCACTGATCCCTCCGTCTCCAATCCGACGCTGGCGCTGCAGCCCGGCGAGGAGGCACAGCTTGTATTGCGCTCGTTTGGTGGATTCGATCCACGCAACATCATCACACCCGTTGTCGTCGCCCAGGCCCCCAAAGGCGCTAACGCGATCGCGCCAATCACCCTCACTATTACCAACCCCAGGCTTCCCGACGGTAGAACAGGACAACCCTATTCCGCGCTGATCAGCACAATCGGATCGGTGAGCACGCTAACGTTCAGCGTCATCCCCTCTGGCGGCCTTCCCAACGGCCTGAGTTTGAATCCGGCCACGGGCGCCATCACCGGCACATTGACCGCACCCACCGGGATCTACGCCTTCACAATCCAGGCTCAGGAAGATCCCCCGCTTCTGAACGGAACCAATCTGCCGCTTCGCATCGCAACGCAGCCCTTCACTATCCGAGTGGTGGACACGCTCAGCCCGCCTGCGGGAACAACACTGCCCCCCGCAGCGCTCAATCAACCCTACTCGGCTGCGATCAACGTCTCCGGTGGCCTGGCCCCGTTCACCTTCACATTGGCGCCGGGAAGTTCTCTACCTACCGGGCTGAGTTTGAACTCCTCCACGGGCATCATTTCCGGTGTCCCCACCGCAGGCGGCAATTTCACTTTCACCATCGAGGTTCGAGACTCAAGCTGCACCGCGCAACCGTGCGCTCCACAACTGGTCGCCATCACGCTCGCTATCGTCGTCGATGGAACACCACCAACCGTGATTCCTTCTTTGCTTGGAACAGCGGGAGCCAACGGCTGGTACACCTCCCAGGTCAGCCTCACGTGGGCGATCAGCGATCCTGAATCCGGTATCAAGACCACATCTTCCGGTTGCGCGAATGCGTTGCTCACGGCCACTACAACCATCACTTGCACGGCCACCAATAACGCCGGTTTACCCACCACCACCACCCGGCAGGTGAACATTGACACAACGGCTCCCGTGATTACGCCAACCGTGGCCGGCACCTTGGGGAACAACGGTTGGTACAGGAGCAATGTCACAGTGTCCTGGACAGTGACAGACTCCGAATCCGGTTTGCAGCCTTACACCTGCCCGCCCACAACACTCACCAGCGACACGAACGGCGCCACCGTTTCCTGTACCGCCACTAACATGGCTGGCCTTCAGACTATTCAGTCAGTGACGGTCAAGATCGACAGGACGGCGCCGCTTATCGTGGTGACCGCTCCACTGGATGGCGCAGCCATCCCGGTGAATACTTCGATCACGGCCGCCTACGCCTGCTCCGATGCACTGTCCACGATCGCCTCCTGCATTGGTACCGTCCCCGCCGGAACGTCATTCACCGTGACGACGACCGGCCCCCAGACGTTCACCATCACGGCCACGGATCAAGCAGGTAACACCGCCGTCCGCACCATTCGATACAACGGTGCATACCAGTTCAACGGCTACATGTCTCCGCTGCAACCGGCCGGCTCGTTCTCCGGAACCAGCAATCTCGGTCAGGCAGTCCCACTGAAGTGGGAATTGCGCGACGGGCAGAACAACCTGATATCGGATCTGTCCACCACAATCGACATCCGCACATACTACACCGGGCCAAGGAACGGCACCACTCCGTGCTCGCTGGCCACCGCCGGACCGGTGTTTGTTCTCTATCTGCCCACAATCGGCGCAACGGGCGGCAGCACTTTCCGCGTCTCCAATGGACAATACACGTTCAATTGGGATACCAGTACTGGCGCGCCCACTGGCTCGGGGTGTTACACCGTCGCCGTCCAACTCAGTGATGGCTCGGCCCCAAAGGTCACTAGCGTCGAGTTGCGATAGCCGCGGATTGGCGTCGAGCTATCTCCTGGCGATGGCGGGACTGAAGTTCCGCGGAGGCTGGCCTGGAAAGGCCAGCCGCGGCCAGGATTGGCCGCCCCACAAGACGGCGAATGGACAAACTGCGGGGCCAGGAGCTATCTCCTGGCGAGCCGCCGCCTTGCATCGGCCACCATGGGGTCGTCTGAATCCGGCTTCTTCATATTGAGGAACGCCTGGTAGGATTCGTGCGCGCCGCTGCTGTTTAACCCCTCGCGCGTTCGCCCCACGTAATACTCGATCTGCGGATAGTAGTGCATGGTCTGCACTTCATCCAGGAAGAGTTCCACCACCTCGCCCTTCCTTGCTTTGCAGATATCGAATTCCGAGTTCGCTTCCGCGTAGCTCGCCGCCGCCAAATACGCCCGCCCCAGGCTCAGTCTTCCCAACCAGGTATCAGCGATCCTCTGCGCCTCCTGAAACGACCGTATCGCATCGCGGTGTTGATTCTTCTTCAAGAGAATCTCACCGTCGATCAGCTTGGCGTAGAGTTGCGGGTCGGTCTCCAACCGTTCCGTCAGCATTTTTGCAATCGCCGCTGCCTTTGCCGGCTGACCGGCCTCCAGATAAACTCTGGCCGCCTCGTAGCAGACGATCTCTTCCTTGCGGAGACTGAGCGCCCTGTCCGCCGCCGCCATAGCCGCCGGAATCCTGCCGAGTGTCAGTAGCGTCGAGGAAAGAACACCGAGTTTCTTCGCGCCCCCAGCCGTGTTCTGCGATTCCAGATCCGCCGCCGCGCCTTTCTCCAGCAGTGCACTCGCATCGCGGATTCTCCCCTCATAAAGGGCCACATCGGCCAGTCCCATTGCGGCGAAGGATGCACCGCGCTTGTCGAGCGACTGCATCTTCTCGAAACCGGCAATCGCATTCGCGGGCCGGTTCTGTGCCAGTTCCGCCAGAGCCCTGGTATTATGCGCCTTCAAATAAGTGGGGCTGGCCGCGATCACCGCCTCCGCCTCTTTCTGCGCCAGCGAAAAATCTCCGGAGTACAAGGCGTACATCGCATAGTTGCTGCGCAACAGGCTGTTTTTCGGGTACACCTCCAGTGCGCGTTTCCCACTCGCCAGCGCCTTGTTCATGTCCCTTCGCAAATACTCCACATAGGCGAGGTTGCTCAGAGCCGCCGTGTCCGCGGGAAATAAGCGTGCCAGTTCCCGGAACTCTTCGGCCGCTTTCTCGTGATTCAAAGCCGTCAGATAATAGGCGCCGCGGGTCCGGTACTTCTCCCGCGCGCTCATGCGGTCAATGTGGCTCAGCGCGTTCTTGTAGTATTTCTCAGCGTCACCCCGCTGACCCAGGTTGGAATACGTTACGCCCAGCGAATAATAGGCCACCGCCATGTTTGGATCGAGCCGCAGTGTTTCCTGGAAAAGCCGAATCGCTTCTTCCGCCTTGCCGGCAAAGCGCGCCTCTTGCGCTTTGGAATACGTTTGCGCCGCCTCCAGCGAGGCAGCCGTGAATGTCTCCGCCGCCGCCAATTGGAGCGATTCCGGAGTGACGTCCCCTAACGCCGTTCGTACGGCCGCTGCCATCTTCCCGGCCGCCGCTAGAATCTTCTCGCGGCTCACCTTCGTCGAGGTTTCCTTCATCAGCGGCTTGCCTGTCACAGCATCCGTGGCGCGCACCGCTAGCTGGAATTCGTTCCCGGATTTCCGGACAACGCCGCCAACCAGCACCCCAATCCCCTCCCGCATGGCCACCAGCCGGCCCGCCTTCTCATCAAGCTTCGTTGTCCCGGGCTGCAGTTGTGCGGCCAGTCTCCGCGCGTTGGCGCGGTTGTAGGCTGTGACGAATCCCGCCCCTTCCATCGCAAAGATGAACGTCGGCTCCAATGCGCCATCAAAAACAGGGTCCGAGGTCTCATTGTCAAAATCGGACACCAGCACCGAAACGGCCTTCGTCGGAGGGGTTTTCAGCGCGCCTGAAAACCGGTTCTTCATCAGCAGCCAGCCCCCCGCCCCAACCAGAACCGCTGCCCCTGCCCCGCCTACAATCCAGGTGCGGCGACTCGACGGCACCACCACTGGCTGAACCGGAGCACTCGGCATTCCAACCATCGACGGCAGCACAACCGCCGCCGTGGAAATCCCTGCCTGCACCGCGGCTACAGCCTGAGTCTTTTCGAGATCGAGCGAGGCCGCCACAAAGTCGAGGTCGGTGAGTACCTCGCTGGCCTTCTGATAGCGCTGTGTCTTGTCGATCGTCAGGCACTTCATGACGATCTGGTTCAGGCCTTCCGGCAAATCCGGATTCTCCGAAATCGGGGGCGCCGGAGCTACCTGTGTCCGCTTCAGCAAGCTCGCCAAAATGGTCTCGGCACGGTACGGGACTACTCCAGTGAGCATTTCGTAGAACATCACACCAAACGAAAACAGATCGGACCGGTGATCCGCTTTCTCTCCGCTGGCCTGCTCCGGTGACATGTACGTGGGCGTTCCAAGCACCATTCCGGCATGCGTCATCCCCTGCGACTCCATCGTCCGCGCCAACCCGAAATCCAGAACCCAGATACGCCCTTCCGTGTTGATCATGATGTTCTGGGGCTTCAAGTCGCGATGCGTGACCCCCTCGCTGTTGGCTGCGTCCAGCGCCAGCAAAACCTGCCTGGCGATGTTCACGCATTCCTGAAGCGAAAGACGGCGGTCCTCCATCACATCGGACAGATCGCGCCCTTCGATGTACTCCATCGTGATGAATTTGATCTGATCCTCCACCCCCATATCGAAGATGCGGATCACATTCCGATGGCTGATCTGGCGCGATAGAATCAGTTCCTGTTTGAAGCGCTCCAGGATCTTCGGATCGCTGGCCATGTCGGGCCGGATTACCTTGAGCGCGATCTTCCGGCCGATCTCACGATCCTCGGCCACGTAGACGGCGCCCATGCCGCCTTCGCCGATTCTCTTCACTATCTCGTAACGGTTGGCGACAAGTGTCCCGGCCTGCAGACTTGTCCCAGTCCCACCAGTTCTCGCTCCGTCCACCATCGTCGCATCGGCGCTGGGCCGGGTGAACACTACCGTTCTATTGGGGTCGGAGTTCTCGCCGGAAGGCAGTGCAGTGAGGCATATCTCGCACCTCGATGCGTCCGCGGGATTCGGGTAGTCGCACTTCGGACAAGGCCTTGTGACTGGCTCCATTCGGGATCGGAAACCTCTGGGATCTTCAGTATAACCCACACCTCAGGACTACTTCCCAAACACCAGGAAGTACTGATACGGGAGCATCCCATGCTGCGCCGTCTTCTTGAACCCGGCCGCGGCAAACTCGCCGATCACCTGCTCCTCACTGAGCTTCATCGCCTCGGGCGGCCCAATCGGCAGCTTCTTCTTGTAGAAGTCGATGTTCACAATCCGCCCCCCGGGCTTCAACGCCTTCGCCAGCTTCGCATAATAACCAGGCCGGTTCTCAATGTGATGCAGCACATCGCAAATGAACACCGTATCCACGGACGCCGGCGGAAGCTTCGGATCATCCGCTGTCGCCAGAACCGTCTTCACGTTCTTCGCCCCGGCCTTCTCAACCATCGCCAGCAGCTTCGGATCAATGTCCACCGCATAGACGGTCCCCGCATGATTCGCCAGTCGGCGCGAAAAATACCCCGACCCCGCACCCAGATCCGCAATCACTTCATCGGGCCGGATCTTCAAAGCCATGATCACCTCGTGCGGCTTCTGCCACGCGTCCCGTTCTGGATTCTCCAGAACCTTCGCGTACTCTGCCGCGTCACGAGGAGGATGATGTTGATGGGCAGTCTGCTGAGCGAACAAAGCAAGCAAGGCAAGAAGGGCGGTCATACTCATTACTCTACCAATTCAATATGGTCAATCACGCCGATCACCGCCATGTCGATAGGCGAGTTTGGCCGCCCCACGCTGGTCATGGCGCTGAAGCCTTCTGTCACTAGCAGCACCAGGTTCCCCACCCCGGCGTCCACCGCATCCACCGCCACAACCGAATCCCCGCGCTCGCTTCCGTCCAGATTGAGCGGCTGCACCACCAACGCTTTCTGCCCCTCGTGGCTCTTGTGCTTTTGCGTGGTGACAGCCTCGCCGATGACGCGGGCAATCAGCATAGAATCGCTCCCGGCTGTGTTCGTTTGATGTGCAGCTCATCCACGATGGCGACAATGCACGTATCCGTCACTACCTCTTGCGGTAAATACGGAAAGCTCGATTCCTTCCCCCTGCAGCAGTACACCAACTCCCCCGCCCCGGTACCCACGCAATCAGTCACCACGATGCGGCGGCCCGTGGGCGCGCCCTCCGGAGTAACCGGCTGCACGATCAGCAGGCGCTGTGCCTCGAGCTTCGGATCCTTCACCGTAGCCCACACATTGCCTACCACTTTCGCCAAAAACATAATCAGCTCTTCTTGTTTTTAGCAGGCCCGGGATCGTCCAGCGAAAGACTGTCTACAATCCCGATGATTGCGCTGTCGACAGGATGGTTCGCACACCCTTCGGCCATACGCGCGGACGACCCGGCGACGGCAATCACCAGTTCCTTGTTCCCCGCGCTCACCGTATCCACCGACACCACGTATCCGGCCTCGTCCTTGAGGCCGCCGCCGGGCTCCGGCGAAACCGGTTTGATGATGAGCAGCTTCTTGCCCTCCAATCGAGGGTCCTTGCGCGTGGCGACGACGGTGCCCACCACTCGGGCGAGAATCATTGTCGCTTACTTCGTGCTCTTGCCGATTGGCAGAACATCTTCCAGGCTCGGATGCGGACGCGGAATCACGTGCACCGCGATCAGTTCGCCCACACGCCGCGCCGCGGCAGCGCCTGCATCGGTGGCCGCGCGCACTGCCGCGACATCCCCGCGCACCAGCGCCGTCACGTAACCGGAGCCGATCTTTTCCCAACCGACAAGGGTCACCTTGGCGGCCTTCACCATCGCATCGGATGCTTCGATCATTGCGACCAGTCCGCGCGTTTCAATCATTCCAAGAGCTTCGCCCATCTATCCTCCAACAGAATTCTTCATGATTCCGGTTACCGCCAGGGAAAGTCAAGCGCTATGCGAGGCCTCGCGCCTTCAACGCTTCATCCACCAGCGCGATCAACTCTTCCCGCGTCACCACAAACTTGTCACTACTGGCGTCGCTGTCGTCAGCCGTCACCGGACATCCCGGTTCAGCCCCAGCCCTCGCTTTCACGCCGTAGCGCGTCCGCGAATCAAACAATTTGTCCACTTCCTGTTTCGGCAGCAGCGTCGGCCCGCCGAGCATCTCCGCCACAAAATTGATGCGCGCGAAATGCTCCACCGTCTCCATACGGAAAAACGCCTGAAACACATCCTCGCCATACGACACCGCGCCGTGATTGGCCAACAGCAGCGCATTGTATTTCGGAATCAGCGGCAGCATCGGATCCGTCAAAGCCGGAGTGCCCGGCAGGCCGTAGGCGGCCAGCGGCACGCATCCCAACCCGATGATCACTTCCGGCAGGAGCGCCTGGTTCAACGACTTGCCCGCCGTGGCAAAACCCGTCGCCACCGGCGGATGCGCATGCACCACCGCCCGCACATCCGGACGCAGCCCGTAAATCGTCAGGTGCATCATGATCTCGGACGTCCGCTCGCGCCGGCCTTCCAGCTTGTTACCCTGCAGGTCCACGATGATCAAGTCATCGGGTTTCATCATGCCCTTACAGATCATCGTGGGGGTACAAAGCACCCGCCCTTCGTCCAGCCGGAAACTGATGTTCCCGTCGTTGGCCGCGACCCAACCCTTTTGGAACACCAGGCGTCCTACTTCAACAATTTCATCGCGCAATTCACGTTCGGTCTTCGGCATTTCAGGAACTTCTGATTGTATCAGGTAAGGCACCCTCTGACAGGCGCCATCAGAGCCGTTCGATCAACGTGGCGTTGGCGAGCCCGCCGCCTTCGCACATCGTCTGCAAACCCCACCGGCCTCCAGTCCGGCGCAACTCGTGTACCAGCGTCGTCATCAGCCGCGCGCCACTTGCGCCCAGCGGATGCCCCAATGCCACAGCACCACCATTGACGTTCACTTTCGCCAGGTCCGCACTCAACTCGCGCTGCCACGCCAGCGGTACACATGCGAAGGCTTCGTTCACTTCGAAAAGGTCAATGTCCGCCATCTGCAATCCGGCACGTCGCAGCAGCTTGCGCGTCGCCGGCATTGGCGCGGACAACATGATCACCGGATCGTCACCCGCCAACGCAAACTCCGCCACCCGCGCCAGGGGCGTCAGCCCCAACTCCTGCGCGGTCTTGGCGTCCATCAACAGCACCGCCGCTGCGCCATCGCTGATCTGCGATGAATTCGCTGCCGTCACAACGCCACCGGCCTGAAACGCGGGTTTCAACGTCGCCATCTTCTGGAGCGTAGTGTCTTTGCGAATCCCCTCGTCTTTTTCGAGCCCCGGTACTGCTACAAATTGCGAGGCAAACCGCCCTTCCTCCGTCGCCCGAGCCGCCCGCTGATGGCTCTCGAAGCTGAAGGCGTCCAGATCCTCTCGCGTGATTCCGTACCGCGCCGCCAGCATCTCCGCGCCAATCCCCTGATGGAACGTGACACCCTTGTACCGCTCCATCATCATCGGACCGAACGGCATTCCCGGTCCGTTGCTGTTCGACCCCATCGGCACTCGCGTCATGCACTCCACGCCGCAGGCAATCGCAATGTCATAGCTGCCCGCCAAAATCCCCTGCGCCGCGAAGTGAACGGCCTGCTGGCTTGATCCGCATTGCCGGTCCACGCTGGTTGCGGGCACCGATTCCGGGAAGCCCGCCGCCAGTACCGCATTGCGCGCAACGTTCACACCCTGCTCGCCCACCTGCATTACACACCCGCCAATCACGTCATCCACGCGCGCGGCGTCCAAGCCATTGCGCGCCACCAGCGCCTGCAACGTGTGTGCCAGCAGATCCACAGGGTGCCACCCCTTTAACGCTCCTTCACGCTTTCCAATTGGAGTGCGCACGGCGTCGACAATGACAGCTTCTCGCATATTCGCTAATGGTACTCCAACCCCTACAATCCCTCCGGCAGAAGCTCCTTCGCCGACTTCTCAATCCCCGCGATTGCATACAGGTTCCGGTGAATCGTCTCGCAAATATCATCGAGCGGCAGGTCGTTGTCATCCTGGCCGAACGGACCCTCTATCTCGACGCCGATCTCCTCAATTCCGAAGAAAACGTAGGAGATCACCAGGACATCCAAAATCGTGAACCAGCCATAGCTCGACAACAGGGCGAATGGGAGGCTGAAGCAATACAGCACAAGCGCTCTGCGTAAGTGCACGACATAGGCGAACGGCAGCGGCGTCTTCCGGATGCGCTCACAGCCGCCCAGTTGATTCACCAACTGGCTGATATTCGCATCCAACGCCGTGTAGACAATGTTCGAAATCATTCCCCGCTCACGGGCGTTATTCAGGACCGCCGTCATGCGTGAAGCCACGGCCAGCGCCGGATGTTGCGCCTCCGCCACCGCCGCCACATCGGATGTCAACAGGTCCGCAGACAGCGGCCCAAGGCCGTTCTGGCCACGCAGCCCGCGCGCCAACGCAAACGGAAACACCGCGGTCCATCGAGTCAGTTCGAACAGCAATTCCCGATCCCCGCCAAGGTGAACCGCCGCCCCGCGAATGAGATTGCGCGAATCATTGACGATGCCGCCCCACAACCTGCGCCCTTCCCAATAACGGTCGTAGGAGGCATTCGTGCGAAAGACCAGCAACAACCCTAGCGCCGTCCCGACCAACGCATGCAGCAATGAGGGAATGGCCATCGGGAACCACAGGTGGTGGACCACCACCACCCCAATCGTCCACAACACACACAGCGAAACTCGTCCACTGATCTCTTTCACCAAAGAGCCGCGGACATCAAAGAAATGGTCGGTCCATTTATGGGGATCGTAGTGAATCACGGCGTTAAGAAGCGGAACAGCACAACGGCGAGGCCAACCTGCGGAACGCGTGACCTCTCTCCACTTTATCGCGACCCTCTCAATTCCTGCACTCCTCAACCCGCCTCGGGTAAACTAACGTAGTTCGATGCTTCTCCAACTCTCCGGCATTCAGAAGCGCTTCGGCGGTGTTGTCGCTCTCAAAAACGGCAACCTCACCGTCAATCCCGGCGAAGTCCACCTGCTGCTCGGCGAAAACGGCGCCGGCAAATCCACGCTGATGAAGATCGTCGCCGGCCTCTACCAACCCGACGGCGGCGACTTCCTCTGGAAAGGCCAAAAAGCTACTTTCACTACACCTGCCGACGCCTCCCACGCCGGCATCGCGATGGTCCACCAGGAGTCCCTGCTCGCCCCTCACCTCAGCATCGCCGAAAACATCTTCCTCGGCCGCGAAGAACGCCATCCTCTCGGCTGGGTCAATCGCGCCAAAACCCTCGACGCCGCCCGCCGCCTCATTGAAGAACATCACTTCCCGCTGAACGCCGAATGGCGCGTGGAAAAGCTCAGCCCCGCCGGCAAACAATTGGTCGAAATCTGCCGCGCCATCCAACACGGGTCATCTCTTCTCATCTTCGACGAACCCACCAGTTCTCTTTCCGATGCCGAGACGCAGGAAGTCTTCCGCATCGTGCGCACCCTGCGCGAACGCAAGATGGGCGTCATCTACATCACCCACCGCCTGGAAGAACTCCGCGCCGTCGGCGACCGCGTCACCATCCTCCGCGACGGCGACACCGTCCACCATTGCCCTCTGTCCGAAATCACCAACGACCGCATCATTCAGCACATGGTGGGCCGCGACCTCGGCACAATGTATAGACGCGAGTCACGCCCGCCCGGCGAAGAGCGGCTCCGCGTCCAGGGAGTCACCCGCAAACCCATCCTCGACAACGTGTCGCTCTCCGTACGCGAAGGGGAAATCGTAGGCCTCGCCGGCTTGATCGGCGCGGGCCGCACCGAACTCTGCCGCGCCATCTTCGGCCTCGACCCCATCGACCACGGAATCATCACCGTCTCCGGCAAACCTGTCCACGTGGGCTCCCCACGCGAGGCCGTCCAACACGGCATTGCCCTCATCCCCGAGGACCGCCAGAAAACCGGGCTCGCAACGGCGCTCCCCATAAGCCACAACCTCACCGTCGCCAACATCTCGAAAGTCAGCCGTTTGGGCTGGCTGCTCGATCACCCCGCCGAAAAACGGCTCACTGCAGACTACGCCGCCAAGCTCCGCCTCAGATACGACTCTCCCGCGCAGCTCGCCGGGCGTCTCAGCGGCGGCAATCAGCAGAAGGTCGTCATCGCGAAATGGCTCGTCCGCGGCGCACAAGTGTTCCTCTTCGATGAGCCCACTCGCGGCATCGACGTCGGCGCGAAAGTGGAAGTCTACGAAGTGATCGACCAGCTCGCCCGCGCCGGCGCCGCCATCCTCATGGTGAGTTCCGAACTCCCGGAACTCCTCCAAGTGGCCGATCGCATTGTCGTCATGCGTCAGGGCCGCATCACCGGCGAACTCCCCGGTCATACCACACAGGAAGAAATCATGAAACTGGCCACGTTGCACGACTGCGGCGCATTGCTTGGAGAACACACCTAATGTTGCAGCGCCTTCTTCCCTTCCTCACCTTGATTGTCTTGTTCGTCGGACTCTCCATCGCCTCGCCCGACCATTTCCTCTCACAGACGAACCTCTCGAGCGTCGTCCGCCAGACCGCCGTCATCAACCTTATGGCGCTTGGCATGACGCTCGTCATCATCTCCGGCGGCATCGATCTCTCCGTCGGGTCCATCCTTGCTATGGGCGGCCTTCTCGGCACCAAGATGATGGCGAAAGGCTACCCCATCGGATTCGGCATCTTCATCGGCATCCTCACCGGCAGCGCCTGCGGCTTCGTCAACGGCATCCTCACCACGCGCCTCAGGATCAACCCGTTCATCGTCACACTCGGCACGCTCGGCATCATCCGCGGCGTCACCCTCATCATCTCCAACGGGCTGCCCGTACACGAAATCCCACCCGCCTTCTCCTACCTCGGCGAAGGCACACTGCTCGGCGTCCCGTTCGTTCTCTGGGTGTTGGTGTTCTGCGCGGTCGCCGTCCACATCATCCTCGAACACACGCGTCTTGGCCGCTACACATTCTCCATCGGAAGCAATACCGATGCCGCCTATTACGCAGGCATCCCCGTTGCTTTCCACACCACTGCGGTCTACGTCATCTGTGGCATGCTCACCGGGCTCGGCGGCATGATCGAAGCATCGCGCCTCATGACCGGCCAGCCCACCGCGGGCCAGGGCTACGAACTGCAGGCCATTGCCGCGGTGGTCATCGGGGGCGGATCGCTGCGCGGTGGCGAAGGCAGCGTCGTCGGCACCCTCATCGGCGCATTCATCATGGGCCTGCTCTCCAACGGCAGCGACCTCCTCGGCATCAGCCCCTACGTCCAACAAGCCATCATCGGAGCAGTCATCATCATTGCCGTTTCATTCGACGAGCTCCGCAAACGAAAGATCACCTAAGCATGAACACCATCTCCCATCTCGAATGCAGCCACACCGGCGAACGCTACGAAGCGGGGCAGGTTCACAATCTGTCCAAAGCCGGCTACCCGCTGCTGGTCAAGTACGATCTCGAAAAGGCGCGCGAAGGCTGGAGCCGCGATTGGATCAACAACGCGCCAGCCAACATGTGGCGCTACGCCCCCGTACTTCCCGTCACCAAACCCGCGTCCATCGTTTCCCTTGGCGAAGGCATGACGCCAATGATCCGTACGCGCCGCCTCGGCGAAAAGCTGGGCGCAACGAACCTGTGGGTCAAGGATGACGGAGTCAACCCCACCGGCTCGTTCAAGGCTCGCGGACTCTCCTGCGCTATCTCGATGGCCAAGGAACTCGGCCTGACCAAGCTCGCCATCCCCTCCGCCGGCAACGCCGCCAGCGCTCTCGCAGCCTACGCCGCCGCAGCCGGCATGGAAGCCCACATCTACATGCCGCAGGATGTTCCACAGGCCAATTACATCGAGTGCAAAGCCTTCGGCGCGCACGTCACCCTCGTCGATGGCCTCATCAGCGACTGCGCCAAAATCGTCGCCGCCAAGTCCCCTGTCGAAGGTTGGTTCGACGTGTCCACCCTCAAGGAGCCGTACCGCATCGAAGGCAAAAAGACCATGGGGTACGAAATCGCCGAGCAGTTCCAGTGGACCCTCCCCGGAGCCATCCTCTACCCCACTGGCGGCGGCGTCGGCATCATCGGCATGTGGAAAGCGTTCCAGGAACTGGAAACCCTCGGCTGGATCACCGGCAAGAAACCCAAGATGATCGCCGTGCAAGCAGAGGGCTGCATGCCAGTGGTGCGCGCCTACCTCAAGGGTGCCGAGCGCAGCGAGTTCTTCGAGAACGCCTCCACCGTCGCCAGCGGACTCCGCGTCCCGAAACCCCTCGGCGACTTCCTTATCTTAAAGGCCGTGCGCGATAGTGGCGGCACGGCAATCGCGGTATCCGACGCCGAAGCCCTCCACGCCGGTGTCGACCTCGCGACAACCGAAGGCATCTTCGCCGCCCCCGAAGGAGCCGCCTGCGTGGCAGCTATTCCGAAACTCCTTGCTTCCGGCGCACTCGAGGCCGGCGAAAAGATCGTCATCTATAACACCGGAGCCGGCCTCAAATATCTCGAAGCCTACTCCACGCGCTTCCCCCGCGTCCCCGGCGGCGAAAGCGATAAACTCGGCGGCCTCATCACCCCGCGCTAGCCGCTGCACTCCGCATGTGTGGCGGACTTCAGTCCCGCGAACCCTGGCGTCGCCGCCGTGTATTGGGCGATGCCTGGCTGCGCAACCTGGAAACACTCCTGAACGAAGAAGGCGGCGGCGATCTCATCTTCTTCACTGGCGACGCAGCCCCATCCGGCAACCCCGCCGGATACGACGAAGTAACGTCCTTCTGAGAAGCCCTCGGCACCGAACTTATTCTCGGCCCTGACTGCATCTTTCTCACGCTGGATGAAGGGCATTGGCAAGAACCCGCCGTTCGGCTTCGGCCCCTCCTGGAAGGACGCCATCCTCGCGAGTTCGAGCCCAGGCAAGGGGAGCGCAGTTTGGATAGGCGAGCCGGTCTCGCTCGGGATGGTACGAACGCGGATGGGGTGTACCGGTTCGAGCGAAGGGGGGATTCATCGCGCGAGAGTTGCAGACGGCGCCATCCTCCTCCATCCTCCTCCGATTCCGCAGCAGTTCGGAGATGAGCGTGTGCTACGCTGAAGTCAATCCCCTTTGCCTTCCGTCATGATCAAAGTCTGCGGTATCACCAATATTGAGGACGCTTCTGCCGCGGTTGAGGATGGTGTTGATGCGGTAGGCTTCAACTTCTTTCCAGGCAGCAAACGGTATGTCACTCCGGAAAAGGCGGCAATGATTGCGCTTGCGCTTCCGGCTGGTGTCCTGAAGGCCGGAGTGTTTGTGAATGAGCGTGCGGAGACGGTGCAAGAAATTGCGCGGGTGTGTGGATTGGATGTGGCGCAACTGCACGGGGACGAACGGCCGGAAGATGCTCCGAAGGGCGTGCGGATCTGGAAGGCGTTTCGAGTGGAGGCAGGGTTCCGGTTAGAGGCAGCGATGGTGAGCTTTCCCGAAGCAGAGGCGTTGCTGCTGGATGGTCCCGCGGGGGGTGAATTTGGCGGAGCCGGCATACCGTTTCTGTGGCGGGTGGCGTTGGGAGCGCCGCGAAAGGTGGTGCTGGCCGGCGGGCTCGATGGAAGGAACGTGCAGGCGGCGATTGCGGCGGCACGGCCGTGGGGCGTGGACGCATGCTCGAAGTTGGAATCGTCACCGGGAATCAAAGACCGAGGGAAGATGAGAGAATTTATCAGCGCCGCACGGGCGGCCGTGGTGGAGACAGCATGAACTCGCAGAGTGCAATTTTGGAGACGACGCTGCCGGACGAACGGGGGCATTTCGGGCCGTTTGGGGGACGCTATGTTCCCGAAACGTTGATGGCCCCGCTGGAGGAGTTGGAGGCGGCGTATCTGGAAGCGCGGCAGGATCCGGCGTTTCGCAAAGAGTTGAATGCACTGCTGGCGGATTACGCCGGGCGGCCGACGCCTTTGTATCCCGCCACGCGGTTGTCGGCGCACTTGGGTGGCGCGAAGATCTACCTGAAACGCGAAGACCTGCTGCACACGGGCGCGCACAAGATCAACAACTGTCTCGGGCAGGCGCTGCTGGCGAGGCGGATGGGGAAGAAGCGAGTGATCGCGGAGACGGGGGCAGGTCAGCACGGCGTGGCGTCGGCAACGGTGGCTGCGCTGTTCGGGTTGGAATGCGTGGTGTACATGGGCGAGGAAGACATGCGGCGGCAACGGCTGAATGTGTTCCGGATGCGCATGTTGGGTGCGAGGGTGGTGGGAGTGTCGTCCGGATCGCGGACGTTGAAGGATGCGATCAATGAAGCAATGCGGGATTGGGTGACGAACGTGTCGTCGACTCATTATCTATTGGGGTCGGCGTTGGGCGCGCATCCGTATCCGATGATGGTTCGCGATTTTCACCGTGTGATTGGGGAGGAAGCGCGGAAGCAGATTCTGGAAGCAGAGGGGTGCCTGCCGAATACGATTTATGCCTGCGTTGGCGGCGGCAGCAATGCGATCGGGATATTTCATCCGTTCCTGCAGGATGCGGCGGTAAAGCTTATCGGGATTGAGGCCGGCGGGTGCGGGACGAAGCTTGGCGAACATGCGGCGCGTTTTTCCGGTGGTGCGCCGGGCGTGCTGCACGGGGCGTACTCGTACCTGCTGCAGAATGAGGACGGTCAGGTGTCGTTGACGCATTCGGTGTCGGCGGGATTGGACTATGCGCTGGTTGGGCCGGAGCACGCCTGGCTGCATGATAATCAGCGGGCTGAGTATGTGTCGGTAACGGATGAAGAGGCGCTGCAGGCGGCGCGGACGCTGGCGCGGACGGAAGGGATTATTCCAGCGCTGGAATCGGCGCATGCGGTGGCGGAGGCGATGCGGCGTGCACCGATGTGCGCGGGAGAGGTTCACATCGTGAACCTGTCGGGGCGTGGAGATAAGGACGTGGACATTTACCGCGAGAACTTCATCGAGTTAGACGCAGTGCTGGCGTAGGAACTTGTGCTGGAAACGCCGCGGCTGTTGATTCGGGGATGGCGGAATTCGGATCGTGCGCCGTTTGCGGCGATGAATGCGGATCCGGAAGTGATGCGGTACTTCCCCGCCCTGCTGACATTGGAAGAAACGGATGCAATGCTGGAGCGCAACCGTGCTCACTTTGCGCGGCATGGGTTTGGGCTCTGGGCTGTGGAGTTGAAGGGGCCGGGCGAGTTCGTTGGGTTTATCGGCCTGAGTGTACCGGCGTTTGAGGCGCACTTTACGCCTTGTGTGGAGATCGGATGGAGGCTGGGGGCGTCATGCTTGGGTTGTTGGCCAGGTAAACAGATCCACCAACCTTAGGTGATGCGTAGCTTGAGCACGAACGCGATCAACGTCATGGAGCGGTTTATCCACGAGTACCCCGGGTTTGGGAAGTCGGGCGCGGATGTGAGGGCGTTGTTCCGCGTGCTTCGCGCGGCGTTTCCGGATCTGCGGGTGGAGGTTCACGCGCAGTTTTTGGACGGCGACGGGCAGCGGGTCCACCAGCAAGACATTTCATGGGACACATCGCGGGGAGTTCGCGGGCGTTGCGCCAACGGGGAAAGCGGTGGCGATCCGGGTGATGGATTTCGTGCGGGTGAGCGATGGGAAGATGCGTGAGCATTGGAATGTTGTCGATGTCGCGGGATTGCTGGGACAGTTGCGGAGTTGAGGCCGGAGCCCGCGGTAACAATAGCCCGATGCCTAACTATACGGAACTTGCTGAATCTCTGGCGAAATCCCTGGAACTGACGACCGCTGCGATCGCGGTGCGGTTTGCCGGAGTGGATGATGCCACTCCGATGCACGCGGGGGCGGCGCCGGCCGGGTGCCAGTTCTGGGAACGCGGGGCGACGGCGACGTTCGCCACGACAGCGGCGGATCATGCGCTTTGCTCGATCGGGGTGCACACGCACAACCTGGAACCGACACCGGCGCAGCAGAAAGACTTGATGGACACGCTGCGGGTGTTGGGGGAGTTGACATATGTCCGGGCAGACGACGTCCCGCAGATTCCGGTGCTGCGCGAGCGGCCGGCGAAGGTGGTGTACGGGCCTTTGGCGGATGCGGAGGTGGCACCGGATGTCGTGCTGTTGTTCGTGAGGGCGGATCAGACGCTGGTGTTGTCGGAGGCGACGCAGCAGTTGGAAGGGCGGAATGCGCCGGCAATGGGGCGACCGGCTTGCGCGATCGTACCGCAAGCAGTGAATACGCAGGGGGCAGCGTTGAGCCTGGGTTGTTGCGGGGCTCGGGCCTACCTGGATGTGTTTACGCCGGACGTGGCGATTTTTGCAATCCCGGGGGCGCGGTTGGAGGCTTACGCGGAGAGGATCGGGAAACTGGCTGCGGCGAACGCGATGCTTGGGCGCTTCCATGCGTCGCGGCGGGCGGCGGTGGAAGCGGGGGAGAGGCCGGCGATTGAGGAGTCGCTGGCGGCGTTCCAGGCCGCGGGGTGATGTTTCCGGTTAGACGGGCGGACCGTTGGGGGAGTCCATTTGCCAGCGCCAGAGGTTGGCGCCGACGGTGAAACCCGCGCCGACGGCGGCGAACAGGACGATATCCCCCTTCCTGATCTTGCCCTGGGTCCAGGCGTCGCGGGTCGCGAGGGGGATGGTCGCTCCGGTGGTGTTCCCGTAGCGGTTGATGTTGATGAGCACCTTCTCGGGGGGTATGCCGAGGCGATCGGCGGCGGCGGTGATGATGCGCCGGTTGGCCTGATGGGGGATCAGCATGGCGATGTCATTGATGGTGAGGTTGTGTTTGGCGAGAAGATCACGACTCACTTCGTACATTTTCCGGACGGCGTATTTGAAGACCTGCTGGCCTTCCTGATGGACGGAGTGCATGTCCTGGTCGATGGTGTCATGACTGGCGGGCATGCGGCTGCCGCCGGCGGGCATTCTGAGGAAGTCGCCGCCAGAGCCGTCGATTTCGTTGAGGTGTCCGAGGAAGCCGGCTTCGGCGGGATCGTCGGTGGCTTCGACAAGCACGGCGCCGGCTGCATCCCCAAACAGGACACAGGTGGCACGATCCTTGTAGTTGAGAATTCGGGACATGGTGTCGGCGCCGATGACGAGGACGCGCTTGTGGGTGCCGCCCATAATGAAGTGGGCAGCGGTGGTGAGACCGAAGACGAAGCCGGAACAGGCGGCGATGAGATCGAAGCCCCAGGCGCCGCGAGCACCGATGCGGTTCTGCACCAGGCATGCCGTGGCGGGGAAAAGCATGTCGGGGGTGACGGTGCACACGAGGACGGCATCGACGGTATTGGCGGGGATGCCGCGTTGTTCCAGGACGATGCGGGCGGCCTCGACGGCCATGTCGGAAGTGGCAACATCCTTGGGGGCGATGTGGCGCTGCTCGATGCCAGTGCGTTCAACGATCCAATCATGGCTGGTATCGACAATACGTTCGAGATCCTGGTTGGTCATGACCCCGGAAGGAACGTAACAACCGAGGGCCGAAATCTTTGCGTGCGGCAAAAGCTGTCTCCTGTTTCATCCGGGTAGTCCGGCACGTCATCTGGTTCGGCGTGCAGCCCGGTGAATTGCTGTAACTCTCTATGGTACATTCGGGAGCGAATGCAAGGAAACCTTTCCGCAGCGACTGGCATCGCATGCGCAGCGACTGGTGTCGCACCCACAGCGGAGAGTCTGATCGCGGGGGTTTTCCGGCAACTGCGTCCGCGGACGCCGATTCCGGAAATCCGGGTGGAATTCCGGGATTTCGCGGGGATCACGAGCACGGTGGAGTGGAAAGGCGGGGTGCTGCGGATGCAGATTTCGGATGTGCTGGCGCAGGCGCCGGCGGACGTGATCGAGGCGCTGGGATTCATCCTGATGGGGAAGATGCTGAAGAAGCCGGTGGCGGCGCGGTTCCGGGACCGGTACCGGCGGTATCTGAACCGGCGGGATGTGGTGGAGGCGGCAGAGAAGACAAGGCGGAGCCGTGGACGGAAACAGCTCCAGCCGGCCCAGGGGCGGCACTTCGATCTGAAGGGTCTCTTTGAGGAGTTGAATTTCCGGTATTTTCACGGATTGATGTCGAGGCCGGAACTCGGGTGGACGCCGCGGGAGTCACGGACGATTCTCGGGCATTACGATCCGGCGCATCATGCGATTGTGATCAGCCGGACGCTGGACCGCGCGGATGTGCCGAAGGAAGTTGTGGCGTACGTGCTGTATCACGAGATGCTGCATTTACGGTATCCGGTGAAGCGGGCGGCGGGGCGGAGGTGCGTTCATACGGAGGAATTCCGGAAAGCCGAGGAGATGTTTGAGGGGTTCAAGGGAGCCGAACGCTGGATTAAGCGGGTATTTGGAGGAAGGGATCAATGAAAGGCAAAGGCCCAGCAGAGGAAGCCGGGCCCGGGTTCATATTCGTTGTTGCGAGTTAAGCGGCTGAAGGGGCGATGGCAGGCATGGCAACCTGCAACTGGGCGACCTGTTCGCGAAGCTGGCGGATGGCTTCGGTGACACTGGAAGTGTCGAGGCCGTCGAATCCGAGGCGGAACAGGAAGAGGCGATAACGGACCTGTACCAAGCGCACGGAGAACAACATGCGCTGTTGGAGGAGGGAGCGGGTGACCATGGGGTTGTCGATTCCGCTCTGAACGACGAGGTGGCGAAGCTGGCTATGAAGACGATGGAATTCCAGTTGGACGCTACCCAGGTAAGCACTGAAGAGGGAGGCGCGCTGAGCACGGAGACGAGTCAGCATTTCGGGGTGAAAGCCCGGTTGACGTTGGAGGAATTCGAAATCCTCTGAAGCCAGCAGGCGCTGCATGGGAGCGAGATTGAGAGAAGAGGCCGAAGTTGCGACGACATTGGGGGTACCGGGACCAGGCCGCAACATACGGTGAAAGATGTAAGCCGAGATGGCGAGCAAAACTACAAGGACGCCACCGGCGACAAAGACCAAGGCCGAGTTTTCCATATAATCTTCCGTTCCAGGATATCCGAAGCTTGCGTGGAATGCAATCGGGTTTTCGCGATTTGACAAAAGGAATTCACGTATTCCAGTTGGGATTACCGCTGACCCGCGCGGGCGAGAGCGGAGTTGATGCCTTCCAACTGAGTGAGCAGTTTTTCCTGATCGCCGGGATTCCAGCGGTGGCCAACCACCACGTCTACATGCTCTCCAGAGGGCTTCAGCAGGACGGCCCAGGTCACAACCAGGAGGCCCGATAAGCCGAGCCAGGCGACATCGACAAGTGCATATTGCTGCCGGGTGACGTAGGCGCGGATGAGAGTCGACAGTGCTTTGCAGAGGAAGTAGGTTGTGAAGAGAAAAAAGTGGACGACGACATTGCGCGGGAGCCGGATCGGGTACCAGGTGAGGACTAGGGTACCCAGGAGGATGGAAGCGGTAAGAGCGATGTAGACACTTCGCTCGGCGGCGAAGAAGAGCGGGAGACGCCACTGGGGTCCCAGTTTGGCGGCAGCGGTTGCCTGGAGGTAGAAGAGAAGGGACCCGCCGACGGCGCAGACGATAACGATTCCGAGCAGTGCCCAGCGGCTGACGGTGCGAATGGCTGGATATTGCCGGAGGACGAGTGAAAACAGCTCGGCAATGACGAGACCCATGAGAAACGCAACGACAGCCTGAGTAAACATGTAGAAGTAGGCGTAGACGTCGCGTGGGAGGGTGACGGCACGGAGAAAGAGGTCACGGGCAATTGTGAAGCAGAGGAAGGCGAAGAAGGATCTATAGACGACGGCCAATCCTGAGAACCAAAGGCGGACCGCAAGGACGACGGTAGCAATCGAGCCGAATATCCAGAAGGCCTGGGTGATGGCTTGTAGATTGTCCATATCGCGGACCGGTCTCTCCACTTGAGATGCCAGGAATCCTGACACCACCTACATTGCAGTATATCATCAGCTTCGTGCCATTTTTTCAACAAATTGCAAGGCAGGGCAAAAGAAAAATGCGGCAGGGGAACAGACCCTGCCGCACGTTTCAAAATCGACTGCAACGGTACACGTCCTCGATTGCGATTGCACTGCAACGGTTGACAACGAGGGGGGGGACGCCGCCTCTGTCGACGAGACGTGTGGGCAACCGAGAGCTAATTGCCGCCGCCGCTGCCAGAGGGGGGAGGAGCAGGATCGTCGCAGGGGAGGCATTCCGGCATGGGAATATCAATGGCGCTGATGGTGGACACGCCGACCATGAGAAGGCCGAGAGCGAGGACGAGACGTTTGAGCATTAGGATGATCTCCGCTTACGAAAGTGTTCCGGATGTATCCGGTTTGGGTTCGATTTGATGATAGTCGTTTTCATTCGATTTGCATCACGAGGAGCAAAGGTTTTCGGAATTCAGAACAAGTCTGGGAATAGGTAAGGGGCTAGGTGGGCTAGTCCACCTCACCGGAACGTGTGCTGGTATACTGGGATTCGCTTAGACTGACCGAGTGCTAGGGACACCCTTTGTCGTGAAGTGGAGTGAATCGAAATCGAAATCCCCGGCCGAGGCGGCCCGGGATCTCTGGCGTCACACGCTCTCACAGATTCCGACGCTCTTCGGGAGGCTGGTGTACCTGGCATCGCTAAGGGATGTGAACACGGGCCAGTACGTGCATCACGGACTATCGACGGTGTTTGGACCGGACGTGGCCAACGCGGCGATGCGCAAGAGTCATGAAGAGGTGTTCGCGGAGTGGCTCGGTTACGGGCTGGAGGCGCAGCGCAGCGATCTGGAGTTTTACGTATCGGGGTTGGAGCCGCAGCGCAAGACCGTAGTGGAGAACTGGACGAAGCTGGAGCCTTTCCGGGCGCTGCCGCCGGAGACGGCACGGATGGTGGAGAAAGACCTGTTCTACTCGGATCTGGAGATGGTTCTCAGCCTGTTGAGGAACGAGCTCGGCGTTTCCTGGAATGGTCCAGGCGCATAGCGACACCGACAACCTGGCCAATGACATCGGCTTGGCCGCGCTCAAAGAAGACGGGATTGCTGAGCGCGGCGGGATGGGGCTGCATGACGATCTGGCCGGACTCGGAGAGATGGCACCAGCCGCAGAAGTATCCCTCCTCTGTTTCCAGGAAGTAGATGGGTCGATCATATTCATTGCTCCAACCGGTGTTGAGGATGCGCCGTTTGGTTTCGTCGATGAGGACAAGGGCGCCTGGCTGGAGGATGGGGTACATGAACCAGTCGTCGGTTCCGACGTAACCGTAGCGATGGTCTTCCAAATCGAGGTTATCGAGGAGCATGAGGGGGAGTTTGCCCCAGCGTTGAATCATGCGGCTGAGGTAAGTGGTTTTGCGAAGGTCGAGGCCGGGGTCGAGGGCAAGCGGGACAGTAACGGAACCGGCGCCGCTGGGCGGATTGTATTCGATGAGGTGGGTTTTTTCGATGTCGATGCGGGCGGAATCGGAAGGGAGCTCGGTGACTTTGACCCCATACCAGCTCATGACTTCGATGGGGTCAAGGCGGTAGATTGCGCAGAGGGAATAGAGGCGGTAGAGGGTGGGGACGACGCCCTTGTTTTCGATGTCGGCGAGGCGGCTGAGACCGAGCGCAAACTCATCGTTCTGATGGTGATCCGCAATCTTATTGCTCGCTTCCTCCACGTCTCTGTAGCGTAGATCAAGGCGTTCGCGGACCTTCTTCAGCTTCTGACCTGCATCCTCCATGCTATGATGCTCTGCCGAGCGGTCTTGCTCGCTCCGTCTGACAGACGAACCGGCTGGATCGGATAACTGCACGGGTTTGTAAGGGATTATCGCGACCGGGAGCGCGCGGAGCAAGAGCGATTTGCATGCCTTGTTCTGATTTCAGAACAAACGGGTAGTGAAGGAGGCGAGTTTTGCAGATCATTGTGGGGATCTCAGGAGCGAGCGGTTCCATTTACGGGATACGCCTCCTGCAGAGGCTGGGGAAGGTGGATGCGGCGGAGACGCATCTGGTATTGACCCGGTCGGGAGAGAGGACGGCCTTTCTGGAAACGGGAATGAAGGGTGCGGAGATCCGGGCGCTGGCGAACCATCACTACGCAGTGGAAGACATCGGGAGCCGGCTGGCGAGCGGATCGCACGTGGTGGATGCGATGGTGATTGCGCCGTGCTCGATTCATACACTCTCGGCGATCGCTCACGGGATCAGTTCCAATCTGCTCGTGAGGGCGGCGGATGTGACTTTGAAAGAGCGGCGAAAGCTGATTCTCATGGTGAGGGAAACTCCGTTTCATTTGGGCCACTTGCGATCGATGACAGCAGTGACGGAGATGGGAGCTATTGTAGCGCCTCCGATACCGGGGTTCTACCACAATCCGCAAAGTGTCATGGAGATCGTGGACTTTAGCGTGGACCGGGTGTTGGATCTGATCGGGATGCCGGCGGCGGAAGCCAAACGTTGGGATGGCGGGCGAGCTTAAGCGGGGCGCGTGCGAGGATGGATGAAGATGAAAAAGATACGCACGTCATTTCAAGGCGAACCGGGCGCCTTCAGCCACATGGCAATCCGGAAACTGCTGGGGGAACGGGGAGAGGCGGTGCCATGCGAACGGTTCGACCAGGTGTTCCGGTCGTTGAGCGAGGGGTCAGTGGATGCGGCGGTGATCCCGATTGAGAACACGCTGCACGGCTCGATTCACGAGAACTACGATCACCTGTTGCACTTCAAGCTGCCGATACAGGGGGAGACGAACGTACGGATCGTGCACAACCTGATCGCTCCGCCGGGAGTGAGTTGGAAACAGGTGCGGAAGGTGTATTCTCACCCGGTGGCGTTGAACCAATGCTTGAATTTCTTTGAGGGGAATCCGCAGTTGGAGCGGGTGACCTTTTACGACACGGCGGGAAGCGTCAAAATGTTGATGGCGGAGCGGCGGGAGGCGTCAGCCGGGATTGCGTCGGAGATGGCCGCGGCGACGTATGGGGCGCGGATCCTGAAGCGGTCGATTGAAGATGACCGGCAGAATTTCACGAGGTTTTTTCTGTTGCAGCGGGAGGGGGACAAGCCGGTGCTGGAGCAGACCGGGGAGCGCAAGACGACGATTGTGTTCACGCTGCGGAATGTGCCGGGGTCGTTGTTCCGGGCGTTGAGCGTGTTTTCATTACGCGATTTGAACCTGGCGAAGATTGAATCGCGGCCGCTGCGGGGAAAGCCGTGGGAGTACCTGTTTTATCTGGATGTGTTGATTGGGCAGGACGATGGGCGGATGCAGAAGGCGTTGGGGCATCTGGAAGAGCTGGCGGACTTTTTGAAGGTGCTGGGCAGCTATCCGCGGGGAAAATGAAGCGCGGCCAGGCCTGGATTTTCGGGGCGCTGCCGGCCAATGATGAACCCCACATGACTCGCCCGTTCGGACCGGTTGCGCCCGATTGATAAAAATGGATTACGGGACTGGTCGTATGCGGAGCCGGCTTGAGGCGTGGCTGGTTTTACGCAAAGAAGACAGTTTTGTGTTCAAAGCGACCATCCCGTGGTGCCAACAGCTTGTGCGTGATTTCGGAACCGTGATGAACCCCTCACGACCGGCCTTTGGCGCGGCCTCCCCGATGGCGGAAGGATTTTCGGAGCAACACTGATAGAAGCCGGACAGGGAGAGCTGTAGTAGACTGGCGTGCTGCGGCGGCGGGGTGCAACGGATTGGGCTTCGATCCGGATGGCGGGAGCGACACGGGAATGTCAACTTCAGGTGGCCTTCAAATCAACCATGGTTCCTGTCGAAGAGACCACTGTGGCGGTCCTGCATCAGCGACTTGCGTCAAGACCTTGTCTCCAGACCTGGACAGTGTTCCTGCTCGCATTGGCAGGCGTTGGGTGTGGTGGGCAGGAGCGGGAGGAACAGGAACTGAGGAGCGCGCGGCAGGTCCGGGGCCTTTCCGGCGATGCCACTTACGCAGCCAGCGTGCGGCTGAAGGGACACGTCACCTACCTGGATCCGGCGTGGAACATGCTGTTTGTGCAGGATTCCACCGGCGGCGTACGGATTGAGGCGGTAGCGGCGCCGCGGCGATTGCGAATCGGACAGGCTGTTGAGGTCCGCGGCAAGGTTGGCTGGGGCGGTACGGCGCCGACTGTGACGCAGGCAATCGTGTCGGCTGTGGCAGGGGATGGCCCGCACATTCCTGCGGCCAAGGTGATTAGCGGGATTGCTCCGGCCGCTCTGACGTACCAGCGCGTGACGGTGGAAGGGGTGATCCATGCGTCGAAGCTCGAGGGGAATGGCCGGCTCCGGCTGGAGGTTCGCAACCACAACGAAACCTACCGGGCGCGTGTGCTCGATTTGTCAGGCACGGATTTCCGGTTGTTGGTGGATTGCCGTGTCCGGGTGAGCGGGGTGATGGACTCGGACGAAGAGAAGATCGGGGCGGGACGCACAAAGCTCTGGGTGAACAGTCTGGCGGATGTGGTGATCGAACAGAGCGCAGCCAGTCTGGATTCGCTGCCGGTGGTTACGGTGGGAAGCATTGGAAAAACGCCTGGAGATCGAAGGGTGCATCTTCGCGGGATGGTAAGGGCGGACGGAAGGGGGCAGGTTCTCAAGGACGGAACGGGTAGCGTCCGGTTGCGCGCCGGCGCGGCACGGCTGGCCGAATCGGTGGAGCCGCAGGACGTATATGGGTTCGCGCTTAAGGAAGACGGGCTGGTGATTGCCGAGGCGACGACCGGGGCGAGCATTCCCAGTGGAGTTCCGGGAGGCGGGAAGTTACAGACCCTTACCAAGACGAAACAGGTACACGAGCTGAACGCGGAGCAGTCGGCGCGCGAGTATCCGGTTCGCCTGGAGGGGGTGATCACGTATTTCGACCCTGTGCTGCACACAACGTTTCTACAGGACGACACCGGGGGAATCTACGTGGCGGCGCACGCAGTGCGGAACGTGGTATTGAAGCCGGGGCTGAAGGTGAGAGTGGAAGGGCTGAGCGGAGTGGGATATGCGCCGATAGTGACCGCTCCACGAGTGACCGTGTTGGGTGAGGCGGCGATGCCGGCAGCGAAAGAGGTTTCGCTCGAGCGCCTGTTTGCGGGCGTGGAGGACAGCAACTTTGTGCAAGTGGTGGGAGTCGTGCAAGCGGCGAGCGAGATGGCGGGGCACGCGGTGCTGCACCTGGCATCAGGGTCGCGGGTTTTCCAGGCGCACGTGATTGGCCTTCGTGAGCTGCCGGCCTCCTGGCGGAACGCGAGAGTCCGTCTGCGGGGGGCAGGGGGAACGCGCGCCAACATGAGGCAGCAAGCGGTATCCATCAAGATCTTTGTGCCGGGCGTGGAATTTGTCGAGGTTGAGAAAGCGCAGCAGTCACGGGAAGCGCTGCCACAGCGGCGAATCGACCAACTGCTGCGGTACGGGCAAGCGGAGGGCGTGGGGCATCAGGTGAGGCTGCGGGGCGTGGTGACGCTGGCGCGGCCGAAGGGCCCAACCTACATACAGGACGGGAGCGGGAGCATCCTGATCCGCAACCATCCATACACCGCAGCGCGAGTGGGTGACATAGTGGACGTAGCCGGCTTTCCCTTCATGGGGGAGACGTCGCCGTACGTGCGGGATGCTGATTTGGCGATCGTAAGTTCTGGCCCGCCGCCGGAGGCCCGGCGCGTGAGCGCGCAGGAGATCCTCGAGGATGGCTTCGACGGCGAGTTTGTGGAGATCAATGGCTATTTTGTGAGCCAGGCTTCCGGAAGGACGAGCCACACGCTGGTGGTACGTGCCGGGCGGATCCTATTCGAAGCACGTTTGGACGATGCCTCGGGAATGCCGGCGCTGGCGCCAGGGACGCAGTTACGGCTGCGAGGCGTTTCGCTGATTCGCGGAGGGGACGAGAATGGAGCACTTCCGCAGTCCTTCACCATCGCGATGCGGACAGCAGGCGATGTAGCGATTGTAAAGGCGGCGCCGTGGTGGACGGTGGGGCGTACGTGTGGGCTGGCCGTGGTGCTGGCAGCGCTGGTGCTGCTGGCGGTTGCCTGGGCAGTCACGTTGAAGGAGCGGGTGCTGCGGCAGACGGTGGTGATCCGGAACAAGCTGGCGGAAGAAGAAGCGCTGAAGAGGGCGGCGGAGCAGGCCAATCTGGCGAAGAGTGAATTCCTGGCAAACATGAGCCATGAGATCCGCACGCCGATGAATGGCGTGATTGGGATGACGAGCCTCCTGCTGGACACGAATCTGACTCCGGAGCAGAGGGAGCTGACGGAGATTGCGCGGAAATCGGGAGAGGCGCTACTGGGCGTGATCAACGATGTTCTCGATTTCTCAAAAATCGAAGCAGGCAAGGTGGTGATCGAGCCGTTTCCTTTTGACTTGCGGAAGCTGGTGGAGGAGGTTGGGGAGATCCTCGCACCGCGGGCTTCGGAGAAGGGGATCGACTTGGTGGTCCGCTACCCGCCGCATACAGCTACGGCATTCATCGGAGATGGTGGGCGGATCCGGCAGATTCTGATCAACCTGGCGGGAAACGCGATCAAGTTCACCGCGGCCGGAAGCGTGTTGATCGATCTGCAATGCGCGCAGGCGCCCGATTCGGAGGGCGTGCTCACTGTTTCGGTGGAGGACACGGGCATTGGGATTCCCGCGGGATTGAAGGAGAAGGTATTTGACAATTTCACGCAAGCCGACGCATCGACGACGAGGCGATTTGGAGGGAGCGGGTTGGGGCTGACGATTTCCAAGCACCTGGTGGAACTGATGGGTGGAAGCATCGGGGTGGAGAGCGAAGTGGGAAAGGGATCGAGGTTCTGGTTCCGCGTGCCTCTGCGGATAGACAGGCAGGTGGCGGCGGTGACGGTTTCGCACAACGACCTGAAGGGACTACGGGTGTTGATCGTCGATGACAATGAAGTAAACCGGCGGGTGATTCACGAGCAGATCACCGGGTGGGGGATGCGCAATGGGAGCTACTCATCGGGCCAGGATGCGCTGGAGGCGCTGCGGTCGGCACACGAGGAGAACGACCCGTTCCAATTCCTGATTTCGGACTTTGATATGCCGGAACTGGACGGACTCGAACTCACCAGGGCGGTGAAGGCAGATCTGCGGCTGCGGGACACGGTAGTGGTGCTGCTCACGTCGGTGGGCGACCTGGCGGAGTCGCAACAGGTGCGCGCCGCCGGCTGCGCGGCTTGTTTGACCAAGCCAGTGAGGAACTCGCAACTGTTGAATGCGTTGCTGGCGTCCTGGGGATCGCGGTTGGGGGAGGAATGCCGCGATTGCGGGGAGAGCGTGGTGGAAAACGCCGCCCCGGCGGATGTTGGGATCGAGACGGCGGGACTGCGCGTCCTGGTGGCGGAGGACAACGCGGTGAACCGGAAGGTGGCCACGAGACTGTTGGAGAAGCTGGGGATTCAGGCGGAAGTGGCCTGCGATGGAGCCGAGGCGATCGCGATGGTGGCGCGGCATCCGTTCGATATTGTGTTCATGGATTGCCACATGCCGGTGCTGGATGGCTATGAAGCGACGGAGGAGATTCGCCGCCGCCAGCGGCCGAATGAGACTGTGCGCATCGTTGCTTTTACAGCGGAGGCTACAGTTCGGGCGAGGGAGCAGTGCAGCAGGGCGGGGATGGACGATTTCATCACGAAGCCAGTGAGTCTGGGTAGTCTGAAACGGATGGTTGAGAAATGGGCTCCGCGTGTCGAGACAAACGTGGGCGCCTGATCAATGGGCTCCTGATCAGCGGCGGTTGCGGAGGAGGCCCTCCCTGGCTTCGGCTTCCTGGGTACGCTTGCGCTCAGCGTCACGTTTGTCGTGAAGCTTCTTACCTTCGGCGATGGCGAGTTCGCACTTGACGTAGCCGGCCCTGAGATAAAGCTTGGTGGGGATGAGAGTCAGACCCTTGTTCTGAGTTTTCCCAAGGAGCTTGTCAATTTCGCGGCGGTGGAGGAGGAGTTTGCGGCGGCGGGTGGGAGGGTGATTGGAACGGTTGCCGTGGCTGTATTCGGCAATGTGGGCGTTGCAGAGCCAGGCTTCGTTGCCGACGATTTCGGCGTAGGCGTCGCGGAGCTGGATTTTTCCGGCACGGGCGGATTTGACCTCGGTACCGGCGAGGACGAGGCCAGCTTCAAAACGGTCGTGGAGGAAATAATTGTGGCCCGCCTGGCGGTTGTCGCTCAGGATCTTGATGCCGGAATCGCGTGGTGTGGCCATGGTTCTTTTGTATGGGGCGGGCGGCGCCGCTATTTTGTATTCAACGCTGGTAAAGGTTGCGGCGTCAATCAGTTAAGGAACACCAGCCCGATACCATAGTAGCATGGCTTGAAGAATCAATAAGATGCGAGCAAAGATCCAAATAGCGCTGATAGCGATCCTGGCGATTTTCGCCCTATCTACGGCGGAAGCCAAGAATCGCAAGAGCGAAAAGCTGTACGCCGAGGGGAAAGCTGCCGAGGCCCGCAAGGAGTGGGACAAGGCCCTGGACCTGTATGAGAAGGCGATCATCGAAGATCCGCAGCGCGTGGATTACCAGATGGGCCTGCGGCGTGTACGGTTTCAAGCCGGTCAGGGACATGTGGACAAGGGCCAGCGGCTACGGGCGGCCGGGCAGGTGGACGAGGCGTTGGTGGAGTTCCAGAAGGCGCTGTCGATCGACCCTTCGTCTTCGATTGCGGACCAGGAAATGCGGCGCACCATCGAGATGATCCAGCGCAACAAGAAGCAGCAGAGTACGGAGGATCAGAAGGCGTTGACGCCGGCGCAGCAGGCGCGTAAAGAGAACGAAGACCGCATCGCGTCGATGCAAACGGCGCCGGAGCTGCGTCCGATTGACAAGAAGCTGATCACGCTGAAGATGAACAATCAGCCGCCGCGGATTCTGTTTGAAACGATCTGCAAGCTGGCGGGAATCAATGTGATTTTCGATTCTGAGTATCAGCCGCCGGGACGGAACTTTTTTGTGGACCTGAACAACGCGACGCTCGATCAGGCGCTTGATTTTGTTGCCATCCAGACGAAATCGTTTTGGAAGCCTTTGAGCACGAATACGATTTTCGTGACGCAGGACAATGTGACCAAGCGGCGGGACTACGAAGACATGGTGGTGAAGACATTCTACCTGAGCAATGTCGGGCAGGTGCAGGAGCTACAGGAAATCGCGACGCTGGTGCGTGCGGTGACCGAGGTGCGGCGTTTGTTCACCTACAACGGGCAGTACATTATTGTGATTCGAGGTACGGCGGACCAGGTGGCGCTGGCGGAGAAGCTGATCTATGATTTGGACCGGCCGAAGTCGGAAGTGGTGGTGGACGTGGTGGTGATGGAAATGAGCAAAACGGCGAGCCGGAGCTTGGCCGCGTCGATTGCGAATGGGGGGACACCGGGGCTGAATATTCCGGTTTCGTTCACGCCGCGGAATCCCGTGCTGAGCGGAACAAAGACCGACACTACTACCACTACGGCGACGAGTTCGGCGATTTCGCTGGCGCAGATCGGGCGGATTTCCACGAACGATTTTTCATTGACTTTGCCTGGGGCGACTTTTCAGGCGCTGCTGACGAATCGCGACGGACGGGTGCTCCAATCGCCGCAACTTCGCGCGGTGGAGATGCAGAAGGCGTCACTGCGTATCGGCGATAAGATTCCGTTTGCGTCGGGTAGTTTTCAGCCGGGGTTTGGCGCGGTGGGCCAGGGTATCAGCCCCCTGGTGAGTACGCAGTTTCAGTTCGCCGAAGTGGGCGTCAACGTGGACATGACACCGAAGGTGCATGGGACGGACGAAGTTTCTCTGCACATTGAACTGGAGCTGTCCACCGTGCGCGAACGCATTGATATCGGCGGATTGCAGCAGCCGGTGATCGGACAGCGGAAGCTGATTCACGACGTGCGCATGCGCGAGGGCGAGGTGAGTATTATCGGCGGGTTGCAAAGTCTGACGGAATCGCTTTCGAATAACGGCTTTCCGGGGATTAATAGCATTCCGGTTCTGCGGCGGCTGTTCGGCAGCGAGAGCAAGGACAAGACCGAGACGGAGCTGGTGATTGCACTGGTGCCGCACATAGTGCGGGCGCCGGAGATTACGCCGGCGAATCTGCGCGGGATTTCGGCGGGTAACGACCAGGTGGTGAGACTCAGCTATGCGCCCCGCGAGGCAAAGCCGGAAGCACCGAAGCCGGTGGTGCAGGCGAACCCGAATGTACCTGGGTTTGTGCCATCGACGCAGGCGACGCCGGCCGGTCCGGCCGCGGCTCCGGCCACAACGCCTGAGCCACGGGCCGCGGTTGCGCCGATAGGGTTGTTGACCTGGCAGCCGGCCTCGCTGCGGGGTAAGGTGGACGGCCAGGTGTTCATGGCGTTGCAGGTGAACAACACCAACGATCTGTTCGCCGCTCCGATGAAGTTGACGTGGGATCCGAAGGTGGTGAAGCTGGTGGAGGTGATGCGCGGCAATGCGCTGTCACCGGACGGCCAGAAGATCACGTTCACGCCGGTAATCACGGCGGAGAAGGGCGAGGCGAGGATCGAGATGAGCCGCGCGGCCGGTGCGAGTGGAGTGAATATCACGGGTCCGCTGGTGATGTTCAAGTTTGTGGGCGTGGGCAAGGGATCGAGCCGGATTCAGATTCAGGATTTGCAGATGAAGGATTCCAAGAACGCTCCGATTGCGGCGTCGGCACCCGCGGCGACGATCACGGTGGAGTAGTTATGGTGGCGCGGATGTCGACGGTAATGCGGCGGCCTGTGCTGCGGGCGAGATGGGTTTCGCAACGCGGGCTGACGTTGGTAGAGCTGATCGTGGCGTTCACGATCCTGATGCTGCTATCCGGGATGTCGGTGCCGCTGGCGAGATACAAGGTGCGCCGGGACAAGGAACGGGAACTGCGTTTGGCGCTGCGCGAATTGCGGACCGCGATTGACAAATACAAAGACGATGCCGATGCAGGGAAGTTCGGCCAGCTCAAGATGGGAACGGAGGGGTATCCGGAGAACTTGCAGGTGCTGGTGGAAGGCATGAAGCTGGCCAACGAGGTGGACAAGAAGAAGAAGTACCTGCGGAGGATGCCGAAGGATCCTTTCACGAATTCTACGGAATGGGGTGTGAGGAGCATGCAGGATGATCCCAAGTCGATGGCTTGGGGTGGGCAGCACGTGTTCGATGTGTATTCGAAAACAATGGAGAAAGCACCCGATGGCACGCCTTACTCGGAATGGTAGGCTCGGATTCTCGCTGGTGGAACTGATGATCGTGATGGCGGTCCTCGGCATCCTGTTGTCGGTGGCGGTGCCGCAGTATAACAAGGCGCTGATCCGGTCGAAGGAGACGATTCTGAAGCAGAATCTGTTCACCATGCGGACGACGATTGACGAGTACACCTACGACAAGGGGAAGGCTCCGCAGAGCCTGGAAGACCTGGTGACGGCGGGGTACCTGCGGAAGCTTCCGTATGATCCGATGACGAATTCGGACCGCGCGTGGAAGGTGATCATGGAAGACGCGTCAAATGCGGTGAATCAGAGCGAGCCGGGGATATTCGATGTGCGGAGCACTTCGGATAAGACGAGTCTGGAGGGGACTCCGTACGCGGAGTGGTAATCAAATCGGAATCTAAGCCAACTGTGACGTGATTTCGGCGCCGCGTTCGAGCATCATGGCGACTTCGCTCGAACAGCCGAGGAATTTCATACCGCGCTCGCGCCAGAACTTGGCGAGGGCGAGGTTTCGCGTCTGCGTGCCGGGGGCGACGCCGTGCTCGACGCAACTGTCGCGAACAGCTTCCATGGCGGCGACAAGTTTGGGGTTCATGAAGTCGCCGGGGGCGCCCATGGCGATAGAGAAGTCCGCGGGACCAATCATGACGGCGTCGATGCCAGGAACGGAAAGAAGTTCGTTGCGGGCTTCGAGGGCGCGCTGGGTTTCAATCTGGAGCACGACGAGGGTGTGCTCGTTCATGTGCGTCATGATATCCGGGATGGTGGCCTTGGCGTAGTCGACGTGGTGGGGCGTGAGGCCGTAGCCGCGAATGCCTTTAGGCGGGTACTTCGTCCAGGAGATGGCTTTTTCCAGAAGTTCCGGGGATTCGACGCGCGGGAAGATGATGCCCATGCCGCCGCAATCGAGACCGCGGGCGACGAGATCGTACTGCATGTCGGCGACGCGGACGATGGGCATCAGGCCGGCTTGCACGGAGGCGTGACAGACATCGTGGATGGTTTCCAGGCCCAGCCAGCCGTGCTCGCCGTCGATGAAAGCCCAATGGAACCCGGCGGCGGCGAGGATGCGTCCGACATCAGGGGAACGGAGCATTCCAAACGAAGTGCCGAGCTGGACCTTGCCCTCTTTGAGGGCTTGCTTGACGGTATTGATGCGCATGAATGGGTAGCCTTACAGATACAGAATATGATGATCGGGGCAGTCGAGGCGAATGTTGTCGTAGAGAGTGTCGAGGAGGTGGGGACCGTGTTGGGCAAGGAAAGGAAGGATGGTGTAGAAGCGCTCCTGGAGGTGCTTGTGGGGGAAGAGGAGATTGTAGAGGTAGGCGGCGTCCTGCTGGGCGCGTGTGTCGCGGCGTAAGGATTCACGGGTAATTTTGCGCTCCATCTTTTCGAGCTGGTAGCGCATCTTGGCGGTGCTTTTATCGAGGGCCTTGGCGAGCGTCGAGTCGAAGGGTTGGAGAGCGTGGCGGAGAGCGGCGAGGTGTGAGTTGACGCCCTGCGACGATTTTTGGAAAGAAGCAGCGACTTCAGCGGGGACGAGGCGGGCGGCGATTTCCTGCTTGAGGTGATCTTCGCCGGGGAAGCAGGAGTCGAGGTGGAGGCGGTAACGCTCCATGAGCTTGCGGCTGTGGGCGTCGATGATGGTGAAGCCGCTACGAGGAACGGAGACGGGCATTCGGCCGAGCAGGTTTTTGTAGATGACAGCGGATTGGGCGAGGTAGGCGAGTTCTGCGGGTCCACCGATGTAGGCGACGGTGGGAATCATGTAATCCTGGACGACGGGGCGGAGAGTGGCGTTTGGGGAAAGGGATTCCGCGCGGTCCTGGAGTTCGGCGGTGGTGAAGCGGCGGTCGCGATGGTAGTATGCACCGTTGTCGCGGCGGAGGGCGATGCGCTCGCCGTTGTCGAGGAGGAAGAAGAGCGAGGTGTGGTCTTCGATGTGGACCTGTGCGTGGTAGCCGCCGGCGGTAAGCTCGTTGTTCCGCTGGAGCAGGCTGGCGGTGAGGTCGGGGGCGGCGGCCGCGGCCTGTGCGAGGAATGGAGCGGCGAGTTTACGCGATGCGGGATGCATCGGATCGAAGAAGAGGAGTCCGTAGGTGGAGAGCAGGTCGCGGAGGAGGGCGACGAAGGCTTCGCCGTAGTGGCATCCGGGCCGGTAGGCGGCGGTGACGGTGGCAGCGATCTCTTCGCCGTGGGGGAACGGTTGGAGAGAGTTGGCGAGGGTGGCGTTGGGGAGGTCGCGCATCTCGAGGTTGCCGACGGGGCGAGTGGAATCTGAGGGGATGGAGAGGTGGAGGGGGACGGGTTGGTTTTGGGCGGTGTAGGTCCAACAGGTGCTGACTTCGGCGAGATCGTGATCTTCAGTGGCGAGCCAGAAGATGGGGACGGCATCGAGACCGGAGTCAGTGAGCTGTTGGGCGAGTTTGACGGCGGTGAGGGCTTTGTAAATAGTGTAGGAGGGGCCGGAGTAGAGTCCCACCTGCTGCCCGGTTACAACTGCAACAGTGTTTGGATTCGAGAGGCGTTCGAGGTGGGGGTGAGCGGGGTTCTGTTGTTTGAGGGCGGCGATGAGGGCGGCGCGACGGTCGGCGGGGAATTGGATGGCAGCGGCAGCGTTGCGGTAAGACTGTGGGTCGAGGGGATTGTGTGGATAGAGATGTTGGACGCGGTCGAAATGATAGAGGAGGTCACCGAAAAGGCGTGACGTATGCGGTATGTCGGTATATCGTTTACAAAAGGCTTGCATCCCTGCCCCACGCGGACAATCTACAGGGTAACAGATGAGCCGGAGGGGGCGAAGGAATCAAGATTCTTTTGGTTCGCGGCTTACCCTGTGCGCGTCTGATGGGTTTGTGGCGGCGGATGGGGCGGGGTGGAGGCTGCGATGGCGAGAGCGGCCATTGCCACCACCCAGGCGGCAACGCCGAGGCGTTGCATGGGGAAATCGACGATGCTGTGCAGGAAGACTGCGGCGATGCCGAGTGCCCAGGGTTTCCGCAGGGCGGCGCGGAGACTGAGGAAGGCGAAGAGGGCCATGAGGGCGACGAGCGGGAGTCCGCCATCGGCGGCCCATTCTGCCCAGTCATTGTGGGCGTGGTTCACGAAATGGCCGGAGTCAAAAGAGGCGAAGCGAGGGTAGACGATGGGGAATGAGCCGAGGCCCCAGCCGGAGAGCGGGCGCTGGCGGGCCATCTCGATGGCGGAAGCGATCATTTCTTTGCGGAATTTCAGCGGGTTTTGGTCGGTGATTTTGGTGCTGAGCAGTTCCCACCCTCCGATGGCTACGAATAGGAGAGCGGCGCAGGCGAATCCGGCTCCAGCGCGGATGGCGAAGCGGGAGGAGAGGTAGCGACGGCTGAGCAGAAAGAAGATGGGGATCTCGATCGTGGCGAGTGCGGCGCCGGCCCGGGAACCCGAAGCTACCGCGGAGGAATAGAGGAAGGCGGAGGCCGCCATCCAGAGCCAGTCCGTGCGCTTCTTGTGGATGGCCTTCCACAGGGCAAGAGGAAGAAGTAACGCGGCGAAGGAGGCGAAGTTATTGCGGCTGCGGAACGGCCCGGGCACATGGGCCTCCGCGGTCGGCCAGAGCCAGAAGAGTCTTCCACCGGAGCTGTAGAACTGCGCCATGGCGAGAAGGCAGACCGCTACGCTGAAGACTGCGGCGATGTGGAGGAGTTGTTCGCGGCGTGTGTGCGTGGTGGCGGCGACGGTCACGCCGGCGAATACGGCGGCGAGGGCGGCCCAGTCGAGCGCGCCGGACCAGGTAGTCCATTGCGCGGCGCTCTGCGAAGTGAGGTTCTGGAGCAGGCCGAGGATCGCGGCGGCAGCGAGACAGGCACCTGCGACGAGCGTCGCGGGACTGGGACTCGCCGGGAGGGATGTGGTGGTGCCGGATCGGCGTTGAGCGAAGAGACCCGCGACGCCGGCGATTCCTACGGCTGCTTGCAGCAGCCGCAGCGACCACGGCTGCTGATGCCAGATGAGCAGCGTCGCGAGACAGAGAACGATCAGAAGCGGCATGCGTCAGACGCGGACCTTCTCGGGCGTCCAGTCAGGCTCTTGCTGGTTGTTCAGTACGGCGGCGAACGCGGCCATGACTTGGGTATCCGTTTCTTCCTTGGAGGTCAACCGGCCAGCAGCTTTGAGGAACCGCTGGTTGTGGAAAAGCGGATCGGTGTAGTCGGAGATGCGTTTTGATTCGAGCGCTGCCTGCAAATCGCGCACGCCTGCTTCGAGGTGGGTCTTACATTCAAAGCCCAACTCGCAGCGGATCTTATCAAAGCAGACCCGGTAATTCCGCCGATCGGGGTTCTCGATGTGTTCCACACGCGTACCGGGCACAAGGCGTTGGATCGTGTCGGCCACTTGCGTAAGCGTGTAGTTGAGCCGGGAGTCTCCGAGATTGTAGACTTCGCCACTGACGACGGAGAGAGGAGCATCGAGTGCAGTCAGGAAGCCTTCGGCAACATCGGACACGTGTATGAACGGACGCCACTGTTCTCCGTTGTAGATAGTGATGACGCCTTCGCGAAGGGACTTGGCGGTTAGGAGATTTACTACGAGGTCGAAACGCGGGCGGTAGGAATTGCCGAAGACCGTTGCGAGGCGAAGAATGGTTGGATGGAAGCGGTCAGTACGGGCGCGCAGAAGGGCTTGCTCGCTGTCGACCTTGGTTTGGGCGTAGAGCGAGATCGGGCCGACTTCGGATTGCTCGTCGACGATCTCCTCGGTTTCACCGTATACGCTGCAGGAAGAGGCGAACAGGAAACGCTCGACTCCGTAGCCTTTTGCGATCTCGGTCATCATACGTGTAGCGGCGTAGTTGATCTCCAGGGCGGCGGACTTGTCCTGTTCGCAGGCGGGGTCGCCGACGATGGCGGCGAGGTGCACTACCGCGCTGGCGCCGTTCATGGCGGAAACGACGCTTTGGATGTTGCGGCAGTCACCGATCTGAAGCTCGAAGTTCGGATGGCCGAAGAGCTCGCGTACTGCGGAGTCGCCATAGACGAAGCTGTCCAGCAGACGGACCTTTCGACCTTGCGCAAGCAGCTTTCGGCAGAGGATGGACCCGATGTAGCCGCCGCCGCCAACGACGAGAACTGGCTTGTCCGGCTGTGGAATGCCGGACTGCACTGAATTGGGGTTTTTCTCCGGATCCGCCCCACCGGCGCTGTGAAACCACTGCTTCATCAGACGCGCGCCGATGGTTGTTGCGTTCACCATGAGGATGAAAGTGACAGCGGCACTTCGCGGGAGAGTGCCTGCACGGGCCATGAGGAACGCCGCAAGTATGAACGCTAACGAAGCGGCTGTTGCACCGCGCGCGAGCGTAAACAGCTTATAGCGGGAAGCGTAGGATCTGTTCCGGGTGTAGAAGCCGCTCGCGAGGAAGACCACCGGGAAGATCACTGAAAGTGGGACGAAGGTCGTCAGATAAAGGGAGCGCAATTCGGCCACCGAATCCGGCGACACCAGCGGGCGGCTCTCGCTCATTTGCCACAGCAAAGCCGCGGCGAGTGAAGCGAGCGCGGACAGGTGTACAAGGATGAGGTCGGCGATCACACGCGGGAATATCTCTCTCAGCACACGGTCGCTCAGGGGACGGCTCTGGAACTTGTTCATTTTCTACTCCTGCAATTCATCGTTGGGAAACTCTTAGGATGGAAGCACTCTTTCGGCATTGGGACGAAGGTCCACTCCCGCTGCGACATCCAGGCCGACGCGAACGGTGGTGGACGCCCGATGATTCTCAATGACGCCGGTGACTGCTGCGATCACATCCTCCACATCCTCATCGGTCATTCGGGGGTATGCCGGCAAGGAGAATAGACCTTTGAAGAAGTGCTCTGCATTCGGGAACTGCTCGGGGCGGTAGCCGTAGGTGTCCCGATAGTAAGGGTGGCGATGGAGCGGGATGAAGTGAACGCTCGTACCAATGTTTCTTTTCCGTAGTTCGTCAATGAAGCCCGTTCTGTCAATCCTGAGGCGGCCTTCCCGGATGCGGACGGCGTAGACGTGATAGACGTGCCGTCGGCCGGGGAGTTCTTCCGGAAGCTGCAGTTCCTCGTAACGGCGGAAAGCGGCGTCGAAGCGGGCCGCGATTCCGCGCCGACGCTGAATAAAACCGTCCAGCTTGCGCAGTTGATGGAGGCCCATCGAAGCCTGGATGTCGGTCATGTTGTCCTTGTAGCCGGGCTCCATGACTTCGTAATACCAGGAGCCTGTTTCGGTGTAACGCTTCCAGGCATCGCGGCTCATTCCATGCAGAGCGAGCCGCCGCAGGAGCACTGCGAGTTGGTCGTCCTCGGTGGTGATCATGCCGCCTTCGCCGGTGGTCATGTTTTTGGTGGCGTAGAAGCTGAACGATGTGGTGCGTCCAAGTGTTCCAATGGGGGTGCCGTGATAGGCTGCGCCAACCGCATGGGCCGCGTCTTCAAGGACTTGCACACCGCGGCAGTGGGCCAGTTCGAGAAGATCGTGCATCTCGCAGGCCTGGCCGGCGAAGTGTACAGGGATGATGGCGCGCGTCCTTGCGGTAAGCAATGGGTATACGGCCTCGGCATCCAGGAGGCCTTCGCTTCCGACGTCCGCGATGACTGGCTTGGCTCCGAGGTGTTCGACGACGTTGGCCGTGGCACAGAACGTCATCGTTGGGACAATCACCTCGTCGCCCGGTCCAATTCCACAGGCCTTTAGTGAGAGGTGCAAGGCCGCGGTACAGGAGTTGACGGCTATGGCGTTTCTGGCACCGGCATAGTGCGCGAATTCGGCTTCAAAGCGTTTCACTTTCGGGCCGGTGGTAACCCAACCCGATCGCAGACTGTCGACAACTTCATTGATCTCTTCCTCACCGATCTGAGGAAGGCTGTAGGCAAGAAACTGGTTCCGCACTTTGGATCTCCTTTTCCACGCTGGTACGCATGCTGTGAATGGGGTGACAGGCAACGGCAGGCTCGCTACTGCCGTACTCCGTGGGGTCCACGCGCTTCAATAATTCGAGATAGAGGCGGTGATAGCCGGCGAGCATGACACTGTCGGTGTAGTTGTTGAGGAAGACATTTCGCGCCGCGGCCTGCTTTTGCAGCCGTAACGCGGGATCGATAGCCATGGCTGCGATGGCTCCGGCAAGTTCCGTCGGCTGGCCAGGGGGCACGAGGATTGCGCCCTTGCCAGATTGAGTTGCTTCGATGTTCGGGCTGATGCTGGTGGTGACGATGGCCTTGCCGGCTGCCATTGCCTCCAGCAGGGCGATAGAAAGGCCTTCGCGCCATGTTGGCAGGACGACAATGTCCGACGCATCGAGCAGCAGGGGCACATCAGACCGGAACCCGAGGAAACGGATGTGTCCGGCGAGGGCGCGTTGTTGGACGAGTTCTTCGAGTTGGGGGCGCAGAGGGCCTTCCCCGGCAAACCAGACGACCAAGCGGTCACCCCAGTAGCTGCGCAGTTGGGCAACGGCTTCCACCATGTCCTCGAGGCCCTTCTCGGCAGCAAGCCTGCCAGGAGTGAAGAGAACGATCTGCCCTGGCTTGACGCCGAGCGACTCTCGGAGCTCTTCCCTTTCGCCGCGACTGAATCGCGGTGGATCGGGGATGCCGTTGGGGACGGCGCGGATCTTTTCAGGAGAGGCAATGCCCAAACGTTTTCCCCAATCAGCATGGAAATGGCTGACCGTGATCACACGATCGCATGCCCATGAGGCGATGCGGTCCAACAATGTGTAGAAGGCGATTTTCCGAGGTGGGGAGCCTTCGTGAAAGGCAAAGCCGTGTGCGGTGTGAATGACGATGGGAACACCGGCTAATCGGGCAGCAATTCTGCCGACAAAGCCCGCCTTCGTCGTGTGAGTGTGGACAACGGTGTAGGGCTGCATCCGCAGAAAGCGCCAGAGACGAATGAGCCCCAGCAGATCGCGAAATGGCCTGATGGCACGCCAGATAACGTCCAACTCCACCGTGCGAACACCTGCGCGGCGAGCAGCGTCCAGAAAGACCGGGTCGGTTGCGAGGATCTCCACTTGCCAACCGAGTGATGTCCAGAAGCCCGCCAGCCGCAAAATGGCGAACGAGGCACCACCGAATTTAGAGTCGCCAACAACTTGCAGAATCCGTACGTTCATGCGTTTTGGTTTCCCTTCGTCGCGAGCAGTTTGCGGAAGGTGAGGCTGGTGGCCGCCAGACGGAACCCGCAGGACTCATACAGACGCCCGGCGGGGATGTTACGAAACTGGGTGCCGACCGTTACCGCGTCGCAACCTTGCGCTTTGAGCCAATGCAAGGCGTTGAGTGTGGTCATTCGAGCCAACCCTTTGCCACGAGCCTTCTCCGAAGTAGCAACAAGCACGATCGTTGCCAATTTCTTGCCGGTGAGCAAGGCGACATCTTTGTCGAAGCTAAGCGTAACGTAGCTCAGCACTTCGTTTTCGCGGGCAGCAACAAACACCGCATCGGCGGCCTTGCCCGAGCAGGAGTTGCGAAGCCACTCACGGTGCAGTCGATTCGCAATGGAAGTCGAGAGTGCCGAATCGGCATGAAAACGGTCAAATTGATACGCACGGTCCGCCAGATCGACTACTCCCTCGACGTGCCACGGCTGAAGAAGCCCGATCGTGAGGTCAGAGCTGCGTTGAAGAGCGGGGCCGGCGAAATCGGTGAGCCGCAGGGCGAAGGTTTGGATGCCGTCCATGAGCTGGAATCCGGCGCCTTCGAGAGCGTGGACCAAAAAGAGGTCAGAAGTGGATGCCCGCGCCGTGAGGTGATGGATTCGCTCCTCCACGCAGTCGTTGAGGAGAGCCGCCAGGCATTCCCGGAAATTGGACGGACCATTCCTGAATCCAGCAGCAGCGAACTCAACTCTGGCGGCCGGGAAGCCGAACTGGGCCGTGTCCCAGGAAAGAGGCTTCCAGGCGGCCGCCGCATCCTGCTTGAGATGGATGCGGACATCGGGATTGGCGACCCAATCGGCGACGCGGTGATCGAGTAGCATTGCCATTTCGGAACCCGTGACCAGAGCCGGAAAGGGAAACAAAGGGACTTCGCCCAGCAGCTTCACGAGGGTCTCGTGGACGGGATTGACAGGACTAACGGTTGGAATCGGTTGCAGTGCGGCTGCCATTGCTTCCTCCTTCATGAATGCCTCGACGCAGGAATACGTAAGGAAAGGTCTTGAATAAGATCTCGAAGTCGCGCCAGAGAGACCAGTTGGCGACATAGTGGGCATCGAGTTGGCGGCGGTGCTCCCAACTGATGCTGTTGCGCCCGCTGATCTGCGCCAGTCCGGTGATGCCCGGCCGCATGGCCAGTTTTACGCGATCGGCAGTGGAGTAGTAGCGGAGCTGGTCGGACTGGTCTGGCCGCGGCCCGACGATGCTCATTTCGCCGGCGAGGACGTTCCACAACTGCGGAAGCTCGTCCAAGCTAGTTGCGCGAAGCCAGGCGCCGAGCGGTGTTACTCTCGGATCGGACTGGCCGGTGAAGGCGGAGCCGTCGGCGTTTCTCAGGTCCGGGGCCCCGTTTCGCATCGTACGAAACTTGCAGATGCGGAACGTCACTCCGTGACGGCCAAGGCGCTTTTGGCGGAAGATGGCCGGGCCTGGCGAGGTGATCCGAACCGCTACCCAGATGAAGCCAAGCAGTGGAGCGAGCACCACCATCGCAACGAAGGCGATGAGGATGTCGGTGAGGCGCTTTAGGACGTCTTCCATGCGGATCCCTTTCCTTTCCAAAGCCGCTACTTGAGGCGCGCGCACGCTACACGGGCGGCGTGGCCCATTTGCTCACGGCGATCTCCGTTCCTGCGATGAACTATCCCTTGGCGGGCTTGTAGTACTTGCCATAGTGGCTGTAGTAGTAGTAGCTGTCGCTCATCTCCTGATGAACCTGATTGAGCACGATCCCCATGACGTTTGCGCGCAGCCGGGTGAGTGTTCCGAGAACCGCGGCCACAGCTTGGCGGCTTGTTTCTCCGGCACGGGTGACGACCACGACACCGTCGACAGAAGTGGCCATCTGCAAGGGTTCGGCGAAGCCGAGGAGCGGTGGTGCGTCAAGGATGATCATGTCGTATTCGGCACCGGCTTCTTCAAGCACTTGCAACAATCCGCGGCCGACGAGATCAGAAGCGCGGCGGGAGGGGGGACCGGCCGGAAGTACGTCCAGGAACGGAAGCCCCTCCGGCTTGCAGAGAATCTCCCTCCAGGAGACCTCGCCGAGAAGGACGTTGGAAAGACCGATTGCAGTAGAGAGTCCGAAACGCTTGTGTACGCTGGGGCGGCGCAGGTCGCCGTCGATGAGCAACGTCTTGTGATGTTGTTCGGCATGCGTGGCGGCGAGATGGGCGGCGATGGTGGATTTGCCTTCTCCGGGGGAAGCGCTGGTCACCAGCAGGGAACGAAGGCGCCTGTCGAAATCGCTGAGCAGGATGGAATTGCGGAGTGTACGAATGGATTCCGCATAGGAGTCCATATGCTCGTTGCCGTCACTGAGAGCAACCAGCGCCTTGCTGGTTCCGACACCGTTCTGAGCGACCGGGCCGAGGCGGGACTTCCAGTTCTTGACCACCGGCAAGGTGCCGATGACCTGAGTGTTGAGCGTGCGAGCAGCCTGTTCGGGGTCGCGGACGGTGTTGTCGAGGGTGTCGCTGAGCACGGCGGCTCCGCAGGCGATGAGAGTCGAGAACAGGAATGCGAGTGCGATATTCAGATTGAAATTCGGAAAGACAGGCTTATGGGAGGGACGCGCCGCGTCCGCAATGCGGATGGACGAGTTCTGGAAGCTGGCATTGATGCCAGCCTCTTTGATCTTGCGAACGAGTTCCTCGTAGAGCTTCTTGTCGGCTTCGGCTTCTCGCTTTAGAGCCTGGTATTCGAAGGAACGGGAGTTGAGGCGATCGAAATCGCTTTTGGTTTCCTGAACGGTTTTTTGCAGCATGCCCTCGCGGCTCATCGACTCCTGGTATTCGATCTCCACGCGCTGGGCGATGTTCTGACGCGTCTTGTCGTGCAGGCGCTGGACCTCACCAAGCTGCGCTGCGACCTTGCGGTACTCCGGATGGGCAGTACCGTAGTGGGTCTTGACCTGAGTGAACTTCTCCTGCGCCTCGTTCAACTTTTCAGTGAGCTTGCGCAGGGGTTCCCCCTGGGCGGAAACCTGCGCGGCTTCCAACGACCCGTTGCGGACCGAATAGAATGCGGCTTCCTTACGGACACGATCAGCCTGTGCATTGGTGTATTCGGTATTGAGTTGGAGGAGCCGTGCGGAGAGGATACTGGTTTTTTCCTCGGGGCTGATGACGTTCAGTTCGCGTTCGAACTGCATCAGAGCAGCGCCTGACTGTTCCATCTTGGCTCGCAGTTCCTCCATCTGCTTCTCCATGAAATGGGTGAGGCTGGCCGAGGACTTGAAGCGGATGTTGTAGGTGTGTTCGAGGTACGATTGCGCAATCGCATTGGACACGTCCGCGGACAACTGCGGATCGGCGGAGCGAAAGCTGATCAACAGCAGATAAGTGCTGCTGGGGCGAGTGACTTTGAGATTCTTCTGGAAGACCGGCGCCTGGGCAACATTTGATGCGCTCCAGTTCTTGCCTTCCTTGGTGGAGTCTACCGCGAGCAGGTTGAAACGATGCGAGACAGGACGAAGGACGCTGTCGGACTGGACGAGCCTAACCTGGGTTGCGAGGAACTGGTCGGAATCGAGCATCGCCGAGGAGCGTACCGCGTCCTGACCAACGACGCCATTGGGGGTTTGGCGGTCGATATCCACGGTAGTGGTGGATTCAAAGACCGGTGTAATGCGGTTGGAGACAACGGCGGTGGCAGACACGCAGGCGGCAACGAATAGGAGAATCTTCCAGCGATGCCGTTTGAAAATCCAGAGATAGTGCGACAGAGGAACTCCGGTATCCTCGGGCTCCTGTTCGACGAACATCGGCGGCGCCCAAGGGGCTAGGCGGCCCGGATCGCCGCCATACCGCGAGGATTCACTCATCAACGCTAATTCTTTGTCGGTCTTTTCGTATGACATGGAACTCCTGTAAATCTTGTTGAGCTGGGCCTGGTGCAGACGCGTCCCTGCTAACGACGCCAGACCAGAACTCCGCTGGCGGTGCTCGCTCCGAAGCCGGCCAGACGATCGAGGACGTTGGCTGTCAGCTTCTTTCCTTTGTTGTCGGGAATGTAGAGGATGTCGTTGGCCTGCAACTGGACATCCTTGGTCTTGCGATCTACAATCTTCTGAATTTCGATGACGATCTCATGTTTTTCGGGCGAGCCCGGTTCTTTGCGATAGATGAAGGCCTGCTTGGCGGAGAAGGGCAGCAAACCTTCGGCGAGGGCAAGCAGTTTGAGGACGCTGGTTCCGGACGACTCGTGCACGGGGAAAGCACCGGATTTACGGACGTTGCCGACGACGAACACTTTGCCGACTTCGGGCACGCGAATCTCTTCTCCGCCGCGCAACTTTACATTCAATTCCGGATCGGCTTCATCGATAAGGCCTTTGATCGGGACACGCTGGATGAGGACTGTTGATTTGCCAGCGTCATCTGTCTGAGGGCGGCTGACAAGGATCTCCGGGCCTGCTTCAGGGGTTAAGCCTTCGGCACGGGTGATGGCATCCACGAGGGAGATTCCACTGATGGCCTGGAAGGTGACGGGCTTCTTCACTGCGCCAACGACGCTGATAGGGCGGCTGTGGTACTCCATCATCGTCACGGTGACCACAGGATCCACGAGGATATTTTCCTTCTGAAGAGCATCGGACAACCGGAGTTCCAGTTCGGACGGCATGGAGCCTTCCGCCTTGAGGCGCTGACGCAGCATGGGGAGGCGGATGAATCCGTCGGCACTCACGCGGACACTGCGGGAAAGCTCCGGGGCGTCGTAAACGGAAACCGCGATCAGGTCATTCGGACCGATACGCTGAGCGGGCAGGTTGGCGACGTTGGATTCCGATGTTTGGATGCGCGGTGTCTGGGCGAGAGCCGCGAAAGCGCACGCGAGTGTCAGAACAAATGTTCTCACGGGTTGTTCTCCTAGTTTCTTCAAGCCGATTGCGTCACATCCACGGGCGAGAGTTGGAGAGTTTCGCCAGAGGTGCGCAGGGAATCCACCAGTTTGAGAAGGTCGTCGATGCGGGTTTCCAGAGCGGTCACTTTGTGGGTGATTTCCTGGACCGAGCGCTCTCCTGTTTCAGCCTGAGGGATGTACTCCTCTTTCTTCTCGACCACAGATGCAAGATCTTTGAGGACGCAGGAGCGAGCGTAATCAGAAATGCTGCGAGCACCGTGAACACGGCACCCCCCTTGCAGCTTTTGGAACTCCTCTTCGCTGAGACGGAAGTTCACCAGACGATTGCGTGGTTTGAAAACTGGCATTGTCGTATCCTCTCGCCGATATCGGTGTGCAGATATCGTTGTGTTTGATTTCGCTGAAGCGAGCTCAGGTTTGATGCTCGCAGTTGTTACATAGGCAAGAGAGGTACCAAATGCGTGGCGGATCGGGACGACTCGTAAACGCTTGGAAAGACGCAGTGTACGCGTTTGATCAACAGAAGTGCTCAGAGTGGTAAGTACGAGAACGCGTTTCGAGACGGAACAGGAGGGTCCGGTCGTGTTTCATTGTGGCATTGGGGAGGAAAACGGAACGTTGTATCGCAGGTGTTAGCGCGGGTCGCGGCAGAGGATCGCTTTTGCGGCGAAGATGCCACCGAGGATGGAGAGCCCAATGATGCAGAAGCATAAAAGTGGCAAGGAACATGCAAGATCAGCGCCAGTGTACACTAACTCCCCATGAGGCTAGTGATTCCATTGTTGCTGATCGCGCGGGCCTTCGCCGCGAACGGGCCGGAGAGAATCGAGATTCTGCGCGATGAATTTGGCGTGCCGCATCTGTTCGCCAGGACTCCAGAAGGCGCGATGTATGCTTCCGGTTACGTGCAGGCTACCGACCGGCTGGAGGAGTTGCACATCAATTACAGGAAGGCCCTTGGGACGATGGCGGAGGCTTTCGGCGAACAGCAGGGACGAGATAACTGGTTGCGGCACGATATCCGCCAACGGATGTGGGAACATGCGCGCGTGGCACGGCAGAAGTATCCGGCGCTGCCGGCGCATGTCAGGCGGCTGTTAGAGGCCTACGTGGCCGGGATTGCGCGCTATAAGAAAGACCATCCGGGCTCGCTGAAGCAGCCTGATTTCACGATTGAGCCATGGCATGTGGTTGCCTATGGCCGGTACACGATCTGGCGATGGCATGAGGGGGATGCGGCGGATGATTTGAAGAAGGGCGGCATTGAGCCCGACCCGATTCCGTATCGCGGATCCAACCAAATGCTGATTGCGCCGAAGCGGACAGCGATGAAGGCTCCGATTGCGATCATCGACCCACATCTGAGCTGGTACGGCGAAACACGGTATTACGAGATGCGCATGTATGGCGGCCCGCAACTGGCTTACTCGGGCGGGGCCAGGCTGGGACTTCCCTTCCCCACTCTCGGTCACAGCCGATATGTGTCCATCGCGATGACGACCGGCGGGCCGGACACGGGCGATGTATTTGAGGAGACCGTGAAGGATGGTAAGTACCTGTTTCGCGGCGAATGGAAATCTCTACGTATCGAGAAAGACCGGATTGGGGTGAAGCGCGCCGATGGGGTGGAATGGGTGGACCAGACTTTCGCGTACACGCACCACGGGCCGATCTGGGCGCACAAGAACGGGAAGGCGTATTCGATGGCGACTCCTTACGGGAGCGAGTTCCGGCTGGTGGAGCAGGCCTGGCAGATGATCACGGCGAGGGACCTGATTGAAATGAA
>JACQZR010000040.1 GCA_016213775.1 Acidobacteriota bacterium
GTCGCGCCGCGCTCTGGAGGCTTTGGCCGCGGCGGAATACAAGCACGACCGTCTCACGAAGCCTGAGTTGCAGCGGCTTCTGGGGATAGAGACAAGTTTTCAACTGGACGAATTCCTTAAGTCTTATGACGTGTGGATTGAATACACGATGGAGGATGCGGAGCGGGAGCAGAGGGGGCTCGAGCGGCTGGGATTCCGATGAGAGTGGTGATTGCGGACACCGGCCCTATTTTCTACCTGCTGTCCATCGACCAAATAGAGGTTCTCCCACAGTTGTTCGGCAGGATTCTGCTACCTGAGGCGGTTTACGAGGAGCTTGGTCATCCGGCAGCTCCGGATGCGATCCGCAATTGGGCAGCTAGTCTGCCACCATGGACTGAGGTTGTGGCGGTAGAAGCGCTCGCTGATCCGGCACTCGATAGGTTAGGCAAAGGGGGAGCGGGCGGCGATCACGTTTGCGTTGTGGAGACGCGCTGATTTGCTTTTGATCGACGACCGTAAAGGCGTGGCTCTAGCACTTCATCGAGGATTCGAGGTGATGCCGCCTCCAATGACACACGAGTCTTTCCCACTCCCGGGCTGCCGACGAGGGTGATCAGCCGCGGCACGTCACGGCGCAGCAGCTTGCCGATGTTGTCGATCACTTCGGCGCGTCCTATGAGTGACGTTAACGGCGCCGGGATCCGCTGGGGACGGGAGGCTCTTCGCGTAGAGCGAATAGCGGCTGCCGCGGACTCGGCCGTCCTTGCTCCCGCTTCCTCCAGTGCGCTCACCACGTCCAAGGCATGCGCAAAACGATCGCCCGGCCGCACCGCAAGGCACCGCCGGATCGTCGCATCCCAGCCGCTTTCGATTGGCAGTGGATTGGCATCGGGCCGCTCTCCAGCCAGCATCTCGTAGATCACCACCCCGAGCGCATAAATGTCGGTGGCGGTTGACACTTCCCGGTTCTCCATCTGCTCCGGAGCCAGGTACCCGCGCGTTCCGAAAGCCGCCTCGTTGCGTGCGTCGCTTTCAGCGAAGTTGTGAGACAGACCGAAGTCCGTCAGAACCACCCGCGTCGAAGCGCATTCGCCCGGAGTGAGAAGGATATTGGAAGGCTTCAAGTCCAGGTGGATGATACCGTGACGATGACACGCATCCAGACCAGCGGCGATCTGCCGGATCACTTCGATGGCTTCGCTTCTCGTGAAACGCTGCCTGCACAGCCGCGCGCCGAGAGTCTCCCCTTCCAGTAATTCCATCGTGAAGTAAAGTAAAGCAGGTCCGCCCCTTCCCTCCTCGCGCAGCGGCCGAAATCGTGCAACCGGCAAACGTTCCGGTGCGTGACGCGCCTGGCTAACTGGACCTCACGCCGGAAGCGATGGAGCATCCCTTGTTCTTGTTCCGGCGCAAAACGAATCGTTTTCAGGGCGATCCGCTCTCCCAACTCGGTATCCAGTACTTCGTAGACTTCGCCCATCCCTCCAGCACCGAGAAACCGCACCACTGTGAACCGGCCAGCTATCTGCTCGTTCACAAACAACGTTTGATGGGTTGCCTGCTGCAGCACTCCCGCAAAAGGCGGATGGTCGAGAAACGTCTCCGAGTCTCCGTGTTTATCCAAGAGACGGAACACCGCCGCTGCGATCTCCGGTGATGGACTCTTGTCCGCGACATAGGCGTGACGCTCCCGGGGCGGAAGCTCGATCGCTTCGCCAAGCACTTCGCAGATCAACTCCCAGAGGGTCGGATCCAAGACGTCCTCATTGTCCTGATCAACTTACTAAATGGATCGCAGAGCCGTCAACAACCAGGCGGCGCCGGAGGAGGTAGGATCATAAAGGGAGAGTTCTAGCCACGTGGATGCTGAGAGTTTCGCCACTCTTTTATCGGGGTGCGCCAATGGAGACCGCCGGGCCGAAGAGCAATTGTTCGAACAGGTCTACGGGGAATTAAGGAGGATGGCGTCTCATTTCCTTCGCAATGAAGACCGCCGTCAGGCCATGAACACGTCAACGCTTGTCCATGAAACCTACCTCCGGATGTTAGGCGGCGAGCGAAGCAATATGCCAAACCGGTCGTATTTCTTCGGGGCGGCGGCCCAGGCGATGCGGCGCATACTCGTTGACCACGCCCGCGCAAGATCGACAAAGAAGCGTTCCCCCCCGGGGCGCTTCGACTTCGAGCCCGGCGACACCATCCTCCCTCCGGTGAGCGGCGACTTGCTCGATCTCGACCAGGCCTTGGATTCTCTTGCCGGGTTCGACGCGAACAAAGCGAAGGTGGTGGAATTGCTATTCTTTGGTGGGCTCTCAATACCGGAAACGGCGCTGGTCCTCGAAATCTCCGAGCGAACTGTGAAGCGGCACTGGGCCATCGCCCGCGCCTGGCTGCGAAGCGAACTGGAGAAGTGAGGCCCTGTGTATCGTGGGGGCGTAGTGCTGAAACCTGCACCCGCGGGATATGGTTGGCTTCATGGCGCCACCACCGGAGGATTGAAAGGAGAATAGTCGAGAAACTCAGCTCTCAGATTAGAGGGGAGCGGAAGCTCTTGCCATCGAGCGACCGTCATCTCGACAAATCGACGCGTGCCGCCGGTCTTGTTAGCGGGATCGCTCTGATCCCATAACGTGACGGCACTACCCGTTAACTGGAGAATCCGGCTCCGCTCGAAATCCGGAATCGCCAGGCCGGCTTCAGGATTGTGCACCAGGTTGCCCAAGGTGTTGAACATGCTGTTGCCCGGGTATTCAGGCCATTGGATGGTCAGCGGTCCGGTGACTTTCACGAAACCCGGAAGGCCGCCACGATGGCTCACATCGTAGCCGCCCTCGTCACTGCGGGTGGCCACAAACATGGTGTCCGCGTTGCTGAACGTCGCGAAGGGTGCTTCAAAGAGTCCAGCCCCCGGCGCCGGCGCTCCGTCGTCCACCGCCGTTTCTAAAGACGTGATTCGAACGTGCCGGCGTGTGATGTACTTTGGGCAGGCCGGGAAACTCTCTTCAACATCAATTCTGAGGTGGTTGTTCTCCTCAAGGTGGGCGGGACCATTAATTCGGATGCGGCGCCGGCTGCCAAGTTCGATGACGAGTGAACCCAGCCGCTTTTCGCGTCCGGCATTGGCCCACAGAGGATCGCGTGGATCAACCAGAGCCCGATTCAGATCGATATCGAGGTGTGCTCCGTCCTGTGACGACAGGAAGCCCGGCCGCCCAAAGACTATCGACGCCCACATCGCTGATTCCTCGTCCAAACTGGAGAGCACGATCATCGGTTGTTGTGCCAGAAACAGTCGTGCTCCGCCCGTCACTTTGCTCGAAACGGCGGAGCCGTTCCGCCGGGCGATAGCGGCCTCACCCGCGCGCTCCTGAACCGCCAACTCCCCGCTGTGGAAAGGTGCGTTTGTCATATCAGGCCTTCTTTCATTCCCCCGGACGGCTCCGCTTCTCATCGGAGCCGTCCGCGTCAGTGGATTAGAACGTGAGGATCGAGTAGCCCTGCTCAGTCAGATTGCGAAGGCTTGGCAGACCCGTGGTCCCGGGGATCGGGTTGTCCGTGAGCAGTGCAAAGCCATTTGCCTTTGCATCGCCGGCGGCCCCGAAGGCGTCCGCACAGCCGCAGGAAACACCGGCAATCTTGTCTTCCACGGCCCTATAGAGAGCGTTGAGTGGGTGATCGGCTTTCGTCAGAATGCCGGACCAGCGCGTCCCCGGCCCGTTGAAGAGGATCGTTACGTCGTCGCCCTTCTGCTTATAGTCATACGCTGCCGACAAGGCATTGAAGACGCGTCCAAAAGCTTCTTCCGTTCCCGGTTTCGGGTCTGCCAGAACTACGATTGCTGCTTTCATTTGTTTCTCCTTTTTTCTAGTAGACCGATCGGTCTACACTGCCTTGGATGGCGCGCAGGCAGTTCGGTTGCAGAAATCTTGCGGAAAATGCGGCCTGAACCGATCGGTCCAGTAGTGGTGTCTAATTGGACATGGGACTTCAAAAGTTCTCAGAGAACGAGGTGCTCAACACGCTGACCGGCTTGTTTCGCCACCACGGATACGATGGGACCAGCCTGTCACTCATCATGAAGGCGACGGGCCTCGTCAAAGCCAGCCTCTACCATCGGTTCCGCGGCGGCAAGGAAGAGATGGCAGTGACGGTGATGGACCGGGTGGCAGGTGAGTTTGCTTCGGACCTTTTGGCGCTTCTGAACGAGCCGGGCGATCCAGCGGAACGTCTGCGGAAGACCGGGGAAAGGCTGCGGAAGTTTTACGGTTCGGGGAAGAAGGCTTGTCTGCTGGACACGTTAACTCTGAATCGTGATAGTCCGGCGGTGCAGGCTCGGGCAAAGGCGGCGCTTGAGTTCTGGATCGATTCCTTCGCCCGGTTCGCCGAAGACTCGGGTGGACTTCCTCGTGTTCTTGCGATGGCGCGCGCGCAAGACGCGGTGTCGGCCCTTGAAGGTGGATTGGTGATCTCGCGCGTCTCCGGAAACAGAGCCCCTTTTTTGAGGGCTATCGAAAGCCTGCCCGAAAGGTTGATGCGTCCTGGCCGGTAGAGGAGTCGCGGTTAGCTCGGCGAATTCTCGGGGCAAGTTGGGGATGCGACCGAAATCGGTCGGATTCGCTACTTTCCCGCCACAGCATTGATTGCGGTATTTTGCTGCAATCCACCCGTTCCAGCCTGGAACGGGAATGATCCTGGACAAGCGGCGCTAACTCAGCCAGGCAAACCCCAACTTCGAAACGGCAGTCCCGGAGAGCCAGGCTCCTCGTTTCATCCGCGGCTTCATGCTCGCGGATGGATTTAGATAACCCTGTAATAATCAAGACACCGCCGGCATCCTTCGGATTTCCACGTTGTCCGGGCGTTTTACTTTCTCAAAGCGCGCGGAGGTCACGGAGACAGATCAGGTTGGTTTGGCTCCGTGATCTCCGTGTCCTCCGTGAGAGATATTCTTGCTGTTGCCTCTCCAAGACCACACGGTGATATCCAGATGCGTCGTGCAGTTGGCGCGCCACACTCCCCGCTTACAATCCTGCTTAAAAGATGTGGGGCGAACCTTGCACATTTTTCAGATCGATATTCAGAGAATACATGATACTCTTCAAATGGAGACTCAGATGCCCCTACACGAAACGTGCCACCGGGGGCTGAAGCCCGGTTCGACATGCCCGGGGAGGCAATTCACAGTACTGGCACTGGCAGCGCTGACCCTATGTCTGGGAGCGCCGGCAGCGGCTCAATCCAATGTTGCTAGCATCACGGGGATCGTGACTGACGTGAACGGCGCGTCGATTCCGTCGTGCGAGATCGTCATCGTCAACATGGACACCGGCATCGCCCAGCGAACCATCACCAATGACGACGGCGTCTTTTTGGCGTCGTCGCTAGCGCCGGGGCCGTATCGCGCGGAGGCCAGCCGGGAAGGATTCAAAAAGCGGCAAATCCGGAATCTCGTCCTGCAGACGGGCCAGGGGTTGCGGCTCGATATTGCGCTCGATCTAGGCGACGTCAACCAGTCGGTGGACGTCCAGGCTTCCATCGCACCGCTGCAGCGGGAATCGGCGGAGCTGAGCGACACTTTCACATCCGAGGAGATCCGCAACCTGCCGATCAACGGACGGAGTCCCTACGGACTGCTCGACCTGAGCGCGGGGATGTCTTCCACGAGTGAGGATCCGAGCAGCCCCAACTACGGCAGCGGTGTGAGCGTCAACGGCGGCGCGGCCTTCGGCAATTCCTTCGTGGTGGACGGCGCGACGACGACCCACATCGGCGGCATTGGGGAGAGGGTGGGGTCGGTCGAGGCGATCGGAGAGTTCAAGGTCTACACCCACACGTACTCGGCGGAGTTCGGCCGGACCTCAGGCGCCACAGTCTCGTTCCAGGTGAAATCCGGCACTCAGAAGTACCGTGGGTCGCTGTATGAATTCCACCGCAACAACGTTTTCAACGCCAACAGTTGGGCGAGCAACGCGCGCGGGGTGGCGACGACGGCGCGCGTGCGCCATGAATTCGGCGCCACCCTGGGCGGACCCATCGCGAAGACGAAGAAGAAGATGTTCTTCTTCGTCAGCTTCGAGGGAAATCGCGACGTGTCGCCGATCGAGTTCATCCGCAGCATCCCCGAGCCCTCAATGCGCGGCGGCGACTTCGGTTCCAGTCGAGTCGTCATCAACGACCCAACGGCGGGTCAGCCGTTCCCCGGCAATGTCATTCCCGCCAGCCGTCTCGATCCGGCGGCGGCAAGGTTCGTTCAACTCTTCCCCACGCCCAACAGCACGGGCAACCTCAACGCCACGACCGGCATTCATACCAACAACTGGATCTCGGCGTCCTCCCAGGGCCGGCCGGGTTACTACACGATCGGCCGTCTGGACTACTATCTTTCCAACAAAGACAAGCTGGCCTTCACGATCTCGCGTGTGAGCGAGGGTCCCTGGGAGTACGGGTCGGACTTCCCCAACGCGCTGAACAACCGGCAGGGCGTCATGACGCGGAACCTGCACCGGGCCACCTTCAGCTACACGCGTTTCGTGAGTCCCGGGCTAACCAACGAGTTTGTCGCCCACGGTCAGCGCGACCCGCGGGTTGTGCGGCCGACGGCCTCGGGGTTCGACGCCGCCAGGGACTTGGGAATCGAGCGGACCGCAGGGCCTGACATGCCCAATATCGTCCTGCCGACCTACGGCACGTTCGGCGACAGCGACCGCCAGATCTGGTTTCATCAGCCCGCCGGGCTGAACGACAGTGTGACTTGGCAGCGCGGCCGTCACACCCTGAAGTTCGGCGCCCAACTGTGGCAGAACCAGTTCTGGTACATCAGCTCCGGCGACGTCGCGGGCACTTACAACTTTAACGGCGAGATCACGGGATTGGGGGCCGCGGGCCGATCCAACGTCATTAACGGACTTGCCGATCTGTTGCTCGGCGCCGTCAAGACGGCCAGCCTGTCGGTCGCGCAGATCCCGGTCAACCGCACCAACTACAACCTCGGGCTTTTCATCAACGACACCTGGAAAGCGACTCGCAAGCTCACCCTGAACCTGGGACTGCGCTACGAGTTCGAAACTCCGCAGGTAGTCAAGAACAATGTGTATTCACGCGTCGACGTGCAGACCGGCGAGCTCCTGGTGGCCGGCCGGAACGCTTCCCGGACCCTGAATGTAGGGAACGATTTCGTGAATTTCGCACCGCGGCTCGGAGTGGCGTACGCGCTCGACCGCAAGACGGTGATCCGGACGGGGATGGCGATCTTCTTCTCGAATCTCTGGATGTACAACGGCCAGATGGTGTCCTATCCCGGATGGACGGCCAGCCAGTCGTTCGTCGACCAGGGAGTCGGGCGGGCCCAGCCGTTCACTTTCAAGCAGGGGCTGCCGCTCGACGGCGTTAACGTCGTGCCCGACCCGCTGGCGCGGTACGCGGCGTCGTCGCAACAGTCGCCGCTTTCGGTTGGCGCCTTGACTTACGGCAGAGATGCCAACCTGCCCCGCACCACGCAGTGGAACTTCGGTATCCAACGAAGCCTGCCTTTTCGCACCGTGCTGGAGGTCTCCTACGTGGGGAGCGCCGGAACCCACGTGCCGTGGAACATGCCCGCGAACAATCCGGGGCTGAAGGACGCACCCGCGGTCGTCATCGGCCGCGTCGCGCCGCAAAGCGTCCGCCCTTTTCCGAAAGCGTCGGCCTTCAATGCCGTCTATTACACCGGCTCGTCGGACTACAACTCCCTCCAGGTGAAGGGCACGCGGCGGTTCCACTCCGGCTTCAGCCTGATGGGTGCTTATACGTTCTCCAAGAACCTGGACAACGTCACCATCGGAGCCACCAATTCGTTCCAGATCCCCTGGGAACTGCCCGGACTCGAACGCGGACTTTCCAGCCTGGATCGTCCCCAGACGCTGTCGCTCGGCTGGGCGTGGGAACTGCCGTTCGGCCGGAAGCAGCGGTTCTTCCCAGCCAACCGGACCCTCGGGCGGGCGCTGGGAGGCTTCCAGGTGAACGGACTGTTCAAGACCGGCGACGCCGCGCCCTTCACCATCACCCAGCGGCTCGACAATACGGTTCTCTCGGCGCAACGGCCGGACGTGACGAATCCGGCGAAACTCGACGGCCGTGTAGACCAGCCGGGCTTCAGTGGGGCGGCATTGCGCTGGCTGATTGCGCCGTCCGACGCCAATTTCCCCTTCCAGAACTCGAGCAATGTGGGCGTCGGCAACCTCGCCCGCAACACGGGACGGGGGCCGGGCTTCGTGAATTTCAATTTGTCCCTTTTCCGGGACTTCCGGCTGACCGAGCGGATGCGGATGCAGTTCCGGCTGGAGGCCTTCAACGCGCTCAACACCGTCAACTTCAGCAGGCCGGCGTCGACGGCGACCAACAACGCCAACTACGGACTGATCACGGGGAGCGCCCCGGCGCGACAGGTTCAGATCGGGGCCAGGATTTCGTTCTGAACACGACGCCATGCCTCTTTTCCCGGGAAAGAGAACCCATCGCGTTCGCCGTTGTCCGGCAGGCCCGGGAGGAGGTGCAATGGAAGTCAGTGGCATAGTGGTTGAGTGGCTGCTCGCCGCGATGTGCGTAGCGGCGGCCGCGGTTCCGGCCAACGGGCAGACCGTCTTTCCGGGCGCGGATTGGCAGGAGGTCTCTCCCGATTCGCAAGGTGTGGACAGCGCGAAGCTGAAGGCCGCCGTTGCATGGCTGGACGCCAACTTCGGTCCACAGGGCGCGCAGGAACTCGTCGTCATCCGCAACGGCCGCCTGATCTGGAAGAGCGCGCAAAGCGGCGCCTATCATAATATCTGGTCCTCGACGAAGAATTTCACCAGCACCGCGCTCGGGCTGATGGTGGCCGACCGCAAGTGTACCCTCGACGATCTCGCCGTCAACCACCTGCCTGCCCTGGCCGAACGCGATCCCGCGTACTCGAAAATCAAACTGCGGCACTTGGCCTCGATGTCGTCGGGCTATCGCGGGGAGCTAGTCAACGTCACCAGGGAGCAGCCGTGGGGCGAGCCGTTGTTCTACCTCAATCCGGTGGCCCCCTTCTTCGAGCCAGGCACCAAGGTACAGTATCAGGACCACCAGGTGTTCGTGTTGGGCGCCATCGTCACTCAACTGGCCGGCGAGTCCCTCAAGGCCCTGTTCGCACGCCGCATCGCGAACCCCATTGGCATGACGCAGTGGGACTGGGGCGTCAGTGGAAAACTCAAGGGCATTGACCTCAACAATGCCGCAGGCACTCCCACTACACCGGGAATTCAGACGAACGCCCTCCAGTTGGCGCGCTTCGGACTCCTCTATCTGAATCGTGGCGAATGGAACGGAAAGCAACTGCTCCCCGCTTCATTCGTTGACCAGGCGACCGCGAACCAGGTGGCAGGGGCGGGGGCGAGCGCCTTTCTGCACGGCAGATATGGGTTCTACTGGTGGACGAACGATGTCAGGCCGGATGGGACGCGTCCATGGCCGTCGGCGCCCCCCAAAGCTTACACTTCGCACGGCAATGGCTCCAACTTCTGCTTCGTGGTCCCGGAATGGAATATGGTGGTAGTGCGAACGGGAACGATTCCGTTCGGCTCCGCCACCCAGCGCCCAAACCGTCAGGACCTGGCCTGGGACGGATTCTTCGCCAGGGTCGGCGAGGCCCTCGGCCGGGTTCGCAGCAGCCCCTGAGCGATGACCACTACCGCGACGCTCGATCCGTCCTCACCGAATTCCCTTTGAAACCATTCTCGATCCCCCTTGTTTCAGCCAGCGCTCGAAGAACGCCTTCCAGGCGGGGTCGATCTCGGGCCCATTCGGCTTGTGGCCATCGTCCGTCAGGGCGAACTCGATTCTTTCCGGGATTCCCAGAAGCTGGTACACCTCCCGGGCGCGATTGAAATAGCCCCAGCTCTGCAGGTCGTCCGAATCGCCGCCGCAATCCTCACAACGCCGCTTCCCGCCGATGAGCAGGAATGCTCGTGGTGCCGTCAGAGCCATCAGTTCGTGGTGGTCGTGCTCGAATCCTGCCCGGTTCACATCCGGGTTGAGCAGGCTCAGAACAGTGTACTGTGCGGTGCGAATGCCAGGAAACGGCCGCCGCCAGTCCAGGTACCACGGTGCATACCAGTTGGTCCCGCCGTTGATGGCGATGTGCGGATCGAGAGCGACCGTTGCTTTGAACTCCTTGGCGAAAGCGGCCACGTACACAGCGGCCTTGGCGCCCAGCGAGAACCCGATGAACCCGATCCGGTTCCCGTCCACCTGCTTCAGCCCGCGCAGGTACTCCGCCTCCCGCTGTGCATCGTGGACCATCTTCGCCATCGGCAGCCAGTGCCCGAATCGCTCGTATAATCTCTCCGACACATTGTTGAGATCCGACGTGCCCCCGCGGTAATGACGAATGAATGACCAACTCGTGAGCACGACGTACCCATTCTCCGCCAGCCACTTGCCCCACCATTCCTCAGGCTTGGCGAAATCGGGCGTGCTGGAACTCCAGCAGACCACTGCCGGAAACGGTCCAGGTCCCTGGTTCTTGGGCAGAAGCAGCAGATGCTTCTGCTGGAAATCCGTCTCCATCGGCAGATCGAGCCGGATACGCGTGTACTTCTCCGTCTCCTGAGTCTCCAGGATGACCGCCTTCCGTATGTCTCCGAACCACCGGCGGTCGTTCCGATCCGGGCCCAGCTTTCCGAGAATCTGCGTCCAGAGTTTCACGATCTCCGGCCGGCGTTTGCCGTACCAGTCCGCGGGCGAGCGGAGGCCCTCCACCAACGAGGGAATCAACTCCCGCTCGGCGCCGGGTTCGGGTGCCGGACTCGGACGCGAAGTGACCCGGTGCTGGGTCAGCCGCGGATGCAGGCTGAGCGTGACCTTGCGTAACGAGAACCGGTCGTCGCCGGAAAAGACAAGGAACATGGTCTTGCCATCGCTGCTCATCCATTTGGGAGGAAAGTGCTGGTTCTCCCCCGGGCCGGCGTCCCAGGTTGGTGTGAAATACACAGTCGTCCACGGACCCCACGGTTCCGGAGCGTCATAAACTCCGAACCCGCCCTGAAAGCGGACGTCCGTTTCGCCCTTATGAACCTGGTTCATGAAGTAGCGGCGGAGCCCCGCGTTGTAGCTCACCTGGGTACGGTAGCACCCCGCCGGCGGATTGGAGAAGACCGCGCCTCGGTCCTCGATCTTGCTTGTCCACACCGGGCCGCCGTCCTCGATGCGTTGGAAAAAGCTGTAGGAGCCCCGGTCGCGCAGGCGATCCTTCGGGACCCGCGCCATCACCACGCGCCCCGACGCCTCGTAGGCGCTGTCGCTGTCCGGCGAGTAGATGTACACGTATTGGTCCCTGGCGCCGGCGTAGTTCTTTCCGAAGTTCAGAAACGCAGGGTGGCCGAAACTCGTTGTGAATTTCCAGTCGCTCCAGGTCCAGGTCTTGGCGTGATCGGTGGACCAGGCGAGTTGAGAATTGCCCGCGTTGCGCGCCCACAGGTACAGTACCCCATCCACCATCAGAAGGCCGCTGCCTTTGCGGCCGAGCCGTCCTTGCCCGTTATTTTCCCCGCTCGGCGCTGGGATGTTAATCTCCTTCAGAGCCGGCGGCGCACCGCTGATTCTGCCGAAGCCCATACCGAGCTTCGCCGGCCGCACTGGATCAAAGCCCCGGCAGTCCCCATAAGCCGTATACAGTTCGTTGTCGTCGGCCCACGTGGTGGGAAGATTGTCGCAATCCGAGCCGCTGCGGCGAATCGTCGAAGGCGGCGCCCAGATGGCGCTCTCAATCACCCCGCTGGGCGGGTACGGTGGTCGTGCCAAGCCTTGCCGGGGGCTCGCGGCCTCGACAATCGGCTCGAGCAGAGGCTTCAGCCTTCCCGGCACCGCTCCAGTCGAGTCGTCCATTGCCTTCCTGCCGGCTCGCACGATCACCATGTCCAGACTCGGAATCACGATGATCAGGTTGTCGAACAGGCCCCACGACCAGTAAGCGTCTCGAGGCGCCCGTTCAATCCAGCCGTCGGCGTTGTTCCACCAGAGGTAGCCGTAGTGACTCGATGCACGCGGGTATTCCACCGGCTTCGTCACCCGCAGACCTTGCACCCCCGGCGACGGCACCCGCGCCGCGGCAACGAAATCGGGGGGAAGAATCTGCCTTCCGCCGATGCGTCCCGCTCGCAGGTAGAGCAGTCCGAAGCGGGCCATCGCATCGACGTTGGCATGGATGCCGGAGCCGAACTCGCGCCGCGCGATGCCATTGAGCGCGCTCGGCCGATAGGCGTTCTCCCGCCATGAGAGATCATCGCGGCTGATGCCCAACGGCGCGAAAACCCGCTCATTCATCAGTTCCCTGAGATCCCGCCTGTACACCATCGTGAGACTGTCGGCGAGCCAGTTCGGACCGGAGTCGCTGTACGCCCACTGTGTTCCCGGTTTGAACAACAGCGGCTGATAGCCTCCTTGCTTGTCAAAGCCTGCCGTCTGTGTCGCCAGATGCCAAAGGGTGATTTCCTTCAGCCAGCCGGTGGCGCGGTTCGTCTCGGGAGGGTAGCCGAACTCCGGCAGGTGTTTCATCACCGGATCATCGAGCTTGACCTTGCCGTCCTGCATCGCCAGTCCGAGCACGGTCGCTCCAAAGGACTTCGTCGTTGACTTGAGATCGTATTTGACAGCGAGGTCGCCCCATGAGAACACCAGCTTCCCACGGTAGATGATCATCCCGGAACCGCCGCCGTGCAACGAGTAATCCCGCGCCTGGATCAGCTTGGCTTCGTCCAACCCTGCCTCTCCTGGCGTTGCCCGGGGCCACGGCGCAGGCTCGCCGCGCACCGCACTCTGCTGGCACAGGCTGAGGCCCGGGCCCAGGATGAGCCCCATCAAGAGAACACTCAACAAAGCCGGTCGCATATGTTTCAATCTCTCCCTTCGTCTTCTTATTGCAGCCAGTCGAGAGGCATCTTCGCATCCGCGCAAACGCAGCCCACTGCCGCTGCAATCCACACAGTTAAACGGATACGCCTACTTGCGCGTATCACGGTGCTGAACCTCCCAAATTGTTCCCTCGTCGGTGCCCTCGGGGCGCGGACCGTAATGCGGCAGAGGGCGCTCCCGTTCATGGGCGCCAAGGTCCGGTGCGACGCCGCGAAAACCGTCGTTCACGTTCGGCAGCCGAACGCCGGCGTCCACGGCCGCAGAGCCGCGCCTCAAACGCAATTCGGGAGGGCGGCGCTCCGGAAACGGCGGGTTCGGAAACTCCGCTCCGTCAAAGACGCCGATGTCCACCCGCACCGCGTGTTTCTCGGTCGTGAGCCGCCGCAGCTCTTCGATGCCCGAGAAAAGGATCTTGCCGAGCGACCCCGCGAACGGAGTGCCGAATGTGCCCACCCCGTCGTAGTCGAAGTCGTTGCTGGCATCGGTTTCGGGGGTGTAGAAGGCGCGGCCCGTTCCGCTCGTATATCGTCCGTACCTCCCTGCTCCCGCTCCCCCGATCACGAGATTGTTTCGCAGGACGGTGTCCGAGTATTCACCCGGCCCATGTGGGATCCGCAGGCCATCCCCCACTTTCACCACGGTGTTGTGGAGGAAGAGATTGCCCCCGCTGCCGCGCTCGAGCTTGAACGGAGCTTCAATGATGTTGTACATCACATTTCGGATGAAGTAAGCCGGGCCGCCCAGGCTGGGCTGGGAGCTCAAGCCCATGAAGCAATTCGTGATCCGGTTTCGTAGGATCCTGCAGTTCCCCATGCAGAAGTCCGCCTCGATGGCGTCGTCATCCCCCACTTCGATGTCGTTGTTGTAGATGTCGATGGAGACCTGTTCGAACGCCTCGGCGTCCTCCATGGTCGAGATGCAGTCGCGATAGCCCTTCACCCGATTGTGGCAAATCACGTTTCCGGGACCCGTCATCTGAATCCCCTCGCCGACGCTGGCCGGACCGCGGTAGATGCTCTCCGATCCCATGGCTTCGGCGATCCAGGGCATTGTGGATGCAACGATGTTGTCGGCGATGTAGCAGTTCCTGGCCCCTGGCTTGCGATTGGCGATGATTCCGAACCGGGCATTGACGCGGCAGTAGCGGACCGCAACATCCTCGGCTTCAGCCAGGTCGATAGGACCGTCGACCGCCAGTTTCTCCAGGATGAGATGCTTACGATTCCGAACCAGGATCGAATCGAATGTGGTGCCGATGGGTGGCATGGTGTCGCCGCGGATGACGATCGGCCTTCCGGGAGCGCCGTCTCTTGTGAGCACGGCGTTTTGGTAGAAGCCAGGACTGAGCAGCAGGATATCGCCGGGTTGGGCGGCGGCCTCGATAGCTCGGAATGTCCGAGGGTTGACGGGGATTGTTCGGGCATCGGAAGCGGGCCTGGGCACGGCGCGCGTCCTCGCCCGCAACGTCCGTTCCGCAGCGCCTCCGTCGGGGTCCGTGAGAATCAGTCGAATCTCGTACTCGGAATCCGGCCGAAGATCGAAGATGCTGCCGGAGTGCCTGTTGTCCCAGTAGAAGGTCGTGGGCGACCGTTTCCCGCTATTGCCCGCCCGGATGCGCCGCAGGGGCAGTCCCTCACTCCAGGCCGTTTCGCCGGCGCGCCGGTATTGCACAGCGACATGACCGTTCCCGTTGGCGTCGCCCTCAATGCGCCACTCCACTGACAGGTTCGTGACGGTGGGGTAGGGAGAGGTGGCTGCGCCAGCGATAGTGGCGTCCTGCGCCGAAAGGCGAACCGCCAGTGCCAACCCGCAGAGCAGAGGTCTCATCGGGTTTTGAAGCGGAAGATGCGGCTCCATGGACTGATGTTACCGTTTGCGTCCTCGGCGCGCACCCGCCAGTAATACGCCGTCGCCGGATTCAACCAGCCGGCCGGGACCTGGAACTCCGTACCCTGGCGAACATCGCGGTCCAGCGTGGCGACCACTGGCCAGGCGCAGTCCGGACGGAGACTGACTTGGACGCGGTAGTTGACGATGGAATCGCCGTCGGGGTCTGTGGCCGGACTCCACGCAAGTCGCGGCGCCGGCGCTACCCCTTGCTCGCCGTCGTGGGGGGAAACGGCGGACTCCGGTGCCTGCGGGACGTGCTGGCCGGCCCTCTCACGCCACTTATACGTCACCTTGACCTCGTGTCCGCCTGGTGTTTCGTCGGTGTAGCGAATCACGTTCCGCCCGAGCGAGAGAGCCGGAAGGCTGTTCGGGTTGAGTTGGAGATCAGCGACCACCTTCACGCGGTCCAGCCCCGACTGGCCGCCGTAGATTAGCGGGTAGCGCGCACCACTTACGCTCGCTTTGTTGGCCGAGATGGTGTAGGTGGCGGCGATCTGGTAGCTGGCCGTCGGGCCGTCCTTCACCAGCTTGGGGTCAAGCTGAGCCCGGGCGTGCCCGAGTCCGTAGGCCCATTGGTAGTAATTCCAGAGCAGAGTGGATTGGTGCTGGACGGGGTCCAGATCGGCCGCCAGCGAGACACCGTCCAACCCGCTTGTCCCTCCCTTGTAGAAGGTCGTGTCAATGTGGCCCCCGACGATGACGTAGGGACTGCTCATGCCGATCGTCAGCGTGGACGCGCGATCGCGCAGCGGGTCTTGCAGACGCGCGACGTGCACCGCGGGCCCATGGCCGTCATTGGCCTGAAACTCAATGTTCCGATGACTGATCAGCCCCTCGTAAGAGCGCTTGCTGAAATCCGGCTCGAAGATGAGCTGGCCGTTGGCGTAACGCGGCGGTTCGTGGGTCTTGGCCTGATCGTAGTATTTGTGCAGCGTGGGAAGCCACCACCGTACCAGTTTCTCGTCCGGCCTCAGCGTCAGGTTCATCGTGTGAGGCTCGTCGATCCAGCGGTCGTAGTTCTCGTCCACAATCCAATCGGACTTGTTGAAGTACAGATCGGCCAAGCCCTTGCCGGCGTGTTCGGCGTCCGGTTTGTATATGTTTCTGCGGCTCTGGCCCGACGGCACAACCCACCGGTAGGGTTTATAAGTGCGCGCCGCCCATTCAGGATGCGCCGCAAGCTCTTCCATGGATGCGATCGTGCGGTTGTCATCCTTCAAGTGCCAGAATCCGATATCGGCGTCCAGGTGATGCCACGCCCCATCCCACTCAATCTCCGCCACGGAATGGTGCCGGATGTGCACAATGCGCCCCTTCAACCCGATGGCTCGGCTGAGGCCCACCAATTGGCAGGCCGAATCCGAGCAGATGTGGTAGCCGTAGACGTTGAAATGGCGCACCGGATTCAGTCGTGTGCGTTCCTTGGGAAAGCTCCACCAGTAACTCTGGCTGGCGACGAAATCGAAGATCGCCATCACCTTTTCTTCGGCCGTCGCGCGGCCGGCGGTGATCTCCCCAACCAGACCCTCCACCGTGTACCAGTTGTACTTTCCGTTCACCGTGATGCGGGGGTTCCTAACCGCCGTTTCGCCGCTGTTTTCGATGGTGATTTCGACGTTTTCCGGATCGATGGTCCCTCCGACATCGATCGTGAAAGCATGCTCCCCCGAACGGATGGTCTCGGTTCGCGTCCGGATCTCCGCGCCGAGGCTGCTGGCAAAGCCCGGCGCATAGCAGAGCAAACACACTAAGATTTCAGCGCAACGCACCGAGTTCCTCCTGAATCGGAAATACACCACTTACCGCGTCTGCGCGCCACGGCCCAAGCAGGTACCTGCCGCCGCCATCCATGCGCTCAAACCCGACCGCGGCCAATCCTCGTTCCAGACAAGCCTCGAATTGTCTGGCTACCGACTCCTGGATCTCGATCGCCTGCCCAGGCTGTTGCCGCCGCACGATCCCGATGTCGGCCGGAACTTCGATGCAAGCTTCCACCAGGTCCTCGCGGCAATCTCCCCCGTGGACGATCGACTCCGTTCGGGCGAGATCCAGATGCCATTCCGCGATGCAGCGGTGCGTGGGCATGCCCCTATGGAGCTCGCTGGTGGTCACACCATAATGGTTTCTCACAAACCTGCGCACGATCGCACCAAGCCGCTCGATGTTGAGGAAGGCGTTTCTGAGCTCAAGAGGATCGAAGGTCCACTCAATGAGTTTGATGCCGCGGCGCAGCGCGTCCGATCTTTGGGCAAGTTTCAGTTGTCTGCCGATCCCGTGGTCACGGTATGCCGGGAGCACCGCCAGCATCTGGCTGTGCAGGTAGCTCGACCCGTCGGGATGAAAACCCGGGTGCGCCAGGCAGAATCCGACCAGGCGCCCCGAGTCGAAGGCGCCCAGCACTTGTCCTCCGGTCCTATGGGCGATAAGAAACGAGCGCGAAGGCAGTAGTTCCAGATCGGCAGACCCCCAGACCTCGCGCTGGAGCCCTACTACATCCTCATACTCGGCAAATGTAGTCAAGTGCTGTATTTCAATCATGAGATCCGCCTGACCCGAGCTAGAAGTCCAACCGCAGACCCATGCGCAGTGCTCGCGCACCGGCGTAGTCACGCGCGTTCGCCCCTCCCGCCGCGGTGATGCGTCCGAAGCTGCCGGCAGTGTCCATCCGGGTGCCCGGATCGGCCCAATTCGGATGGTTCAACGCGTTGTTGGCTACCACCTCCCATCGCAACCAGGACTTCTCGGCGATGCGGAACGTCTTGAACAGGCCCGCCCCCAAGGTGGCCAGACCCGGACCCTCCACCGTGCCGCGTCCACAGGTGCCATAGCGTCCCGATCCTGCCGGAATGCTCGTGAACGCCCCGGTGTTGAAGTAGCGATCCAGGGTGCGCTCCCCCTCCGGCAGGTTGGCGTCGATCGAGCAATCCGGCCGCCCGACCACGAACGCCGGCGTCGTGCTCGAGGTAAACGCAGTTCCGGTGGTATCCCGAACGCGGTCCTGGATGGTCATGTGACGGCCCGTCTGGAGGATCCCGATCCCGCTGATCGCCCACCCGCCCACCACCAGGTCGGCCACTTTCGGCACACTCGCCCCGAACTTCTTTCCTCGTCCGAAGGGCAGCTCATAGATGAAGTTGCTGACATAGCGCAGATTGGGGAGTGAATAGTCCGGTCCCTTCTCGCGAGCCCGGTCGAAGGCGTTCTCGGGCGTGTAGCGGTCGCCGAGATCCCGCGCCCAGGTCAGCGCGCCCTGGAACAACAACCCGTTGGCCATCTTTCGCTTCGCCTCCAGCATCAGAGCGTGATACTGATGGTTAGCCCCGTTGACGCTGGAGTTGATGCCGGGGTATTTCGGGAACGGACGAGTCTTGTCCATGTACAGCCGCGTGTCCGGCACCGGCTGGTTGAGGTTGAACGTGTAAAGCATCTGGCGGGTGTTTGTGCCGATGTAGCTGGCGCGGAAGCCGGTCTTCCAACGCTCATGTTCGACGGTGAGGTTCCACTGCTGGCTATACGGGATTGCCTGATTCGGGTCGGTCGCTCCGGGCAGACTGACCGTCGAGGGCCCGCCGGTGCCGGTGGAGGGAAAAACCTGCGGGAACACCAGCGTCGGAGTCGGGCGCGTGTTGGTGTAGCTGGGTTCCGAAATCTGGAACGGAACACCCCCGGTAGTGGGCCGTGTCGGAACGACGTCGAAGAAGATGCCGTAGCCGGCGCGCACAACCGTGGTTGGCTCGGAGAACGGCCGCCACGCGACACCCGTCCTGATCGCGAAGTTGTTTTTGTCGGTCCGGATCAGACCCTGTGACAACCCCGCCTGCGACGCCTTCACCACCTCGGCATACCCCACTGGCATCAGCGGGCTGACTGACCCGAAGGCGGCATCCGGCACCACGATCCTTCCCGTGGCCGGATCAAACAGTGAGAAATCGTTGTCCCTCGCGTGGAACGAGGGTGCCACGTCGTAGCGAAGCCCGAGATTCAAGGTCACCTTCCGGCTGATCTTATAATCGTCCTGCGCGTACAGGCTCACCGCCCACCGGTTCACGAATTGCCGCTGCTCTCCGAAAGAGCGGGAGGCTCCGTCCGGCACCCCGAGCAGAAAGTCCGCGTAGGCGTGCTTCGAGTAGGTTGAACTGAATGTCACGCACCCGAAGATACACGAGCCCGCAGTCGCGTTGTCGAGCCTGGCATAGAGATACGTGCCGCCGGCCTTCAAGTTATGCTTTCCGCGGAACCAACTGAGACTGTCGTAGTAGGTGAAGACGCGGTTCTCGTAGCCGGGATTCGCACGGTCGGACTGCGTGATTCCCGCGATCGGGACGCCAGAGAAACTCACCTTGAAGACTCCGCCGTAGTTGGGGTCCGTCGGAAGGTTCGGCGCCAGCCCTTGCAGCCCAAGGTCGGCCACAAGCGGGGGCCCCATCACAGGGCCCTGGTGCGGCAACGTGTTCTGCAGGTAAGTGAATTGCGCTTCATGGACAACGGCGGGCGTCAACGTTCGCGACCAGGTACCCGTCAGGCTGTGGATGGTACGGAGTGAGTCCGTCGGTCCGAATGTCGGGAGGCTGCTCTCCCAGTCGGTCTCTCGCTGGCTGTAGTAGACATAGCGTCCCGAAACATCATCCTTGCCTGTGACGCGATGGCTCATCCGGCCCACCAGGTAGTGTGGCGTCGAGGGTGGCCGGTCCACAGTTTGCCGGAAGTTGTTTTGTGCGAACGTAGCCGCATCTCCGTAGTTCGGCAAGGGGTAAAATCGTTCCTGCAGCTTCTTCGACACGGAACTGATCCTGGTCGCGGGAATCCGGTTGTTGGGGATCGGTTGGCCCGTGAACGGGTCGAGCAACGCTGTTGTCACGTCGGAGAAGTCGCCGTTGCGCCAAGCCGAAAGGGGGACCGTCGGCGACAGGTTTGTCGTCAGCTTGTTCTGCCGTTGCGTCTCGTAGGAGAGGAAGAAAAACGTCCGGTCTCTTCCTTTGTACAGGCCAGGCAGGATCACCGGCCCGCCAAGGCTCCCGCCCGGTTCATGTTGAATCGTACCCGAGCGCTGCGTCGCGAATGGCGCGATTGCCCGGAACGAGGGGGTCTGATAGTAGTCGAAGATTCCCCCGCGGAATTGGTTGGTTCCGGCTTTCGAGATGACGGAGATCCTGGCCAGTTCCCGGAACTCGGCGCTGTTGTTTGCGATGTCCACCTTCACCTCGTCATACGACTCGATGAAATTGCCCATCGGCCCCATACTGCTGCCGACGCCGTCCTCGGTAGTGGACCCGTCCACCAGGATGTTGATCTGGTTGGGTTGGCTCCCGGCATAGCTGGTCCCTCCGCTATTACCGTCCTTGGCTGTCCGCGTCATCCCACCGGCAAACATCAGAGTCTGGGCCCACAAGCCGCGACTCGGGATGGGCATCATCCGCATCTGATCCCCGGAGCGGGCATCTCCGATGCGGGCGGTTTCGGTCTCAATCAGGCCGCCTCCTCCCGCCGTCACCTCGATCGATGTCGTGGTGGTCCCGATTTCCAGTTTCAAGTCGACCCGGCGGACGTCATTCGACACCAGTGCGACGTCCTTGACGTCCAGACGTTGGAACCCGCTTGCTTCCGCGCTCACCACGTAGGTGCCGCGCGCCAGACGCTCGATCTGGTAGTTGCCGAGCTCGTTGGAAGTCGACTGATAGGTCAGGTTCGTCTCCATGCACCTGGCTGTCACCTTGGCCCCCGGCACCACCGCGCCGTTGGGGTCAGTGGCTGTTCCGACGAGAGTCGAGGATGTTGTTTGTCCTTCGCACCGGTTGGCCGCAGCCAGAATCATCAGGACAACGGTTGTCAATGTCCAAAAAAGACGCGTAATGGTCATGGATTTCCCTTTCCCTTCGTGATCGCACTTGCACCGCTCCAAGCGCGCCGCCAGACCGTTCCGTACGGAGCGGAGGCAAGAGCGCGCTATGCTATACTCCGGCATAAGCCGCGGTAGTATGTCGAACAGGAGCTACAGGAGAAGTATGCACCCCAACCCGGCTGGGGGTCTTCAGGTGAGAATCAATCTTTCTCACTTTTTCTCAAGGCGTCATGACTGACCCTGTCCAGCAGTTCGAGTTTGACAACTATCGGGTCGACGCCGCAAGGCGCCTTCTTTTTCGCGACGGTGCACCCGTTCCGCTACCTCCGAAGGTCTTCGATCTTCTCCTCTACCTCCTGCAACACTCCGATTGTGTGGTCAGAAAATCGGAGTTGATGGGCGCTCTCTGGCCCGACACCGCGGTCGAGGACTCCAACCTCACGCAAAGCGTCTTTCTCCTCCGGAAGGGGTTGCGCGAAGGGCCGCGCGACCATCGCTATCTGGTGACCGTACCGGGCAGGGGCTATCGGTTTGTCGCCGAGGTTCGGGAGCAATCGGGTTCGCATGGGACTGTCGCCCGTCACTTCTCCAACGACCGGCATATTGGCCCCGGTAGGATCGGTTCCATCGTGGTGCTCCCCTTTCGAGGTCTCAACCTCCAAGCCCACGACGAATACCTCGGCCTCGGCATAGCCGACAACCTCACCGCCATGCTGGGCGGAATTCCTCAGTTCGAGGTGCGGCCCTCGGACGCGCTGTTCAGGTATGATGAAACCGTATTTGAGCCCCTCCGGGCCGGGCGCGAACTCGGAGTCGATTTCCTGGTCCATGGCACGTTGCAGCGAAGCGGGGACCGGCTTCGAATCATCGTCCACTTCCTGGCCGTGAAGGAAGCGAGACTGCTATGGGCCGAAACACTGGAGGAGAAGGCCACCGAAATATTTGTTCTCCAGGATGCGGTCACGCAACGGGTGGGACAAGCCCTGGCCCTTAAGTTCAATCTCGAAGGCACCGTCCCTGTCCCGGAGCGCCGCACCGATTCCACCGACGCCTATCAGGCGTACTTGAAAGGGCACTTCTTCTGGTGCAAGCGGACTCCCGGCGGATACAACAAAGCCATCCAGTGCTTTCGCCAGGCGTGTTCCAGAGATCCAGACTTTGTCGAAGCCAAGGCCGGCTTGGCCTACTGCTACAACACCCTCGCTGCTTACAACGTGATTCCCCCGCTGCAGGCTTGGCCGGTGGCCAAAGCTTTTGCCAGAGAGTGCCTGCAGTCAGGCGCCCATCTCGCTCAGGCGCACGTCTCGATAGTCCCTTCGTGCATGGCCTTCGACCGGGACTGGCCCACCGCCGAACAGCACTGCCGCAAAGCCCTCGAACTGAACCCTCGCTATCCAACCGCTTACGACATCTATGCCGAGTATCTGGCGTCTCAAGGGAGTCTGGATCTGGCGATCGAAGCCATCCGGCGCGCACAAGAACTGGATCCGCTCTCTCTGTTCGTGAATCGGGATGTCGGCGTGATGTTGTACTTGGCGCGACGCTATTCCGAGGCCATCGAGCAATTGCAGGACACGCTCGAGCTGGATCCGGAGTTTGGTCTGGCTCATGAGTCTTTGGGATGGGCACTGGAAAGAGTTGGCCGGACTGACGAGGCGGTTTTCCACTTTCGTAAGGCAGTCCAACTGTCCGGCGGCACCAGTGAGGCGCTGGCGGAAATCGGCTTCGCCTACGGCGCTTCGCGACAGGAAGACCAGGCGCGATCAATACTCGAAGAGCTGTCGGCGCCGGCGCGGAACAGCTACGTCTCCCCGTTCGATATGGCACTGGTGCACGCCGGACTCGGCGAGAATGACCAGACACTGCATTGGCTCGAGCAAGCCTTCGAACACCGCACCTGGCGGTTGATCTACCTCAAGACCGATCCCCACTTCGACCCTCTGCGCTCCAGCGCCAGGTTCGACGCATTGCTTCACCGCTCAGGACTCGGCTAGGCATCCCGAGACCCCGCCCCGCAGAAAATTCTGGTGCGCAAGAAAAAACTCTTGCTTAGACTACCGAATCCATATATGATTGGTCTATTCTGATATGCAGAATGAGTTCCGCACAGCAGAACATCGCGACCCTTACATCGACGTCGTCGGCAGGGTACTCAAGGTCGCCGAGGCCCTCGCCTCGGAGCCGGATGGCCTCACCCTCAACGAGCTCGCCCGGCGCACGGGCTACGTCAAGAGCTCCGTCCACAGAATTCTGTACAGTCTCAAGCGGCACGGCTACGTCGAGCAGGACGGCTCACGCGGGGCGTACAAACTCGGAATACAATTCGCGGTGCTCGCAAGGGGCGTCAAGCACAGTCTGCTCGAACTGGCCAGGCCGCTCCTGCGAGAGCTGCTGGAGAGATTCGACGAGACCGTATACCTTGCTGTTCTACGTGACAACGCGGCCCTCTTTCTGGATGTCCAGGAAACGCGGCGTGACCTACGGCTGGTGGGGCCGCTCGACGCCCAGGTTCACTTTCACGCCACCGCCGCCGGCAAGGCAATCGCGGCATTTCTGCCGGCGGAACGCGCGCACTCGCTGCTCAACGGAGAACCGCTCAAGCAGCTCACCGCGCGCACCAACGTTGACCCGGTCGAAGTGCGCCGTGATTGGGCGAAAGTGATGCGCGCGGGGTATGCCACGAACACGGAGGAGACCATCCTTGGGGCCATCTTCCTGGGTGCGCCCGTGTTCGATTCTCGCCGCATGGCCTGTGCCAGCATCAGCATCGGTGTGCCGAAGGCGCGCTATAGCGCCGAGTTGGGCCGTGAAATGGCCGGGGCATTAATGGAAGCGTGCGGGCGGCTTTCCCAGTCGTTGGGAAGGACAGGCTACACGCATGAATCACAACTGGTGGAATCTCAACCCGTACAAGGGAGGTTGCTATGAGGAACGACGCTCTCCGACAAATACCAATCGCCGTATTGGTCCTTTTACTTCTTGTTGCCGCCATGCAGGCGCAGGTGACAACGCAGAATATTGTAGGTGTGGTAACGGATAACAGCGGCGCGGCGATACCGGGCGCGCAGGTGGTCTGCACCAATAACGAAACCAATCTGGTGCGTTCCGCGGTTTCCGATGAAGCCGGTAACTACGCGCTCCGATTGCTGCCCACAGGCACCTATCGGGTCGAGATCACAGCCGGGACATTCAAGAAGTATGTCCAGACCGGCGTGGCGCTGGAGATCAACCGCACGGCGCGAGTCAATGCGGTGCTGGAAATCGGCATGGTAACCGAGTCGGTGACCGTGTCCTCGGATGCTCCGTTGGTCAACACGGCGGATGCAGCCATCGGCCGCACCGTGGGGAACGCGGAGATTGCCAATCTGCCGCTGGTCAACCGCGACGTGTACGCGTTGTTGAGCCTTACTCCGGGTGTGGAGTCGTCTGAAAACGGCAACGCCTTCGGCTTCCCGGAGCAGCGTACGAGCATCAACGGCAGTTCCTACCAGGGCACGGGCACCGTGAACTACTTCCTCGACGGAGGCAATAACACCACCGGCTTGCGAGGGACAGGGAACATGGCGCCGAATCCGGACGCGGTGCAGGAGTTCCGCGTTGTCACCAACAGTTACGGGGCCGAGTTCGGACGTTTTGCCGGCGGCGTGGTGGATGTCATTACGCGCTCCGGAAGCAACGCCCTCCATGGATCGTTGTTCGAGTTTCTTCGCAATGATGCATTGAACGCGAATACCTGGGGTGCGTTGTCGAAGCCGCCGCTGCGAAGAAACCAGTTTGGAGGGTCGCTGGGCGGACCAATCCGCAAAGATCGAACATTCTTCTTTGCCAGCTACCAGGGCCTGCGGCAACGCGAGCAGCAGTTCCGCAACAGCGCCATCGTTCCGACTGAGCTCGAGCGGCGCGGCGATTTCTCCGCGTCTCGGATCAAGCCAAACGATCCGCTGACGCGGCAGCCGTTCGCGGGCGGGATCATTCCCGCAACGCGCTTCGATCCAACCGCGAAGAACATCCTCGATCAGAACATCCCGCTCGCCAACCTGCCCGGCAGCTTCCATCAGGTGATCCAGGGCCAGCCCAGCAATTCCGATGAATTCTCATTGAAAGGCGACCATACCTTGGGGCGCGGCCACCAGTTGACCGGCAGCTATTTTCTGCAAAAGGGCGAGAACATCGAATCGCTGGCCGGCAACCTCGCCTGGTCACAACGGTTGTTCTCGTGGAGACAGCAGAACTTCAATGCCAGCGACACGTGGGTCATCAATCCCGGAACCATCAACCAGTTGCGGCTGACCTATGTAAGGAACTTCGGCGGACGTTTGAACATTCCGGAGAAGACGCTTGCCGACTACGGTTCCACGTTCCGCGTGCAAGGCCAGCCTTCGCTGCCGCAGGTATCGGTGAGCGGCTTCTTCACTCTGGGACAGGGGATTGCCGGTCCCGCGGCGGGCAGCAACTACTATGGCCTGCGAGACATTTTGAACATCACTCGTGGAAAGCATTCCATAAAACTGGGCGGCGAGATGTCGCTCGAAAAGTTCGTCCACGACACCACTCTGAACAACTACGGCACGTTTTCATTTGACGGTTCCATCAGCGGCAGCGGCCTGACGGACTTTGTGCTCGGCCGCCCGCGCACGATGAACCAGGACGTTCCCATCACCAAGATCGACAACGGATGGTTTTATGGCCTCTTTGTTCAGGATGACTGGCGGATCCACCGGCGGCTCACCTTGAACCTCGGCCTCCGCTATGATCTCCAGCCCCCGTTCACCGATCCTCATGACCGCAAGCTGACGTTTGTTCCTGGTCAGCGTTCGCAGATCGTGCCGGCGGCGCCATTGGGACTTCTCTATCCTGGCGATGCCGGGATCGGGCGCGGCATCATCCGTGCGGATAAAAACAATTTCGCGCCGCGGCTTGGCTTGGCTTGGGATCCATTCGGTGACGGCAAGACGTCCGTGCGCTCCGCATTCGGTTTGTTCTACGGTGGCATCTCGGGCAACGAGTGGAACACGACGGCGGACAACCAGCCGTTCACCATCCGCCAGCAGTTCAACACCGTTCGGTCGTTCACTGATGTCTACGGCGATTTGCCTGGCGGCTCACCGTTCCCTTACAACTACTCGCCGGCGAATCCCCGGTTCATTTCACCGGCTGCGGTCTCGGGGCCGAGCCTCGATTTCCGCTGGCCCTACAGCTACCAGATAAATTTCTCCGTGCAGCGGCAGGTGATGAAGGATCTGAGTATCGAGACCGCGTATGTGAGCTCGCTCGCCCACAAACTGCCGTTCGCACGCGATCTGAACTACCCGGTTTACGGAACAGGAGCAACGGCCGGGAACGTCAACTCGCGCCGGCCGTATCTTCCGGGGACACTGTCCACCATCAATCAGCTTTCTTCCATCATGAACACCGCGTATCACGGTTTGCAGGTTTCGGTCGACAAACGCATGTCGCGCGGAGTGCAGTTCAAGGGATACTACACCTTCAGCAAGAGCCTCGAGGGTGCACGCATGCAGAACGACACCACCAACGGCGGCGCACAGAACATGAACAACCTGTCCGCGGAGCGTGGACGCACGGACAACGACCGGCGGCACAACTTTGTCGGCTCCTTGATCTGGCAGCTTCAGTATTTCCAGGCTCCGGTGGTACGGCAGGCGCTCAACGGCTGGACGCTGTCGAGCATCATCACCCTACGCAGCGGCGCGCCGTTCACGGTCACCAGCGGGCGCGACAACAACCTCGACGGAACCAACAACGACCGCGCGAATCTGGTAGGCGATCCTTTTCTCGACCCGAACCGCTCGCGATCGCAGGCGGCGAGCGCCTGGTTCAATACGGCTGCATTCGTGGCCAATGCAGTGGGGACCGATGGAACGTCCGGACGCAACATCATCAACGAGCCTGGGCGCAAAGTGGTCGACCTCGGGATCTTCCGCGACTTCCGGGTGAAGGAGGGGCTGAAGGTGCAGTTCCGCGGCGAATTGACGAACGGGTTCAACCTCGTGAATCTGAGTGCGCCCACAGCGAACTTGAACTCGCAAGCCGTGGGCACGATCCGCAACGCGCGTGCGATGCGGCAGGTTCAGGTCGGCCTCCGGCTTGTCTTTTAGGCGCTAGCCCGAATGACAACTCAGTCCCCGGCGCGGCAGCTACAGACTCGCGGGGGGACGGGCTGGAAGCCTGTCTCCCCCAACCTGCGCTGGTACATCGGCGTGCTTCTCTTCCTATCGACGGTCATTAACTACATCGACCGCCAAACGCTGAGCGTGCTCGCGCCGTTCATCAAGCAGGAGTACCAATGGAGCAACTCCGACTTCGCCCTTCTGATCATCTCCTTCCGCGTAGCTTATGCGCTGGGGCAGACGCTCGCGGGGCGGTTTCTCGACCGCGTCGGAACGCGCGTGGGACTCACCATCACGGTCGCTTTCTATTCCCTGGCAGCCATGTTCACTTCGCTTGCCGTTGGGCTGAAGAGCTTCTGCGCATTTCGATTCCTGGTGGGGTTCGGTGAATCGGCGAACTGGCCGGGTGCCACCAAGGCCGTATCCGAGTGGTTCCCGAGAAAAGAAAGCGGATGGGCGGTGGCCCTCTTTGACAGCGGTTCGTCGATCGGCGCAGCAGTGGCTCCGATGCTCGTCCTGTGGGTTTACCACTGGTCGGGAAGCTGGCGTCCGGCATTCCTGGCGGCCGGCGCCCTCGGACTGCTATGGCTGCCGGTCTTCTGGCTGATGTACCGCCGGCCGGAAGAGCGCCTGCAAGTTCCTCAAGAGCGTCCAGGCAGCCTGCCGTACCGCAGCCTGCTTGGGTTGCCCCAGACGTGGGGAATCATCCTCGCAAAGACGCTCACCGATCCGGTGTGGTTCTTCATCACCGATTGGTTTGCGATCTACCTGGTCTCGAAAGGCTATCCACTGGAGCAAAGCCTGCTCGCGTTCTGGATTCCTTTCGTTGCCGCCGATGCCGGCAACTTCATTGGGGGCGGCGTTTCCAGTTATCTCATCAGCCGCGGCTGGAGTGTCGGAACCGCCCGAAAGACTGTCGTGCTGGTCTCCGGCCTCGGGATGGCCGTGCTGATGGCGAGCGCATTCCTGAATTCGTTTCACTGGCTCATCGCGTGCTTCGCTGTCTCGACGCTGTCCTACGCGGCTCTGTCCACGATGGTGTTGAACCTCCCCGCCGACGTGTTTCCGTCGCATTCGGTCGCATCGGTGAGTGGCATGAGCGGAACGGGAGCGGGAATCGGAACCATCGTTGCGACGTACCTCATCGGCAGGGTGGCGGATGCGCGGTCGTTTGAGCCGGTGCTCATCGTTGCCAGCCTTGTTCCCTTGCTGGCCGTGCTTGCAGTGCTCAGTTTGGTCCGCAACAACGCAGCGGTTGAGAAAGGAATTGTGAATTCGATATGAGGCTCTCCACGACGACAGCCTTTCACTTGCGGGAGATGGTCTGCAAGGACATCCCTTGCGGACTGCGTCTGTGCCGCGCCTGCGGCTGGAACCAGTTGGAGCGGGATTGGCGCTTCTTTCTCGACTCGAGTCCCGGCGGGTGCGGTGTCGCAGTCACGGACGGCGAGGTCGCAGGGACAGTAGCGACCCTGCGCTACGAGAACCGCTTTGCATGGGTCAGCATGGTGCTGGTGGATCCAGCAGTGCGCGGCCAGGGGATTGGCTCAGGACTGCTCGATCACGCGCTGCAAATTCTCGGTGACGTAAGATCAGTGCGGCTCGATGCGACGCCGCAGGGGCGCATGGTCTACCAGAAGCTCGGATTTCATGACGAGTATCCGCTCTGCCGTATGCAGGCTGTCAGCCCTTCTGCCGCCGAGCCGCCGGTGAGCATCGCGCGGCCAATCACCGCGGCGGATCTGCACGGGCTCGCCGGCACGGACTGCGCAGTCTTCGGGGCCAACCGCGGCCGTTTACTCGATTGGTTGCTCGAGGGCGCGCCGGAGTATGGCTGGGTGTTGGAGACGGGCGATGGCTATATGCTCGGGCGTCATGGGTATTCTTTTGAGCACCTCGGGCCGATCGTCGCAACCAGCGTGGAAGCGGCACAGGCTCTCGTTTCTGCCTGCCTGCCGGCAGTGGCCGGACGGCCCGTCGTCATAGACGCTCCCATGCATTCCGCACAGTGGAAACACTGGCTGGAATCGCTCGGGTTCGTCGAGCAGCGCCCTTTTGTTCGCATGTTCCGCGGCGAGAACGCGCATCCAGGGCTTCCTGAAAAACAATTCGCGATCGCCGGTCCGGAGTTCGGATGATGACGGCAAGCGTGTTCGATCTATTCCGAATTGGAATCGGCTCTTCCAGCTCGCACACGGTAGGTCCCATGCGGGCGGCCGCGGTGTTTGTGGAGCGGCTCAACGGGCACCTCGACCGCACCGCGCGAGTGCGGATCGACTTGTACGGCTCGCTCGCTCTGACCGGCAAGGGACACGGCACGGACCGCGCTGTGCTCCTCGGGCTCGAGGGCGAACGGCCGGAATCGGTTTCGCCTCACCGTCGGACCCTGGCAAGAGTGATTCGGCTGGCGGGGCGCGTTCCGGTCGCCTTCGACGAAGCCGGCGACCTCGTGTTTCGCTGTCACGAAACGCTGCCCCGCCATCCTAACGGGCTGCGGTTCACGGCATTTGACGATCGAAGCGCAGTACTGAGCGAGGAAGTCTATTACTCAATCGGCGGCGGTTTCATCGAAGGTGAGAACGGAGAAGCCGATCCCGAGCTGCGGACGCGCGTGAATCTGCCTTATCCATTTGAGAGCGCGGAAGCGCTGCTATCGTCGGCCCGGAGTAACGGAATGCGCATCGCGGAGATCGTGTTCGAGAACGAGCGATGCTGGCGTTCGCCGCAAGAGATCCGCGCCAGAGCGCTGCACATCTGGAACGTCATGGCGGCTTCGATCGAACGCGGTCTGTCTACGGAAGGCGTCTTGCCCGGGAGGTTGGGCGTGCGCCGGCGCGCGCCTTCGCTGCATCACGCACTTCGACAGGAATCAACCGATGACTTGCGTCTCATGGATTGGTTGAGCGCATGCGCCATTGCAGTGAACGAAGAGAACGCAGCCGGTGGACGCATTGTCACAGCGCCCACCAATGGCGCGGCCGGCATTGTTCCATCGGTGCTCAACTACTATCGGAAGTTCTGCCGCGGAGCGACGGACGACGGCATCGTCACGTTCTTACTCACGGCCGGTGCGATCGGACTTCTGTACAAGCGCAACGCTTCCATCTCCGGCGCCGAGGTCGGCTGCCAGGGTGAAATCGGCGTTGCCTGTTCCATGGCCGCGGGCGGGCTCGCCGCTGTGCTCGGCGGCTCCAATGAACAGGTGGAATGCGCGGCCGAGATCGGAATGGAGCACAACCTGGGGCTTACTTGCGATCCCGTGGGCGGGCTCGTCCAGATTCCCTGCATCGAACGCAACGGGATGGGCGCCGTCAAGGCGGTGAACGCTGCCCGCATGGCGCTCAGAAGCAATGGCCGGCACCATGTATCACTCGACCAGGTGATCCGTACCATGCGCGACACTGGCCGCGACATGCAATCGAAGTACAAGGAAACATCTCAAGGAGGTTTAGCGCTCAATGTCATCGAATGTTAATCGTCGTCTGTTTCTGCGGACTGCCTCTTCGGCCGCGATGGCCGCGTCCAGTTACGCACAAGTGCGCGGGGCCAACGATCGCGTTCGCGTTGCGCTGGTCGGCTTCTCCGATCGTGCCAGGGCCGCGCTTGTACCCGCGTTCGCAAAGGTGTCCCGCGCGCAGAACTTCAGCCTTGTGGCGCTATCCGATATCTGGTCGGTAAGGCGAAACGAGGGAGCCGGGTTCATCAACCGCCTCACTGATACGCCCGTTGCCAAGGTGCGTAACAATGACGAGCTCTACGACCGTAAGGACATCGATGCTGTCATCATCGCCACCGCCGACCATCAACATGCGGCGCACGGCGTCGAAGCGGTAAAGACCGGCCGTGATGCATACATCGAGAAGCCGCTCGCGAATCGGATACAGGATGCGCGGGCCATTCTCGAGGCGGTCAGGAGCACAGGGCGTATCGTGCAGATCGGAACCCAGCGGCGGAGTTCCACCCGCGCCGCCCGCGTCCGCGAGTTTCTGCAATCGGGCGCGTTCGGCGATATCAATATGGTGCAGTTGACGGCCAACTTCAATCAGCCCTCGCGCTGGCGCCGTCCGGACGTGATTGCCGCCTTGCGGCCGGAAGATACGGATTGGACGCGGTTCCTGGCAGGCCGCTCGACGGATTCCTGGGACCCGCGCAAGTATGTCGAATTCCGCTTGTTCCGCACCTATTCCTCGGGCATACCGGATCAGTGGATGGTCCACCAGATCGACCTTCTGCACATGCTGACCGGAATGGAGCGCCCGCGAAGCGTGGTCGCCAGCGGCGGTATCTACCAGTGGGCGGATGGCCGCGAGAATCCGGACACAGTGACGGCGGTCTTCGAATATGCGCAAGCAGGCGGTAAAGGATTCCAGGCGTTGTTCACCGGCCGCATGGGCAATGCCGCTGGAGGCAGCCGCGATCTGTATTGTTCCAGCGGCGGCACCCTGGAGGTGACCACTGGGCAGGTTTCGCCCGACGGCGGGCTCACCGAAAAGGCGGCAGCTACTGCCGGTATGAAGCCGAACCTCTTGGAGAGCCGGTCTCTCGGGGGAACCGGAAAGGCCGATGCGGCCGACGACTCGATTGCTGCGCACCTCGAGAACTGGATGCAGTGCGTGCGCTCGCGCCGGCAGCCGATCGCCGATATCACCGCCGGGTACAACCATTCCGTGGCACTGTGCATGACCGTGGCGGCGATGCGCTCGGGACGGCGCGCAACTTTCGATGACAAGTCACAGCAGGTGGTGTTGGGATGACGAGAAACATGCAAACGGAAAATCAACTCGAAGAGGCCCTCTCCGCGCCGAACGAGGCCGACATTTCCTTCCTGCGGCGCCTTCGCGGCGACGTGATGCTGCTCGGGGCGGGCGGGAAAATGGGGCCGTCGCTGGCGCGCCGCATTCGCAGGGCTGCCGATGCCGCGGGTGTTCCCACGCGGGTATGCGCCGTATCGCGGTTCAGCTCGCCGGCCTCTCGACAGGAACTGGAAGCCGCCGGTGTTGAGACAATTTCCTGCGATTTGCTGGATCCCGATCAAGTGAAACTTCTCCCCTGCTTCGACAATGTCCTGTTTCTCGCCGGCAGAAAGTTCGGATCGGGTGGCCGGCCCGACCTGACCTGGGCGATGAACTCTGTGGTTCCGGCCATCGTGGCGCGGCGCTTCCGATCGTCTCGCATCGTTGTCTTCTCCACCGGCAATGTGTACCCGTTTGTGTCCACCGCTGGCCGTGGTTCCATCGAATCAGACGATCCGTCGCCGCGCGGCGAGTACGCGCAGTCCTGTCTCGGGCGCGAACGCGTCTTCGAATTCTATTCCCGCGAGTTCGGTACGCCGTGTCTCATCTATCGGCTGAACTACGCTGTCGACCTGCGCTACGGCGTCCTGGTGGATATTGCGCGCAGGGTGGCTGACGGCCAGACGGTGGATGTGTCCGTTCCGGTGTTCAACGTGATCTGGCAGGGCGATGCCAACTCCTATGCACTGCGCAGCCTCGAGTTGTGTGAATCGCCGCCTCGTTATCTGAACGTGACGGGCCTCGAGACGCTTGGCGTGCGCGAAACAGCCGGATTTTTCGCGCGGCGCTTCGGCCGCCAGGCGGCATTCGGTGGAGAGGAGGGCGACACCGCGCTGCTCAGCAATGCCGGAGCTTGCCATCGGATTCTGGGCGCCCCGGAGGTGCCCGTCGCACAACTCATGGAGTGGGTTGCGGGTTGGATCGAGTCGGGAGGCAGCAGTCTCAATAAACCGACCATGTTCCAGGTTGCGAGTGGGAGATTCTAATGACTCTTACGGTAACAGAGCTTCGAAAACTGCTTCAGAGCGGCCTGGTGATTCCGGCGCATCCGCTGGCGTTGACCGCGGAGCGGAAGCTGGATGAACGCCATCAGAGGGCGCTCACCCGCTACTATTGCGATGCCGGCGCCGGCGGCATTGCCGTCGGTGTGCACACGACGCAATTCGCCATTCGTGATCCGCAACACGGGTTGTTCAAGCCCGTGCTCTCAATGGCCATCGAGGAAGCCGGACGTTTCGAGGCGCGTGCGGAGAGAAGGGTGCTGAAGATCGCCGGTGTCTGCGGCGATACGAACCAGGCGCTCGAGGAAGCCGCCCTCGCTCGCGGCCTCGGCTATGACGCGGGCCTTCTCAGTCTGGGCGCGTTGCGTCATGCTTCGGTTCCGGAGTTGATCGGCCACAGCCGCGCAGTCGCCGAAGTCATGCCGATCGTCGGGTTCTACCTTCAGCCGGCGGTCGGCGGGCGCGCACTCGAGTATGAGTTCTGGCGGAAGTTCGCCGAGATCGACAACGTAGTTGCCATCAAGCTCGCACCGTTCAACCGCTACCAGACCATCGAAGTGTTGCGTGCGGTGGCCGACAGCGGACGCGCAAAGGAAATTGCGCTCTACACCGGCAACGATGACAACATAGTCGCTGATCTGCTGACGGAGTTCCGGCTGGCGAATGCCACGTTGCGCTTCGCGGGCGGATTGCTCGGCCACTGGGCGGTGTGGACGCGCCGCGCTGTCGAACTGCTGCAGTGCGTGAAGGCCGGACGTGGCGGGCTGCTGGCGCGTTCCGCCGAGGTGACCGATTCCAACGCCGCGCTGTTCGACGCGCGGAACGGATTCCGCGGGTGCATCGCGGGCCTCCACGAGATCCTGCGGCGCCAGGGCCTGATGGCCGGTCGCTGGTGCCTGGATCCCGATGAAGACGTTTCGCCGGGACAGATCGACGAGATCGATCGCGTGTGTGCGTGCTTTCCGCATCTCACGGACGATGAATTTGTGGCGGAAAATCTCGAACGCTGGTTGCGCTAGAGCAGCAGCGGCCAGCCCTACTTCCAGCCTGGCGCCTCGGGCATTGCCGCCCCATCCTTTCGCGGATCTGAGCCGCCCAGGTTCACTCCGCTTTCGAAATTGCGCTCGATCGCCTGTCCGCCGCCAACGGGCTTCGAATACGGCCCCAACAACTCAATCTGGTGGCCCTTGCCCGCCAGTTCTCTTCGCACGCTCTCCGGCACCCTCGATTCGATGCTGACGTCGCACCCTTCGAACGTGCGCTTCGTCATGCGCGCCGCTTCCAGCGCCTGCTGCACGTTCATCTTGTGGTCCACAACGTTCATCACAAACTGCGCATGCGCCTGACCCTGGTTCCACCCGCCCATGATGCCGAAACTGATGCGCCGGGAACCGTTCGACAGGAATCCGGGAATGATGGTGTGCAATGGCCGCCTGCGTGGTCCCGCTGCATTCGGATGTCCTGGCTCCAATGTGAACAGGCCGCCGCGATTCTGCAGCACGAAGCCCGTTGCCTCCGCCACCAGCGCGGAACCGAAATCGAGGTAGTTGCTTTGAATGAGCGACACCATGTTCCCTTCCCGGTCGGCGACAGAGAGGTAAATCGTATCGCCGCCGGGCCGCCCGGCGAACGTGGTCAGTTCGGAAGGAAGCGCCGCGCACGCCGCCTCGTTCTCGCGGATGAGTTTCGCCCGCTGTGAGGCGAACGACTTCGAGATCAGCGATTCCACCGGCAGTTGCGTCCCGCGCGGGTCGCCGATGTACCGCATGAGATCGGCGTAGGCCAGCTTCTTCGCCTCGATGAGCACATGCAGTGACCGCGCCGTGTTGTGACCGTATTCCCGCATCGGAAAACGCTCGAGAATATTCAACATTTCCAGAACCGCGATGCCCTGTCCGTTCGGCGGCAGCTCGCTGATGGTCCAGCCGCGATAGCTGGTGGTGATCGGAGTGACCCACTCCGGACGATATTCGACAAGGTCGGAGGCATCCATGCTCCCGCCGAGACGCTCCGAAAGTTTCAGGATCGAATCGGCGACGGGGCCGCGATAGAATCCGTCCCGGCCTCGAGCCGCGATGTGGCGCAGCGACCGCGCCAAATCCGGATTGCGAAAAAGCTGTCCAACTGCCGGAGGCTCGCCATTGGCCAGATAGACGCGCCTCGTCTCAGCTTGCTCGCGCAGCCTGTTGCGGGACAAGGCCCAGTCCGCGGCGATGATCTCGCTAACCGGAAAACCGTTTTCGGCATAATAGATCGCGGGTGCGAGCGTCTGTTTGAAACTCAGACGGCCGAATCGCTTCCGCAGCTCATCCCAACCGGCAACTACTCCCGGCACCGTGACGGATTCGATCCCCGACTCCGGCATCGAGGAAAAACCCTTGGCGCGCAGGCGTTCGATGGTGAGGCCCTTCGGCGACCACCCACTGGCATTCAAACCCGTGACCTTGCCCGTTTTGGCCTCATAGACGATGGCGAACAGGTCGCCGCCGATGCCCGATCCCATTGGCTCCACGACACCAAGCGTAGCGTTCGCGGCGATAGCGGCGTCGATGGCGTTGCCGCCGCTCTCCAGAATCTGTACGCCCGCGCGGGCGGCCAGCGGCTGGCTGGCAGCCACAACGCCGAACTTCGAGATCACCATCGAGCGGGCCTGCCACCGCCCCGTCGGCCAACGGTCCAGATCCTGCGCGGAAAGCAGAGAAGCAGCCATTAGGGCGACAGTCCACCTCACCGCATCACCTCCTGTAGGGCGACCGCGGCGCCGTGCCGGCTCTTGCTCACTTCAGCCGCTTCCATGAAGGCGAATACTTCCAGTGTCTCGTCCAGCTTGACCGGCGGCACGCCGCTCTGGAAGAACCTTACGATCTCGCGCACCAGGTTGACGTAGTTGGATCTCGCTTCACCGGCCGGCGCGCCCGCGGGCGGCGTCGTCAGGTTTCCCTGAGAGCCGAACACCACGGCTCCGTAGGACTTCGCTCCTTCGCGGATACCGCGCACCGTCCCGATTCGTCCATCCTTCCATTTGGCGACCAGAAGATCGATGGCGGGCGTATGGGTGCGCGTGACAGATTCGCATCCGGGCCCCATCAGCGCGTAGAGAGCTTCGATGCTGTGGATTCCATACCAGAACAGATCGGGCAGGTACGGCTCGATCGGAGCCGGCCCCCAGGTAAACGCTCCGAGGATGGTTCCGGGCTTCGGATTCGCCTTGAGTGCCAGGATCTCACTCGAATAGCGCTGGCTGGAAGCGCTGAACAACGGCGTGCCGGACGCGCGCGCCAGCTTCACTATCTCGCGCGCATCCTTGAGACTCCCGGCCATCGGCTTGTCAATGAAGATAGGCTTCTTCGCCTGCAGCACCGGCCGTGCCTGCTCCAGGTGCTTGCGCCCATCGACGCTTAATAGAAGCACCGCGTCCACTCTACGGCAGAGCTCGGGAATGGAGTCCACCAGTTCGACACCCCACTTCGACGTCACCTCGGCGGTGAACTTCTCGATGCGGTTCACGCTGGCGGCAACGTCCGGGCTGCCCCCCTTAAAAGCGGCGACGACGCGCGCTCCAGGAACGTGCTCGCTCCGCGAGCTGTCGTTCAGCAACTGCGTGAACTGGACGACGTGAGACGTATCCAACCCTATGATGCCGACGCGAAGGTCGGCGGCAAAGGTCAGAAACGGGAGAATTGCCAAAGTCAGTAATTTCATAGATCCCCTAAACCGCGCGTCCCCTACCTTCGGCGGCTCCTCGAAGCAATGTCCGCGCTTCGGCGGTACCGCGAGCGCCACAATGCCGCGCCAACGGCTTCGCCCAGCACCTCCGGGCCCTGCAATCCGCCGCCACCGGCGCCGTATCTCTCGCTGATTGCCGCCAGGATCTCCTGCATTCCACTTCGCACGTGCTTTCGCATGGCTGCGTCCGCCGCATCCGGGTCGTTGCCGGCCAGCAGTTCGATTAATGGCTGGTGGAACCCAGGCGGAAGCTGGTAGCCCGCCGCCATGTCGTACAACCAGTTAATCGCCAGCACCTGATTCTTCTCAATCAACTCGCACAGCGGTCCACACCCGGTACACTCGGCGATCCGCATGTGCAGCGAAAGGTGAAAACTCTGCACCGAGAAGACGAAATCGGGGTCGTCCTCTCCTCCGGTCCAGCGCTCGCTCATCTCATCCAGACGGGCCGCCATGCGGCGCATCTCTTCCCGCTCCGCCGAACTGGCCTTCTCGCAAAACAGCCGCGCCGACTGCGTCTCCAGCGCTTCCCGGATGATGTACCGGTCCCGCAGATCCTGCGGCGTCGGTACACGTACTCGTGTTCCCACGCGAGGCCGGCTCTCCACCAATCCTTCCGCCTCCAGGCGCTGCATGGCTTCCGAGATGGGGACGAAACTCATTTCCAGCTCAGCGGCCAGGTTGCGGCGTGACAAGGGGGCGCCGAGAGCGAATTCGCCACGCAGAATCTTGTTGCGAATCAATACGTAAGCTCGGTCGGACAAGCTCCCGGGCGCGGCTGGGCGAGTGGAAAGAGGCATGTGTTTGGAATTTCTTCTTGACAGCCTACCATGAATCGAGGTATTTTGCAATAAATTGCTATTTCAGTATATTTCAGTAATCAGCTAGCCCTGGAGCCACTAATGATCCCGTTCACCCGAAGAGACTTCGCTCGTCGCACCGCCCTCGTTTCCGCCCTCAGCTACTCACGCATTTTGGGGGCCAACGATCGTATCCGCGTCGGTCATATAGGCCTTGGCAATCAGGGCGCTACGGTGCACAGCCAGTTCCTGGAGTGCAGGAACCAGCAAACAGCAGCGGTGTGCGACTTACAGGATGACTACATGGACCTCGCCGTGCGCAAGGCGGGCAACTCCCCGCCGAAATACCAGGATTACCGCAAGCTGCTCGACCAAAAGGACGTCGATGCCGTGGTGATCGCCACGCCCGATCACTGGCACGCCTTGATGTTCGTCCACGCCTGCCTGGCGGGCAAGGACGTGTACATCGAGAAACCCCTCTCTCTCACCGTGGTCGAGGGCCGCAAGATGGTCGAGACTGCGGAGCGCACCAGCCGGGTTACACAGTCCGGAATCTACCGCCGCTCGCAGACTTTTCTCAAGGAAGCCGCCGGCTTCGTGCGCTCGGGAGGGATCGGGCACGTGACGGTGGCCAAGTCGTATCACATCATGAACGACTGGCCGAACGGAATCGGCAGGCCACCGGACAGCGCTCCTCCGGACGCGAAAAAGTGGGATCAATGGGTGGGGCCCGCGCCCATGCGCCCATACAATCCAAACCGCACCTTCTATAATTTCCGCTGGTTTTACGACTACTCGGGCGGGCAGTTGACCAACTTCGGCGTCCACCATATGGACGTGATCCGCTGGTGCCTGGGTCAGGACAGTCCGCGCGCGGTCACCGCGATGGGGGGCCGCTACACTGTGGGCGATAACCGCGAGATCCCGGACACCATGGAGGTGTTGTGGCAATTCGACGGCCCCACCATGGTTGTTTTCTCCCAATACAATGCCAACGCCTCTCCCGGAAACATTCAGAACGCCGAGATCGAGTTGCGCGGGACGAAGGGGACGATGTTCATTCACGGGACCCGCTCGGAAGTCGTTCCTGAGAAGGTGACCGAGATGGTGAAGTTCGCCCGAAGCCCGCTCGATCGCCAGACGGAACGGGCCTACGGGCCATCGAAGAAAGCGCTGATCGCGGCGAAGACCGCGCACAGCACGGACGATCGCATTGGCCACTGCCAGAATTTTCTGGACTGCATCCGGTCGCGCGCCAAGTGCAATGCGGACGTGCTTTCGACCCATCTCTCGACCTCGGCCACCTTGATCGCCAACATCGCCTATCGCACCAGGAGTTACCTCGAGTGGGACGGCAAGGCGGAGCGGTTCACCAACAATGCCGCCGCGAATCAGTACCTCAGCTACAACTACCGCGAACCTTACCGGTTGCCTTGAGATCGAATCACCTCCTGCGGGTTGAAGTCTGCGCGCACAGCCTTCCGCCGGTCTGCGATGACGTTCCGCGCCGCGCCCTATCGCTCACCATTCCGTTCCTTCTCCGCGTGCCGAAAGCGGTCGTGTCGGCTGCCCTATTGAAGCTGCGCCGGACTCTGCTGCTCGTCGATGTTGCGTGCCCTGTCAACACGCAATGCACGAACACAACAATCCCATTGCCGGCGCAAAGGCTCAGTTCATGGCGTACGGCCACCCCGTTGGCTTGGCCAACAAACTGTAGCCCTGCGAATCGTCGATGCATCTGGATATTTTTAACCCAATCATACTATAGAAATGTTTAAAACAGTCGATCTATATAATGTATGCTGCTAACGACCCTCCTCCTCGCAATCCAAACCCTCAACGCCCAGCCCAACCGCTTCGGTCTCCCCACCTGCACCGCCCCAGACCAACAACTCGCCACCCGCACCGCCTTCACCATCTGCCACAGCAACACGCACCGAGTCCCAGTCTGGACCGCCTATCAACTCACCCCCGAAATGCTCGACGCCCCCTCCGCCCCGCGCCACCACTTCCGCCGTGACCCCAAACTCGCCTCATCCGCGACTGACGCTGACTATCGCAATTCGGGTTTCCACCGCAGCCACCTCGTCCCGGCCCGCGACCTGGCCTCCTCGCACGAAGCCCTCCGCGAGTCCTACTTCCTCTCCAACGCCGTCCCTCAACTCCCCGAACTGAATATCTCCGCCTGGCGCAAAATCGAAAACGACATCCGCAAACTCGCCTCCCATTCCGACTCCCTCATCATCCTCACCGGAACCCTCTTCGATTGCGACAACATCCAGCACATCGGCCCCAACCACGTCGCCGTCCCCTGCGCCACCTTCAAAATCGCAATCGCCCTCAGCGGCGGAACCAAATCCGCCTATGCCGTCATCCTCCCCAACCATCCCGCCGCCACACGGCAAACCGTCTCCATCCGCGAAATCGAAACCCGCGCCGCCCTCGACTTCTTCTCTGCCCTCCCCACGCCCGAACAGGACA
>JACQZR010000232.1 GCA_016213775.1 Acidobacteriota bacterium
GCGGATGGCTTGACTCTCCGCCGCTGCCAGCAAGCGTCTCGACCGTTCGTCCAGAACGGTCTTCAAAGCTTCGAAGCGAGCCGTGATGGCAGCAACGTCGACCATTGCATACAGTGTACGCTAAAACATTTCATTATGGAAATGTTATTTCTAGACAGATCCTTAGCCGCGGGAGAGCGCCTGTTTGAGCCAGGCTTCGGCGAGGCGCTGTTCGCGGCTCACGGTGGATTGCGAAATGCCAAGGAACTCCGAGATCTCCACGCCGGTGAGTCCGCCGAAGTAGTGCAGCTCGATGATCTGCGCCAGCCGCGGATGTTCGGCAGCGAGCGAGGAAAGCGCCTCGTCGAGGATCAGCAGTTCCTCGATCCGCACTTCCTGGCGAGCCTGCCAATCCTCCAGTGACACGGGTTTCGCGCCGGCTCCGCGTTTGGCGGCGTTCCGGGCGCGGGCGCGATCGACGAGGATGTGGCGCATCGCCTGGGCGGCGAGAGCGTAAAAGTGCTTACGGCTATCGAGGCCCTCTTCGCGCTGCACCAGCTTGAGGTAAGCCTCATGGATGAGTGCGGTGGGCTGCATGGTGCCGTTCGGGGCCTGCCGCAGATAGGTATCGGCGATGCGATGGAGTTCGCCGTAGATGAGCGAGGAGACTTTATCGAAGGCGGCCTGATTGCCCTGCTGCCACTGGTTCAATAGTTGTGTTACTTCGCCTTGTGGCTCAACCATGAGCGAATGATACCACCGGTCAGGCGATGAGCGACCCGCCGTCCACGACGAAGTTCTGGCCGGTGACGAAGGAGGCGCGTTCGCTGGCCAGCATCAGGGCAACCTCGGCCACTTCCTCCGGCTGACCAAGGTGGCGCACGGGCTGGAGGTCGAGATGGGCCTTGAGGCGGGCTTCGTCCTTCCAAACATAACTGCTCATCTCTGTTTGGACAAGTCCGGGGGCGATGGAATTGACCCGCACGCCTCGGGCAGCCAGTTCTACGGCGTAGGACTTGGTGAGCATGAGGACGGCGGCGTTGGTCATGGAATAGAGGAGGTTCAGAGGTTCGGGCCGCATGCCGGCGGTGGCGGCGATGTTGATGATCGAGCCATAGCCGCGCTCGCACATCGAAGGGGCCACCAGTTGAATCATGCGGAAAACGCTCCTGAGGTTGGTGTCGACCATGCGCTCGAATTCGGCTTCTCCTAAATCGAGGGCGTAGCCGTTGTAGATGTTGGTGGCCGCGTTGTTGACAAGGATGTCGATGCGGCCCTGTTCGGAGACAACGGTGGCCACCATGCTCTCCACTTCCTCGGCGCGGGCGACATTACATTGGATAGGGACGATACGTCCGGGAAGAACCTCGTTGTCACGAGACACCTGCTCGAGCGAGTACAGCTTGCGGCCACAGATGATGACGGTGGCGCCGACTCGCGCAAAAACCTCGGCGATGGACCGGCCGATCCCCCGGCTCCCGCCGGTAACCAGCGCGACTTTGTCTTTGAGTACGCTCATATGGAAAAGTGCTCGCGCACCCAATGGGCGCTTGCTTCGAGATCCTCTCTTTCGCGCTGCTGTGCCTGATCCTTGGAAGGAGGCGTGTAGGGGGAAGGCTGGCCGCGGTCAGCAATCGTGAGAAAGCGGGAGAATTCCCAGGCGGGGGTGCGGCGGTAGGCATCCCAGAATTTCTGATCGTAGATGGCGTAGTTGCGGACGCCGGTGACGATGATCTCGAGGGACATTGCTTTGCCAGGACAGAGTTCGGCGTACCTGCGGACCCATTCGGAGATGCCGACGTTGCCTTCGCCCATGCGCGTCCAACGGACGGCGATACCGTCGGGAGTCTTCCAAACGGCGCTGTCGCGAACATGACTGGTAATGATGTACGGCGCGAGGGTTTCGAGGGTGAGGTGCGGGTCTTCCAGTGCCCATACGGGGTTGCCCGAGTCAATGCAGGCGCCGACGAAGTCCTTGCCTGCTTCTTCGATGAGGATCTTGAGCTCACGTGCCTGCATGTCGCCGGCGTGGTTCTCGATGGCGAGCTTGAGGCCGGCGTCTGAGAACCGGCTTCGCACGGCCTTCGCGGCCTTCGCCGTGTTCTCGATGTGTGCTTCCATCGGCACGGGTCCGACACGATCGGCCATGGTGCCCAGGAAAGCCCGGACAATGGGCGAGCCGACGAGTTGAGCCGCTTCCACCATTCGTGTCAATTGCTGTTCCGCTGTCCCTTGAGCCGGGTCGAAGGCTTTCGACGTCCGGCAGATGGACCTCATTCCGATCTCAATCTGGATACCCACTCTTTCGGCATGTGCGCGCACGCGCTTTAGATGTTCGGGCTCCAGGCTGCCCATAAATCGGATTTCGGAGAAGTGAACCACCTTTGCACCCAGCTTCGCGCAGTGGTCCAAATGCTGGAACGCGGTGAAGCCCTGGGAGCGGACGCTGAACAGATCGACGCCGAATCGCACGGGGAGACTCCTCTTCTGACCGAATGCCAGCCCAGCACCGATGCTGGACCCTAGGAAATTTCGACGGAGCATGATTACCTCGTTAGCGGAGTGAGTGTCAGTTTGCGGATCTCGACGCTGCCGTGATCACCCTGAAGGATGAGCGGCCCGGGTTGGCCTTCGTTGGCATCAACGGCAACGGCCGTGAGTCCTTCGATCTCCACCTTGTCGAGCACCTTCTGGCCGTTGAGCACGACAGTGACGTCACGGCCAACGAGGCGGATGTCGTAGGTCTGCCATTCATTGGCTGGCTTGCTGGCGTTGACCTTGGGCGCGACGCGGCTGTAGAGAGCGCCGTTGGAATGGGTATCGGGGGGACGGCCGAAGTCCTCGAGGATCTGGATTTCGTAGCGTCCGCGGAGGCCGATACCGCTGTTGCTCTTTGGGCCGAGACGGAATTCGACGTGGAGCTCGTAGTTCCAGAAATTCTTATCCGTGATGAGATTGTTGGCTCCTGCTTTGTTGACGAGGACGGTGTCCTTCACCTCCCAGCCGAGTTCTTTGTTGGGGATGAGGCCTTTCCAGTTGGTGAAGTCCTTGCCATTGAAGAGTTCGACCGGTTTCCCTTTTTTCCACTTGCCGTCGTCGGTTTCCTTGATGAGCGGGGCACGCACGCCGGTGAAGGTCATCTTGTTGAAGGTGCCTTCGAGCTTGTCGCCCACCAACTTTGCCTTGTAGACGGGATGTCCGCCGTTGCGTGGTTTGAAGCCGAAAGTGATCTCGTCGCCGTTGATGGCTAGTTCGTCGATGATGTTCAGATCGCCGGCGTAGGCGCTTACGAACTTGCCCTTAGGTGTGGGTGTACCAGCGCCTTCGATCTCGAGCCACCAGGCGCGGCGGCGCGGTTCGTTGGTGACGGTAATGTCCCAACGTCCATTGAATTTCGGGTTTGCCAGGAGCGTTGAAAGCTCGGCCAGAGCGAGGAAGGCGAGCAGAATCCGCAGTTTCATTTCGCTCTATTTTGACAGAAACGGCTCGCCACGGGGCCGTCAGCCTTCGGCCACTTTCTGGGCGAGCACCTTGCTGCGCTCCTTGGCATGTTTGGTGGCAGTCTCGATGGCGGAAATGAGCATGGAGCGGAGGCCGTGCCGCTCGAGTTCGTGGATGGCGACGATGGTGGTGCCGCCGGGGGTCGTCACTTCGTCGCGGAGAATGGCGGGGTGGAGCATCGACTGGCGGACGTGCTTGGCCGCGCCGAGAACGGTCTGCTCAGCAAGGCGAGTGGAGACTTCGCGGGAAAGTCCCATTTTCACGCCGCCGGCAATGAAGGCTTCAATCACCATGTAGACGTAGGCAGGGCCGCTGCCGGAGAGCGCGGTGACCGCGTCCATCATTTCCTCTTCGACGGTGCAAACGACGCCAACGGCGCGGAACATGCGATCGACAATGACTTGATGCTCCGGCCTGGCATGCCTGTTGAAGCAGTAGGCGATGGCGCCTTCCTCCACCACAACAGGGATGTTCGGCATGGAGCGGAAGACCGGCATGGGAGCGGAGAGCTTCGACTCGATCACGGCAATGGGGAGCGCGGCGGCGAGCGACACCAGCACCTGCTCCGGACGCAGGATGTCGCGGATCTCTTCGACGACTTTGGGCACGATGTGTGGCTTGGTGGATAGCACGATCACGCCGGCTTGTTCGGCGGCGGCGCGATTGCCACCGGTGAGGACGAGGCAGCCGAACTGATCGCGGAGCGTGTTGGCGCGCTCTTCCGAGCGGACTGTCGCGATGACGTTCTCCTTGGTCACCACGCCGGCCTTGAGGATGCCGCCCAGCAACGCGCCGCCCATGTTGCCGGCGCCGAGAATCGCAATTTTCAGTTGTTGACCCACGTTGCTATTGTAAGTGCGCTGCGGATCTTGCGGTGGGGGATCGCGGTTGTGAAGTTGTGTAAAGGCGGGTTTACCATTCCTTACCACGGACACATATTGTGCTAACGACAGTCTCCTACCTTGAATTCAGGAGGTGGAAACAATCCACATGAAACCGAAAAACAACTTCCCGAAAATCGCGGGTCTCGCGCTCGCCGGGATCCTTCTCTCCGGACTGGCCCTGGCGCAGGGGCCTTTTGGCGGGCGCGGCGGCGCCGGACTGGGAACAGGCCCCGACCCAGAGCGGATCGCGCAATTCATGAGCAATTACCTGGGACTGACCTCGACGCAACAGGCACAGGCACAGCAGATCTTCAAGGACGGCCAAACGGCGGCTGAGGCGGGGCACCAACAGCTCAAGGCCCTCCGAGATCAGGCCGAGGCCGCGGTGAAGGCGGGCAAAAGCGACGCTGAACTACAGGCGATTGGGGCGAGCGTAGGGAGTACGGTGGGGAACCTGGCGGGGCTGCGGCTGAAGCAGATGTCGAAGTTCTACGCCATCCTGACGCCGGAGCAGAAGACGAAGCTGGAGAGCTTGAAGGATATGATGCCGGGCGCAGGGCGGCGGTTCGGCGCCATGGCACACTAGGACGCCGGTGCTCGACTTTGAGGAGCGGCCTCCGATCGAAACGGAAACCGCTCCTCGCCTGCGATTCAGCAGCAGAGAGCCTCACCCGGCGGTTCGACTCCACTGGACTCCATCGCGCGTTTGCACTCCAGAGCACCTCACATGCGATCTCTGGACTTCCGGCTTTACGAGCGTAGCCACTGAAAGGTTCAGAATTGCCGCCGCCATTGGGCATCGCCGCGAGTTGACGGCCCATGCCTGGAGGGTGAGAAACCATGCCGTACAATGTGACAACTCACAACGGGCGAGAATCGGAGCTTTGCAACTGCCGTTGCATTACATTTAGTAGAGATTGGTGGACTGGTATCAGGTGTTAGGCCTTGGGCACGCCTCACAACAACCCGTGTGGAGAATAGCCATCTGCCACGATGCGGCTACGCATGATCTCCTATAAGCTGAATTTCCTCAATGGAGACTCTAATTGGTTCATCAGTAACCGGCGATGGAATCCTAAAGGAACCAATCATGCGAAAGCGTCGATCGAATCGCCAACGAGGGTTCGTCCTTGTCCTCATGGGGGTTTCCGCAGCAGCGGTCTTCGGCGGCTTAGGCCTGTCGGTGGACTTGGGACGGTTGTACATTACGCGCAGCGAGTTGCAGACTTGGTGTGACTCGGCGGCACTGGGAGCAGCATTGCAGCTTGACGGGACATCGAACGGGCTTGATCGAGCCAAAGCTGCGGTAACGGGCTCAACCAATAGCTATAACTTCAACACGATGCAGGTGAATAGCCCTGAAGTGGAGTTCTCGTCGAACGGCACTTCCTTTAGCAGCACTCCGGGTTCGGCCGCTAACCAGCGCTATGTCCGTGTAACCGCAACCGCTTCCGTGTCGTTGTATTTCCTGCCTCTCATTGTAGGCCGGTCTTCGCAGAACGTGGTGGGAAGAGCGGTCGCGGGACAGATTCCGCAGTCCGGTTTCAAACGCGGATTGGGCCCCTTCACAGCAGTGGCGCAGGACATGTCCTCGCAGACCTTCGGACTGCAAGAAGGTATGCTTTACGACCTGCAGTGGCCTGCTTACAATGGATCTCGCGCCGGATGCGGCCCTGACACTCCTGAGGAATGCTTCGTCAAGGCGCCATGCAGCGGCGACAATAAGCATGCCAAAGCGGCAGTCACCCAGTACTGGGGCGCTTCAATCAATGGCTATTGGGGGGATAACGCAAACAGCACCATCAATGCCGAGATTCTCAATCTTATCCAACTCCAGCCAGTGAACATCCATGATTACATCGTAATGTCTTCAGGAAACAAGAATGCGGAAGCAGCAGCGCTCGACGCGCGGGTAAATCAGGATGTCAACCTGGTTGACAATACTAAGGCTGGATATTTGGCACATGAGCACAACGGACGACGGTTCCTTCCTATCCCGGTGGTGAATCCGACGGCTGCCGGGACGGAGGTGGTGGGATATGGATCGTTCCTGCTCATTTCCGACGGCTCGCCCAGCAATTACTACAGGAGCGGCCACGGAAACGACCCGTTCTGTGCCATCTATGTCGGGGCCTATACTCAAGGCTCCACGGGGCCTGGAGTCGAAGGTACCGGTGCGTTCAAAGTCCAATTGGTGCAATAAGGGGGCACGGGAACAATGTACAACCTCATGAAGAAACTAATCCCGCGCGGGAACAAAGGAAACACGATCCTGGAATTCGCACTTGGTTCGGTGGTAATGGTGGCTGCTTTCCTGGGCGCCTTTCAGTACGGGTATATCTTCTACCGCTACAACACCATAGAGAACGCGGTGAATGCGGGATCCCGCTATGCGGCCATGCGGCCGTATGATTCGACAACAAGTACGCCAAGCACGGGTTTTAGCACGGCGGTAAAGAATATGGTGGTGTATGGAAACCCGGCTGGAGGAACCACGCCCATCGCTCCGGGCTTGTCCACTGCAAACGTCGCCGTTACCCCAGTCTTCACTTCGGGCGTTCCGACGTCGATGAAGGTGTACATCACGGGATATACGATTGACGCTGGTTACGCTTCGCAGAAGCTGACTGGAAAACCTGTTGCAACGTACGGTTACATCGGAATCTACTCCCCCTACTACTAGTACACCGTTTCACTAAAATATATCCGCATCTTCATTAAGAGCATCAAAGGCCTTCCAGCGATGGACGAC
>JACQZR010000228.1 GCA_016213775.1 Acidobacteriota bacterium
AGCGCATCCGGGATAGCCATGCCCTCGAGCACAGCATAGCAGAAGCCCCCGTGAAACACGTCCCCCGCGCCCGTCGTATCCACGCAATTCACCACAAAGGCCGGCGAATAGTGGACCTGTCCGTTCACTCGAGCCAGCGCCCCATACGAGCCGAGCGTCATTGCCGCAACCGGAATCTTGTACTCCCGCTGGATCAGATCAAGAGCCTTCAGCGGGTCTTTCTCCTTCGTCCACATCACAGGAAACTCGCTGCTCGCGATGAGATGCGTTACGTGCGGCAACACACGCTCAAAGCCCGGATAAATCGAGTCCACGTCCACCGTCACGGGAATGCCGTGCTCGCGCGCAATCCTCGCCGCCCGTTCCACCGCTGGCGTATCGTGCCCGTCAATATGCAGCAGCCGCGCGCCGGTGATCATCTCCGGACGAATCTCCTCCGGTTGCAGGCGCAGACAATCGGGACGGCTCCAGAACACCGTGCGCTCGCCAGTCGTCCGGTCGATGATGATGTAGGCAGTCTGGTTCGGACAACCGGTACGCATCTGCACATCACTCAGGTCGATCCCTGTCTCGCGCAGCGAAGCGATCTGTATTCGCCCCCGCTCATCGTCGCCGATCGTTCCGATATACTTCGTCCGCAAACCCAGCTTCGCGCACGCCGCCATCGCGCTCGCCACCTGCCCGCCCGGACTCATCATCTCTTCATCAAAGGCAACTTTTCCCGCATACGGCGGAAAGTGGGGAACCAGGATCACCGTATCCGTGGCGTTCAGTCCAATCCCCACCACATCGAATTCAGGCATAACTGCGCATGGTAACATGACCGCCCCCCGCGCTGGTTTACCATGAAAGATCACCTTCACGATCAGGAGTTACGAGTGGATATTGAACAGCTCGCGGCCGGAGTACGGCTGCTGTTGATGGACGTTGACGGAGTCATGACCGACGGCAAGCTCTACAACGTCCCCGGCCCGGATGGAAAGATGGCCGAAACCAAAGGCTTCGACGCGCAGGACGGCATCAGCCTCCAATGGCTCAACTGGTATGGCATCAAGACCGGCCTGATCAGCGGACGCGTCTCTCCCGCTACCGAGGAACGCGCCAGACAGTGCAAGTTCACCTATGTCTATCAGGGTCACATTGAGAAGATCCCCATCCTGGAGGAGATTCTTGCCGACGCCAAAATCGCCCCGGAAAACATCGCCTACATCGGCGATGACCTCACCGACATCGTCATCATGCGCCGCGTCGGCCTGTCCTTTGCGCCCGCCAACGCACGCCCCGAAGTGAAGCAGGCGGCCCACTTTGTCACCGAAGGCCGCGGCGGACACGGCGCCGTGCGCGAAGTGGCTGAAACCATCCTCAAGGCCAAAGGCCACTGGCCCGAGCTGCTGAAAAAATACGAAGTCTAGTGACGATCCTGAGGGCATTCGCTGGCGCGGCCATCCCGGCCCTAGCGGCCTGGACCATCGGCCGTCTGATCCTGCGCAACCGCGAACTGCCCGCCTCGCTCGCCTGCGCCGCCGGCGGCGCACTGCTCAGTCTGGTTCTCTTCACGCTGTTCCTGTTCCACGCGGCCAAGCCGCCCATTCTAATTATGGTTGCGCTGATTGCCGCCGCACCAGTTGTATGGCTGCGGCCCGCAATCCACATCGCTGCGCCCAAATGGGTTTGGCCCATCGCCGCGATCTACGGTGGACTCTACTTCCTCTACGCCCTCACTCCTGAGGTCCAAAGCGACGCCCTCCACTACCACCTCTGGCTCGCCACCCAGACGCAATCCACTGGAGGTTTCCCCTCCCTCATCTCCTTCTACAACGTACTGCCCCAAGGCATGGAAACGCTGTTCGCACTGGCCTACGTGATCGGCGGCGAACAGGCAGCTAAGCTCCTCCACCTCGCCTGCCTGTTCGGTTGCGTCACGCTCATGCCCTGGATTGCCGCCCGACTCGGTCTCGCCGAATCCACTGGCTGGATCGCCGGCTTGCTCTTCGCCATCACTCCTGTCGTCGGCATCAGCTCCACCTGCGCTTACACCGACGCCACGCTTGTCTTCTACACCCTCGCCGCGCTCGCTCTCCTTGAAGCGAACCAACCTGTCGCCGCCGGACTCTGCGCCGGATTCTGCTACGCCATCAAATTCAACGGCGGATGGATCGCGGGAATCCTCTTCGTAGTCTTCCTCGCGCGCCGCCAGTTCCGCTCCGCGCTGCTTTTCACCGCCGCCGCCACCATCATCGCCGCGCCCTGGATCATCCGGGCTTTCGTGCTCACCGGCAATCCCATCGCGCCGTTGGCAAACTCACTCTTCCCCAACCCATACTTCCACACCGGGACAATTCAGAACCTCAGCGCCTATCTACGCAGCTACGGCGGCCTGCGCTGGCACCAGATTCCGTTCCAACTCACCATCCGCGGCGACATTCTGCAAGGCCTTCTCGGTCCGGTATTTCTCGCGCTTCCCGTCGCGTTGCTGACTCTGCGCAACCGCGCCGGACGCCGTATCCTGGCTATCGCCATCCTGCTCGCCATCCCCTGGACCTTCAACATCGGCACCCGATTCCTCATGCCCGCTTTGCCATTCCTCGCGCTCGCCCTCATCGCAGCCGTTCCACGCCCGCTCGCCTTCACCCTGCTCGCCGCCCACATGGTGTTGAGCTGGCCGCAAGCCATCCATACGTACGCTCCGGACGGAACATGGTCCCTCGATCCCGACATCCCTATTCAGATCCCCGCGACGTACGCCAAGGACAAGAGTGTCGAAGTCCCGATGTCCAATCTCATTCGCAGCAACACCACGAATGAAGATCGCATCCTCGACCTCATCAACGCCCCCGCGGCCATCACCCGCCGCCACCTCGTCAACGTCTGGCAATCGGCTTCCGGAGACCGCATCGGACACGCCATGGAGCTCGCCCGCACTCCCGGCCCTGGCCAGTTCTACGAATTTCGCGCCCGTCCTGACAAACCACTCGAAGGCCTCCGCCTCGCGTTCACGCAATCCTCCTCCGCACCCACGGCAATCCGAGAAGTCCTGTTCTTCGGTGACGACCGCCAACCCGTCAAGCCCAACATCGTTTGGTCCATCGAGGCGCAACCCAACCCCTGGGAAGCCACTCTCGCCCTCGATCGCAATCGCGCCTCGGCGTGGTCTACCTGGCAACCGGTTGAAGCCGGCATGTACTGGCGCGTCGACTTCAACACTCGGCTCACACTACAGGAGATTCGCATCATCGCCGACAACTCAGCGCTCAAAGCCGGCCTTCAATTGCACGACTCTTCCGGCAAACAGCTCGCGGCCGATCTCCCGCGCCCCGCTCCAATCCTGAACCTCCGGCTCGCCGCCATGCGCCTGGCCCGCCGCGAGGGCATCACGCATGTCGTCGCGAAGCGGGGCGAATCCCAGGACGTACTTGACAGAATCGGGCAGGCCCTCGAAGAGGACCCGCACGATTGGAGCCTCGATCGAATCGCGCGTCACGACAACATCAGTCTCTACCGCATCCTCCCGTAGATTCCCCTACCACGTTACGCTGTTGAATGCGGCCAGGATAACTGGAGTCGGATTCGGCATCGCCGAATTCACGATCAGTCCAAGATATACTCCGTTGCTGAAGCCGAAAATCCGCGCATGCAATTCGCCGGGGTTTCTCGGCATGCCAGGATAGTCGCCCGGCTTTTCCCAGTAGAAGAACCCCTGAGAGGTCGTTCCGTTCTTGTCGTACCCCATCAATTCGTTCGACATCCGCTGCGCCAGCCAACTGGGGAGAATCAAATCCGTTTCGTGCAGAGTCTTGATGAACGTGGCAAGCTGCGTGGACGTAGCGTTCCACCCGCCCGAGGCGCACAGCAACGTCCGGTCTCCGAAATCCGTCCCCTTTGTTTGAGTGAAGGGATAGACGTCATAGCACAGCCCCGGATAGACAGAATCCGGCTTGCACTTCATGTTCGGGGCATTGCCGAGCTTGTCCCAAACCTTCTGCTGGGTGTACGACATGTAGGCGCCGGCAAACTGCGCCGCCTGCGTCTGTTCCAGCGTCTGTAGCAACCACCCCGATGTGCCGGCCGGAATCGGCGCCACCGGCATTGCCGCCAGTTTCGGAATCAACAGCCGCATCAATGCGAAATTCGCATTCGCGTACGTATACCCGTCTGGTAGCACGCCCAGGTTGCTCGTGTCCACGCCTCCCAAAACCAGGGCTTTGAGCGACGCGTAGTCCACTCCCACCGCCTTTGGGATGCCGCTCGAGTGCTGCAGCAGATGCCGGAACTTCAGCTTCTGAAAGCTTTCATGAACGGTCCAATGGCTCGGCAGATGCGGGGCAATCGAGTCCTCCATCGTCACATTGGGATTGTCATAAAGAACCCTTAACAACGCCGCCCCAGTGACCGCCTTGCTGACGCTCGCCGTTGGGAACTTCAGAGATGGCAACATTGGCAACGGCGTGCCGCTGTGAGGGAGTCGTGCCATTCCCCCGCCATATTCAATCTTCTGACCCGTTCGTGTGAGGATTGTGAACTGAAGGCCAACAGTCGAGAACATACTCACTAATGCCGACGCGAAATCGTTGACAGGTGCTGCCGAGGCCCGCCGCGGAAAAAATGCCGCAGCCACTCCGCCACCCGCTGTTGTCAGGAATGATCGTCTGTTTTGTTTCATTGTTTTCTTCCTTCCACCTTCAAAGGCGCAGCATTGGAAGAAAACTTGTCACTCCCCCGCGAACATCGTGATCCCCGCCACTCCCGCCGCGCCCGCCTTCACACACGCCGCCGCAGTGTCCGGCTGAATTCCTCCCAGCGCAAACACGGGCATCCGCACCGCAGCGCACCCCGCCGCCAACCCCTCCAGCCCCACCGGCCGCGCCGCCACCACTTTCGACAACGGCGCAAACACTGGCCCATATACGGCGTAATCCGCTCCCTCTCCTTCCGCCTGCCGCAACTCCTCAATCGTGTGGCATGACACCCCAATCACAAACCCGTCAGGTGCAATCCGCCGCCATTCATTCACCGCAATCGAACCCGCCGGCAAATGCACACCATGCGCCCCACAGGCCAACGCCACATCCATCCGCGTATTCACCAGTACCCGCGTTCCATGTGGATTCTCAAACCCCATAACGGTCCTTACCAGATCCGTTAATGCCCGCGCCGAGAGCTCCTTGTCGCGAACCTGAACAAACCCCACCCCTTCCACCAGCCTCCTCTGCACGCCACGCAATCGCCGGTCAGTGATGCAATACCGGATCATTCCTTCTTCCCAAAACAATACAACGCGCTCTTCGTCCTCAAATAGATCTTCCCGTCCACAATGGCCGGTGTGGCATGAACCTCATCATCCATATCGTTCACCTTGAGAATCTCCCACTCCTTGCCCGCCTTCAGCACCACCACGTTCCCCGCTTCGGAAATCGCATAGATCTTCCCATCCGCACCCAACGGCGAAGAAAAGTACTGGCTCAATGCCCCAGTCAATCTGCCCTGCTTCAATACCGCACCATCGTCCGGATTGAGCGTCGTCAGAATCCCGCCTTCCTTCATCAGGTACAGCACGTCGTTGTAGAACAACGGCGATGGCACATTCGGCAGAGACTTCGTATAGGCCCAAACCCGCGCACCCGCCGAAAGTTCCCCCTGCGGATTCCGTCCCAATCGAATCGCCTGGAACGTATTCTGTGCCGCCCGCCGCGATTGGTACTGCTTCCAATCGCGCTCCCCTAATGCTCCGTCCCGATCCAGATCCATCGACGTCCAGTCCTTGGTGATCTTCGCGTCCGGGATTTCCTCCTTCGCCAGCAACTTGTCCCCGTTCTTATCCCACAGCTTCAAAGTCTCGGCGAACTCCGGAATGCTCTCTTGCTGCCCGGTGTCGGATCCCCCAGCCCACCCCAAAACGTAAATGAACTCTTTTGATTTGCTCAACACCGGCGTAGGCTTCAACTGCCACGTCAGCCCGCGGTACCACCACACCGGCTTCCCGGTCTTCACGTCATACGACGTCAGTTGATACGACCCCGCCACTATCGCCTGCTTGGGCCCACCAGCCGGCGGCTCATAGATCACCGGGGTCGAGAACCCGCGCGTATATTCCCCCCGGTCCACGCGCCACAATTCCTTCCCCGTGTTTTTATCGAACGCCACAAAATACGACCCACTCTAGGCATCGCACGATTGGAGCAGCACGTTCTCCACCAGCACTGGCGACGCGCCCATGCCAAATGGATTGTTGAAAGGACCCATCGGCGTCTTCCACCGCTCGTTCCCGTCCAGCCCATAGCTGATCAGCCCGAAATCAGTGAAAAAGACCCAAATGTTCTTTCCATCGCTTACGGGACTCGGCGATGCAGGCGTGTTGCTCTTGTGCAGTTCCTGCTTCCTTGGCCGCGGTGCTTCCCGCCGCCACTGCACCTGACCCGTCTTCCGGTCCAGACAAATCGTCATTAGCTTGTCGCCGTCGAATGCGGTCACGAAAACCCGCTCGCCCACCACAATCGGCGACGAATGTCCCGGCGGCAGCGGAGCCTTCCAAAACTCGTTCTTCCCAGGCCCGAACTCCACGGGCAGATTAGTCTCCTCCGCCACCCCACTCGAATTGTGGCCGCGGAACTGCAACCAGTCCTTGCCAGGCAGCGTCCCAGCCACCAGCATCACCGCAAAAAAGCAAAGCTTGTTCTTCAACAGCACCCTCCAGTACGAATCCAGATATTAGAGTATATCTAGTAAACTGGACTCTACGGAGCTATCGTGACCCCTACCCTTGACACTGATCTCGAACTGCGCGCCAACCAAGTGAAAGAGCGCCTCGACGCATGGACTCGCGAAATCGTCCAATGGCATTTTGATCCCAACAGCGGCTGTCCTTTCTGGCTGAACTGGGCCGCCGAAGCGGGCTGGGACCCGCGCAAGGAAGTTCACTCCTACGCCGACCTCGACAAATTCGGTAACTTCCAGGACGAATGGCTACGCGGTGGTCCGGTCCGCCGCTGGGTTCCCAAAGCCTACGCCAATTCGCCGATCTCGACATTTGAAACCGGCGGCAGCACGGGCGTCCCCAAGTCGCGCATCTCCATCAACGACTTCCGCATCGACTACGAACTCTTCAGCGAAACACTTACCGAAGAACATTTCCCCAAGGGCGCCGATTGGATCTCCATCGGACCCACCGGACCCCGCCGCCTCCGCCTCGCGGTGGAACACCTCGCGCAACATCGCGGCGGCATCTGCTTCATGCTCGATCTCGATCCCCGTTGGGTCATCAAGCTCATCAAGTGGGGCGAGATGGCCATGATGGAACGCTACAAAGCACACGTCATCGACCAGGCACTCACGCTACTCAAAGCCCATCCCAACATCCAGTGCATCTTCACCACGCCGAAGCTCCTCGAAGCTCTTTGCGAGAAGGTCTCCCTCAAAAAGCTCGGCATCAAGGGCATCTTCTGCGGCGGCACTGAAATGACTCCGCAATTCTGCCGCTTCGCCGTCGAAGAACTCCTCGATGGCGTTTACTTCGCGCCCACCTACGGCAACACGCTCATGGGCCTTGCGGTCCATAAGCCGCTCTCCGCCGACGACGGCTACGCGATCATCTACTATCCGCCCACTCCGCGCGCCATGATCGAGGTCGTCGACTTCGACGACTCCACCAAAGTTGTCGAATACGGCCAAACCGGCCGGGTTCGCCTGACCACCCTCACCAAGGAATTCTTCATGCCGCGCTTTCTCGAACGGGACGAATGCGAACGGGAGCGCCCGCACCAGATGTATCCCTGGGACGGCGTCCGCAACGTCCGCCCGTTCTCCCGCTTCTCTTCATCCGTAGTGGAAGGAGTCTACTAACATATGATCCATCTGCCCATCCTGCGCAAGGGAAAACCCTATCGCAGCCTCACCGTCTCCACTACGCCCCACTTCCGTACCAAAGAGCCATTCGTCGAGATGAGCCTCGCCAACTCCGGCCTCATCCGCCGCGACATGCTCGATCAGGAAGAATCGTGGCGCATCCTCCAAGGTTTCCGCGTCCAGGAACTTGTCGATATCACCAAACGCGCCGGTGAGCACTATCTTCACGACACGCTCCCCCTCGGTGATGCTGCGCAATCGCCGGAAGACTACATCCAACAAATCTCCGCCACCACCGGACTGCCCCACGCCATGGTGCGCAGGAACATGAAGAAGATCTACGGCGTCATGGCCGAAATCGACGCCGTTCTCAGCGGACTGACACGCGGCATGGACATGCGAGTCCTCGATGATGGGTACGGCGCGGCCGGTGGCCACGCGGTCAGCTTCTTCCCCCGCGGCTTCTCGCTCGGCGTCGTGCTGCCCAGCAACTCCCCCGGCGTTCATTCACTCTGGATTCCCGCCATCGCATTGAAGATCCCGCTCGTCCTCAAGCCCGGCAGCGCGGAACCCTGGTCCCCCTATCGCGTCATTCAAGCCTTCATCAAAGCCGGCATGCCCGCCGAAGTTTTCGGCTTCTATCCCACCGATCACGGCGGCTCCGGAACCATTCTCCAATCCACCGGACGTTGTATGCTGTTCGGCGACGTCGGCGCAGTCAAGAGCTGGAAGAACGATCCCCGCATCGAAGTCCATGGACCCGGCTACAGCAAGGTGATCATCGGCGACGATTGCGTCGACAACTTCGAAGAATACATCGACGTCATCGCTACCTCGATCGCCGAGAACTCCGGCCGTTCCTGCATCAACGCCTCAGGCGTTTGGGTGCCGCGGCGCGGACGGGAAATCGCCGAAGCTCTCGCCGAACGCCTCTCGCACATTGTGCCCAAACGCGCGGACGATCCCGATTCCCGCATCGCTCCCTTCGCCAGCCCCGCGGTCGCCGAGCGTATCTCCAAAATGATCGACGCGGGACTCAACGACCCCGGCGCAACAGACGTCTCCGCGGCCTATCGCGGAGCCAACCGGCTCCAGGTCTTCGATGGCGGAACATATCTGCTGCCGACAATTCTGCATTGCGAATCGCCCGAACACGGCCTCGCCAATCGCGAGTTCCTCTTCCCCTTCGCCAGCGTAGTCGAGGCAAGCCACGAGCAAATGCTCCATGCCATGGGCCCGACGCTTGTCGTCACCGCCATCACGCACGACGAGAACCTTCGTTCGCGCCTGCTCACTTCGCCGCACGTCGGCCGTCTCAATTTCGGCGCCATTCCGACCATGAAGATCGGTTGGGATCAGCCCCACGAAGGCAACCTCTTCGAGCATCTCTACGCTCGCCGCGCCTTCCAGCAGATCGCCGTGGACGCGGAGCATTCACAACCCGTCGGCGTCTAACGCATGCGCATCTACGCCTTCACAGCCGGAGCCGCCAGCATGTATTGCGGTAGTTGTCTGCGCGACAACGCGCTGGCGGCCCAGCTCAAATCGGAAGGCCACGATGTCGTGCTCATGCCCGTCTATACGCCCACGCTCACTGACGAGAACAACGTCAGCTCCTCCGGGCACGTCTTCTTCGGCGGCATCAGTGTCTACCTCCAACATCAATCCGCGCTCTTCCGGAAAACTCCCTGGTTCCTGGACAAACTCTGGGACTCCACTTACGCCCTCCGCGCCGCCGCCAAACGATCCATCCCCGTAAATCCCAAATTCCTCGGCGAGATGACCGTCTCCATGCTCGAAGGCGAGCGTGGTGCTCAGCAAAAAGAATTCGAGAAGATGACCAGTTACCTGGCCCAAATGCCCAGACCCGATGTGGTCACTCTGCCGAACTCCCTCCTCATCGCGATGGCCGCACCCATTCGCCGCACGCTCAACTGCCCTCTGTATGTCACCCTTCAAGGCGAAGATCTATTTCTGGAAGGTCTCCACGAGCCTTATCGTTCCGATGCCCTCCGCCTCATCCGCGACTTGGCTCCCACCGTCGACGGTTATATCGCCGTCAGCGAGTTCTGCGCCCGCCTCATGTCGTCCTACCTTTCCATCCCGAAGGAGAAGATTCACGTTGTCCCGCTCGGCGTCAACACGCGTGATCTCGAACGCCGTCCGCCGCACGCCAACTCCCCCCCCTTCCGAATCGGATTCTTCGCCCGTATCACTCCCGAGAAATCACTGCATCAGTTGTGCGAGGCCTACCACTGGATGCGCCAGCAGGGTGGTCTCCCCCCGAGCCGTCTGGAAGCCGCCGGATATCTCGCCCCCGAGCAGAAAGAATACCTGCGCATCATCGAAAACCAGATGAAGGATTGGGGCCTCGCCGGCGAATTCCACTACCACGGCGCGCTCGACCGCGACCAGAAAGTGGCCTTCCTTCGCAGCCTCGACGTGCTCAGCGTCCCCAGCATCTACGCCGAACCAAAAGGGCTCTACGCACTGGAAGCCATGGCCTGTGGTGTGCCGATCGTGCAACCCCGCCACGGCGCCTTCCCCGAAATGATCGACCGTACCGGCGGCGGCATCCTTGCCGAACCAGACCATCCTGAGAGGTTCGGCCACGAAATCGTCAATCTCTATCACCACCCCGAACTCCGCGAAGACCTCGCCCGGCGCGGCCACGACGGAGTCCGCGAACATTATTCCGTGCAATCGATGGCTCGCCGCGCGATCGCCGTCTATTCCGGCAAAGTCCAAACCCCCTCCCGCGCCTGATCCTTCCAGTTCCGCTCACCTTCCACCACAGAACAGTCTAAAAATGTTTTAAACATTTTCCTAACGTTTTGTTTCAAACAATCCGATCCTATGTGTATGATGACGGTGCTCCTCTTCGCAACCCTCCAAATCCTCAACGCCCAACCAGGACGCTTCGGGCTCCCCGCCTGCAACGGCCCCCAGCAGCAACTCGCCGAACGTCCCGGCTTTGTCCTCTGCTTCGACTCCTCCCGCAACGTCCCCACCTGGGCCGCCTACGAACTCAAGCCCGAGCACCTCGCTGCTCCCTCCGCCCCTCGGCACAAGCACTTCCGCCGCGACACCGAGCTTGGCGGACCGTCCGACTCCGATTACAAAAACTCAGGCTTCTCCCGCGGCCACGCGGTCCCCGCCGCCGATCTCGCCTGGAACCCGGAAGCCCTCCAGGCGTCCTTCCTCCTCTCCAACGCGATTCCGCAAAACCCGTCCCTCAACTCCGGCAAATGGCGTCTTCTCGAAAAATCCCTCCGCCGCATCGCCGCCCGTTCCGACGCCGTCATCATCTTCACTGGCCCCGTCTTCTGCGAATCCACCGCATACATCGGACGCCACACGATCGCCGTTCCCTGCCGGCTCTTCAAAGTCGCCATCGCCGTGCACGACTCCCAACTCACTGCCTTCGCCGCCGTCCTCCCCAATGACTCCAACCCCGCTGAGAGCCTCAACTCCTTTGCCACATCCATCCGTCAGGTCGAACTCGCCACGGGTCTCGACTTCCTCGAGGTTGTGGCATACTGCACTCAATCCTTTCTATCTATGCAGAGGGTTGTTGTGATGGTTTCTGTCGGATGATCCGCTTGGGGATCTGCTGTTCCACAGCGGCTGACGGCGGTTCGTAGAGATACTCTTGATCGGTTG
>JACQZR010000224.1 GCA_016213775.1 Acidobacteriota bacterium
GACAAATCAATAACATGTAGGGAGGGAGGCGAAAAGTAGAACGAATTTTACGGAGCAAGTCGCGCTGATGGCGATTCAGCCAACATCACGAGCAGCAAGGTGGCCCGGCCGCCGGGCCACTGGAGTGCATAATTCAGGTTTCACCCTGGCCATTGTGGACCCCGCCGTCGTGAACAACTATGGCGCAGCCATCACGAACCTCCCTTTCTATCAGGTCGGCCATAACGGATTCGACATCGGCGGCCCGACCGGCGGCCGCAACCAGTTACTGCTCGATGGCGCGGATACACGCGTTGAGCAACGGGGTTCCTATGCCCCGCCGATGGACGCGGTACAGGAATTCGTGGTGCAGCAAAACCCGGTGGACGCGGAATTCGGAAACAGCGCCGGGGCCGCTATCAGCGTCGCCACCAAATCCGGGACAAACGAACTACACGGCCTGGGTTACTACTACGGACGTAACCCATTCTTCAACGCCCGGCCCAATGTCTTCAGCCCCACTCCGAGCAAGCAGCGGGACCACATCGGCGGCGGTAATGTGGGCGGCCCGATCTGGATTCCCAAAGTCTACAACGGTAAAAACAAAGCGTTCTTCTTCGTTTCCTTCGAGCAGTGGAAGATGTTGGGAACAGAAGGCGAATTGAGATACACCCTGCCGACCGCTTTGGAAAGGACGGGCGATTTCTCCAAGTCACTCAACAACTCCGGCGGACAGAGAGTGATTTATGACCCTCAGACCACGGTGCTCGATCCGGCCACCAATAAAGCCGCGCGAACGCCATTTGCCGGCAACCAGATCCCGGCGCAGCGCATCGACCCGGCGGCCGCGGCGCTGATGAAATACGTTTGGCTGCCGAACAATCCCGGCAACGACCTCAATGGTACCGCTAACTTCAGATCCGTAGCCTCCACCGGGAACCCCTACACCAACGCTCTGGTCCGTGTCGACTACCAGGTGAGCGATAAGTGGAAAGCGTATGGGCGCTACAGCCGCCAGAATCAATGGCAGCAACCGGAACAACTGGTGGACTCGCCCGCCTACTTCAGTGGGCAGTCCGCCAAGATGTACGCCAATAACATCGCTGGAAATGTGGATGGAATACTCTCGCCAACACTTGGCGTCAATTTCCGTTTCGGTTATATCAAGGCAATCGATGAGTTGAATCTGCCTTTCGCGATGTCCAACGAAGGCGTGTGGAGTTCTATCTGGCCTAGTAAGTGGTGGTCACTGATGCTGAAGGGTGCGCCGGACATCTATTTCCCCCATTTCAACGTAGGCGGTTCGAGCTTCGGGTTTGGCGGCGGCTGGAATCTGCGTCCGAATCAGCTCAACTACTCCGGCATGATGATGAAGCAGCGGGGCAGTCATTACATCAAACTCGGAGCCAAAATATCTAACTACTCATCTGACTCCGCACTGCCGGACTATGGCAGCTTGAATTTTGGCGGCGTCACCACAGCGTCCACCTATATCAGTGCGCCCACCGACGTAAGTGGCGCCGCCTGGGCGAGTTTCCTGTTGGGTTACCCGTCCGACAACAGCAACAGCAACTACGGCACCCGCGTCAAAAGCTCGTCCAGCAATATCGGGATCTTTGTCCAGGATGACTGGAAGGTCTCCCGCAATCTAACCCTCAATCTGGGCCTTCGTTGGGAGTTCGACCAGGCGCCCACCGAGGATTCGCTCGGCCTCGGGCGCAACCTCGACCTGAGCAGCCCCATTCCGGAGTTCACAACCACTCCGCCGGTCTTCCCGGACCTGTCTAAGTACAACGCCTTCCCGCGGAAGTTCAACGGCGCCTACCAGTTCCTCGATTCCAGCAACCCGAGGGTGTTCCACGCTCCGAAAAACGTCTTCCTGCCACGGATCGGCCTGGCCTATCGGCTAAACGACCAGATGAGCCTCCGCCTCGGATATTCCCGCTACGCCGTGCCGTTCCTCACCGTTCTGGGTCCGAACTGGAATCTGCCGAGACCCGGCTTCTCAACCAACTCCACCATTCTTGCGGCGGTGGCAGGCGTGCCGCAAACGAAGCTCAACGATCCGTTTCCAGCCGCGAACCCGATTCAACAACCGATCGGAGCTGCGCGCGGCCGTTACTCCGAACTCGGAAACAGCGTCACGTTCTGGAACCAGTATCCGAAGCAGCCAACCAACGACCGCATCAACATCAGCGTGCAACGCGCGTTGCCGGCGCAAATGCGCCTGGATGTGACCGTGTTCGCCAATCTCGGGCACAACGCAGCCGTTCCCGGCATCTGGGGCGGCGCCGCCAGAGGCCAGAGTCTGAACATGCGGGACCCGGCGCTCTCCTACAAGTTCCAGTCGGAGTTGGACACTGCCGTCACGAACCCCTTCTACAACTACCTCACGGTGGATCAGTTCCCGGGCGCGCTGCGCCGTCAACCCAGGGTCTCCACCGGCTCGCTGCTGGTGGAATACCCGCAGTACGGGAGCATCACGGAACTCTACACGCCGGGGGCCGGCGAGCGCTACTACTCCACCCAGATCAAGCTCGAAAAGGCCATGGCTCGCGGTCTGGGCTACACCTTCGGCTATAACTACAGTCACGGCTATCAGGATGGCTACTTCAATGCCGACGACCAGTACGCCCGACGATACACGCAAATGGACACGCTGAATTATCGCCACAAACTCACAGTGGCTCCCTACTGGGAAATTCCGCTTGGCAAGGACCGGAGGTATGGCGCCAAACTCCATCCGGCACTGCAGATGATCGTGGGCGGTTGGACCACCAGCCACCTGTTCCAATACAACTCGGGCGCTTTCATTGACTTCAGGAGCAGGCAGATGAAGGTGAACGGCGACCCCATCCTGGCCAATCCTGGGGCCGACCGCTGGTTCCAAACACAAGTGTTCGCCCCCGCCGATCCCTACACTCCTCGCACCAACCCCTACTACTATGAGGGTCTCAACGGTCCCAAGTCGTGGAATCTCGACAGCACCCTTGCCAAGAATTTCCCGATCAACGAGCGTGTCCGGCTGGAGTTCCGCATGGATGCCTTCAACACGCCCAATCATGTATTGAAGGCCGGTCCAAATACGGATGTGCGAAGTGCCAACTTCGGACGATCGACAACGCAGGCCAACAGCGGCCGGCAGATGCAGTACACGATGCGGCTGCACTTCTAGCTACCGGGGAACCGGGCAGTCGCGGGATCGACTCACACAAAAATTGCCGTTTACGTTTAAAACATCTTGACCAGGTATTGTTTTTTGCGATACAAATGCATATAAGCGAATTGAGCCCCACCTCCCCCCTGAGTCGCTCATTCGCCTGATCCCCGGCCCGCAACTCAGTTGCGGCTGGGCTTGACAAGTCAAGATCACAGGGGGACCTCCGCGAAACGCGTGGCGAAAAAACGTATGCGCCCGAATGCGAGTAGTCGTGTGCCAAATCGGGTGTGGCTGTTGCTTGTTCTGCTGCTGCTGCCGCTGTCGTCGGCGTTTCCCCAAGGCCTCACCACCACCGCCACCCGCGACGAGTGGGAGGAAATCAACTTCGAAACCGGGTCGGCTGTGTTGTCGGATGGCTATCCGAGCATGCTCCGGCTGGCCGATCTGCTCCGCCAGAATCCCCGGTTCCAGGTGAAACTTGTCGGCCACACGGATTCCACCGGTGATCAGAAAACCAACGAGAAGCTGGCTCAACAACGCGCCGCGGCAGTGAAGCAGTTCCTGGAAAAGTATGGCGCGCAACCGGGACAGGTCACAGCCGCGGGCGCGGGCCAGCGCGAACCCAAGGTGGCGAACACGTCTCCAGAGGGCCGTTTCATGAACCGCCGTGTGTCGATGGCGGTGAATGACGAAACCGGCAAGCAGGTGAGCGCGGGCGGCGTCGGCGATGCCATCAAGGCCATTGAAGACCGCACCTCCCAGGCCATCCAGAACCTCACGGAGCAGCAGAAGAAGCTGCAAAAAGCCATGGAGGATTGCTGTTCGGAAATCCTCAAGCGAATGGACACATTGGCTGAGATCCTGAAAGCGCTCGAACAGTTGCGGCGACAGAACTCGTCGCTCAAGGACGACATGGACAAGATGCGCCAGGAGCATGACCAGTTGAAGAACCTCCTCGCCAGTCAGCCCAAGCCGCTCACGGCCAGCGAGACCGCGGCCGTGACTGAGAAATCGGCGGAAAAGGCCACGACGGAGGCCTTGCAGAAATCGCGCATGAGCCGCTTCACGCTCATGGGCCTCAACGCCGGCGCGGATGATCAGGGGCGGCTTACTTTCAGTGGACGTGGACGCTACTTCGCTCCGTTCCAGGAGAACTTCGCGGTGCAGGCGCAGGCGGAATACCTCTACTTCCGCGACCGCAAAGAAGGCCAGTTTGATTTGGGGCTGGTCGACCGCATGAAACAAATTCAGGCCGGATTGTTTGCGAGCTTCAAGAACGTCCAGTTGCGGGAATATGGCGGCGGCGGCACGCTGGGGCAGGCGTCCTTCACCTTCGACTACTTCTTTAAGCATGGCAAGATCGGCGCCTTCGGCACAAAGGGTTTCCTGGACAATCCGGTACTGCGCTCCATCGCGCTGACCCGGACGCTGCGCGAAGAGAACTACCTCAAAATCGTCGATCAGGTGGGCGTATCCACGGCGCTGGGACTGTATAAGAAGAGCTACCTCGAAGGCAATGTCGGATACCTGAAGAGCCGCGGCAATGCGGACCGGCCCGGAGGAACGCTACGCTTCGTCTACCCGGTGGCTGATCATTGGGCGCTCACATTGGAAGGCGGGATGAACGAGACGTTGCTCTCGCGCGACAACAACGGCCGTGTTGTGGGCGGTGTGCAGTGGGGGAATTTTCTGAACCCGCGCGAGTTCGCCAAGTTGACGCATCCCGTACCGGCCGATGTGCCCCGCGTGCGGTTTGAGGTGTTGACTCGCCGCGTGCGATCCGGCAACGACCCGCCGGTGGCCGATGCCGGTGTCGATCAGATTGGGGTTACCGCCGGCGCCCTCACGCTCGATGGATCGGGCTCCTACGATCCTGAAGGCGACCCCATCAAGTTCCAGTGGGCACAGGTTTCGGGCCCGGCAGCTTCCCTCTCCGGGGCCAATTCATCGCGGGCCACGTTTACGGCCGCCGAAGGGCAGTCGTACGCTTTCCGTCTCACCGTAACGGATGACAAAGGCGCCTCCTCAGTGGCCCGCGTACTTGTTACTACGGCGCGCGCGTTGCAGGTGACGATATCTCGCTTCACTGCGACGCCGCAGCAGATCAAGGTGGGTCAATCGTCAGTGTTGAACTGGGGCGTAGAGAATGCCGAGAGCGTCCTCATCGACGGCATCGGAAGCGTCGATCCCCGCGGTGGCACCACAACGGTTTCCCCGCAGCAGACCACTACCTACAAGCTGGCCGCGAAGAATCGCGTGAACGAGGTTACGCAATCGGTCACCGTGGTGGTGGACCGGCTGGATCCACAGGTGATCTTCTTCACCGGATCGCCGATGACGGTGCAGGCGGGACAATCGGCGTCGCTGAGTTGGCAGACGCAGAATGCGGATGCGGTGGAGATCAGCGGATTGGGCGCCGTGGCGCAATCGGGCAACACCGTGGTGAAGCCGGAGCGCACCACCACGTACACATTGACGGCTCGCAACCGTACCACCGGCGCGCAGGGTACGGCGCAGGTAACGATTCAAGTGGCGGCGGCGGAAGCGCCGAAGATTTCGCGGTTCAGCGCGGCGCCGGCGGAGATTGCTCCGGGCGACGTGGCGTCGCTGGTGTGGGCCGTGGAGAATGCAACGACGGTGAGCATCAGTACGCTCGGCAATGTTTCCCTGGTGGGCAGTTCGAACGTCACACCGCAGCAGACCACCACCTACCGCCTGACTGCCAGCAACGCCGCGGGTGAAGTGACGGCGGACGCCACTGTGACTGTGATCCCGCCGGTGCGCATCACTTCTTTCAAGGCCGACCCGCAGACATCGACGAAACCGGGGACAGCGGTGACACTGACGTGGACTACGCAGGATGCGACGGATGCCGTGATCGACGGGCTAGGCACAGTGCCGGTGAACGGCAGTGTGCGCGTCAACCCAACGGTGGATACGACGTACACGCTGCGCGCCTTCGGACGGCGCTCGCAGACGGTGGCGTCGGTGACGGTCCGCGTGACGGTCGACACATCGCAGGGTCCGGTGGCCAATGCGGGACCCGATCTGGTGACCACGAACCGCGATGTGCAGTTGGATGGCTCGCGGTCGAATCATCCGGGCGGGCTGGTGATCGGATTCTCGTGGCGAGCGCTCGGCAGGCAGCCGGAGTTGGTGCTGGGCGCGGACACGGCAACACCGGCGGTGCGCTTTGCGGCGCTGGCTTACGGCGAGTATCTGTTTGAACTGACGGTGACGGATTCGCAGGGGCGTTTCTCGAAATCGACCGTCAAGGTATTCTTCGGCGCGTATTAGCGCACCGGAGGGCTGCTGTCCCACAGCCACCCAGGCGGGGGGCGCACTTTCCTCTCCCGCCTGGGGGACAGCTTTTCGTGAGAGAATCATTCGCGTGCTAAGGGCGGGATTCCTACTGGCGGTATGCGCGTGTGTGGCATGTGCGCAGCCGGTGCATTTGCGGACCGAGTACCGCGTGAACCCCATCGGCATGGATGAGCCGCGTCCGCGACTGACATGGATGCTGCAGGGCAGCATGATGCAAAGCGCGTATCAAGTACGAGTTGCATCGGAGGCGCGGCCGGGCTTGTTCGATTCCGGCAAGATCGTCTCCAGCGCGAACAGCACTGTGTATGATGGGCCGGCTTTGCGGTCGCGCGATCGCGTCTCCTGGCAGGTCCGGGTGTGGGATGAGCGCGATGTGCCCACGGAATGGAGCGAGCCTGCGTCGTTCGAGATGGGCTTGCTCGCGCGCGAGGATTGGACCGCGCGATGGATCGCGCATCCGGTGTGGCAGCATGGCGATCCGATGCCCGTCTTCCGCCGGCGCTTTGCCGTGGCGAAGGCGGTGGATCGGGCGCGGCTCTACATCACCGGCCTGGGCATGTATTCGGCGGCGATGAACGGGCGCGAGGTAACGCCCGATGTGCTGACACCGGGGAACACGCTGTACACACAGCGTGTGGAGTACGGCGCTTACGATGTCACACCGCTGTTGATCACGGGCGAGAACTCGCTCGTCGTGGAACTGGGGAACGGCATCTTCAACTCCGTCAAGACCGCGGACCGGTACTTCGGTTTGACGTTTCCTTCGGCGGCTCCCGTGCGGATGATCGCGCAGTTGGAGATCGCCTTCACCGACGGGACCTCGCAGATTCAGGCCAGCGGCAGCGAGTGGGAAACGGCCCTCGGAGCGACGACGGTGTCCACATGGTTCGGGGGCGAGGATTACGATGCACGCCGCGAGATCGCTGTGTGGGGGCACGCGGCGGTGGCCGAGACGCCCGCGGGCGATCCGAAGTTGGCCTGGCGTGCCGGCCCAGGTGTCCGGACCTATGCAACGGCGCTGCCCGTTGGCGTTACCGAACCGCGACCCGGCGTCCATGTGTTCGATATGGGCGTCAACCTGGCGGGATGGCCGCAGATCCATGTGAGCGGCACTCGCGGCACGACCGTACGAATGAAGATCGGCGAGTTGTTGGGCTCCGACGGCCTGGTGCGCGAGGATACCGTGGGCGGCAACATCTACGACAGCTACACGCTCTCAGGCAACGGGCTGGAATCGTGGCATCCGAAGTTCGCCTATCACGGCTTCCGCTA
>JACQZR010000229.1 GCA_016213775.1 Acidobacteriota bacterium
AAACAGTGGTATACAAAAACCAGCAGGCTGCCAAACAGCTTTGTGAACGATTCCATCGGCTTCTCCTTCGGTCCAGTCTTGACAACCAGACCATCGGCAGAATGCCGGTGGAATCAAAATTTCAAATATCTTTGGCTAGTACTGAATCACCGTGACAAACGCATCCCCGTTGCCGTTGTTGATGGGTTGGAATGCTCCCTGCAGAGGGAAGTTCCCGTTGCTGCTTCCCACCACGAACATCCTCTTCTGCGAGTTCACCGTGATGCCGGCGCCAAAGTCATGATCGGCGCCACCGAGGAACGTAGAGAACACGATCCCCGTCAGGCCCGGTTTGAACTGTGTCACAAACGCATCGCACAACCCGCCAAGCGCCGGTTGAATCGGACTCGCCGTCGGGAAGTTCGCCGAGCAGGTATAGCCCGCCACATGCACCTGGCCGTCGCCGTCCACCGCAATCCCCCTGGCATCGTCGCCCGCGCCGCCGCCCAGGAATGTCGAAACCAGCAATTGCCCCGGCAGCAGTTTCACGACAAACGCATCGAATTGACCGTTCATCTGCGGTTGAATGGCTTCCCTTACCGGGAAGTTTGCTGAGCCGGTGTTGCCCGTCACGTAAATGTTGTGCGCCTTGTCCGCCGCAATGCCGAACCCGGAATCATCGCCGTTTCCGCCCAGATAAGTGGAGAACAGCAGCGTCTTCAAGTCAATGCTGAACTGCGCCACAACTGCATCCTGCGGCAGCGAACCCCCGCCCAGCGCGGATTGAATCTCGTTCTTCAGCGGAAAGTCGGACGACCGTGTATCTCCCCTGATCCACACCGTGTTGCTATCGAACGCGATGGAATTCGCTTCGTCGAAGCCCTTGCCGCCAAGATACGTCCCTGCCAGCAGGCTCACTCCGTTGTTCATGTTCAACCGTGCCACCACCGTATCAAAATCGCCCGGCAGCCCTGCAAGCGCCGGCTGCACCGCGCCGGAGGTTGTTGGGAAGTTCGCTTCCGCGCGGCCGCATACCCAGACCATTCCCAGCGGATCCACCGTGATGCCCGCGCCAAAATCGTAGCCATCGCCGCCGAGGTAGGTGGACTGTTGCATCACACCGGTTGGGCTAAACTTCGTCACAAAGAAATCCGCAACGCCCTTCAGTGAGCTCTGGAACGCCTGCAGCACGGGGAAATTCGTACTGTAGGTCGCGCCTGTCACGTAGATGTTGTTGTTCTTGTCGAGCGCAACGCCGGCCGCATATTCCGAGTTCGATCCGCCCAGGTATAACGAGAACACAAGCGATCCACCGGTGGCGGAGAACTTCGTCACAAATGCTTCCATCGACCCGTTCACCACCTGCCGCAGAGTGCGCGGAAAATCAATCGATGCTGTCGATCCCACAACCACCGCGCTGCCAGTCGAATCCGCGGCGACCCCGTAAGCGTGATCCTCACCCGTTCCGCCGAGGAGCGTCGAGTACACAAGCAGCGGATCAATCACCAGCCGCTGTGAGCGGTCGTACGCGCCTAGCTGGAATCGAACCGTGTTGCCTTCGATGCGATACGCCGCGGCTACCGTCCTGCGCTCGCCGTTGATCGTCTGAAAAGCCACTGGAGCGGCGAAGTTCGATTCGCCCTGCGTGGTCAGAATCCGCAATCCGCCGTCCTTCTGCAACGAGAGAGCGCGAGCGCCTTCAATGCTCAAACCAACAACGGAAGCATCGGCACGCGGCGCCACTTCAAAGTCATACTCCAACTGCCCGTCCGTGCCGTAGTAGGTCAAATCCACGCCGGGATAGATGTTGCTGTAGCGGAGTTTGCGGTACACAGGTACCTTGGTAATCCACTTCGAAGGATCGTTGCCAATGTAGTAGCTCGCTGTTCCCGGATGCGCGTTCTCGCCGATAATGGCAGGCTTTTTCGGGCGGCCAATGGGACGCAGCCGCAGGCTCGCGCCGGCCTTGGTCACGAGTACAGCTTCCTCTTCAGTAAACAGAAGGCTGTGGCCAGCGGCGCGGGCCACGTACTTCACCTGCGCATCGGTCTGGCCGAGGTTCCTTTCAAAGCGAAGCGCGGCGATGGGGTTGGCGGAGACGATGCTCGCAAGCATCGTGGTAACAGTGAGTGTCTTGTGAATCAAATTCATGTGCGGTGTCCTTTTCGCAAAGCCAGTATGCGATAAGGCCCGAGAATTTCCAGGCAGGAGACGGTAAACGTTCTGTAAGAAAGGCCTAAGCCGCCGGGTAAGGGAAGCGTAAGGGATGCGTAAGGGTTACTTGCGTCCCACTACCACCAGGCGCATTGCATTCTGATCATAAGGCGTTCCGTCAAGGCCGCCGAATATGCTCGTCTGGGCGAACCCGGCGCTCCGCATCATGTCCGCCAACTCCGTGCCTGCGTAGATACGATGCGAAAACGTAAACTCCTTCGTCTCCCCACCGCCGGCAAATACCCAACGGTTCGACACCAAATCCCAACCCGCGGTCACCGCGCTTTCCATCAACCAGAAGCGTCCGCTGCGCGATTCCTGCCACCGCCGCTGCACATAAATGCGCGAAAGCACTTCCTTTCCCATCATCTCGATCGCCGCGCGGCCGCCTGGCTTGAGACAAGCGTGCATGTTCTGCAACGCGCGGCGATCGTCCTCGCGCGACGTAAAATATCCAAACGAAGTGAACAGGTTGATCACCGCATCGAAGGCAGCTTCGCGGCGGAACGTCAGCATCGAATCGTGAATGAGCTCGATGGCAACTCCGGCCTCCACCGCACGCTTGCGCGCGTCTTCCAGATACGGCAGAGTAGCGTCCACGCCCGTCACCCAATGACCCATCCCCGCCAGCGCGATGCTGTGCCGGCCTGGTCCACAACAAAGGTCGAGCACACGTGCCTTCTCCGGAAGGCTGAGCAACGTAGCCACCTGCTTCGCCTCGTTGGCCGCCGATTCGATCGCCGAAGCGGAAGTGAGGATGGGATACAGCTCCGCCCATATCTCCGGATTGTCATGCCAGTCGTTCATGGATGCCTCCCTTTGCCGCGCAGCTTCGCGATGCCCGCGATCAACTTCACCGGCACCGGCTCACCCAGCGGGAAGCGTATGGTCCCCTTTTCCACCACGTAGCCCGCGAGTTCCTTTCCGAATCTGGCGAGAACGGCCGCGTCCACCGGATACAGCGAATAGTGCTTCTTCCACCCCGCGAAATAGAGGACCGCGCGCCCGTTCACCTTGTACGTGGGCATATTGTAGGAGATGCATTCCACGGCCCCCGGCAGGGCCTTGCGAATCGCCTCGCGCACCCGTGTCAACACCGGCTGCACTTCCACCGCCTGCGCCGCAATGTACTCATCCACCGTTCCGAATTTCGATGCCATGCGTATCAGAACATCAGCTTCAGTCCGACAAAAATCCGCCGCTCTTCCTGACCGGTCTGCGTGGCGTTGACAGTGCCGAACAGCGTACTCGTAGGCGCCACATTGGGAGGCGACAGATTCGGATGGTTCATCGCCCCTTCCGCCTCGCCGCGCAATTGCAGCCTGAACTTCTCATGCAGCCGGAACGTCTTGAACAACGAGAGATCCACCACATTAATTCCATCCGCGCGAACACCGCTGATGCGCGTCGGGAACGTACGAATGTTGTTTGCCAACTGCCGCGCGTTGGCCCGCTCAAAACCGGACGTGTTGAACCACAGACTCGTACCGCGCACATCCGTCGGCAGCGCGATATCCGTGAACTGCCCGGCATAAATGATGTTGCCCCAGACGAGCGCCGGACCGCTCTGCAACTGCCACACCGCCTGCGTCTGCCATCCGCCAACGATCTGATCCAACACCGGATGCACGTTCGAGGCGAACCGCCGTCCCTTGCCGAAGGGCAGCTCATACATTCCTAGCATGGTGATGCGATGCGGCCGGTCGAGATCGGAAACCACGTGCTGCGGCCGGCTGTCCGTGGGATTCAAATAATCCACCGCTTCCAGAGTCTTTGACCATGTATAGTTGGCCTGTAGCATCAGGCCGCGCGAGAAACGCCGTTCCGCCCGGAGGGTGAGCGCGTTGTACCAGGACGATCCCGCAGGTAAGCCCGTGGCGATCGCCCCGAAGTGCGGCAGCGGCCGTAACAACTGCGCCCGCCCTATGTTGCGGTTGCTGTAGAAGTTGGTCGCCTGGAAGCCGTCGATGCCAAAGAAGGGGTTCGCCACCGCTGCCGATAGGGAGTCAATCACTGTCTGATCGCGCGCTGGTGACGTGCTCAGAAACTGCCTCGGAACCGCGTTGAACTCCGTACTGCTTCGCAGCCGCACCGATCGCGATCCGATGTAGCCGATCTCCAGCACCGTTTGCGCCATCGGCTCGTATTGAATCGATGTGCTCCAGCGCTGTGTATATGGCCGCCGCCCGTCCGATGATGCGAACCCCGGCGTCTGTCCCAGGAACGTCATCAATCCGGCGGAGTTGCCCATCGGCGCCAGCAGGCCCGTAGGAAGCGGGTTGGAAATCGACGCCACGTATGTCTGTCCGTTATCATTGCTCGCGATGACGTTGCTCCGCTGGCTGTAACCGGGCTGGTTGACGTCGGCGAAATCCGCGCCCACCAAGCCGAAGAACAACCCAACGCCACCCCGCACCACCATCTTCGGGCGTGCCTGCCATGCGAAACCGATCCGCGGCATCCAGGCGCGAAGGTCCGTATTGCGCTGCGTGCGTGGCAGTCCATTCGTGCCCAGGAACGTGGGTCCCCCCAACACCTTGAAGTCCGCCACCGGCACTTGCGGAATCGGAGACCGTGCATATGCCGTCACCGCCGCCGCCTGCACCGGATTCGGTGTGACGAAATCGAAATCGCGGGTGGAACGGTTGTAGCGCTCCGTCACCGGCGCTTCCACTTCCCAGCGCAACCCGAGGTTCAAAGTCAGCGTTCGCCGCACGCGCCAATCGTCAGCGAGGAAAGCCGAATAGAACGTACTGTGCTCCGCCTTGGAAGCATTCACATCCACGAATCCGCCGGTGGGAATGCCATAGAGAAAGCTCGCCAGGGCCTGCCCGGTAGGCGCAACCACTGAGTTGTCGAGCGGCCCGCGCGTGAATGTTTCGCCAAAATCCAGCCGCGGCGATACGTTCCCATAGTTGTACGCATTATCGTAAATGGACCGTCCGTCAAACCCGATCCGCATGCTGTGCGCTCCACGGTTCCAGTTGAGAACCGTCAGCAGCGTGTGGTTGTATGTCGGCTGTTTGAACCCGCCGTCGTTGCCCAATTGCAGCAGCCCGCTTACCATGATCTGCGGAAACGAAACCGCGGAAGGAGGCAATTGTGAAATCAGACTCGACGGGAATCCGAACTCCTTCAGATCCCATCCGATGTTGTCGAACGATTGATACTCCTGGAACCAGGTGAATCCGTAGCGCACGTCCAGCACCAGTGAATTCGACATCACGAACACGTTGTCCAGGGCCACCCCTCGATGCGGACGGCGCCGCTTCCGCCCACGCACCGTGCTTCCCGATACCAACTCGTCAAAGTGACCAAAGAAATCGGAGTGCGTATAGCGCGCGAACATGCGGTGCTTCTCGCTGAAGTTGTGGTCCACGCGCGCTAGCGGTTGATAAAGGTCCTGCGTGTCCTGACGCGTGCGCGAATAGTTGTTCAGCCCGTCCACCGTGCCTGCTGTATTCGGGGCAGGGAAGTACTTCAACAGGTTTTTCGATGCCGCATCGATCCGGTTGGAGGGAATGCGATTCCCCGGAAGCGGCTGCCGGCTGAACCGTCCGTTGGGAGCCGGCGCGATCGAGAACGGATCGTAGATCTGATACTGCGAGGAAATGGCGAGAAGGGCCGAGAAATCCCCGTTCCGCTGCGCCTCTATGGGCACGGTGTGTTGCGTCGCCACCGGACGCCGCCGGTTGTGTGCCTGATATCCGAACATCCAGAACGTCTTGTTCCGTCCGTTGTACAGCTTCGGAATGTACACCGGCCCGCCGATGGACACGCTCTCCCGCAGCCACCGCGACGACGGCGTGTTGGCCTTGATCTTCGCCGGCGTAATTGGCCCCGTAGCGGGATCGAAGATGAATCTGTTGCTGAAGAAATTGCGCGTCATCATCGGGCCGCTCGATACCGACGCGCCCACGTTGCCGTGGAGAGTGTTTGTCCCGGACTTCAGGGCGATGTTCACGGATCCCGCCGCGCCATGCCCGATCGCCGCGTCGTAGCTCGTGGTCTCCACGCGGACTTCCTGCACCATATCCGCCGGTGGCACGAACGCCGTCGTCCCACCCTTGCCGTTGTTGCTCACACCGTCGACGTTGTAATCGGCCGTGGTGGCTCGCCCACCCGCCACGCTGATGTTCGACGACTGATCCACATTCCACGGCCCGTCATAGGGCAGCGCCGTGATCACCGTAGCTGGACCCATCGTGAACAAATACGCCACGCTGCCACTCCGCAGCGGCAACTCGCCGACGGTCTTGCTCGACATCACCTGCGACACCGAAGCCGTTGCTGCTTCCAGCACGGGAGCCTCAGCCGCCACTTCCATCACTTCCTTCACGTCACCCGGCGTCATGGAGACGTCCAGCCGGATCTTGTCGCCGGCACGCAGGTCAATCCCCGGGCGCGACCATTTCTTGAACCCCGTCAACTCCGCATCAATCCGGTATGGGCCTGGATTCAGGTAAGGAATCTCGTATGCCCCGAGCGCATTGGCGGTTGCCGAGACGATCACGTTGGTTTCGACGTTGGTGGCACGAACGGCCACACCGGGCATCACCGCACCGGTCGAATCGAAGACCTGGCCGGAAATGGAGCCACGCGGATCCTGCGCCATCAGCAGGGCACCGCAGGTGAACAGTAAGAGTACGGATTTCATTTCGAACCTCCCCAAACTCCGGTCCGATGCTATCAGAATCGGGGCTTGAGAGTGCTAGCCCGCAATATCGTCCGATACTCATCCGCCCAGCCCCCAATTCTCCTTCCCTAACTCAATCAACCGCTGCACCAGCCCCTGCGCGTGATAACGCGCCTTCTGGAGTTTGGACATTCAGCCGCCCAGTGGGGCAAGCTTTAGCTTGCGCGGGTCTTCAGTCCCGCCTTTGCGCGTGCGCCTACCGTGGGTGGATGAGTGCACAGCATCGCAATCCTCAGGCTACAACTGCACCGGGAGAACGAACGGCTTCGCCAGGAGCTGGCTGACCGGAGCAGCAGATCTAACCGTCAGGCCGAACAGATTGCTGAACAGCATGCGGATTTGTGCCTTGCATGGGCACTGGTTAACAGTATTGCGTCTATTGCGATTACTTCGAAAGACCATGCTACTCTGAACCTTATGGTGCACGAAGCCGTTTCCATTCGCCCTGAACACGCCGAAAAGCTCCAGGGCATCGGGCGCCTGTTGCGGCGGGGGCGCGCGAAGCTGACTGGGCCGAAAGGCGAGAACATGAGCATTCCGGAGCCACTGTACTCGCTACTGAAGGATGCGGTTCGCAACCTGACTCAAGGTCGCTCATTGGTGCTGATTCCCGGGGAGAAACAACTCACCACCCAACAAGCGGGGGAGTTGCTTGGAGTGTCCCGGCCATTCTTGATTCGATTACTCGACGCTGGTGAAATGCCCTACAGCCTTGTTGGCAAACATCGGCGCATTCGGCTCAGCGATGTGATGGACTACTCGAAGCGGAAATCCGATCGGAAAGCTGCGCTCAACAAAATGGCGCGCGACGCATATGGGGCTGGCCTTTACGACAAAGGGGCGGGTATTCCAAAAGGTGGCCGCGACGAGTAGGACTGATGAAGTCCCGGCCAGTAGCACTCCTGGATGCATGTGTTCTCGTGCCGATGCCGCTCGCGGATACCCTGCTGCGTCTCGCGGAGCCGCCCGCGCTTTTCGACGCCCGATGGTCGGAAGACATTCTGGCCGAAATGAGCCGTGCGCTCGTCCGCAAATTTGCCAAAGCTCCCGCAAAGGCCGGGTATCGTGAAGCCGCAATGCGCCGCTTCTTTCCACAAGCACTCGTGGAAGGCTACCGGCCGCTGATAGGTGAGATGCGGAATCATCCGAAAGACCGTCATGTCCTGGCCGCAGCCCTAGCGTGCCAGGCCGACTACCTGGTAACTTTCAATCTTCGGGACTTTCCAGCAGTCGCTGGCGATTCAACGGAGGTCGTAGGGCCTTCGGCTTTTCTCAAAGATCTCTGGAAACTCGATCGTTCATTGATAGTGGACCGGCTTCAGGAACAGGCCGATGCAATTGGCGTCCCCATGGACGTGCTGCTGCACAGACTCGCACAATCCGTTCCAGCCTTCGTCGAACGCGTGCGAAAACGTGCTTGAGCCCCGTCCTCTTATCAGAGTTCACTGGTAGCTGAGGCTCGCCTCAAACAGCCGCAATATCCTCCGGTACTCATCCGCCCAGCTACTTGGCTGCACAAAGCCGTGATCTTCCACCGGATACACCGCTAGTTCCCAATTCTCCTTCCCCAACTCGATCAACCGCTGCACCAGCCGCACCGTGTCCTGAAAATGAACATTGATGTCTACCATCCCATGGCAGATCAGCAGCTTCCCCTTCAACCCCTGTGCATGATAAATCGGTGATGACCGCCGGTACGCCTCCACATCCTTCTGCGGAATATTCAATATGTTCGACGTGTACTGATGGTTGTAATGCGCCCAATCCGTCACCGGACGCAGCGCCGCTCCCGCAGCAAACACCTCCGGCTGCGTAAACAACGCCATCAATGTAATAAACCCGCCATAACTGCCGCCATACAACCCCACCCGCCTCGCGTCCACGCCGTGCTCCTTCACCGCCCATTGCACCGCGTCCACATGATCGTCCAGGTCTTTCCCGCCCATGTGACGGTAAATCCCCGTCCGCCAGTCGCGCCCATAGCCGGCCGATGCGCGGTAATCTAAATCCAGCACCATATATCCGCGCTCCATCAATAAGTGATGGAACATATATTCCCGCGCATAACTGCTCCATTGCTTCCGCACGTTTTGCAGATACCCGGCCCCATGTACAAAGATCACCAGAGGTCCGCCCTTTGTCCAATTCGCCGGCTTGTACATATGGGCGGGCACGAGAGCCCCATCCCGCGCCGGGATCTGTACAATCGGCGTGTCCACCCACCGGTAACTCGAAAACTCCGGAGCAGGGGAGTGGGTCACCTGCGTCATCTTTCCCGTCGCGACATCCTGCAGATACAGCTCCGGAGGTTTATTCGTGTACGAGTGAACCGTCGCCAGCATCGCGCCATCCGGCGACATCCGCGCGTCGTGCCCCCCATCCGCCTTCGTCAGCCGCTTCCGGTCGCCGCCATGCACGCTCATGCGGAACAGTTGATCCTCCCCGGCATGCGTCTCGCTCGTGGTGAGCAGAAACTGCGAACGGTCTGGCGTCAACTCCACTCCGCGCACCTCCCACTTACCCGAGGTGAGCTGGTTCACCTCCCCGGACTCGTAATCCACTGTATATAGATGGCGCCACCCGTCACGCTCAGAAAGGAAATAAATACGCTTGTTATCGGCCAGCCACCCCGATGAAAATGTCGGGCTTGAATTCACCCAGGCATCGTCATGCTCGGTGGCGAGCACCCGCGACTTTCCGGTATTCGCATCCACGGCCAGTATCCAGGTGTCCTTGTTATCCGCCGCCCGCGCCATCACCACGAGCTTCCCGCCGTCATCACTGAACATCGGCCGCGACAGCCGGACGTCGCGATCGCGCTCTTTCCCGTCGGCGTCCTTCTCCTTGATCCCGTGCTCCACCCACTTCACTTCACCGGTCTTCACCCGAATGAGCGCGATCCTCTGCCGCCCCTGCTCATCGCCGACCTTACTGCGGGAGGGGATATCCACGGTATATGCATCGGTGTTGATGTAGTTCGGAACAATCGTCGACTTCGCCCGCTCGGCGGACTCCTGAACCGAGGCCACCACAAACGAATCGTCCGCCGACAACTGCATGCTGGTAATACTCTGCTGCGCCGTCAACGTGAGCGGCTTCCTCTCGCCCTCTTTCTTCTTCTTGGCCTCGTCCTCCTCGCGCTTGGCTGCTCGCTCCTTCACAATCGCCAGCAGGTCCCGCTCTTCTTTCTTCAGGAACTCCTGGCTGTCGGTCCCCTTCGTCTCCGTGCCCCCCGCACCCGAACGTCCCATTGGTGGTCCGCCGCCGCGTTGGCCGCGCCCTCCGCCCCCCGTCAACGCAGCCGGACCCGCTGCCCCCGCCGCACCAGCGCCGGCGCTGCGCACATCCGTCACCTGCTCGATGAGCCCATCCCGCGGAGTCAGCACAAACAGGTTATTCGACCGCATGTAGGTGATCCGCTTCTCGTCGTGCGTGAACCGCGGGTTCGTTTCGATATCGTTCGTCTTCGTCAACCGGTGCCGCTTGCTGGTCATCAGGTCATACAGAAAGAGGTCGCCTTCGCTCGCATACACGCTCAGCTTCCAATCCCTGGTCTCCGAGCCTCCCAGAGGCGGCGCTTCCTTCTCTTCTTCCTCTGTCAGCTTCCTCAGCCCCGACCCATCACGATTCACGACGTAGGTGGAAAGCTCTTTTCGGATCGCCTCATCATGGCGTTTCCAGCGGAAGTACACCCGCTGGCCATCTCCTGACCATCGCACCGACAGCGGCGTGTTTCCATACAGCGCTGGTCCGCGCATGATGTTCTCAATCGTCAGCTCGAACTTGGCGGGTTTCTTGTCCTGCGCCCATCCTCCCTGGGAGGGATAGAGCAGCAACAGGCAGGTGTAGGCAGTGAGACTCCGGGAATGCATGTGGATTTTCAAAGGATAACGCAGCCGTGCCCGCACTCGCGCTCACACCTGTCTGGCTCCGCCCGATATGTTCCAGTAGGAGGCTGTCAGTGACAGTCGAATGCCAAACCTGTTGACAGTGGGTGTCGGAGACTGCCAGGTCAGCAACACCAGCGGAGTTTCGTTAGTTACCTACGCGCTTGGATCCTGCATCGCCGTGGTGATCCACGATCCTATCGCCGCCGTCGGCGGCATGCTTCATTTCATGCTGCCCGACTCCGCGTTGAATCCGGCCCGCGCTTCGCAGAACCCCTTTATGTTTGCCGATAGCGGCATCCCGCTTCTCTTCCGAACCGCCTATCAATTGGGCGCCCAAAAGCACAGAATCATCGTCCGCGCCATCGGTGGCGCCCAGGTCATGGATGACCACGGCGTCTTCAACATCGGCAAGCGCAACTACATCGCGCTCCGCAAAATCCTCTGGAAAGCCGGCGTCATGATTCACGGAGAAGAGGTGGGCGGCAACGAATCGCGCACCGTCCGTTTAGAAGTCCCCAGCGGCAGAGTGTGGATCCACGGCGCTGGCGCCAAAGATCGCGAGTTGCTCGCCTCCAGTGGCAAATCATGCGCCCCTGTAGGCGGAGGAGGAAGTTAGTCATGCAGTTGCTCATTGTCGATGATTCCCCAGCGATGCGTTCGTTCATTCGACGCGTCCTCGATCTTTGCGGCCTCGAGTGCGGGTCCTGTCTCGAAGCTAACGACGGCCAGGAGGCCCTCGCCGTACTTCAGAACAACCCTGTGGACCTGGTCCTCACCGATATCAACATGCCCCGCATGGACGGCGAAGAACTCCTCCGCCGAATGGCTTCCGACGCCTCCCTCTACCGCATCCCCGTTGTGATTGTCTCCACCGACCGCACCGAAGCAAGAAAGGAAAAGATGATCACACTCGGCGCGAGAGGCTACGTAAGCAAACCTTTTACCCCGGAGCGGATGCGCGATGCGCTCGAGAATATCCTCGATCATCAGGGAGCATCTCCACAGGGAGGATCCAATGGACCCCAATGAACTGCCGGTTAGTGATATTCAATCCGCAATCGCCTCCGCCGTCGAGGAAGTTCTCGAGACCATGTGCTTCACACCCGTCTTCGAATCCGGCGCCGGGCACGCACCTCCCCCCGTTGAGACCCCTGATGGCTCCACCACCCTCACCGCCAAACTCGATTTCGAAGGCGCACCCTCCGGATCCTTCCATATCCAAGTCCCGTCCCATCTCGGACGCTGCGTTGCCGCCTCCTTCCTTGGCCGCGACGACTACGAAGTCTCTGACCCGCAAATCGCCCAAGTGCTCTGCGAATTGTCCAACATGTTCTGCGGCGCCACCCTCAGCCGCATCGAACAGGATGCCACTTTCCATCTCTATCATCCCGAATTCTCCCGAAACTCTGCTCCACAATCCGCCGCCGAGGGCGCCTTCCAACGCTGGTTCGATCTCGGCGACGGCTTGCTTACAGCGTCTCTGCACTTCGACACAACAGGATCTATCTGAGCAAATGCTCGTCGTGGAGAGGAATCCGTTCCTGCTATCGTGATCCACAGGGCTCCGCAGTGAAGCAGCTTACCCTCAATCTTCCCGATGACGTTGCGGACACGCTCGCCATCCATGCGGTTGTGGCAAAGGAGTCCAGGAATGCATGGATAGAGGGGTCATCAAAGATCCATGTAATTCTGGAATTGAACACCGGATTTGCATGGAGTTCTTCGGATCGAATTCCGCATTCAGGCAGGTCCATGCGGTCGCCCAGCAGGCGCTGAGACAGGCCTCGCACTGTGTTACCATCCATCTCGTGACACGCTTGCTTCTTTCCCTGCTCCTTTCCGAGTTCCTGGGCCTCGCTTCGCTGCAGGCTGCCAAAACCCTCGATATCCACTTCATCGACGTCGAAGGCGGACAAGCCACTCTCATGATCACGCCCGCGGGTGAGTCGCTGCTGGTGGACACTGGCTGGCCTGGCTTTGAAAACCGCGACGCCGACCGCATTGTTGACGCCGCCAGGAAAGCCGGCGTCTCGAAGATCGACTGGCTCATCATTACCCATTTCCACACCGACCATGTCGGCGGTCTGAAGCAGCTTGCCGCCAAGATCCCGATCGTCAACTTCGTCGATCATGGCAAGACCGTCGAAACCAGCACGGGAACGCTCAACCTCTACGCCGGATATGAAGAGCTTGCGGCCAAAGGCAAACGGCACACCGTGAAGCCCGGGGACAAGCTCCCGCTGAAGGGCCTGAACATCGAAGTCCTGGCTGCGCACGGCAATGCCACCACCCGCAAGGGCGCTCCCAACTCGTCATGCGCCGGTGTCGAAAGGAAAGCTCCGGATCCATCCGACAACGCGCAGTCGGTTGGTGTTCTGATCACGTACGGCAAATTCCGTTTTCTCGATCTGGGCGATCTTACCTGGAACAAGGAACTCGATCTCGTCTGTCCGGAAAACCGCATAGGCAAAGTGGACGTGTACCTCACCACGCACCACGGCATGGACAGCAGCGGTCCTCCAGCACTCGTCCACGCAATCGCACCCAAGGTGGCCGTCATGAACAACGGCGAGAAGAAGGGTGGGTCGCCGGCGGCGTGGAAAGTGGTGAAGTCCTCTCCGGGATTGCAGGATCTTTGGCAGGTGCACTTTGCGGCGGCGGGAGGCGCGGACGCCAATGTCGACGAAAAGATGATCGCCAACCTGATGGGTCAGAACACCGGCCACTCGATCGTGCTCTCGGCGGAAAACAACGGCAAATTCAAAGTCACCAACTCGCGCAATGGATTCTCCAAGAGCTATTAAGGCCGCCGTCGTTCAGGCGGGCTCGGTGTTGTTCGACACGCCTGCGACTCTCATTAAACTCGAACGTTTCACCGATGCGGCGGCGCAGCAGGGCGCGCAACTGGTCCTGTTTCCCGAGGCCTTTATCGGCGGCTATCCGAAGGGGATGGATTTCGGCGCTGTAGTTGGGCGGCGCACCGTCGAAGGCCGTCGCGACTTCCGCCGCTACTTCGAAACCGCCATCGCTGTTCCGGGCCCGGAATGCGCGCAGATCGGCGAGTGCGCGCGCCGCAACGGCGTGTGGCTGCTCACTGGCGTTATTGAGCGCGACGGTGGAACGTTGTACTGCACGGTCCTCTTCTTCGCTTCTGATGGCTCGCTCGCGGGGAAGCATCGCAAGGTGATGCCGACGGCGATGGAGCGCCTCATCTGGGGGTACGGCGACGGCTCCACGCTCACAGTGCTCGACACTGGATTCGCGAGAGTGGGAGCGGTGATTTGCTGGGAGAACTACATGCCGGCGATGCGCATGACGATGTACTCTAAAGGCATCGAACTGTACTGCGCGCCGACAGTGGATGACCGGGACACGTGGCCGGTGTCGATGCGCCACATTGCGTTCGAAGGGCGCTGCTTCGTGCTGTCCGCCGTGCAGCATACCGAGCACATCCGCGGTGGCAGTGTGATCGTCAACCCGCAGGGGCAACTGCTTGCCGGTCCTGCTTACGGGGAGGAGACGGTGCTTACAGCCGAACTGGACCTAAACGAGATCGCTGAAGGAAAATACGATTTAGACGCCACCGGGCACTACTCACGCCCAGACATTTTCCAGCTCAAGGTGAACGAGTCTCCCGCGCGTCCTGTTGAATCGTCGGAATCCAACTGAGCGACAAGCCCTTCGGGCCCAATGAAGAAGAACGCCCCCGCCACAGCCCTTCCCAAGAACGTCAAGGCATTCTTCGGCCAGCGAGGCATGCTCTCGCACTGGCATCCGAACTACGAATTCCGCCGGGGGCAACTCAAAATGGCGGAAGAGGTGGAGGAATCGCTCGAAACAAAAAGGAATCTCATTGTTGAGGCGGGCACCGGTACGGGAAAGACGCTGGCCTATCTTGTGCCCGCGATCCTGTCCGGGCGGCGCGTTATCATCTCCACAGGCACCAAGAACCTTCAGGAGCAGATTTTCTACAAGGACATTCCTTTCCTTCAGCAGCATTTTTCCGAGCCGTTAAAGGTCTGCTATATGAAGGGCCGGTCCAATTATCTTTGCCGCCAGAAACTCATCGACACCGAGCGCGAGGCCATTCTCGAGGGGCTCGACGAAGTGACCGAATGCCAGATGATCCGCGAATGGGAGAAGACGACTGAAACCGGCGATCGCTCTGAGATTAGAACGCTGCCCGAGAACAGCACGGCGTGGGCGAAACTGGATGCGCGGCGCGAACTGTGCACGGGACAGAAGTGCGCACAATTCGAGCGTTGCTTCATCACCGAAATGCACCGCCGCGCTTCAGAAAGCCAGATCATCATCGTCAATCATCACCTGCTCTTTGCGGACCTTGCGGTGAAGGACGACGAGTTCGGTGCGATCCTTCCCGAATACACTGCCGTCATCTTTGACGAAGCTCACGAGATTGAAGATACGGCGGGTGCCTACTTTGGGCTCAGCATCAGCAATCACCAGGTGCGCGACCTCATCCGCGATGTGATGGCGGTGGCTCGCCGTAAGGACTTCGGCGGCGAGGAACTGGACCGGGTTCTGATCCAGTTGCAGGACGCTTCCGACCAATTCTTCTGGCTGTTTGGGCAAAGCGAAGGCCGGTCGGGGTTTCAGAATCACGAGGCGTTTCTGCGCGAGAACGAGGAAAAATACCGGGACGTGCTGAACGGGCTTGAACTGGCGTGGACGCATCTGGAACTCGTCAAGAGCGCGCCGGAAGACGTGTTGCCGCTATTGCGCCGCGCGCGCGAATTGCACCACGCGCTGCAGTTCTGGGTGCTCGGCGGCGACCCGGCGTTCGTGTACTGGCTGGAACGCCGCGGACGTGGCGTCTTCCTGCAAGCCACGCCCATCGACGTCTCGGCGGTGTTGTCGGAGAAGCTCTTCGATCGGGTGGACACGGTGATTCTCACCTCGGCCACGCTCGCCGTTGCCGGCACGTTCGATTTTGTCAAAGCGCGTCTCGGGATCCCGCATGCCGCCTCACTCTGCGTCGAGACGCAGTTCGATTATCAGCGTCAGGCGATGCTCTACGTGCCGCAGCATCTGCCTGACCCGCGAAGTCCCGCGTTTCTGCCTGAGTCCTGCGAGGAGATCCTGCGCATTCTCGAACTGACGGAAGGCCGCGCATTCGTACTCTTCACCAGCAACCAGCAAATGCGCGCCACGCACGAGCGGGTCTCCGAGCAAATGGAGTACCCGGCTTTGCTGCAGGGCACTGCGCCAAAACATGCGCTTTTGGAGGAGTTCCGCGGCACGCCCAACGCCGTTCTTTTCGCCACGTCGTCGTTCTGGCAGGGCGTGGATGTGCCGGGGGATCAGTTGAGCTGCGTTATCATAGATAGATTGCCGTTCGCTGTGCCAACTGATCCCGTTGTGGATGCCCGCATTCGCATGCTGCGCCAATCCGGGGGCAATCCGTTCTTCGATTACCAAATCCCGCAGGCCGCCATTGCCCTCAAACAAGGCTTCGGCAGGCTAATCAGGTCAAAGACCGACCGTGGTGTGCTGGCGCTACTCGACAACCGGATCACCAAGCAGCGCTACGGACAGGTGTTCTTCGACAGCTTGCCCGACTATGGGTTCACTACGCGCTGGCCGGAGGTGGAGAAGTTCTTTGTGGGAGAGTCGCTGTAATGTTTGAAGTTTCGGTTGAAGAGACGTTTGCCGCCGGTCACGCGCTGCGCCACTACAAGGGCAAGTGCGAAAACGTGCATGGCCACAACTACCGCATCCGGGTGACGCTGGAAGGCGAGCACGTGGACAAGGTGAGCGGGCTGTTAGTGGATTTCGCGGACATCAAACGAATTCTCCGGAAGATTGTCGCTTACCTCGATCATCAGTTCATCAACGATCTGCCACCCTTTCATGAGCTGAATCCGTCCGCCGAAAACATTGCGTGGTTCTTCTGCACGGAAATGCAAAAGGGGCTCACTGAGGCGCCGGCAAACGCCACCGCGCAGGCGTCCGTCCGCGTGCGCAGTGTGCGGGTGTGGGAGACGGATACGTGCGAGGCCACGTACCGTCCGTAGCTAAACGCGCGCCGCCCACGTCGGCAAATGAAAAAGCACCCACCCGCCGTGGTGGCAAAGTGGGTGCCTTGATCGGAATGCGGGTTGTGCTTACCGGCCGAAATGCGCGGCGTTCTTCTGCGCGTAGCCACCCCATTTTTCCGGCAGATCGTCGAGCGCGAAGATCGCGGACACGGGACATACAGGCACGCAGGCGCCGCAGTCGATGCATTCCTGCGGGTCGATGTAGAGTTGCTCGGCGGCATCGTAGCCGCCCTCGTCCTTTTTCGGGTGGATGCAATCCACTGGGCAGGCGTCCACGCAAGCGGTGTCTTTAGTACCGATGCAGGGCTCAGCAATTACGTATGCCATTTTGAAAGTCTCTCCTCCAGCTCTTGAGCGAAACGGTTGCGATAAGCTAAACCAAAACGTATAGCATAGCAACGCCGGTAAACTCAAGAAACTTCCGCCGTCGCGTTGGTGCTGCTCGACGCAATTTCAAGACACGCACCGTTCAGGAAGGTGGACAGCGACGAGCAACCACGTGCAACTTCGGTGAACCTTCCGCGCGCCTGCTGCGTCTGATGGAGTGAGAGACCATGGCCTTCTACCATTGTGACTGGGACGACGACGATTCCGGCGATGACGGCGGCTTCGGTGACGAGGATGATGGTTCGCAGGACGGCGATTCCTTTTTCGGCGACGATGAGGAGCAGGAGGATGAGGAGGAATCCGAAGAGTATGACGAGGAACTGCCGGTGGAGGAAGGGGCCGGCGATGGGTCCGAGTTTGAGCCCGAACTCCCGCCAGACGCCACCGAGGAAGACTACTACGAGGACGACGGCAACTGGTCCGCTGACGACTACGCCGCCAGCGCCGAGCGCATCTTTGGGCAGAACGAGTTTTTCGGCGAGACCATCGACGATCAACTTGCCGACGCCGGCTTCCAACATTTCGATCAACCGGCTTTTCTGCAGAACTTCGACCGCATCGCCCCCGGCGCGGCGGACACGGTGCGCCTCTATGAAAGGGACGGACAACTTCATGCGTTCGGCTTCATCCCGATGGCCCTGATGGCGCTGCTGCAGCGCCAGTACAGCGGGATTATTTTCGACTATATGAACGTCACCGTGCCGCGGAAGGGGGAGCTTGTTCCGCCGCAGCCGCTGCCACCCGAGTACGCCGCCATTGAGCCTAAACCCGCCATCGACATGCGGTCGCGGTGTACGCCCGTTGGCGATCAGGCGAACACATCGCGATGTGCGGCGTTCGCCTGGACACACGCCGTTGAGCTCACACGCAATCTGGATGGCAAGCCCACTCCGCGACTCTCCCCTTCCTACGCGATGCTGCAATTCCAACGTATGCAGGGCGACGCGCAGGATTATACTTACGCGCACGAAGGTGGCACCGGTACGATCGGAGGACCCGAACCCGGCGAAGTTCTTAGCGAGACGGGCACATGCCGGCAGGATCTCTGGCCAGACAATGTGGAGACGCCCAAAGCAAGCGAGCGTTTTCTCGCCGCCGATGCGCAGCAGTACAAGCTGGAAGGCACGCCGCTTCCCATCGCGCTCGACGACGTGAAGAAAGTGCTGAGCGCGCAGTGCCCGGTGCAAGTGGGCATGAACACCGGCCCGGGGTTCGCCGGCGTGGGACGCGACGGCATCATCAACGCGGCCGAACGTGCCAGTGGACGGCATGGCCGTCACGCCATGCTGATCGTGGGCTACCAGGGGAATTTCTATACGGTGAAGAACTCGTGGGGGCCGCAGTGGGGTGATAACGGCTACTGCTACATTCCCAAGAGCGTGTTTGCCGACGCCGAGTCTGAGTTCGTTGCCGTGCTCCGCGACAAACCGCTGCAGGCCGGGTCCGCGAGATGATATTCTCATTGTTCTAAAGGGACACGCGCACAACGGAGCGCGGCGTGAGTTGTGTTTCTGTGCGCTTCTACCGGGAGAGATGTTGACGATCGAACACACGCAACCGAAGCCTGCAATGGCTCTCATCACCATCAGAGGCAGACTTATGCTTGGCGCGGATAGCGGCCAGGTGGAGGCGCTCGTGAACGAGTTGCTGCTCCAGGGTTGCCGGGACATCGTGTTCGATCTCTCCGGCCTGACGCACATCGACAGTACCGGCATCGGCCGGTTTATCGCCAGCTACAACCGCACGATGCAAACCGAGGGCGCGTCGATGCGCATGGCCGCCGCCACCGGGGTTGTGCGCTCGGCCTTTCGCGTTACCAAGCTCGATTCGGTTTTTCCGTTCTACGACACCGTTGAGCAGGCACAGCAGTGACCGGCGCGTGCACGCAGCCCGGACGTGCGTATAGGCGTCGCTCTGGCTTACCATGGTAGCTTGTCCCGGATTGATTCTCCTTTTCCCCGCAAACCACTGAGCTGGCCGCAAATCTACATGGGCGTGGGTCTCACCACGCTGGCTACCCTGCTGCTGGAACTGTCGCTGACGCGTATTTTCTCAGTTGTTTTCTACTATCACTTCGCTTTCCTCGCCATCTCCATTGCGCTGTTCGGACTGGGCGCCGGCGGCGTGTTCAGCTACGTGATCGCCGCTCGAGGCGGCAAGGTCTTTTCCACGCTGGGTCGACTCTCAACGGTGAACGCGCTGCTGGTGCCCGGCGCGCTCATCTTCCTTCTCACTCGCACAGGCGGGTTCAACAACGTCACCCTGGCCATCGTCTACTTCACCACCGCGCTGCCTTTTGTTCTCGCCGGGGCCATCGTGTCGATGGCGATCTCGGAGACGATTGAACGCGTGGATCACGTCTATTTCTTCGACCTCATGGGCGCGGCAGCCGGATGCCTGCTGCTCGTCCCGTTTCTCAGCAATCTTGGCGGACCCAATACCGTGATCGCGGCCGGTGTGCTCTTCGCCGCCGCGGGTGCGGTCTGGTTCCATGTTGAAGGGCGCATTCAAGGCCGCGCGGCCGCGGTGCTCATCGGACTAGCTCTCACCGCGCTGGTGGTGATCAACATCAAACAGCCGATCGTTGAGGTCCGCTACGCAAAAGACCAGAAACTGCCCAAGGAAGTATTCACCAAGTGGAATGAGTTTTCCCGCGTTGCGGTGAATGAAGAGGGCTGGATTGTGATCGATGCCGACGCCAACACGTGGCTCAGCACTTTCGACATCGACACCATGACCAAGGAAGCCATCAGTGATTTGATGTCGGAAGGCCCGGGTCTGCCGTATCGGCTGAAGCGGGGCGGCAAGACACTCATCATCGGGGCCGGCGGCGGTAAGGATGTGGCGCGCGCGCTGGCATCGGGCAGCAAGGACGTGACTGCTGTCGAGATCAATCCGATCATCGCCACCACCATCATGCGCGAGAAATTCGTGCAGAAGAGCCACGGGCTCTTCCACCGGCCGCAGGTTCGGGTGTTCGTGGAAGACGGCCGCAGCTTTGTGCGCCGCAGCGACGAGAAGTATCAGATCATCCAGGCCACTCTTGTCGATACATGGGCGTCGACCGCCGCGGGAGCGTTCGCGCTCACGGAGAACAACCTTTACACCACCGATGCTTTTTACGATTACCTCAGCCATCTGACCAACGACGGCGTGCTCGCCTTCACGCGATGGGGCTTTCAACCGCCTCGCGAATCGCTGAGGCTGCTGTCGCTGGCACGCGAGGCGCTGCTGCGGCTTGGCGAAACCAACCCCGCCGCGCACATTATTGTGGGCCGTGAAAACGCGCGCGCCGTTGACGCCTGGGGCGCCACCGATACGGTGATCATCACCCGTAAGCCGATTCCGCCGCAGGACCTGTCGAAGGTGGTCTCGGCGGTTGGTTCCTCCAACCTGCTGCCGATATACTTCCCGGGTAATCCGTTTCCCTCGGTGTTCTCGGAATACCTGTATGCAAAGGACCCGGCCGCATTCTATAAACACTACCCCTACGACATCACGCCGGTGAGCGACAACCGCCCGTTCTTCTTCTACACGGTGCAGCCGCGCGATGTCATGGCCTTCCTGCAGAACGCCTATCGCAATTCCGCGGATTTTAAGATCAACCGCGCGGTGCCGATGTTGCTCGGCCTGGTGGGTATCAGCGTGATCGCAACCCTGGTCACTATCGCGCTGCCGCCTCTGCTTTTGGGCGCAAGACTGCCCAATGAACCCGGACTGCGCCGTTACCTTCTGTACTTTGTCTGCATCGGCACGGGATACATCCTGATTCAGGTGGCGCTTATTCAGAAGTTCGTGCTCTTTCTGGGGCACCCCACCTATGCGCTGACGGTGATTATTTTTTCGATGTTGCTTTCGAGCGGGATCGGATCGTTCTATTCGCGGCGCATACTCAGCGGTCATCCCGGCCGATGGGGGCGTACGCTGCTTGCGGTGGCCGGACTGGTGGTGATTCTCGCGGTGGTCTCCGGTCCGGTTACGCAGTGGGGTGTGGGCTGGCCATTGTGGATCAAGGCGCCTGTCGCGGCACTGATGATTGCCCCGGCGGCGTTCCTGATGGGAATCCCGTTCCCCACCGGACTGGCGCATCTGGAGAAGCGGCATTCGCCGTCGGTGCGCTGGGCGTGGTCTTTGAATGCGGCAAGCAGCGTGATGGGCTCGGCTTTGGCGATGCTGTTTGCGCTTTACCTCGGGCTGCTGCAAACGCTGATTCTCGGCGGGGTGTTCTATGTGCTCGCGTCACTTGTCGTGCGATCGGAAGAATCCCGCACTGCCGCGTGACTGTGCTCAACAGACCGTGACTGCGAACAGCGGCCAATCTTCCAACTCGCCGGGCAACTCCAACTGCTCTTGTCTGGCAAACTGAATTCCCGATCCCGCCACCAGATCTTTTACTACGCGCGAAACCACTACCTGTCCGGGATTCGCCACCGGAACGATCTTTCCAGTCAACTCGACTGTGTAGCCCACGGGAACGCCCTTTGCGGTAAATTCGCACTCGCCGGTGTGCACGGCGGCGCGGAGGGGATGCCCGTGTTTGGCGCCCTGCGAAACGATGGAATGGGCGCAGCGAATGGCTCTTGCAGGTCCATCAAACGAGGCCAGCGGCATGCCGCGTTCGAAATCCGCGCCGCGCCCGCGGAACCACTCCACTTCGCGCCGCAGCCGGCTGGAAAAGGCCGGATCGGCGGTTGCCGCATTGGGCGGAACCTCGACAAAGACTACCGTTGCGAGCGCGCGCTCGCGCTCCGGCGCACTGCGCACGTTGGCGCAGAACTCTTCAATCGGTTGCAGGATTTCCTCTTGTGGTCCGGAGAACGGCACATGATCGGCGCCCGGCAACTCCACCAAACGAGCGCCGGGGATGCGCTCGGCCATGAAGCGGCCCTCTTCCACGCGCAGGCACTGATCGCCGGTGCGATGGATCACCATCGTCGGCACCTGGACGGTGGCCAGAATGGGCCGGATGTCGATTTCCGCATTCATCCGAGTGAGGGCTTCGGCGGCTCCAGGGCTCGCTCCCATTCGCAGATAAGTAGCCCACCAGTTGCGGAAGGCCGGATCGCTTGCCATGGAGGGAGCTCGCACTTCGATGCCAACAGGACCGCCCCACTCGCGGCGGATGAGCGCGCAAAACGCCGCGCTTTCTTCCGCCGTTGGACCCCAGGGATAACCTTCGTCGCGAATGCGCCGCGCATACGAACCGATCATGACGAGGCCGAGCGTCTTGTCCGGATGCGTTGCCGCAAACAACACGGAAAGGGGCCCGCCTTCCGATACACCCACGATCACCGCGCGCTGCGAGCCAACGGCGTCCATCACCGCGCGCACGTCGTCCATACGCAGCTCGAGGGTGGGAAGTTGATGGAGTGGTACACGATCGGATAGTCCCGTGCCGCGCTTGTCAAAGAGGATAAGACGGCTGAAGGAGGCCAATCGCCGCAGGAATCGCGCGAAGTTCGGCTCCCGCCAGAAATACTCCAGATGCGATACCCAACCCATGACAAAGACGACGTCAATGGGGCCATGACCCATCACCTGGTAGGCGATGTTGACGTCGCCGCTCTGGGCATAATGCGTGTCTGGAATCTCATCGGGTGCAATTGCGGCAGGCTTCACTTCCGCCATCGCCGGCTCGGGCCTGGCTGCGGCAGGCGCCGGTTCCGTGCGACCCGCCGCACCCTCCTGCTCCACATCGGCGAGAAAACGGTAGCCACGACGGGGGCGCGTCTCGATGTAGCTGGGCGTCTTCGGATCGTCGCCCAACGCCTTGCGCACTTCGGCAATCTGAAAGGACAAGGCATGGTCATCCACAAACGTGTCCGGCCACAGCTCCCGCATCAGTTGATCGCGCTGCACCAACTGGCCGGGATGGCGTGTCAGATAGGAGAGAACGTCAAAAGCTTTCGGCGGCAGGAGGATCTCTTCATCCTGCTTCCATAGCCTCCGCTCGTTCAGATCCAAAAGGAAGTTGCCAAAACTCAGACGCACAATTCCTTCCAGCCTATCGTCTCGCGCTCCACTCGCGCAAGAAACGCGTTGAGAAATGTCAAGCCTCTTTAGAAATGTCCCCTTTGGCGGGGGATAGGGGTGCGGGGAAAGGGGGCGGCGATTGAGCCCCCTTTCCCTGCTCGTTACTGCAAGAGACCTCGCGGCGCGTGTCGGCAACAACGGACTCTTCCACTCGCCGCAGGCTCTGTCTTGCTTTGGCGCCGCGATCGGATCGGTACTACCGGCGGGATCGCTGCCTGTCGCTGTTGCACGATGACCGTCCGACCTGGCTGAACCGCTGTTCCCGTTCCAATCTGAAACCACCGCCCTTGCCATTGCGCCACCCGATCGTTGCTCACTTTCCGCTCCCATTCCAGACTGGACACTTCCTCCAGATCCACTCCCTTCGGCAGTGGTTCATGGAAGTCCATCTCCGCGGCTGGTTTCACCGCGTATTCGCAGTTGTGCTGCGGCAAGTAGCTCTCCTCCAGATAACCGTTCGCCGCATCGTAGCCCTTGATCTTCTTTAACCGCATCTTCTTGATCAGCCGATCCTGATCTATGCCATGACTTCTCTCCACCCGCCCCTTGGCTTGCGCTGAATTGGCCCCGATCAACTCGTTTTCCCAACTTTTCGCAGATCCGTTGAAACTCCGCTTGTGTTTCCCTCGTCTCCTGCTGCCGCTCGGTCGGACGCACATGGTGGACGTTCTTCCAGTCCACTTAGAACGCCCGCGGAATCCCGTAGCGTTCCACCCACCCGCGCAATGACCCGCGCAGTGCCTAGATCACCGCCCAACTGCTCTCTTCCTTGTCGAATCGCCCCCACCCGATACTGGTGGCGTCGTCGACCCCGCCGCCGGCCCCCACTGGAAACGCGTCAGCGTCCCCGCCAGCGCCTGCCCTCGCATCCAGCAATCGTTCCTCGACGAGCAGCGGGCCACCATGCCCGCTCACCAGTTCCGTCAGGAATACTGCTGCGAATTCCTCGACGCCGACACCGCCGTCATCTCCTCCGACTTACTGGACCACGCCTTGCTCAACCTGCCGTCTCTCGACCTCGGCTTGCTCAGTGTCACTCCCTTTACGGAATACGACACCACCCGCTATCAAGGGTATCCGGACTTCTTCCTTGGCCTCGACCTCGGTCAAGCCAACGACCACACCGCCCTCTGCATCCTCGAGCGTGCTGACGTTCTCATCAGCGACCGGCCCGACCCGGTCTACTTCAAACCGCAGACCGAGCAGCGCTACGCCATCCGTCACATCGAACGCCTGCCCCTCGGAACGGCCTATCCCAGAATCGCCAGCCACGTTGCCGCCGTCACGCGTCATCCGTCTCTCACCGGCACCCGGACTCTGGCCATCGATGCC
>JACQZR010000231.1 GCA_016213775.1 Acidobacteriota bacterium
CACCAGCAAACGAAGTGGAGTACCTCTTCGCGCGTGAGATTCACGATCTCAAGTTGCCGGGTGTACGCCTTGCGGTTCTGGCTGCCTGCGATACCGAAGTGGGAAAGACAATCGGCGGTGAAGGGGTTGCCGCGCTCAGCCGGGCGTTTCTCGCCACCGGGGTAGGGGCGACAGTTTCCACCTTGTGGCGGGTGTCTGATCGGGCATCAGGAGACTTCTTGCGGCACTTCTATGCGGCGCTCGCGCAGGGCCAATCGTCCAGTGCAGCGTTGCGCTTCGCGAAACTACAGCTCCGCCGTTCGCAGTCCGCCGCCGCCCATCCACGCTATTGGGCCGGCTATATCCTCACTGGAAGTGCGGACATGCAGACACCGCGGTCCACTCAATCGGTTGCCGTGACCGCGTCCGCGCTCGTCTTTGCGCTTCTCGCAGGGTGGCTCTACATACGGCGCGGCGGCAGGACTCAATAAGGGAATGCCAGGATCGGCGTCAGCGTTCCGTTCGTCTGGTCAGCGGCGAACGGAACAATTTGCACGGGAGCGGAAGCCGCCAAGCGAACCGTGGTGCCTGCCGCCAGCGCCGTCGCAAAAAACTCGCCCAGCTCGCGCGTGATCCTATCGCCGTAATTCAATGTGACTGTTTTCTGAACGATCGGCCCCAGCGCGTTTGAAGCTGTCAGCACCACGATCACCGGCTGCGCGTTGGAATTCTGTATGGACAGCGCTGTATCCACCGCGTTCTGAATGCCGCGCGATTGCTGGGTAATGGTCGCATTCGCCAGAGTGATCAGCGGAAACACTGGCTCGGCTGAAGCAACCAGTACGTTTGAGCTCTTCACCGGTTCCACCCCCCGCAGATACGCGTAGTACGTCATCCGGATGCCATCCGGTGTCCGGATGGTAATCGGCTGGGAGTCCATTTGCGTTGTCCTGTCCAGCACGAGGTCCACTTCGGTGCTGCTGACGAACTTCACTGATCTTGTTTTGAACTTCGTCCGGAGCTGCATGGCAGGGCTGAATCCGTTACCAATGATCCGCACCATGGTGCCGGCCGGCCACGTCCCGCCCGCGGGAATGACGTTGTGTACGTAAACCGTCCCGCCGATCGTCAGAATTCCTGCCTTTGGTTCCACGTAAGGAGCCGTGATTCCAAACGCGTCCGTGAAGATTGAGTCTGCTCCTAAGATCACCCGGCTCTGCCAACCGCGCTGGGCATCCGGCCGCACATGCGAAGTCACAGTCAGCACCGGGTAGTCGACAACGGTTCCAAAGCTGCCCTGGGGAGAAATGTGCTTCACTGCAAACCTGCCGCCGCTGTAGCGCGCCACACCGTAGGCATCCCCCGCCGGGCTGTATAGCGACACTCCGAACAACTGATCCATCGCGGACGTGTCCCAATCAAATGCCTGCGTGCCGGTCATGATGGGCCGTGGTTCCGTCAGCGAGAACTTTAGCTGAACCGTTCCGCCCGCCGGGACGGTCTCGTCATCGACATGGATCTCGGCCGGCAGGACCGTCTGCGCATGCGCCGGCGCTTGAGCCAGCACCGCGGCCAGTATGGGAAGCAACAGTTGAATCTTTCTCATTGAGTACAGTCCCCGTATCTTCACTGAGCACCGGGACGTGCCACCGTTTTGCGAAAATCTTGAGTGCCCGTGGCGATGGTTTTTCCCGCACTGTTGAGGGCTTCAACACTCCAGATCAGACGCTTCCCCGGCAGCGCCTGCTTCCGCACGGAGGACGGAATTGCGGTGCTTGTGCTTTTGATGCTGACTTCCCACAGTTGGTTACGGTCAACTTCAAAAATCCTGACGCGATAGGACGCCGCTCCGCTCACTTCAGTCCATCGCATCATCAAGGGCGCCTCCGCTACCTCACCTTTCGGTGAGAGCAGTTCGACACTCTGCGCACGCTCCACACTCCCGTATTCATTGGGCAATCCGGTGCGCGGACTTCTGGTGTTCACTACGAATAACAACACCGCTACCGTAGCGATCGCGGGCGTAAGATACGCGGGTCGCAGAATGCGGCGCCACCAGGAGCCTGTAGTAGTCGTTGTAGTGGCGGCAATCTGATTCGCTACACGTTTGTCCAGATTGGCAAGGTCGCTCTTTGCCACAGTGGGACCTTCCGCCACCTCGCGATACAAAGCCAATTCCGCCGCGCACCGAGGGCATTCCTCTACATGGTTCAGAGCTCCCTGGTCGCCCCTTTCGACACGATCCAGGAAATCCACCAACTCCGGGCAGGACTTTGTCGTACTGTATGCCGCTCTCAGGATTACCCGCTCGTTCTTCATGCTCTTCCCATCTCCCTCGCTTACTCTCTACTCCGGCGCCGGCTGATTGCTGCGCTCAGTTTCCGCTTGGCACTCACTATGAAGGCTTTCGCTCCGCTCTGATTCTCGAGTCCGAGCAGTCGAGTAATCGCTTCCAGTGGAACTTCCTCTCCGAAGTGCAGCATCATCACCTTCGACTCCGTCTCATTCAGCGTTTTTGCCATCAGCTTACGAAGCTCCTCAATGTCGGATTGGAGTTCCAACTTCTTCAACACATCCGCGTCGTGTGCGTCCTGCGGATCCACTTCCAGCGAGCCCGCCGTCAAGACAGGCTGCGAGACTCGGCCCCGCACGTAGTTCAAGCAGTGATTCCTCGCGATGAGGTACAGCCAGGTGGAAAACTTCGACTCGGCTCGAAACGCCGGCAGATTCCGATAGGCCTTGAGTAACACCTCCTGCGCCAGGTCGAGCGCTGCTTCCCGATCGTTGGAGAATCGCCAGCACCATTTGACGACGCGCTCGGAGTAGCGGCGCAGCAACTCGTTGGCATGCGCGCCCGCTGCCGCACGATCCTCGGTGGATTGATGACGCTCGATCAGTTCCTCGTCCGTGAGGACCATTGACTTCCCCGGGTTCCACAGTGGCCGCCTTTCAAACCTCTCAGACCCGCTCATCCGGGCACGTGGAACAGAAATTCGTGCCTGAATGAGAAGATCCTTATAGGTGGAACAAGTAATTGAACTTAATGAAGAGCTGGCGGCCTGAGGAAAACGAGGGACCGCCGTGACGTGATGGAAAACCCATCATTTCTTCGGCCCAAAGCCAGTTTTCCCTCTTGTCATTATAGCCAACGTACAGCGCTGTCCCGGGATGAATCAGGTAAGTAAAGAGAATATCCATGCTCAATCGCTTGCTGCGTTCCAGGCGCATCCACTGGGGATTGGACAGAGTAGCGTTGTAGTCGGCGATCACACGCAGTGAGGCCGCGCGAGTGAACTGTAAACTCACCTTGGAACGCGCGATGTGATCATCCAGTACAGTGCGGCTGGAATCGGATAGCCGGCTGTAAAGATAGGTTTCATCCAGGCGGATGCGCGAGGTGGCGTGGAAGGTCATCTCAAAACGCGCATCCGTATTGGATGCACCAAACGGCGGCCCTTGCGCCGGATAGTAGTTGATGGCGCGTCCGCTGGCGAGCGCCGCGGTGACGCCTACGCGCTTCCAGCGATCAGTGGAAAAGACTGCGCGATTCCCGTCGCGCCGGAAAGTGCGTCCGGCGAAAGACTCGGCGCCGGCGATATGCGATGCGGATACCGAACTGGGCCCTCGGAAGTTAATTGTGAAGGGTACTTCAATCGACCAGTCCTGCAAAGCTCCCGCATGGTCGTAGGTGATCACAGCGTATGCGGATGGGCCGAAACTCGTGATGAGTCCGCCTTCCGGGCGCCAGCGGTAGGCCGCCTCCGTGTCCGCCTGCCGGATGTCGTGGCGCGGAATGAAGCCCACATCGGCATGAAAAGCCGGCGACCTGTCGCGATAGCTGCTCGAATAGGTAAAGTGATAGCCCGTATACCGGACTTCTCCATACAGGTCGGAACCGGATGCGCGGCTTCGCCCTTCTGACGAAGTGCTCGTGGCGGCCTGACCGGCCAGCACCCAATTCGGCGACAGCTTCCACCTGCCATCCACCGAGGCTACGCTGTTCTGTCCCGACGCAGTCCGCCTTACCGTGGACAGAAACCCGGCACTCGATTCCTTGCCGATCTCGCGCACCAGACGCAATGCGCTGATTTGTGCCTGCGGTGCACGGTCGTCCATGACAAGGACGCCGAAAGCCGTGGATCCGAGCTTTCCGGTAACCCGCGCTCCAAGCCGCGGATCGAGGATTCGACGCGAAAAGAACAAACGCTCCGGAGTCTGAAAGAACGCCGCGTTTTCCAGAAAGAATGGCCGCTTCTCCGGATAGTAGTTCTCATAGCGGCGTGTGGCCGCAATCTGCGGCTCGTCGGATTCCACCTGGCTGAAATCAGGATTCACGGTGAGGTCGACGCTCACACCATTCCCAAAAGCGATCTTTGAATCGAGACCCCCGCGCAGTTCACCGCTTCGAATCATGGCCGGTACGCTTTCATCAAATGCGCGCGCCCGCGCCGCGAATCCGTACGGGTTCACCAGCACCTCACGGCCTGAAGACGAGCGCGCCGGCGCGTTCACTACGGTAAACTGCGGGACAAACGCCTCAAGCCGGTCGGTGATCCGCGGCCAGGTGTCGTACTCGCTGAGCCTCGGAATGCGCCTTGTCAGCGAAATGCCCCACTGCTCTCCTGATCCCGTTTTTGCCCGCATACCCCGGAAGGGGATCACAAAACGGACAACGTAACCGTCCTGCGTCAATTGGCCGGACGATGACCAGACCGCATCGAAGCGATAGTCATCGGACTGGCCCTCAGTAGTCACGCCGTCGAGTTGCACGCCAAGCGGATTGGCATAGTACAGATACGCGCGCCGTCCGTCGTGAAAGGTGTCGATCGCGATCCCGACAAGGTCATCTCCGTCGACAGACTCTCGTCTGCTCAGGTGCGCACGTACCTTTGCGGGGTCGTCCTTGCAAACAAAGACGGCGTGCAGAGCGCTTTCGCTATAGGCGAGGTAGACTGTCGTGCGAAGGCTGGCCGGCGCTCCATCGTTGGGCTGGCGTTGGCGAAAGTCGTCAATGCGCAGCGCATCTTCATTCAATTCCAGTTGCTGATGAAGCGCCACTGCCGGTATCTGTACAGCAGCGGCCGCAGGAAGAACACCGAGCGCCGAGAGGACGACTATGTGGAACCACCGCATGGCGCCGTGTTCTCCCTGCTTATCCCCGGGAACCACGCTCAGGCGAACATCACTGGGCGGCCCTTGCGTCCACGGTCGTCGCCAGGCTGATTTCCACGGCCCCTGCCGCGATCGTCGCCAGGCTCGGCTTCGCGTGCGAACATGGCTGGACGGCCCTTGCGTCCGCGGTCGTCGCCAGGCTCGGCTTCGCGTGCGAACATGGCTGGACGGCCCTTGCGTCCGCGGTCGTCGCCGGGCTCGGCTTCGCGTGCAACCGCGGAGTCCGCCTTCTCCCTCAACTGGATGTTCCTGTTTTGCGCGATTCCGCTCTGCGCCAAAAGCGCGGTGGCAATCGACACGATACATGCGTGCTTCGAGAAATTCATGTTGTTCCCCTCATTACGGTATCTTCAGATCCGCTCGTTTCTGAGCGCATTCTGTTCGAATATTGAGACAATCGGGAATACCGGAGCGGAACAACTTTTTTCAGAAATCGTTGGGGGCGCGGGACCCACAAACGAGCCCCGCGCCCAACCCCCTTTACTGCTTCTGCACGCTACTCTGCTGGACGTTCTTCAGGAACGCCGCCGCCAGAGCCTCAAACGTGCCGCCGCCGGTGACGAGGATGTTCGGCATGATCGGCGTCTGGCTCTTGGAGAGCGCTTCGATGGCGTTCACAACCATCGTGGCCATCGGGCCGCCGAAGGCTCTCACCTGGGCCTCATAGGCTTCGGCGCGTGCCAAACCCACCGCGCGAACCTCGGCGCCCTTCGCCGTACCGGTGCGTTCGATGTAGAACGACTCGCCGTCCGCCTCGGCCTTGCGGGCATTGGCGTTGTTGGTATGGATATCCACACCAACCTTCGATTTCGCCAGTTCAGCCTGCATGTCGGCCGTACCGCGCGCCTTCTCGGTTTCAATGCGCTCGTCCTGCGAGAGCCGCTGCTGTTTGAACGTCGCGATCTCCTGGTTGGCAATCTCGCGCCGTGTCAGCACCTCCACCAGATCGGCCGGGAACACGACGTCCTGGATGTAGACGCCGGGAGTTTCGACGTGGTACTTGCCCAGTTCGTAACGGATATGTTCGAGCGCCTGCACCTGCACCGCCTGGCGCGTCTCAATGAACCTCACCGCGGGCATGCTCTGCAACGTATCGCGGAAGTGGTTGCCCACGGCCGCCTGCAACACTTCATTCACCAGGTTCGGCATTGTGCCCACGGTGGAAATCACGCGCGGAGCATTGGTGTCCGGCACGTGGATCTGCACCTGCAAATCGATGCGGAAGACGAAACCCTCACTCGACTTGGCGACAATCTGTTCGAGTTTCGCATCGAGATTATGCGCGGTGGAGATACGATCGGCCCAGTTGAGGGTCAGGATCGCCGTGGGTACAATCTCCGCCTTATAGCAATAAGGGTTGATCGGGTACTTACCGGTGCGCAGAGGCTCCTGCCAGATACCGCGGTGGCCCGGATGGACCAGACTGCCGAACTTGAACTCCGGCCCGGAAGTGTCGCGTGGGGTGAGGCCCACATAGGCTTTGATCACGGCCACCTGGCCCTGTTCGACGACTAACATGGGAACCTTCTCCACCTTTACCAGGAAGGGATTCAAGATATAGGCGCCGTAGGGCAGCGGATCATGCTGGAGGCCGATGCGGCCGCCGTTGTCGAGAAACGCCTGGAAGTTCTGATAGTTGTTGTGAGTCTGGTTCTTGTTGCCGAGCAACCGTTCAATGACCTCGGAGTCGGTGGAGCCGTCGCGCTCCATCTGTTCGACGTCGGCATAGCCGTTGAGGCGGCTGGCGATGTCGCCGCTGGCGAGCGGGTCGCCTTCCAGGGCGGTGACGATGCCGATCATGTCGCGCTGGTCGCCGGCGTTGCGGTCAATGCGCAGAACATCGAGGTCGGCGTCCTGCAAACCGAAGGTTTCCGGCGTCAGATGGACGCCGCGGCGATGCAGATCGGGCGATACCGGCACGCCGTATACACGGTTCTTGGTGATGACGAGAAAACCGATCGGGTGAATCGGAAGCGTGGTGCCGGGAGCGAGGACGGGGCGCTGGACACCTTTCTGCCCTCCCTTGGCGACAAAGCCGCGCAGGTCAGAGAACTGGTCGAATTCGGCTTTGTAAGCCGCGGACTTGGCGCCCGTGGGCAGTGCAGCGCCAACCTGTGCGATCACCACCCCAATCTGGCCGGCCGGGATCTGTACCCAGGGGTGCTTCTCCACGGCGTAGAGCAGCCAGAAGCGCCAGCGCAGTCCGGGCATCAGAAGATCGGCCTGATAACCGGCTTCATTCTGAAAGGCGATCGGGTTATCTTCCGACAGCTTTTTGCGGGAAAACCGCCGCGTCACTAAACCGACCTCGGTCGGGGCCACGGAAACAAACGAGGGAAGGACGAGAATCGCCGCGACAATGAGCGCGAAGATACTCACCCCAAACATTGTGAGCAACATAAAGGAGCCTCCTCCAACCTGCAACGCGCGGGTACCGTGTCAGGCGGACAAAACGACCGCGACGCGACCGCGCCATCAGCGTCAAGCTTGCACCCGGAGACGGCAACGACATCTTCTAAGGAACACGCGCACAACGGAGTGCGGCGCGAGCAATGTTCCTGCGCTTCTGGGGTGCGCGCCGCACCCTGTGCGCTTCGTCAGATTGCCTTCTTTTCAACGGGAGCGTTTTAATACGCTTACATCAGGCCACCATGTACTGCTACGCAAACGGGGCCGGAATGTTCGACAATTCGGAAATGGCTTCGTTACTTCCTCCTTATGGCTGGATTGCGGTGGGCAGTGCCCTTGGCGGGATGCTGCGGTTCTGGCTGGGGAGCGAAATCACGGCCAGAGCCGGTACGGGCCTTCCGTGGGGAACTTTTGCCATCAATGTTGTGGGGGCTGCGGTAATTGGAGCGGCGTCGGAGTGGACGCATCAGCAGACGGTACGTTTCTTTGTCATGGTAGGGTTGTGCGGCGGATTTACCACCTTTTCTTCCTATAGCTTAGAGACACTCCACCTACTCCGTCAGGGTCAAAACGCCCGAGCCTTTCTGTACGCCGTGGGGTCAATGGCCGTTTGCTTGTGGAGCGTATGGGTGGGGAATATGTTGGCCAGGGCCTTAAGAAATGGCTAAGGTGGAGCGAAAAAGACATTTGCTTACAAACCTTAGCTAAGGCGTGTGGTTGTAGGGAGATTGGGCGCGGACAAATGCTTGACAGCTCAGCGCTTACACCACTTCTTTGCCCGGCTGCTCGATTCCGGCCAGGCAATCTCGGGCTATTGCTCCATCTACCCGGCGCGATACCTCCCCGATAGTAGGTGAGGAGTTCGCATGGCCTTCTCGCAAACAGTTCCTACCTCTGAAGAACAATGGCGGCGTTATCTGGTTGGACGGAGCCCCGCGATGGAAAAGCTGGTTGAAAAGGTCCGGCTCATTGGGCCAAAAAAAGCCACCGTGCTACTGGTGGGCGAAACCGGCACTGGAAAAGAAATGACAGCCCGGGCAATTCACGGCGCCAGCACCCGCGTTCAGTTCCCGATGGTGACGGTGAACTGCACGGCGCTTCCGGAGGCGCTGCTCGAAGCCGAACTGTTCGGCCACGTGCGTGGGGCGTTCACAGGAGCGGTACAGTCGCGCATGGGGCGCTTTGAGCAGGCCAACAACGGGACGATCTTTTTGGACGAGATCGGGGATATGCCGCTCGATACCCAAGCCAAGCTGCTGCGGGTTCTGCAGGAGCGCGAGTTTCAACGCATTGGCAGTTCCGAGACGATTCACGTGGACGTGCGGGTGATCGCGGCGACCAACGCCAATCTGCCGGAGAAGATCGCCGCGGGGCGCTTTCGCGAGGACCTGTACTACCGGTTGAACGTGGTGCCGATTGCGATTCCGGCACTGCGGGACCACGCCGCGGACATTCCATTGCTGACGCACCACTTCATCGAGAAGGTCTGCCGGCAGGAGCGATTGCAGGTGCGTGAGATTTCAGCGGAAGCGTTGGACCTGTTGGCGCTGTATCCATGGCCGGGGAATGTGCGGCAGTTGGAGAACGCCGTCGAGCACGCAATTGCGATGTCGGGAGAGCGGCCATTCCTGCTGCCGCAGGATTTCACACTGCCGATGCTCTTTCCGCGGGACGAGCAGAACGAGATGGACCACTTTCTGGAGTTTCCTGAGAATGGGCTCGACTTCGAACAGACGGTGGGCCGGATCGAACTGCGGATTCTCGAGGAAGCGTTGCGGCGGACGGGCGGCAACAAGACGCAGGCCGCTGACATGTTGCGGTTAAAGCGGACCACGTTGACGGCGAAGCTGCGGGTGCTGTCTCGATTGGGCTCGCCGCCACTGCAGAGCCGGATGGCGAGTACCCGCTAGCTGGGGGCGCGACACTAAAGGGCGAGAGTCCACGGTATCATGGAAACAAGGGCGGTCCTTCTTGGCGACCACTAGCACTGTAGGTGTGCCTGCCCGTGTTCATCCATGTCTCAAGATAAGTCACCGGAATCGATTTCCATCAATAGCTGGCTCGAGGACGAACTCTACCAGCAGTACCTCCACGACCGCCGGGCCGTTGATGAGAGCTGGAGCGGAGTGTTCCAGCACCGCCGGCCCAACGAACCCGGACCTGCCAATGCCAATGGGACCATTACTGTTTCCCGCATCCCGGCTCCGCCAGCGGGAGCAGTCCATGGTGACCCGTCTCCCTTGAGGGGCGCTGCGGCGCGCCTCGCCGAAAACATGACGGCGTCATTGTCGGTGCCGGTGGCTTCCTCGCAGCGCATCATTGCGGTGAAGGTGATTGAGGAGAACCGCCGGATCCTCAACCAGCACCGGACGCTCACCGGCAAGAGCAAGATCAGTTTTACTCACCTGGTGGCGTGGGCGATCGTCAAGGCGCTGGGTAAGTATCCGAACATCAATTGCGCGTATGCCGAGATTGACGGCCAGCCGCACCGCCTGCTCCGGCCCGCGATCAATCTTGGTATCGCGGTGGACGTGGCGGGCAAGGATGGCAATCGCGCTCTGGTCGTGCCGTCCATCAAGAACACCGGCGCGCTGAATTTCCAGGAGTACATGCAGGCCTTTGACGATCTGGTGGTGCGGGCCCGCAAGAGCAAATTGACGCCTGACGATTTCGCCGGCACGACGATCTCGCTTACCAACCCAGGAACAGTTGGCACCTTCGGGTCGATGCCGCGGCTGATGGCGGGACAAGGCGCTATCATCGCCACCGGCGTTATCGACTACCCGGCGGAATACCAGGGTGTCTCGCCGAGCGTCCGTTCCATGATCGGTCTGTCGAAGGTGATGGCTGTGAGCTGCACGTACGATCACCGGATCATTCAAGGTGCGGAAAGCGGCGTGTTTCTGGCCCATCTGCAGGAACTGCTGCAAGGGGAGCATGGGTTCTACGAGTCGATCTTCGCCGATCTGAAGCTGCCGTATCATCCAGTGAAATGGCAGCCGGACAAGATCCATCTTGCGGGTTTCGGCGGCCACACCGGCCCGAGTGAAGAGGTTGCCAAACACGCCGCGGTGCTGCAACTGATCAACGCCTACCGCGTGCGCGGACATCTGATTGCCGATCTCGATCCGCTAGGTTCTGAACCCCAGTATCATCCCGAACTCGACCCGGCGACTTACGGGCTGACGATTTGGGATCTGGACCGCGAATTCCTCACCGGCACGCTGGGGCGATGCGGGGTGGAGAGCGGCGAAATGGACGTCGCCACACTGCGCGAGATTCTGGAAACGCTGCGCGGAACGTATTGTGGAAAGATCGGCTGCGAGTACATGAATATCCAGGTGCCGGAGCAGAAACGCTGGCTCCAGCAGCACATGGAACCGCAGGCCAACGGTTGGCCGCTGGACCACGCCAGCCGCCTTCGCGCCCTGCAGGTATTGATCGAGGCTGAGGAGTTTGAACACTTCCTGCATTCGCGTTTTGTCGGTCAGAAGCGGTTTGCGTTGGAAGGCTCCGAAGCGGCGATGGCGATTCTGGACGGCATTCTCTCCAAGGCCGCCGATCAGGGCGTTCACGAGGTGGTGATGGGCATGGCGCACCGCGGCCGGCTCACAGTGCTTGCCAACCTCATCGGCAAGCCGATGGAACAGATCTTCTCGGCCTTTGAAGGCGAGCTCGACCCGGAGGCGACGCAGGGATCGGGCGATGTAAAGTATCATCTCGGCGCGGCGGGCATTCATCTATCGCCGTCGGGCGCGGAAATCAAGGTCGTGGTGTCGCCGAACCCCAGCCATCTGGAAGCGGTGAATCCCGTGGTGGTGGGGATTGTCAGGCCCAAGCAGGATCGCATTGGCGATACCAAACGAGACCTCATTATTCCTGTTCTGGTGCATGGCGATGCCGCCTTTGCCGGCCAGGGCGTGGTGGCCGAAACCCTCAACCTTTCACAACTGGAAGGCTATCGCACAGGCGGCACCATCCATCTCATCATCAATAACCAGATCGGGTTCACCACCAACCCGTATGCGTCGCGTTCGACACAGTATTGCACCGATGTGGCGCGTACGGTGCAGGCGCCGATTTTCCACATCAATGGCGATGATCCGGAAGCTTGTTTACGGGTGGCCGGGATGGCCCTCGAATACCGGCAGACCTTCGATCGCGATGTTGTCATCGACATGTTCTGTTACCGGCGCCACGGTCACAATGAGGGTGACGATCCGAGCTACACGCAACCGGTGATGTACCGCAAGATCCGGCAGCAGCCGTCGGTGGCCAAGCTCTACGGCGAGAAACTGGTGCGCGAGAAGGCCGTCACGCAGGAGGAGATCGAGAAGATCCGGCAAACCTATATCGCCAGGCTCAGCGCCGCGTTTGAGGTGTCCAAAAAGGCCGAGTACGAAATTCAGGAAGTGACGCCGCTGCCGTGGCAGCCGGCGCAGGATGCCAACACCGCCATCAGTCAGGAGGTGCTGGAGAAGGTTGTCCGCGGAATCACGACGCTGCCGGAAGGCTTCCATCTGCATCCGAAGCTGCGAGGCTTCCAGGACAAGCGCCGCGACATCCTGAAGGGTGCTCCAATTGACTGGGCAGGGGCGGAAGCCATCGCGTTTGGCAGTCTGGCGATCGAAGGTACGCCGGTGCGGCTGTCAGGGCAGGATTCCGGACGCGGGACGTTTTCCCAACGCCATCTTACGCTCTACGATGCCGAGACGGGCGAGAAACACATCCCACTCCAACACCTGGATCCGCATCAGGCGCGGTTCGATGTGATCGACTCGTCCTTGAGCGAGTTTGCGGTGATGGGCTTCGAGTTTGGGTATAGCATTGGCGATCCGCAGTCGCTCGTCATGTGGGAAGGGCAGTTCGGCGACTTCGCCAATGGTGCCCAAGTGATCATCGACCAGTTCATTTGCGTGGCCGAATCGAAATGGGGCCAGCCCAGCGGACTGGTGCTGCTGCTGCCGCATGGATACGAAGGCCAGGGGCCGGAACATTCCAGCGCGCGCCTGGAACGATTCCTGCAGCTATGCGCCGAGAACAACATGCAAGTGGCCAACTGTACGCTGCCGGCCCAGTATTTCCACCTGCTGCGGCGGCAGATGCGCGGCGGGCCGGAGGGGCATTCGCTGCGAAAGCCACTGGCTATCTTCACTCCGAAGAGCATGCTGCGGCATCCGAAGGCGGTCTCATATGGCGCCGATTTGATGACCGGGAGTTTCCGGGAACTGCTGCCGGACACCTCAGGCTCGCCGGACGGCATCGTCACGCGGGTGGTGTTTTGTAGCGGCAAACTCTACTGGGAACTGGCCGCGCTGCGGGAGGAACGCAAGCTGCTGAACGTAGCGATTCTACGGATCGAGCAGTTGTATCCATTCCCCACGGATCAGATGGAAGCGGAGCTACGGCGCTATGCCGCCAGCGCTTCAGTGGTATGGGCGCAGGAAGAACCGCGGAATATGGGCGCCTGGAAATTCGTTCAGGAACACCTGGACAACGCGCTCGAGCCGACGCGCCGCCGCGTCCGCTACGTCGGGCGTCCGGAGAGTTCCAGCCCGGCCACCGGATCGAGCAAGCGCCATGCGCAGGAGCAGAGTGAGCTCCTGGAAGACGCCTTTGCCGCGCAGCCGGTCACGCGTAAACGCACGCGCATGGTGCGCAAGAAAGCCAAGCCGGAACCGCTCACAGTTACTGTCTGACATCGTCACTATTGGAAAGGAACACTGCAAATGCACGTATTCGCAACCGCCATCGTCGGCGCCGCCGTGGGCGCGGCCGGCAATGCCCTCATGCCCGCCCGTCATTCCGGCGGCCTCATCACCACTGTCGCGCTCGGTATCACCGGCGCCAACATGGTGGCCGCACTCGGATGGCTCATGGACTTTTGGGCCGAAGGCAGCTTGATGGGCTATGCCGCGGGTGTCGGCGGCTCGCTCGTGATGCTCATCGGCTACCGCATGTTCGCCGGCCCCTCAACCGAATAACCTTCCGACAATGGACATTTCACAACTTCCCAAGCACTTTGACTCGAAACAGGCGGAAGATGCCTGGGACGCCAAATGGGAGCAGTGGGGTGTACACGCCTACGACCCCTCGCGCGGTCGCGACGAAACCTTCGTCGTCGATACGCCGCCGCCCACCGTTTCCGGTTCGTTGCACGTGGGGCACGTGTTCAGCTACACGCATACCGACATCATGGCGCGCTATAAGCGCATGTCCGGTCTGAACATCTTCTATCCCATGGGCTGGGACGACAACGGCCTGCCCACCGAACGGCGCGTCCAGAATTACTTCAACGTGCGCTGCGATCCGACGCTGCACCACGTGGAGAACTTCGATACCGCGGCGGCGGCGAAGGAGAAACACCCGGTCAGCATCTCGCGGCCGAACTTCATTGAGCTTTGTCTGAAGCTGACAGTCGAAGACGAAGTCATTTTCAAGGCGTTGTGGCGGCGCATCGGGCTGTCGGTGGATTGGAAACAGGAGTACTCCACTATCGACGAGCGTTGCCGGCGGGCGGCGCAGTTGAGTTTTCTCGACCTCTATCAGAAGGGACACATCTACGCGGTGGATTCGCCGGCGATGTGGGATGTCGATTTCCAGACGGCGGTTGCGCAAGCCGAAGTGGAAGATCGCAACACAGCCGGTCATTTCCACAACATCCGGTTTGGGGTGGAGGATTCGGAAACGGTGTTCACGATTGCGACGACGCGTCCGGAGTTGCTGGCTGCTTGCGTGGCGGTGACGGCGCACCCGGACGATGAACGCTACAAACCGTACTTTGGAAAGCGCGCGGTGACGCCGGTGTTCCACGCGCCGGTGCCGATTTTTCCCAGTGCGCTCGCCGATCCGGAGAAAGGGACCGGCATCCTGATGGTGTGTACGTTTGGCGATGCAACCGACGTCCGCTGGTGGCGCGAGCAGGGCCTGCCCAACCGCCAGATCATTGGTCGCAACGGGCGGCTGATGCCGGTCACGTTTGGCGAACCGAACTGGGACAGCAAAAACCCGGACGCCGCAAACGCCGCCTACGCGCAGATCGCCGGCCGCAATACGAAACAGGCCCGCAAGATCCTGGTGGAACAACTGCTCGGCGACGCGCTCGTGGATGCGCCCAAACCGATCGAGCACTCGGTGAAGTATTACGAAAAAGGGGAACAGCCGCTGGAGTTCATTTCCACCCGGCAGTGGTTTGTGCGGCTGTTGGATAAGAAGGAAGAGCTGATTGCCTGTGGCGATCGCATCGCCTGGCATCCCGATTTCATGCGGCTGCGCTTCAAGACCTGGACCGAGGGTCTGCAGTTTGACTGGTGCATCTCGCGGCAGCGCTACTTCGGCGTTTCGTTCCCCGTCTGGTACAAGCTCGACGGCGAGGGCAACCCGGTCTACGAGGAGCCGATTCTGGCCGCGCCCGAAGCTCTGCCCATGGATCCGATGGATGCGGCGCCTCCCGGATACACGGAGTCGCAGCGTAACCAGCCTGGCGGCTTCACAGCCGAAGCCGATGTGTTCGATACCTGGTTCACCAGTTCGCTCACGCCGCAGATTTCGGCGGGCTGGCTGACGGATGAGAAGCTGTTCCATAACCTGTTCCCGAACGATGTCCGGCCGCAGAGTCACGAGATCATCCGCACCTGGGCGTTCTACACGATCGTAAAGGCATGGCTGCATTCGGGCACCATCCCCTGGCATCACGTGACGATCTCGGGATGGGTGCTCGATCCCGACCGCAAGAAGATGTCCAAGAGTAAGGGCAACGTGGTAACGCCGATGCACCTGCTGGAGGAGTACGGCGCCGACGCGGTGCGGTACTGGTCAGCCAACGCCCGCCTCGGCACCGATACGGCCTTCGATACCAACGTGCTCAAAGTGGGCCGGCGGCTGGTGACCAAACTGTTCAACGCCGGCAAGTTCGTTCTGATGCAGACCTCCGAATCGGGGCCCGTGCAGCATCCGTTGGATCTGGCGTTTCTGGCGCAGTTGCGCAAGTTGGTGGAAAGCGCTACCGCCAACTTCGACAGGTACGAGCACGCCCTGGCGTTGGGCGAGATTGAACGCTTCTTCTGGCGCGGCCTCACCGATAACTATCTGGAACTGGTGAAGGCCCGCTCGCGCTCCGAAACCGACACCGCCGGGCGCGCATCCGCCGTCGCCACGCTTCGTATCGCGCTCAAAACCTTGTTACGCCTGTTTGCAGTGTTCGTGCCGTACATCACCGAAGAGGTCTGGTCCTGGGCTTTCGCCGGGGAGACCGGCCATCAGAGCATCCACCGCGCGCCATGGCCCAAGGCGGACGAACTGCCCCCTGGGGCCGGCGACGATTCGCTTTTTGAAACCGCCATCGCGGCCCTGTTCACCGTGAACAAGAGCAAGAGCGAGGGTGGCGTTTCAGTGGGCCGCGGCATTACGACATTGCAGATCGCCGCCAACGCCGCTACCGCCGCTGCCTTTGAAGCGGTGAAGGCCGATGTCTGCGGCGCCACCCGCTGCCAGGTCTGCGAAGTGGCGGTGGACGATTCGCTCGACGCCAATCAATTCAAAGTGGTCACCGTAGCCTTCGAATCGAACGAACCGGCGCAGTAGGCTGACGCCGCTACAATGGAAGGGCAGTGAAACACTTTAACACCGCGGGTCCAATGAGACCAGAGATGCACTACATCATTCCGCCATTGAGCCGAATGGACAGGGATGCGATTGTGCGGCTGATGGACGCCGGAAAGTACTTCATCCTGCACGCGCCGCGGCAAACGGGAAAAACGTCTTGCCTGCGTGCTCTGATGGACGATCTGAATGCCAGCGGCCGCTACAAGGCGTTGTACTGCAACATTGAACCTGCGCAGGCGCTTCGGGACGACGTAACCGGTGGAATGGGAGCGATCCTTTCCTCGCTTGCCAGAAGCGCTGACATCTACCTCAATGATCCGTTCTTTGAGGATCATCATGAGCAGTTTCTGGCCACTCCGGGAACAGCTCTCCTAAAGGCCCTCACGGCGTGGAGCCGGAACAGCCCGCTCCCGGTCGTGCTCATGCTGGACGAGGTGGATGCGCTGGTAAGCGACACGCTGATCTCCCTGCTTCGCCAGTTGCGCACCGGCTATGCGGAGCGGCCCGCCAGCTTTCCCCAGAGCCTCATCCTCTGTGGCGTGCGCGATATCCGCGACTATCGCATTCACGGCACCAAAGAAATCATCACCGGTGGCAGCGCCTTCAACATCAGAGCCGAGTCACTGCGCATCGGCGATTTCTCAATTCAGGAAGTGCGCGACCTCTACGGCCAACACACCACCGAAACCGGTCAGATTTTTGAAGACGACGTGTTCCCCCTGATATGGGAGTTAACCCAGGGCCAGCCTTGGCTGGTGAACGCCCTTGCCTACGAATCCTGCTTCAAACTCCAGCAGGACCGCACCAAGCCCATCACTCGCGAACTCATCCTGCAAGCCAAGGAAAACCTGATCCTCAACCGCGTCACCCACCTCGATCAACTGGCGGACAAACTGCGCGAACCTCGCGTGCAGCGCGTCGTTCAGCCGATCCTCAACAGCGACGAGAGCTTCAGTAACGATTCCTGGGACGACGACGACATGCAGTACTGCATCGACCTCGGCTTGATCCGCCGCGGGCCGGAAGGCCCGGAAGTCTCCAACGCCATTTACCGCGAAGTCATCCCCCGTCAACTCAATTTCATCACGCAGATCCAACTGGAAGCCCGCGAGCGCACCGCCTGGTATGTCGCCCCCGACGGCCGCCTCGACATGCCCAAGCTGCTGTCCTCCTTCCAGCAGTTCTTCCGCGAGAACTCCGAGATCTGGCTGGAGCGCTACAGCTACCGCGAAGCCGGCCCCCAACTGCTGCTGCAGGCCTTCCTGCAACGCATCATCAACGGCGGCGGGCGCATCGATCGCGAGTACGCGCTTGGCCGCAAGCGCACCGACCTACTTGTGATTTGGAACCATGCCGGCGGCGTGCAACGGGCGGTGATCGAAGTGAAACTGGTGCGAGGCACGTTGGACAAGACCATCGCCGAAGGGCTACAGCAAACCGCGGGCTACGTCGATCGGACGGGGGCGGAGGAAGCCCACCTGGTGCTCTTCAACCGCGACCCGGCGTTGTCGTGGGACGAGAAGATCTTCCAGCGTGACGAACCGCTCCCCAACGGCCGCAGCGTGACCATCTGGGCGATGTAGGCGGACGCCCTCGATCGCGGCCGGCCCCATGCCGGCTTCTTCACTGATACCTGACGTCCGACTTCACTTCGGTTGCCTCCACGCTCAGCGTGACCATCACGGTGACATCGCGCGTCGCCCCCCAGGCGGTGCAGCGCAGCGGCGCCCGGTAAACACCTGAGACGAGCTTATCGGGAATGATGTAAACGTCCACGGGATCTCCCTGAAGCGGGCTGCCTTCGGGCGGTGTGCGGCCGCGCATGGGGCGCCAGTCGAGCCAGTTGGCGCCGCCGGCGTCGCACTGATAGGGCATGTCATGCCAGTTCGCGGCGATGTGGAACGTCTTAGGGGCAGGCATGACGGCGCCGGTGGTGTGGAAGAACTCGAACGAGGATTCGGAGGCAACCAGAATGGGCGCTCCACCCACCCGCAAGGTGTACCCCCGCCTGGTCCGCTGGCACGAATTGGCTGCCTGGACAATGAAGAAGTAGCTCCCTTCCTTCTTTGGGATGCCCTGGAAATAGCCGGCAGGCGTCAGGCGTACCCCTTCCGGCAGGGCGCCGAAGGCCAGCCGAAACGTGACGCCGTTGTCGGCGCAGACGCCACATCCTTGCACCACAAGGGGTTCCGGTGCGTAGGGACGGTGGATGACGGCTGGGGGAAGCTCCTTGGTGATCAGGTCGAGTCCGCGCATGGGCGTGGGCCAGGACAGCATAAACAGTGCCGTGAAAAAAATCTTCATCCGCTGATGCTTATCGGCAACGGAATTCGCTATCTACTAGTGAGAGCCCTCACCGATAAGAACAGATGAGGAGAACAAACAATGGGCGGGCTCTTAGCAGTGACACGGAAGAACTTTGGAAGGTCTTTGACAACCGGATTGGCCATCCTGATCGCATTGGAGATGGCGGCGGCGAATCTGTTCGGAGCGGATTGGCCATCGCCAAACGGCGCAACCACAAAAAACATACTCACAAATCAAGGAGTGGTGGCGCTGGCGCGAGCGGGCTACAGCGAAGGATTCATCATCGACATTATCTATCAAAAACAAACACAGTTTGATGTTTCCGTCGACGGGCTGGCGTGGCTGGCCAAACAGGGGTTGAGCGAACGCGTGATCCGCACAATGGTCACAAATGAAAGAAAAGAAGAACAAACAGCCATTGTGCCCGCGACGGTTCAGATCGTGACGCAAGAGCAGGCTCCGGTCCAGCCTGCCAGGCTCAGAAGAGGCAACTATGTGGAGCAGACCGTGGCTCCGCCCGTTACACGGCGCACGGAAGTGCAGGTTCCGTTGCCCGTTATTTTTCCCGCTCCCGGGCCAACGTCCGGACCCTCCCAATCGTCCTGGTATGTGAAGGGCTACGATCGCGACAAGTGGTACATTGTCCCGAACGTGCCGGTGCTTCCCGCCTCTACGCGGTAGGCGGCCCTAATACCATTTTTGGAATAAATCCGCTCCCGGCATGGATTACGTACACAAGCCAGTTACGTAAATAAGAGTAAACAACAGTAAAGAAGCGGAAACTTTGGCACGGAGCGTGCATCAACATGAGTATGGAACTTTCGGGGACAATGTGGATCATCAACCTGATCCCTTTATTTTTCATCGTGGGGTTGTTTCTTGCGATGCTTTCCAACTCGCCCAAGATCGACCGCTAGTGAGGTCAACCGGACACACTACAGTGTCCGATTAGCACACTGAAGGTGGCCGCGGCGGCGAACTGGGAATTTCGCGGCCAGGTTCTGTAGCTCACCTCCCACATTCCCCTCCGGTTGTACCGCTGGACAGCCTCCGTACTACACTACGGGGAATGCGACCCGCGATCTTTCTTCTTTTCCTCAACTGTCTGACGGCGGTGGCGTCCGCACAACTCGCGCAGCCATTCGACCTTCTCATCACCAACGCCCGAGTCGTGGACGGGGCGGGCAATCCGTACTTCTATGCCGATATCGGAGTGCGCGGTGATACCATCGCTGCCGTCGGCTGGCTCAAAGGTGCGCCGGCGAAGTTGCGCGTTGACGCGGGGAATCTCACCCTGACCCCAGGGTTCATTGACGTGCACAATCACTCCTACCCGGACATCTTCAACACGCCCACCGCCCCGGGCTATTTGCTACAGGGCGTGACGACGCTGATCGGCGGACCCGACGGCTCCTCGCCGCTGCCTATCAAACCAGCTCTGGACCGTCTCAGCGCTCATCGCATGTCGGTCAACATGGCGCTCACCGTGGGGCACGGATCCATCCGCCGGTCCGTGCTCAACATGGACAACCGCCCGCCCACCGCCGCGGAACTGCAGAAGATGCGCGATCTCACTCGCCAGGCGATGCTCGATGGTGCGATTGGGATGTCCACGGGGCTCATGTACACGCCTGCCAACTTCGCCGCCACTGAAGAGGTGATCGAACTGGGGAAGGTGGTAGCCGAATACGGTGGATTCCACGTGTCCCACATCCGCAATGAAGGCGACAAGCTGATCGAATCGGTGAAGGAAACCATCCGCATCGGCGAGGAGGGTGGACTCCCGACACAGATCACCCACGCCAAAGTCGGCGGCAAGGTCAACCTCGGCAAGAGCGTGGAGATGCTGCGCCTAGTGGGCGAAGCTCGCGCCCGCGGTGTTGACGCCACCGTTGACCAGTATCCTTACACCGCATCGCACACCAGCATCGGGGCGGCTCTCTTTCCAGCCGATGCGTTTGGCGGCGGCACCAGTGCGCTGCTGGAGCGTTTGAACGCCCCGGCGCAGCGGGAGCGCATCAAGACCGAGATCATCCGCCGAATAGAAGGCGAGCGCGGGGGCGGCGATCCAAAGAATATTGTCCTGACGAATTGTTCCTTCGACCGGTCGCTGGAACGCAAGTCACTCTCCGACATTCTGCGGGCGCGCGGCCAGCAGCCGACCATCGAGAACGCCTCTGAGCTGGCGATGGAAATTCAGAAGCGCGGCGGATGCAGCGCGACGTTCCACTGGATTTTTGAGGAGGACATCCAACGGATCATGCGCTACCCGTTCACGATGGTGGCCTCCGACGGGTCAATCACCATGGCGCATCCGCGCAGTACCGGGACGTTCGCCCGCGTGCTCGGCCGCTACGTGCGGGAGCGCAAGGTGATCGGGTTTGAGGATGCGATTCGCAAGATGTCCGGCCTGCCGGCGCAGCGGCTGCGGCTGTACGACCGCGGTATCATCCGGCCGGGCATGAAGGCCGACCTGGTGATTCTCGATCCGGCAACTGTCGCTGACAAGTCCACTTTCGAGGATCCCGGCGCCCTGGCCGTGGGCGTTCGCGATGTTCTTGTCAACGGGGTGTTTGTAGTGCGCGATGGCAAGATCACACCGGACCGGCCGGGTCGCGCCTTGTACGGGCCGGGATACAAAGCCCGCTGAAGCGCACATAGTCGGATGCCTGGAAATCGAGTGACTTCCGGTCCAGTACCAGCGGTTAGCCATGCTAAGGGATGAACCGGATTGTGACAGCGCACACCGTATCGAGATAATCGAAGCGTCTTACAGATGCATCCGCAAGCTCTCGCCAGTGTGGCAATCGCCACCCTTGCATGCCCGTTGTTGGCGTACTGGCTTGGCTGGGCTGCCTTTCAGGAGTTCCGCCTTCGTAAACAAGATCCCCGAAAGGGGGCGCCAAAAGCGAAAGGACAGGCCGCGGGCGGATAGGTTCAAGGCAGCGTCACTACTTCCAGGGCGAAGCTGGCGTCCATGGATGGCAGCCCTTCGAATTGGAGCATCGTGCTGGCCGGAGGGCGAGCCTTGTCCAAAAACTCAAACCGGATGGAGCGAATTTTCTCGATGGTGCTCTGCGCGAGTGGATAGTAGTTGGTGAGCGCGGTGTTCTTCATCGATCCACCCGCTCCTTCCACTGCTTTCTTCAGCCGGTCAAAGGCGAGCCGTATGTCGGCGTCCTGCGCATGGAAGGCCAACTGGCTTCCCGTGAGGATCACCTTGGGCGCGTTCACCAGCATCACCTGCGAGTAGTTGGGGGAACTCGGGAGCGCCTCCGGATTGATCGCGGTCATGGGAAGCGACGGCGCCGAGGAGAGCCTGCCAACGGCTTCGCATTCCACCAGTCCGCTGCTGAGACCACGCAGCGCTTGAACGATCACCAGCGAAGCCTTGGGAAACTGCGCTGCTGTGTGTTGACGGAGTTGCATGTAGTCGCCGAGCGCGCTGGCGAAACAGGTGACTCGCAGGATGTTCGGTGCGTCGACTTTCGCTGCTTTGGCTGCCTTTGCCAGATTCGCAATGGACTCGCGGAAGAGCGGCTCCACTTTTTCCACCGGCTCCTTGCTGGTCACCTGCTGGCCGGAGAAGAACGCGAGCCCGTTGGGATTGACCGGACGTTTTTCCATCGTCCAGCCTTCCAGCACAACTTGCGCTCCTTCGAGCGGGAGGGCGCCAACGCGAATCGCGGTCACCACCGGCAAGGGCTGCCTCCACCCCGTGAATTCTTCACTCACCAGAGCCGGGACGCGGCGCAGATCGCCAGTGCCGGAGACGAACGCGCGTACCTTGATAATGGACGCCCCCCTGGCTTGCGAACGGAGGTTTTTCAGGCCGTCGCGAACCTGCTGCGAAAGCAGCCCCTTGGAAGAAAGTGGCGCTGCCAGAAAGCCGAGCCGCTGCGGCTGGGCGCTGAGAGCCGCGGGAGGGTCCTTCGGTATTTCGTGGGTTTGGGTGATCTCCTCCTCGTCGGCCTTTTTCCGTTTCTTTTTCTTCTGCGCCGGCAATAGCGCGGCGGTGATGGCGGCTAGTAGGAGTAGAGCAAGGAATGTGCGAAACGTCCGCATAGGGCAAGAAGTAGCGAGAAGGGAAATTGTATCAAGATTGGGGTGTCCAGCGGCCCATACGAAATGGACTGTTGTGGACCGGTCCAATTTGGTATATTGGTCCTGCTGGCCATCATGCTACCGCCCATCCATCTCGACTCCGCCTCGGAGACGCCGCTCTACCGCCAGCTTTTCGACCAGTTGAAGGGCCTGATCCAAACGGGCCGCATTCCACCGGGCGAGCGCCTGCCGGCCACTCGCGAACTGGCAACGCTCCTCAATCTGAACCGTGCCACTGTGTCATCGGCTTATGAACTGTTGGAACAGGACGGACTGTTGAAAGGTCATGTCGGGCGCGGGAGTTTTGTGGCAGGAGCCGCTGCTCCGGTGACACGCATTCCCTGGGAGCAATGGAGTGCACCGCCATCCTCGCTTCCATCGTTGTCGCTCCCGCCGGATGGAATCAGCTTCGCCAGTTCGCGGCCGGCGGAAGAACTGTTCCCCATAGATCAGTTCCGCATTACGGTGGATGAGGTGATTCGCGGACCCGGAGCGGGACGCATCCTGCAACTTGGATCACCCGCAGGATATGCTCCACTGCGCAGTTACCTGATCGAGGAGGCGGCGCGGCATGGAGCGGCTCGCGGCGGCGACGATATCGTGATTACCAACGGCTGCCAGCAGGCGCTCGATCTGTTGCAACGGGTGCTCGTGCGGCCCGGCGATGCGGTTGCGGTGGAGGATCCAGTCTATCCGGGACTGCGCGGCGTGTTTGCCTCCGCCGGAGCCCGGCTGGTAGGGATACCGGTGGGTCCGGATGGCATCGATACCGATGCCCTTGCCGCGGCGCTGGAACGCGAACAGCCGCGGCTGCTTCTGCTCACTCCGAATTTCCAGAATCCGACCGGCGCCACCATGACGATGGAGACTCGCCAGCGCGTGCTGCGACTGGCGCGCGAGGCTGGAGTCATCGTGGTGGAGAACGACATTTACGGTTTGCTGCGGTATGAAGGCGAATCGCTGCCGTCGTTGAAGCAACTCGATCCGACGGGTGACGTCGTGCAATTGGGCAGTTTTTCGAAGATCGCCTTTCCAGGCCTTCGCGTCGGATGGGTGATCGGGCCGCGCGTCCTGATGGACCGCATCAAGGATGCCAAGCAGTGGTGCGATTTGCACAGTGATCAACTGGCGCAGGCCGTGTTGTGCCGCTTTGCCGAGTCGGGGCGGCTGCAAGCGCATTGCGAGCACGTGATTGCCGAAGGCGCCCGCCGGCTTGTTGCTGTGCTGCAGGCGTGTGAGGAGTTTCTGCCCGCCGGTACGCGGTTCACCCGTCCTCAGGGTGGGATGAATTTGTGGGTCCGGTTGCCGCAAGGCCTCGACGCGGGAGAGCTCCTGCCGCGTGCCGAGCGGGCGCTGGTGAATTATCTGCCGGGCAAGTACTTCGCCGTATCGCAAGTGGAGCCCGGCGCATTGCGTTTGTGTTTTGCCGGATTGGAGCCTGAGCGGATTCGCAAGGGTGTCCGGATCCTCGGCGAGTTGTTTACCAATGAAGCGGAGCGTGTGCGAGTGTCGCGCCAAATGGAGCCCGCACCCGCGCTTGTCTAACTGGGAGGTTAGTGATGAATTACTTGGATGAACAGTTTCGATTGAAAGTCGGCCTCGCCGAGATGCTCAAGGGAGGCGTCATCATGGACGTCACCAATGCCGAGCAGGCCGTCATTGCTGAGAAGGCGGGCGCATCCGCGGTGATGGCGCTTGAGCGCGTCCCCGCCGATATCCGTAAGGAGGGCGGCGTTGCCCGCATGGCTCCGATCAGCAAGATCCGCGAGATCATGGCTGCCGTCAGCATTCCCGTGATGGCAAAGGCGCGCATCGGCCACTTCCTGGAAGCTCAAGTGCTCGAGGCGTTGAAGGTGGATTACGTCGATGAGAGCGAAGTGCTCACGCCGGCCGATGAAGAGCATCACATCGACAAGCGCGCGTTCAAGACGCCGTTTGTCTGCGGCGCGCGCAATCTCGGTGAAGCGCTGCGCCGGATTGCGGAAGGCGCCGCTATGATCCGCACCAAGGGGGAAGCCGGGTCGGGCAACATCGTCGAGGCGGTCCGCCACATCCGCACCATCGTCAAGGAGATGAAGCAACTGACAGTGCTTGGCCGCGAGGAGTTGGTGGCCGAATCGAAGAAGCACCAGGCGCCGCTCGAGCTCGTTCAATACGTCGCCGAACACGGAAAGCTGCCGGTGCCGAACTTTTCAGCCGGCGGGATCGCCACACCAGCCGATGCAGCGTTGGTGATGCAGTTGGGTGCCGAAGCGGTGTTCGTCGGATCGGGCATTTTCAAGTCCAACGATCCAGAGGCGCGCGCCAAAGCGATCGTCAAAGCTGCCACCTATTTCCGTGATCCGGAAAAACTCCTGGAAGCCAGCGAGGAACTCGGCATCGGCATGTTTGGCCTCGATATCGCCAAACTGCCGGAGAGCGAATTGCTCCAGACGCGAGGCTGGTAAATGCGTATCGGCGTTCTCGCCCTGCAGGGCGATTTTGAAGCGCATCAGAAGGCAGTCGAGAGGGCTGGAGCGGAAGCCATCGAGGTGCGCACCGCGGCGCAGATGGATTCGTGCGACGGCCTCATCCTGCCAGGCGGAGAGAGCACTACCATGTTGAAGCTGCTCCGCCTGGAGGGCCTGTTTGACGAGTTGCGACGCTTTGGCCAATCCAAGCCCATCTTTGGCACCTGCGCGGGCGCGATTCTACTTGCCGGCAAGGTGCTGTCGCCGCACCAGGAATCCCTCGGGCTGGTCGATCTTACCGTCGAGCGCAATGCCTATGGGCGGCAGATCGACAGCCGCATCGTGCGGATAGAGCCGGAAAGCGGCGCCTCGATTGAAGGCCCGGTGGAGGCCGTGTTCATCCGCGCCCCCATCATTCGCGACGCTGGGCCGGAAGTGAATGTCCTGATGCGCTATCAGGAGCAACCGGTGCTGGTGGAACAAGGCCGCCACATGGTGGCCACGTTTCATCCCGAACTGACCAGCGATCCGCGCATCCACCAGCGCTTTCTCGCTACAGTGAAGAAAGCACTTCTCAACGGAAAGTAAGCTCGGCTCTCACTATGGATCGTCCGTTTCGTGTACTCTTTGTCTGCCTCGGAAACGCCATTCGCAGCCAGATGGCGGAAGGCTTCGCGCGCTGTTACGGCGCCGACGTGATGGTGGCCCGCAGCGCCGGTCTCGCCCCCGCCACCCACATCATGCCGCTTACGCGAAAAGTGCTGATCGAGAAGAATATCGACCTTGGCGATGTGTTCCCCAAGTCGATTTCCGATCATGGCCCCGAACCCTTTGATCTTGTCGTCAACCTCTCCGGCTACCCGCTACCGAAAGAGGTGAAGGCGCCCGTGCGCGAGTGGAAGGTCAAGGATCCCATGGGCAGCAAGGAGCAGGCTTACCGCGATGCCGCCGGCATCATCGAACGTATGGTGATGGATCTGATCCTGGAGCTGCGTCAATTGCGGAAGAAGTGGCAGGAAGAGTTCCGCCCAGGCACCGGACCGGCATTACCGGGAAGGTAATCCGGGTCGCGCACTTGTGAAACCAGACAACGATCCACGCTCCGCGCCTCCGGCTTCTTATCACTGTTAATCGGCGTTCATCAGTGGCCATTGAGTCCGTCAGTCCGCTAGCCCTTGATTTTTGCTACACTTACAATGAGGATCACAAATAAATCAATGGCCGCAAAACTTCCTTTCGCCAAAGGCGCGCAGGTAGAACACCCCAAATTTGGACTTGGTCAGGTGAGCGACTGCACCGAAGAACACATCGTTATCAAGTTCGACGACCATGGCGAAAAGAAGTTTGTCCTCCAGATCGTGCTTCCGAATCTGAAGAAGAGCGATCGCCAGCCGCCTCCGGAAAAGCGGCGCGCCACGAAGAAAAAAGCCGCGGCGCCCGCCAGTTAAGCCGTCCCCTAACTAAGCCCGGATATTGACCCACGTGTGCACATGCGGCGCACCACGGAAGTACCACAGCATCGTTGGGCTCTCCAACTGCCACACGTCCCACATGCCGTCCTTGCCGATGTCTTCATCCTTGTAGAACGACATCGCGAGCGACGACACTCCGCCGTTCGCCTTGATGTAACGCATCGCCTCATCGACATCCTTCTTGCGATAGGGCAGCAGTAGATCAGCGAGAACCTTTTCCACGAGCCCACGCTGATCCCGTGTCATGTCCGACACCGGTATCCCCGCCAGTTCCGTCTTCTTCTTGAGCGCGACCGTTGCAGTAGCTTTCTCATCACGCGGCTTGCCGGACACCAGTGCCATCTCGCGCTGCTTACCGTTGAGCGCCTGGAATACTTCGTTGGCGCGTACGGCCTGGTACCAGTAAACATTGCCTCGATGGTCGGGCTGTTCGGTGGCCGTCGGGCCCGCCTGGTGACCGTAGAAGATCGGACCGCCAAAGGCAACGCCGTCCACCGAATCGCCATCGCAGCGCACGGTGCAGTGCCGGCCCGCGAGCACGAACTCGAACTTGCCCGAGCCCGGTTCGCCGAACAACGCCACCGAATAGTTGCCGAGACCCTTTGCATCCTCTTCCAACTGCTGCATCACTTTCGGCACGAACTCGGGTGCGTAGAGGCCCTGAAAAATCTCCTTCACCATCTGCTGTTGATCGGGTGTGAAAAACTTCCCGACGCGCGCGCCGGTGATGAACCAGTTGTTGTCCACCTTCGATCGCAAATCATGATCGAACGGCATGCATACGGTTTTCCTCTGCTCCTCGGTCAGGCTCTTGTGCAGAGTGGCGACTAGCGTTTCCGAGGACGCAGCGGTCTTAGGCGCTGCATCAGCGGTAATGGCGAACGTTGCGGCGGCGGCGGTCTTGAGAAAATCGCGGCGGCCGGGTCTGCAATCGGGGCAGTCCATAATATGGAAACCTCCCAGCGGGTGGAATTTCAAGTAGTCCGATTTTATCTCACAAATCCCCCGCTGGTTGTTAACGGCCGCCGTGCGTCAACTAGAACGTCACCCGCAGCTTCAGTCGAATGGTGCGCCGGCTGTCTACACCTTCCTGCGTGTAGCTGGTCAGCAGCCGCCCGAAGTCGGGATTGCGATTCACCGTGTCGACGTAGGGTTTCAGCGTCTTGGGATCCACTTGCATCGTGAAGCTGCCCAGATTGCCGATATCGAAACCGTCCGGTGATTTCAGCGGATGATTGAACAGGTTGTTGAAGTCGGCGCCAAGGTCCGCGCGGAAGCGCTCGCTGAGCCGGAAGATCTTATGTACGCCCAGATTCGCTCCCCACGTTCCAGGTCCCCACAGCAGGTTGCGCTTGGCGATGTTGGGATTGTCAAACAGATCGGCGCCCGCGGGCGGCGGCGCAAACGCGTCGGGATTGAAGATTCGGTCCCCTTGCTTCATGTTCACCTGTCCGGTGACGATCGGGCGGAAGGTGGTTCCATAGAAACCGCCCGTGGCATCAATGGATCCGCTCCCCAAATTGCCGGGCATTACGGGTCCGCAGTTGTCGCAGAACCAGAACGGTGTGAAGCCCGTCCCCGATTTGACGAAAGCCTGCCAGCTCGCCTGCCAGCCGCCCACAATCGTATCAGCCCATTTGGGTGCTTTGGAGCCGAATTTCTGACGGTGTCCAAAGGGCACGTTCCAAGTGCCATAGGTGATAAACCGGTGCCGCGGTACAAACGCGTCCTGGCTGTAGTCCACATCCGGGCGGAATTGATTGTACGAAGTGCCTCCGAGGCTCGATGCGCCGACGTCCGGCGCCGACGTCAGTTGCCGCAACAGCGTGTATGCAGCCGTGAATGTGAACCCGCCTCCGAACCGTCTGTTCAGTTCCAATTGCATCGCGTGCGAGCGGCCGTGTCCCAAATTCCCGAAACTGGTCATGTAGTCGCTGAGAGCTGGGAACGGCAGCCGCGCCCGGTCCGCCGCGGAAAGGTCGCAATTGAAGTCATTCATACTGCACGCCGTGACGCCATCTCCTGTTGTGGTCCCGAATGGCGTATCGCTCGGCGGCAGCATGTTGGCGTCGACGCCCGAAACCAACCCTTTCATCCGCGTCCCGAGATACGACACCCGAAGGCCCGTCCGCTCTCCCAGTTGGCGCTCCACCGTCAGGTTGTACTGATCAATGCGCGGCGATTGCAGATCGAAAGGAACCCAGTTGGCCGAAATCTGATTGCTCAGCGATGCCAGCAATCCGCCCACATTGGGGCTAATGCCGTGTGTGAATCCTGGCCAGCCTTGTAGCGGCGCCGCCGCGTTGTCGCGCTTGGTCAACCGCACCTGGAACGAATTGGTCGCGAGTGGATCGCGAATCCCTTGTGCCGCCGAGGTTGGATAGAAGAGACCGTAGCCGCCGCGAAACACCATCTTGTCGTCTATCCTATAGGCGACACCAAACCGCGGAGCGATGTTGTTGCGGTCCGTCTTCACCAGCGCCCGGCCTACTCCGACATCCGAGGCGAGTGCGTACCCGTATGCCAGGAATCGCGGATCAGCGAACTCCGCCGTCTTCTGCGACGGCAGAATGAACCGCCCCTTCTTGCCGCCTGTACCAACGAAAGTCGGGTCGAAATTCAGCAGCAGATCGTTTGCCTCGATGAACGGTGTGATCACTTCATAGCGCAATCCAAGATACAACGTGAGCCGCGAATTCACTTTGAAATCGTCCTGCACAAAAAAGCCCGTCTCCCAATTGTGGACATCCATCGGGGGACGGAACTTGTTCACAAAGGTGGTGGAGTTTGCGGGCAGTCCCATCAGGAAGCGCGCGAACGCGTCCGGTCCCGCGCCGCTGTACGCGATGGTTCCGCGCGGGTCGCTGCGGCCTGAAGTGAATCCGTCCACGGCCGCGTTGCGCACGAAGTCGGCGCCCGCCCTGATCGTGTGCTTCCGCAGATTCCAGGCGATGGTGTCCCCAAACGTGATCAGGCTCTGGTCGAGCGGCCGGTACGTGTTGCGCCCTCCCGTGCCGATGTTGGCGAAACCAGTGCCGAACGTGATGCCGGGGTGTCCGTAGGATTCCATCGTCTGTTGACCAACCACGCTGGCATAGGCATTGAGATCGCTCTGATCAAAGCCGATACTAGAGAGAAACTGCCCAAGCGTTTGATTACTCCGGCGGAACGTTGGCTGCCGGTTGAAGCCTCCGCGCACTTCGTTGATCAGCCTTCCCGAGAACAGATGTGTCTCGGAAAGTGAGAGCGTTTGGTTAGTGCGCTCGTTCAGCGTCAGTCCCAGGCCCACGTACGGGCTTAGCACCGCAGACGTGCGGCCGTCCTGCGACTGGCTGTTGAATACGCCATAGAATTTGTCATTGCTCGAAAAATCGTGATCCACTCGCACGGTGCCAAGATTGCGAACCGTTCTGCCCGGCAGTGAATTGAAGTAGTCCACCAAACGGCCGTTGGCGGCGTTGATCGGTGATGCCGGATTCACCTTGGGGAAATAGACGTCGATCAGTTTCGCTGTCACCGGATTCATCAGCCGCGAGGGCAGCCGGGTGAAGCGTTGCCCCAATCCGCCCACAGTGTTGTTGGCTATCTCCGCCGCGGTCAGGGTCACCGCTGCCGGGACCAGAGGTTTGTTGGTATCGCGCAACAGTGTGAAATCGCCTGTCCAAAGGGTCGGGTGAGGCAGCGTTGTGGACCGCAGGTTCACCGGCGCGTTGGAATACCGCCGCTCGTAAGCCATGAAGAAAAACGTGCGTTTCATCTTCGGCACTGGACCGCCAAACGAAGCGCCAAATTCATTCAAATTGAAGAATGGATACGGGTACTGGTTTTGCGCCGGAGTCGGCAGAAACGCAGCCTGCCCGATCTTGTCGCGAAGGTTCCACGCCGCCAGCGCCGCATTCTTGTTGTTGTAGAACAACGACCCGTGATGTTGCACACCGCCGCGCTTCGTCGTCACACGGACATTGGCAATCCCTGCATACTCCGCGGTGAAGTTGTTCGAAAGCACAGTCAGTTCGCCCACCGTCTCCAGCGAAGGCTGGCTAGCGGTCGGCTGCCCGAAAACGCCTCCGTTTGACCGCTGCCCGTCCAGTGAAAAACTCGCTCCATAACTTTGCGCGCCGATAAACTTGAATGCTCCGTCGGTATCGGCTTGCGTGATATTCGGATTCAAATACAGGAACGAATATATGTCTCGTGAGTCGCGTGGCAACTCGCGGATCGCCTCGCCCTCGAGAGTCCTCGCAATGGTCGGCGATTCTGTTTCAATCGTCGGAGCATCAGTGCTGACAATCACGGTTTGCGTGGCGCCTTTCGGTTTCAGCGAAACGTCAGCGCGTACTGCGCCGCCCGATCGTATTTCGATGTTCAGAACTTCGGCCGTGGTGAAGCCTTCCACCGCCACCGTCACCTTGTATGTTCCGGAGCGAAGACCGCCGGCCTCATAATTCCCTTCGGCGTTGGAGGTGACTTTGCGTGTGATGTTGGTGGCAACGTCCAACACCTCCACGGCAGCGTTGGGAATGACGGCTCCCGATGCGTCGGTGACAGTGCCTCGTACGGTGCCGAGGTCCGTGCCTTGACCGATAAGTGCGCACGCTCCGAGGAGTGCTAGAAGACAAGATAATGCGAGAGTTCTCATTTTATGTACCCCTTCCCCGAGAGTATAGCCGCTTTGTTTCCTGGCGAGAAGCCGCTGCTACGTTACAGAGTGCTTTCCGCGGAACGCGGGAGATATATGATATCCGGATGCGATCCCTGTTCGTCCTCGCCGCTCTGCCGGTGTTCTCATTCGCGCAAGCACCCGCTGCCGTAGAGGCCGGGCGGCAACTCTACCTCGGTTCCTGTTCTGCCTGCCACGGCGCCAATGGCGAAGGCAGCCAGGGACCGGGTTTGATGACCGGCCGGATAACCCGGCTCGCAGACAGTGTTCTCCATCGAACCATCAAGAACGGCCTCCCTGGAACCATGATGCCGGGCTCCGATCTGCCGGATTCGCGCATCACGGAAATCGCCGCCTTTCTGCGCTCGCTCACGGCGCCGGCCATTTCCGCCAACGTGGCCGGCGACGCTCCGCGAGGGCGGTCGTTGTTCTTCGGATCCGCACGCTGCTCCTCATGCCATATGATCCTCGGTGAAGGCGGATACCCTGGTCCGGACCTTTCCAACATTGGCGCGGAACGTACCGTCGGTCAACTGCGCGATTCGCTACTGAAACCGTCCGCCCGCGTCGCGCCGGGGTATCGGGCGGCATCGGTAACGCTGCCCTCCGGCGAGACCATCTCCGGTGTCGCTAAGAATCACAATAACTACACAGTGCATATCCTCGATTCCAAGGGCAGGCTCCATCTGCTGGATCGCGCCAGGCTATCCACGCTCCAATTGCCCGATGCCTCGTTAATGCCCGCGGCCGAGCCGGCCGATGTCCCCGATCTGATTGCGTTCCTCGCCCGCCAATCGACGCGTTCCACCGGAGGTGCGCAATGAGAGTCCTTCTGTTCTTCGCGGCTATGAGCGCGTTCACTCAGGTCCATCAGCAGGACATCGAAAAATCCCCCGGCCCGTCATGGCTCACTTACAACGGCGACTACCGTGCCACGCGTCATTCCTCGCTCACACAGATCACTCCCGCTAACGTGAAGTCGCTTGTCGCCAAGTGGGTCTTTCATGTCGACGGAGCGAAGAAGCTGGAAGCCTCACCCATCGTTTACGACGGCCTGATGTACGTTTCCAACACGAATGAGCTGATCGCCATCGAGGCTCGCACCGGCCGTAAGGTTTGGCATTTCCGCGCCGCCAAGGCCCGCGGCACTCGCGTCAACCGTGGCGTGGCGATTCTTGGTGACCGCGTCTTCCTGGCCACTGCGGATTGCCACCTCATCGCACTCCACCGGCTGTCTGGCAATGTGCTCTTCGACAAGGTGTTCGCGTCGTATGAAGGTGGCTACACCACATCCATCGCGCCTCTCGCCATCAAGGACGCCGTTCTCGTTGGCGTCGCCGGCGGTGGCTCCGGACAACGTGGTTTCGTCGCCGCCATCCATCCCGAATCCGGCAACGAGAGGTGGCGCTTCTGGACCGTTCCACAAAAAGGGGAGGCCGGTTGGGAAACATGGGGCGGCTTCCCTGCCGAAATGGGCGGCGCACCAACCTGGACCACCGGATCGTATGATCCGGAATTGAACCTGATCTACTGGCCTACCGGAAATCCCTGGCCTGACTTCTACGGTGGGCGCCGCCCCGGTGATAATCTCTACTCCGATTCCGTAGTCGCGCTCGACGCTGCCACCGGCAAGATGAAATGGTATTTTCAGTTCACGCCGCACGACGTGTGGGATTGGGACGCGAACGAGAACCTCGTGCTCATCGACGCGACCTTCCGCGGACGCCCGCGCAAGCTGATGGTCCAGGCCAATCGCAACGGCTTCTACTACATCCTCGATCGCGTCACGGGCGAGTTCCTGCATGCCAGGCCATTCGTGAAAAAGCTCGATTGGACAACCGGCCTGGACGACCGCGGGCGGCCCAAAGTGGCCCCCGAAAAGATCCCCACACCGGCCGGCACCAAGGTCTGCCCGTCCGTGCGCGGTGCTTCCAACTGGATGTCGCCATCGTACAATCCGTCCACAGGATTGTTCTACGTGGTCACCCTGGAGCAGTGCGACATCATCACCGCCTCCGCCAAGGGCGCCCCTCCCAACTCGGGTTTCCGCGGCACAGGCAGCGAAGGCGTCCCCGCCGAGCGTGGCATGTTCTACCTGCGCGCCCTCGATGTGCTCACCGGCAATCTGAAGTGGGAATACCCCATGCCCGGACCCGCTGTCATGTGGGCCGGCACCGTCTCAACCGCGGGCGGCATCATCTTCAGCGGCGACGACGATGGCAACCTCGTCGCCCTCGACGCCCGCACCGGCCGCGACCTTTGGCACTTCCCCACCGGCCACAGCCTCTACGCCAGCCCGGTCACGTATATGGTGGATGGGAAGCAGTACGTCACCATCGCCACCGAGAGCGACGTGTTCACGTTCGGCTTGTTCGAATGACTGCTACTATCAAACCAATGGAACTGGCCATTTGCGTTCAAGTCGAGGAGTTGCCGGAAGGCGTGTTCCTCGCCACTTCTGACGAACTCCCTGGCCTCGTTGCGCAGGGCCGCACTGTCGCCGAGGCACTCGAGATCGCTCGCGACGTCGCCCGCAAATTGATAGACGCCCGGCGCGAACACAACGAAGCTCCAGACTTGCCCACCGCCACCGCTCAACGCAACTACACCATCGTTGTGGCGGCGTGACCCGATGTGGCGCCTGTCCGGTTTTCGTTATCGTGAAATCGTACGTAGGCTTGTTTGAGTAGGCGCGTCGCTTTTCAGCGACAATGGAACCATGTCCAATGGAGGTGACGATTTTCCCGGAATCGACTTCTCCTCGGAGGTCTGCGGAGGGGCCGCCTGTATCGCGCGAACACGCATTCCGGTGTGGCTTCTGGAAAGATACCGCCGCCTCGGTGTAACTGAGCGTGACCTCCTTGACTCCTACCCAACCCTCCGGGCCGAGGATCTGGCAAACGCGTGGGCTTACGCGCGGATCCATGCTGCCGAAATCGACACTCAGATACAGGCCAACGAAGAAGCCTGACGAATAGCGAGTTTTATTCAAACGAAGCCGGGCAGGCAAATCGCCGCGTCTCTGACCAACCTCGTCATCCGCGTGGGTGCTCAACGATTTCGGGGAATGCGTCCGACTCGCTTACGCTCGCGGCTCAGAAGCTCCTGCAAAATCAACACTACCGGTTCCGAGCCGCGACCGTTAGGGAGACGGTTTCCGCGAGAATCCCCAAACCGGTTACGCACCCCATCCGCGTCAACCAACCGCCCCGCTAGCCCCCCAATGCTATCCTGAAAGGAATCCCAACAGGAAAGTGAAGTACCCTCTTTGAAGGTCGGTTTTGTAAGCCTCGGCTGCCCCAAGAATCTCGTCGACTCGGAAGTCATGATGGGCCAACTGTCCGTCCACGGCCACTCCATCACACCCAATCCTGACGATGCCGACATCATCGTCGTCAACACCTGTTCCTTCATCGACCCCGCCAAGCAGGAATCCGTCGACACCATCCTCGAGATGGCCGAATACAAACGCACCGGCAGGGCCCAAAAGCTGATCGTCGCGGGTTGCCTCGTCGAGCGTTACCGGAACGATATTCAGGCCCAGATCCCCGAGGTGGACCACGTCATCGGCACCAACGAAATTGAGAAGATCGCGTCGCTGTGCGGCCCCTCCGATGCCACCGCGCCCAACCCGCTGGAGCCCTACCTCTACCACGACCTCACCCCGCGCCTCCGCGCCACACCTCGCCATTACGCCTACATCAAAATCGCCGAAGGCTGCGACCATCCCTGCACCTTCTGCATCATTCCGCAGTTCCGCGGCAACTTCCGCAGCCGCCGCTTCGAATCCGTCATCTCTGAAGCCACGCGCCTGTTCTCTGAAGGAGTGCGCGAACTCAATCTGATCGGCCAGGACACAACCTTTTACGGCGAAGACCTCGACCTTAAGGACGGCCTCTCCGTTCTCCTCGATCGCCTCGCCCGGATCCCGCAAGCACAGAACAACTGGATCCGCTTCCTCTACGCCTATCCGAATCGCGTGACGCAGAAGCTGCTCGATACCATCGCCGCCCATCCCAACCTCGCCAGCTACATCGACATGCCGTTACAACATGCCAGCGCCAACGTGCTCAAGCGCATGAAGCGCGGTGCAAATGGGGACATCTTCCTCAAGCTGTTGGACCGCATCCGCCGCACCATCCCCGGCGTCACCATCCGCACCAGCTTCATCGTCGGCTTCCCCGGCGAGACCGAACAGGATTTCGACGAGCTCTGCCAGTTCGTCCAGGCCGCCAGATTCGATCGCCTCGGCGTCTTCACTTACTCAGACGAAGAAACCAGCAAGAGCTTCCACCTCGATGGCAAAGTGGACAAACGCACCATCACCAACCGCAAGCGCCGCCTGATGGCCATCCAGCGCAAGATCTCGAAAGCAGCCAACCGCCGTCTGATCGGCCAGGAAATCCCGGTGCTGCTGGAAGGACCTTCCGAAGAAACCGAGCTGTTATGGCAAGCCCGCATGCAAGGCCAGGCCCCGGAAATCGACGGCGTCTGCTACATCAACGACGATAACGAAACGGAAATGGCGCCGGGCCAGATGCGGCTCATGCGCGTCACTGAAGCGCACGATTACGACGTGGTCGGCGGACTGATCGACGAAGCCCCCGCTCCCCAGACGCCCGCCGTGCCGTTGTTCCCCATCATCCGGTCCTCCAGTCCGGAGGCCACACGCCAGCGCGCCTGACCCAGCTTTTATGAAGTGCCCCAACTGCAAAAAGGAAGTTCCCTTCGGAGCCCCCCACATGCCCTTCTGCAGCGAACGCTGCCAACTCCTGGACCTCGGTGCCTGGGCTTCGGAAGAATACGTCATCTCCACTCCCGCATCCACCCAGGCCACTCACCGCCAGGGCGGCGCCAGCGCCGAAGACGCGCCAATGGATGAGTTGGAATAGCGAGCGCCGAGGAGCCCATCGCCCTGGAAACGGCTGACCGATTTCTGACACAAGACTGATCCCACTCAGGCGATCGATCCGCCATAATGTGGATGACCACCAGTGAACCCTATGAGGTCGCGGCATCTCTCCTTGGATTCCGGGCGTCGCCTCCAGGCGATGTTCATGGCCATCGCTGCGCTGTTGACGGGAACCCTCTTGTGGCTTGGCTGGCAACTGTCCCAACAGGACCGCGAGTTGGCCTCGCAGCGAGCCCAGGAGCGGGGGGATAATGCCGCGGACCTGTCTGTTGCCGCCTTGCAGAAATCTCTTTCCCAGGCTGAAGAGCAGCTCACCCACATGGCGACGCTTCCATTGTCCGAGTTGCGGGGGGAAGCCTCGCGGGCCGCGGCATCGCTTGGAGGCGACAGCGTTTTCGTCGTGGCCCACAAGGCTGGGCTGGAGGTGTTTCCGGAAAAGCGGTTGCCGTTTCAACCGGACGGGGCGGCCGCATCCGCCGCGCCGCCGGCGCTGTTCGCCGAGGCCGATGCGTTCGAGTTCAGAAAACAGGATTACCGGTCCGCCATTCTTACCGTTGAGCATCTGCTTAGCTCCAGCAACCCTACGGTTCGGGCCTCAGCGCTGATGCGGTTGGGCCGGCTGAATAGGAAGCAGGAAAAGTGGAATGAGGCACTGGCGGCATATGAGGAAATGCTGGCGCTCGCCGGTGCAATGGTGGAAGACCTGCCCGCTGAACTGGTCGCAAGGCAGGCGCGGCTGCGCGTCTTCGAAGAACGGGGAATGAATGAGTCCGCACGCCACGAGGCTGCCGCCCTGGCCAGTTTGATGGAAGCGCGGAAGTGGCGGTTGAATCGCGGAGCCTACGAGTTCTTCCGGAGCGAGACCAGTCGAATCCTCGGCCCCGCATCCGGACCGGCCGGCACCGATGCCACGTTCGCCATGGCCGCGGCTGTCGCAAGCCTGCACGAATTCTGGCAGGAGAACAAGGAACCAATCGGCCGGCGGCTTTTTAGAGACAGTGGCGGTTGGAGTCTGGCGTTGTGGCGGGAATCAGGCGATGCGAAAGTTGCGTTTCTCGTAGGACCTGTATGGTTGGACTCGGCTCTGCAAAAGGTGCTCTCGAGGCGGGAAATGTCGCTCAGTCTGACGGACGCCGAGGGGCACACGGTGCTTGGTGAACTACCGGCCGGCACGCCACGGCAATCCGTGCGTCTGGCTTCCGTCACACAATTACCGTGGAATGTGCACGTTGTGGCCGGCAATGTAACGGCGGAGAAGTGGATGAATCTCCGCCGCCGATTGCTCGCCACGGCACTAGGGATCATTACCTTGTTCATTCTCGCAGGCGGCTACCTCATCACACGCGCGGTGACTCGCGAACTTACGGTCAGCCGCCTGCAGTCGGATTTTGTTTCGGCTGTATCCCACGAATTCCGCACGCCGTTGACGACCCTTTGCCTGCTCAGCGGCCAACTGGCGAAGGGAAAGATCGACAAGGCTGGAGATCAAAGCGAGTATTTCAATGTCCTGTCGAACGAGAGCCAGCGCCTGCGGCGCCTGGTGGAAGGGTTGCTCAACTTTGGCCGAATGGAAGCCGGCGCCGCGCAGTACCGTTTTGAGACCATCGACCCCGCGGAACTTGTTCAGCAAGTGACGGACGATTTCAGCCGCGAAGGGGAACGGCATCCGATTGAGGTGCACGCCCAAGCGGACGCGCCGCTGGTCCGCGCCGACCGCGCGGCTCTCGCTTGCGCGCTCTGGAACCTTTTGGACAATGCCGCAAAGTACTCCGCCGGATCCGCTCTCATCGAAGTGGACGTGGAGCGGGTGGACAACCGCGCGGCGATTCGTGTACGGGACCGGGGACAGGGCATCCCCGCCCCGGAGCAAGAGAGAATCTTTCACAAATTCGTGCGTGGCGAGGCAGCCATACAGGCGGGGATCCGCGGAACTGGTTTGGGTTTGGCGATGGTCCGCCATATCGTCGCCGCGCACCACGGCGAGATCGAACTGCGCAGTGATCCGGGCAAAGGCACCGTCTTTACGCTGCTGCTGCCGGCGGTGGGTTGATATGGCAAGAATCCTCGTTGTCGAAGATGATGCGGGCATCGTGCTCGGGCTGAAGAATGAGCTGGTGATGGAGGGCTATGAAGTAGAAGTAGCCTGTGATGGCAAGAGCGGATTGGAACGGGCGCGCGGCGGTGCATTCGACCTCATCCTGCTCGACATCATGCTCCCGAGAAAAGACGGGTATTCCGTCTGCAGAGAGTTGCGTCAGGCGGGGGTTCGCACTCCGGTCCTGATGCTCACCGCCAAAGCTCTCGAGGCAGAGAAGGTTCTTGGATTGGAACTTGGCGCCGACGATTATGTGACCAAGCCGTTCAGTTCTCTCGAACTCCGGGCTCGCGTTCGCGCGATGCTGCGGCGCGCCGTTCCCGATACGCAGGACATCTACCGCTTCGGCGATGTGGAACTGGACATGACCCGCGCCGAGTTGCGGCGCGGCGGTAAGCCCGTGGAAACAACAACGCTCGAGTTCAAGCTGCTGGCGACATTCGTTCGCAAGCGCGGGCGCATTCTCACCCGCGAACAGCTCCTCGAGGAAGTGTGGAGACCCGATAGCAGCCCCACGGATCGTGTTATCGACAACCACATCATGAACCTGCGGCGGAAGGTGGAGCCCGATCCCCAGCAGCCGCGCTTTCTGATCAGTGTTCGTGGCCTTGGATACCGCTTCGATGGCTGAACCGCAAATCAGACACGAATCTGACATAGCCCCGAAATGGGCCAGACCGCCTGGGCCGTACTCTGGGGCCGGAGGTTGATGAAATGCGAACCATTACGATATTCACTCTGGCCATTGCGGCGCTGCTGGCGTTGGATGCCGCGCAACAGAAAGACACCAAGGCTGAGGCCCAACTGCAAGCGGCCATCAATAAAGAAACTGTAGACGGCGATCTGAAGGCCGCCATCGAGCAATACCGGCGGATTGCGCAATCGAGCAACCGGCAGGTGGCGGGAAAGGCGCTGGTCCGTATGGGCCAATGCTACGAGAAGCTCGGCGACAAAGAAGCGCGCAAGGCTTACGAGCGGGCCATCCGTGACTTCGCCGATTTGCCCGAAGTCGTCAATACGGCCAAATCCCGTCTGGCGGCACTCGAGGGTGGCTCCGAGAGCGGCGTTTCGGCCCGGTTGCTGTATTCGTATCCCGGTTCGGGACCCGAACAGCGCTTTTCCCAGGACGGACGTCTTTACGCGTTTACAGATTCCGGCGGTGGAATCGGCATTCGAGAGGTGTCCACCGGGCAGACCCGACTTATCGCGAAGTCCGGGAATCCCGAGTTCCTCGCCCTTTCGCGCGACGGAAAGCAGATTGCTTTCTGCGATTGGAACCGGGATTCAAAAACAAACCGTTGGATCTCCGAACTTCGTGTCATTGGGACAGACGGGGCCAACTCACGAACGATTCCATTCGGCTCACCCGACATGATGGCTGGCCCCAATGACTGGTCTCCGGACGGAAGACACCTGCTGATCAACCGCTGGCCTGGCGCGAGCAGCCCCATGGATATGGTCCTCATCGACGCCGCCACTGGAGCCCTGAAAGTGGCCGGTAAGACGCCGTCGCGGAGAGGCGGAAAGTTTTCTCCGGATGGAAAATTCATCGTCTTCGAAGCCGGGCCTGGCAGTGGACCGGGAGGGCCAACTGAGGACCGGGATATTTACGTGATGGCAGCGGACGGGAGCCAGGAAACGCCGATTCTCATTGGGCCATCGAGAGAGGAAAACCCGGTCTGGAGCCCCGACGGATCCCACATTCTCTTTGTCAGTAACCGGTCCGGATCTTCCGGCCTTTGGTCCATCCGCTTCCAGAATGGACGGACGGTTGGGGAACCGCAGCTGGTCCAGCAAGGCTTTCCCGGAAGCGTGATCGACATCACTGGCAATGGGGTTCTCTACTATCGGGTACAAGCTTCGGTTGGCGATGTGTATACGGCCGGTTTGGATCCGGCAACGGGAAAACTGACCGGGCAGCCGCAGCGCCAAACCCAGGTGGCGATCAACCGCGGACCCGTCTGGTCTCCGGACGGAACGACCCTGGCCTATTTCGCCAAATGCTCTGCTGTTCACTCGTTCCGCGACCTCCCGGACCTTGTTCTTCGCGCGCCGGGAGGTGCTGAAAAGGTGCTCAAGGAGCGCTTCCGGGGTAGCTGCAGCGTGAACCCGCTGGCCTGGTTCCCGGACGGCCGTTCGTTATTGGTGCGGCAACTCAGGGAAGTGCAGGCCCTCGATATCACTTCCGGCGCCACACGCACTGTCTTCCGCGGTTTTGATGGCCGCGGATACGCCGCTCTGGCACCCGACGGAAAGTTCCTCTATCACTCCGGTTGGGATATGGCAGGTGGGATCTATCGCCGCGACGAGGCCGGCAATGCAACACTCATTGCCCCAACCTCGAGTTTCACCAAGAGCGTCAGGGGCGCCTCCCTTTCCGTCTCCCCCGACGGTAACCGGATCGCCATTCTCGATTCCGGGCGTGTCCGCGTCTTCCCCTCCCGCCGCGGCCCGATCCGCGATCTGTTCCAACCCAGGGCCGGGATCGTTACGCAGGGACCGCCACTGACGCGGACCGTCTGGTCCCCCGATGGGAAGTACGTCTATTTCAACGTTCCTGTCGACGAGAAGCAGCCCACGATGCGGCTTTGGCGCGCACCCGCCGAGGGAGGCGAGCCGGAGATGATTCTCGACATGCCGGGTGTCGCCATACTCGCTCCATCGATCCACCCGGGTGGGAGGCAGATCGCTTTCTCCACTGACCACACTCGGTCCGAAACGTGGGAGCTACGGAATGTTCTGTCTCAGTTGAAACTGCAAAGATAAGGACAGGGCGGGCGTCGAGGGCGGCGCCCGCCAAATACCGCCATCGGCGGGTGGATGCGTCGCGCATGAGCGTCGGGAGAAAACGTCACCTCCACTCCCGCATCCACCCAGGCCACTCACCGCCAAGGCGGCCAACAGGAGCCGGCCATCGAAGACTTCGACCTCGAATAACGTACCCTAAGAATAGATGTTCCGCGCCGTACCGCTGCTGTTCCTGCTCTGGCAGCTTCTTCCCGCACAATCGCGCATTCACAGCCTCACCGGCTTCGCGCAAGCGGCAACCGGCGGCGGCATCCTGCCGGAGACCGATCCTGCCTACCGTCAGGCGTATACCCCCAATGATCTCGTGACCGCTTTGGACGACAAGTCTACGAAGGTCATCGAAATCATGAACGACCTCCTCCTCGGCTTCAACGAAATCGACCCCACAGCCCGCATCGGCCCCCTGCGCTCTGCCTCGGCTCCATTGCTGCATCCCACGCTCCTTGCTTCCGGGGTCAGCCGGATCGACATCCAGGACAAAGACGGCCTCACCATTTTCTCCACCGTCGGGGCCACCATCCGCCACGCCACTTTCAACATTAAGCGGTCGAGCAATGTCATCATTCGCAATCTCAAGTTCGACGAGTTGTGGGAATGGGACGAAGCCTCCAAAGGCGATTACGATAAGCAGGACTGGGACTTCATCACCATCGACATAAACAGCGACAACATCTGGATCGACCACTGCACCTTCACCAAAGCCTACGACGGTGTCATCGACATCAAGGGCGGGTCGAAGAACGTGACGATTTCCTGGTGCCTCTTCCTTGGCGGCGATGGCGGTCCCGGCAGTTTCGTGCGCCGCCAAATCGACGCGCTCGAACGCGACGGCACAGCGCCCATGTACACCTTTTTGCGAGCCAGCGGCTTCTCGCCGGAAGACATCATCGAGATTGCGCGCCCGCAGAAGAAGGGCCACCTGCTCGGCGCTAATGAGCTCGATCCCGCAAACGCCGATCTCGCCGTCACTCTCCACCACAACTACTACCGCAATATGCAGGACCGCATGCCCCGCCTCCGCGCCGGCAACGCGCACGTTTTCAACATCTACGTGGACAACAGCGAGGCGTTGGCGGCCAAGGATCGCCGCGATGCCGTCGTTTCCGCCATGTCCAAGGCAAACGCATCCCGGCTGACCAGCACATATTCTTTCAAAATCACGCTCAACGGCGCCATCTCCACCGAAGGAGGCGCCGTGCTGGTGGAAAAATCCGCCTTTGTCAACGTGATGCACCCGTTGCGGAACAATCAGAAAGACGCCAGCCTGATGCTCTACACCGGCAAGATACGCTCAATCGACACCTATTTCAAGCTGCGGGACTTCACCTTTCAGGGCGAGAGCGACACGCCGGACAGCCCTCTTGCCGCCATCCCCGCGCCCACCCTTCCGTTCTCCTGGAACGGGTTTACGGAACTCCCGTATGCCTACGTTCCTAACGACGATCCCGCCGGTCTGCTGACCATCCTCACTCACCCCGACGGTGCTGCCGCGGGCGTCGTCTGGCCGCGCGCCGAGTGGCTGAAGACATCCTACTGAGCAGCTCTACTGGGCCATAAACACGCGTGGCGCAGGCACTCCTGCCTGCCGTGTCGAGACTCATCTCGACACGTCTTTCAAATCAGGTTTCTGCGGTAACCTTAAGCCAATGAGGAAGCCGTATATTCTGGCCATCGATGACGATCTCTCAGTCCTGCGTGCCGTGGAGCGCGATCTGAAAAAGAGATTCACTCCCAACTTCCGCGTCCTCTCGGTAGACTCTCCCCACAAGGCGCTGGACACCGTCCGTCAACTTACTGCCCGCGGCGATCGGGTTGCCCTGTTTCTCGTGGATCAACGCATGCCGCAGATGAGCGGCACGGAATTCCTGCAGCAATCCGCTTCCCTCCAACCTTACGCCCGGAGAGTGCTTCTCACCGCCTACGCCGATTCCAACGCGGCCATCGATGCCATCAACAAAGCAAAGCTCCACCACTATTTGATGAAGCCCTGGGAGCCTCCCGAACAGAATCTCTATCCCGTTCTCGCCGATCAACTGGAAGACTGGCAGGCAGCCAACGCCGAATCGTTTGAAGGCGCATATATCATCGGCACACGCTGGGCGCCGGAAACGCACCGCCTGAAAGATTTCCTCGCCAAGACCCAGATCCCCTATCGTTGGATGGAACCGGACGGCGTTGACGACCCCAGGGTGCGCGCAGCTCTGGAGGGACGAACGCAAACTCCGGCGATCATCTTTCCCGATGGCACTGTTCTGGAACGTCCCGATCTTGCCCAGGTAGCCGCCAAACTCGGTCTGATCACCACACCGCTCAAGGATTTCTACGATGTGGTCGTCGTCGGCGCCGGGCCTGCCGGACTTGCCTGTGCTCTCTACTGCAGCACCGAAGGTTTGAAAACCATCATCGTGGAGCGCGAAGCCGCGGGTGGCCAGGCAGGACTCAGCTCGCGGATTGAGAACTACCTCGGTTTCCCTTCCGGCCTCAGCGGAGCCGATCTTGCCAGACGCGGCGTTGCGCAGGTGCGGCGCTTCGGAACGGAAGTCCTTGCCCCCGCCGAGGCCGTCGGCTTAACGGCCGAGGGCGAATACCGCGTCGTCAAACTATCCAACGGGCAGGAACTGGCCGCACACAGCGTCGTCATCGCCAGCGGTGTGCAGTGGCGCAGGCTGGACGTTCCCGGCATGGATCACCTCACCGGAGCCGGTGTCTACTACGGCGCAGCCATCACGGAGTCCTCCTCGTGCAAGGATGAAGACGTCTACATCGTTGGCGGCGCCAACTCCGCTGGCCAGGCCGCGGTGCATTTCTCCGAGATTGCGCGCAGTGTGCGAATGATCGTCCGTGGCGATGGGCTGTCGAAATCGATGTCGCACTACCTGGTCGAGCGCATCCAGACCATCCCCAACATCTCCGTCATTCCCAACTCCGATGTCGTTGCCGTGGATGGCGCCTCACGCCTGGAGCGAATCACCGTCCATCATCACGACACCGGCGCACGCGAAGAGTTGCGCGCCGCCGCGCTCTTCATCTTCATTGGCGCGGAACCCCACAGCGAATGGTTGGAAGGTGTGCTCTGCCGCGATGCCAAGGGGTTCCTCGTCACCGGCGCTAACCTCCTGCAAAACGGCAAACGTCCACCGGGCTGGCGCATGGATCGTGATCCGTACCTGCTCGAAACCAGTGTCTCCGGAGTGTTTGCCGTCGGAGACATTCGCGACGGTGCGGTGCGCCGCGTCGCCAACAGCGTCGGCGAAGGCTCCATCGTTCTCTACTTCATCCGCCAATACATGAGGAACCGGTAGCGCCATGGAATCTATTACGGCCGAGGAGTTACTCCGTGTCCCGATCTTCGAGGGCGAAGCGATGGAAGCCATCGAGTGGATCGCCGCAAAGATGGAGGTCCATTCCTTTCAGGCAGGCGACAGCCTTCTGTCGGAAGGCGAACCGGCCCGCGAGATGATCGTTGTCCTCGCAGGTGAGATTCACTTTCAGCGCATAGGCAACGAGAGGATTCTTGTTGTGCCGGCCGGACAGGTCACCGGATTGCTTCCCTTCTCCCGCATGAAAACATGGCGGGGCAGTGGATGGGCCGCCCAGCCGGCACGTCTCGCCAAACTCGATTGCGAACATTTCCGTGAGCTCGTCTACCGTGCTCCCGTGCTGGCACAAAGGCTGGTAGGGGAGATGACCGATCGTGCCCGCGAGTTCACACGCATTGAAGAGGGTTCCAACCGCCTGCTAGCGCTCGGAAAACTCGCCGCCGGACTGGCCCATGAGTTGAACAATCCGGCCGCGGCCGCCGTTCGCTCCTCGGCCCGTCTCCGGGAATTGCTGAATGAGCGCAGGCAGTTCGCACTCCTGCTGCGAACCACAGTACTGCCCGCGCAGGCAAGCGAAATCATAGTGGAATTGGGCGAGACCATCCACAACTGTTCCGCCTCGCCCGGACTCATTGACCCACTGGAACGCGACGATCGCGAATCCGAGATGAGTGACTGGCTCGACGAGCACGCGCTTCCCTCTGAACTCGCCTCAGGCCTGGTAGATGCCGGAATCGCCCCGCTCCAACTCGCGCCGCTGGCAGACCAGATGACCGTCGAAAGCCTGACCGCCGGATTGAGGATACTCACCGCCGACCATGAGATTCTCTGCCTGAGCCGCGAATTGGAGGAAGCCTCCCGCCGTGTCTCGGAACTCGTGCGCGCGGTCAAATCCTATTCGTACATGGATCAAAGCACCATCACGGACGTCAATGTGGAAGAAGGACTGGACGCAACCCTGCGTATGTTCCAGCACCAACTCAAGCATGGCGTGCAGGTCGTGCGCGACTTCTGCGGAGCTCTGCCGTCCATCCGCGCCAACGGAAGCGAACTCAATCAGGTCTGGACCAACCTCATCGACAACGCCTTGGACGCAATGGAATCCATGCCGCCCGAGGCCCTGCGAAAACTCTCCGTCACTACCAGGCTGGAGCGAATTGGAATCCTCGTGGAGATCGGCGACAACGGTCCGGGCATCCCTCCTGAAGTGGAGCACCGCATGTTCGAACCGTTCTTCACGACAAAGAGTGTGGGCGAAGGGACCGGCTTGGGCCTCGATATCGTCCAGCGCATCGTAAGGAACCACCGTGGGTCCATCCGGGTTTCGTCCTCACCTGGGAATACCGTATTTCAGGTGCGCCTTCCCGTAAGCCAGTCCTGAGAGACGGCTCCGTAAGCGACTTGCTGACAACGAAATGCGAAACCGAGCCGCGCGCAAGCGGATTCCGGTTCTTCAGGAGACCCTGAGTGCGTCTAGCCGATCAGAGCGAGAACCGCACGCCAAGCTGAATGAGCCGCGGGTAGTTCGCCTGCGACGTGATGATGCCGAACGAAGGGTTAGTGAACGAGGTGTTTGGCCCGTAGAACGTGGGAGTGTTGGTTACGTTCAGCGATTCCGCCCGAAACTGCGCCTTCAACCTCTCTTTAATCGTCAGTGTCTTGAACAACGATACGTCGAAGTTCACCTGCCCGGGCCCGCGCAGCGAAATCACGCGGCTGATGTTGCCGAACGTAAACTGCGGCGCTACCGAAAAAGCCGCCGGGTTGATCCAACCATCCAGCCGCTTGGCGAAGGACTCATCCCGGGCCGCGCTCGTTCCAGTTGCATTTGGCCGCTGCACGCTGGCGCCGAACACACCGTTGTTGTTCGGCTGTGTCACAGCCAGCGGATAGCCGCTCTGCACAACGCTCACGAGGTTCATTGACCACCCTCCGGCTACCGCGCTCACCCACTTCCCCTTCCCTTTCCCGAATGGCAACTCAGACGTGAACGCCATGGAGAGACGATGAGGAGTATGGGATGACGACAAGCCATATTCAGGCGACAGATCGTAAACGTTCTGCGGCCCGCCGGGCGTGCTGCTGTAGGAATTGGCAACCGTGCCATACCCCTGATCCATGTTCCTCGACCATGTATACGTGGCGAGGACCGAGACTCCATTGGCGAACCGGCGCTGGATCTTGGCGTACAGCGAGTTGTACAAGGAGCGGTTGCTATCCGAGCTGTTCACCGTCACGGAGCCGAACTGCGGGAACGGCAGCAGCGACTGCGATCGCGAGATGGCCGGATTGCCGACGTTCAATACCCCACCCTTGCCGAACATCGGATTGGCGATGTTCGCGTTGAGCGCCGAACCCAACCCCAGATACGAAGGATGCATCTGGTTGATGTTCCGCCCGTCCTGTACGAGGTGAATGCCGCGCGAGCCGATGAAGCCCGTCGAAAGCACCAGGTTCCCCTTGAACTGCCGCTGCACATCGAATGAGAACTGCTGCACGTACCCGCCTGAGCGGGTGTTATTGTCCAGCACGGAAATCGACTGGCCGATACCCGCGAGCCCACCCGCCGAGTTCCCCGCCGGCTGCAGCAGCCCATTTGGATAAGGGTTGCTCAACGTCGCGTTGGGCGTGTAGTTGTTGTCGAGCGAAGTGAGAATCGGTGTGCTCTGCGAATACCCGAGCGCGCTCTGGAAGCTGAACGGGAGCGGCGCCCAGAAGACCCCGTAGCCGCCGCGGATCGACATCTTCGGCGTGGCTGCGTAGGCAAACCCAATACGCGGCCCAAGCTTCACCGCGTTCGGATTGAATGCGTGTGTCTTGTTGCCATCCAACCCTGCGTAGAGCATGGTGCCATTCAGCTTCAACTCCGGCACCCTAGCCTGCAGCGGATTGACTGCCGCCGGATCGAATCCCGTGATGAACTTGTTGTCCACTTCCTGAGGTCCCGATTCATGCTCCATACGCAGACCAATGTTAATCGTGAGTTTGGGCGAAAAGCGGAAGTCGTCCTGGACGAACCACCCGTAGTAGCGTACAAAATCGTAGAAGTTAGTACCCACGGTCATGGATCCGGCGGTGGGATAACCGAGCAGCATCGTCGCAAGACCAGCACCGGTGCCAAGGCTGGTTGTTCTTGGAGTCGCTCGCGTGAATACCTCAGAGAAACTGAAACTCGACGGGCCCACCCCAGGCGCCCCGTCGTGGTTCAACAGGCGGTAGTCGAAGCCGCCCTTCACCGTGTGCCTCCCGCGGAAATAGGCCACCGTCGTGTTGAAGCTCTTTGAATGAAAGACGTTCTGCGACGTGGCGCCGCCACCATAGTTGGCCAGATCGCTCATCGTGATGGAGGGGAATGAAGGATAGCTGGTTGCCGCGGCCAGGCTTGCGGGGAAACCGAGCTTCGTCAGATCAAACCCGAGACTGACCGGAGTAGAGAAGTTGGGAAAGCGGTTGAATCCGTAGCGCGCCGTGATCACCACGGCGGCCGCCGGCGTAAACGTTGAGTTCACTTGCGTGGCGTCCACCTTGCGGTACAGTACACCTTGGCCAGGTGACGCGATCTGGTTGGGAAACCAACGATTGCTCGGCTCCTGGCTTCCGTAGTGCAAATACGAAATCGCAAACCGCCACCACGGGAACAATTCATGGTCGCCCTTGAATGTCATTTGATCCGCGCGATTGAACGCACGCACCGTCGTGTCGAAATTAGGGGCGCCATAGTAGGACGTGGCGATGTTCGGGTCGGGATAGTAGGTGGCGAGGTTCAGTCCCACGGCGTTGCGGCGTGCACCTGGCAACACGTTTCCGGCAAACGGCTGACGCACACCGTCGGCAGTTGTGGTCAAGGGATCGTAAATCACTTGCGGCGATCCGTTCCGATAGAGACTCTTCGAAAAATCCCCCGTGCGTTCCAGCGCCGTGGGCACCGCCAGCCGCGTCCCCGATGCATCGTACTGCCGGTACGCCTCCCCAGTCACAAAGAAGAAACTCTTGTTCCGGCCATCGTAAATCTTTGGAATCCAAATCGGCCCACCGATGGATCCGCCGTAATTTCGGAACGGCTGATCTGGCTTGCCCTGCCCTGCCCGATTCGAAAAGAAGTTGTTCGCCACCCAATCCGTCTGCCGAAGATACCCGAACGCGCTGCCATGCAAACGGTTGGTCCCCGATCGAAGAAACGTGTTGAACGTGCCGCCGCCAGTACGGCCCATCTCCGCGTCGTACGTATTGGCCTGCATTTTCATTTCCTGCACCGCTTCCTGCGAAGGAATGATCACCGCGCGGTTGGTCGAGTCCGTGATGGAGATGCCATCGAGCGTATAGTTGTTGCCGCGCACCGGCCCGCCCGCCACAGAAATCTGCGACGATCCCGACTGGTCCTGCATGCGGTTGAACTTCGGATTGCCCACCTGCACCACGGCTTCTGACAGCTTCGACATCATGAAGGGATTGCGCCCGAGGTTCGGCAGATCTTCCAGCTTCTGCCGGTCGATCACCTGTCCCGTGGAAGCATCGGCGGTGTTGAGCGTCATGGCCTCCGAGGTCACATTTACCTGATCGCTCACCTGTCCAAGCTCCAGCGCCACATCCACCGTAACCGCCGTCTGCGTGGCCACCACGATCCCCTTGCGCTCAGCGCGGCGGAATCCAGGCGCTTCCGCCAGCATCGTGTACGTCGCCGGTGTTAGCGCCGAAAATGTGAACTCCCCTTGATCCGTACTGAGAATCGAACGCGTCGCCGCCGTTCCTTCATCAATCAGTGTGATTTTCGCCAGCGGCACGCCGCTTCCTTGCGGATCGGTAATGCGTCCCCGCAAGGAGCCCTGAAAGCCCTGCCCCCAAAGCGAAGCAGTCAGCAGAAGAATTGGGTACACGTATCGCATGAGTCCTCCATCGGTTTTGGCAATGGCGCGACGTGACGCCCGAAATGTGTCGGCGACTTGGGTTTAGCTGAGAACTTTGTCCAACGCGGCTTTGAACTTGTTCATCTCGTCCTGCGTGCCCACGGTAACGCGCACCTTGGTTGGCCATGCAGGCCATACCCGGCCAATGTAGACCTTCTGATCCGCCATCATCTGCGCGATTTCTCCGCCCGGCCGTCCCACTTCCATCATGAAGAAGTTGGTTTGACTGGGCACGTAAGTTATCTTCCTCTTCTCCAGAAACTCAAACACGTCGTCACGAATGCGTTTGTTGATGGCTCGCCGTTCGGCAATGAGGCCCTTTGCCTGCAAGCTGGCAGTGGCGCATGCAATCCCTGTGATTGGCAGGAATCCGCTCGATCCGAAGGCCCGCATCTTATCCAGCAGATCAGGACGCGCCAGAGCAAAACCGGCTCGCAGGCCCGCCATGCCGTAGATCTTGGAGAACGTCCGCAGAACAATCACATCCTTGTCGGCTGCTACCAGGTCGCTCGCTGGTTTGGCATCTTCCGAGAAATGGATGTAGGCTTCATCCACCACCACGACAGCGTCCTTCTTCTTGTTCGCGAGCAGATACTCGATGTCCTTGCGCGCGGTGACGGTTCCGCTCGGATTGTTCGGATTGCACACATAGTATGCGCCGGCGTTCGGATCGGCCTTAACCATTGCCTCGACATCGTGGCTGTAATCGGCGCGCAGCGGAACGCGAATTACCTTCGATCCGATGAAACGCGGTGCACCGCCGCCATACCCCGGATCGCCCATCACCCAACTCCGCGTTGGCGACGTGAATGCGCATGTCGAACGATGCAAGGGATCGCTCGATCCCGCGAACGCCGCCACGTATCCTTCCTTCACGCCCTCTGTTTCTGATACAGCTTTGGCGAATGCCTGCTGCTCACCGAAGGGCGAGTACCGCCCGCCATGCGGCGCCACTCTGGCAATCGCCTCCAGCCCTTCTTTGCACGGTCCCAGCGGGTTTTCGTTCGAACTGATGCGAACGGCATTCGGATCCATCGGCCTCCGGCCCGATCCGCGGCGCAGCCTCTGTTCGGCCTCCTGCGCCATCGCGTATTCGTTATAGAACGGAAGCACGGCGCCGGCCGATAGTAACCTTGCAACCCGGCCGATTTCCCGCCGGGAAAACCCTCTCTGCAGCAAGGAGGACGAAGCAGATTCTTCCCTCGCCCTGTTTTGTGGCATGGCAAATCTCCCTTAGATGTAGTTGTGTGGAGGCAGACTCTACCGGGAGTTAGTCTATCGACGGGGGTGAGCCAACCGGGACGGAGGGTTACTGACAAGACTAAGGTGCGGCGCCGCGAATGTCAAGAGAAAACGACGGAATTCACTGCGATTCAGACAGTGGGGAGGGCAGGAGTGCCAGCCTTCGCCAGAGGCTTCGGCCGACGGGATTAAAAACGGCGATGCGATGGTGAATCGGCTGAGGGGGGAAAGGTGTTTTGCCTCAATTCAAAAATGAGGGGTGCTC
>JACQZR010000001.1 GCA_016213775.1 Acidobacteriota bacterium
AGCACGCCCGACAATGCCGCGTTCTCGATGGCAACGCCCAGCCTCGCGCCGGCGTCGTCGCCGTTACGTAGGACAGATTCTGAAACAGGCTTTCGTTGAACAGATGGACCTGTGGATCGATCCAGGCTGTTGCCTGGCGCAGCCGCGCTAAGCCATCGGCATCAAGTAATTCCCCATCCACGCTGATCCGGCCGGCGCACGGCTTATGCCACCCAAGCAGCAAACCGACCAGAGAAGATTTTCCAGCACCTGCTCGTGTACATAGAGCGAATCGAGAAACCGTCTATTGCCGCCGTTGCGGCCGATTGCTGACTCACACAGTTGCCGACACGGCGTCATTGTCTACCGGTACTATCGTTGCCGCGCCACCTCAGGCGGTCGGCCCCCGTGCGGATACCAAGTTCCGGCAGGCCGGGTTGAAGCGGAGGTGCATCTTCACTTCCCCTGGCGCATGCGGCGCGACATGAGAAGTTGCCAATTTCGTGAAGCTGTTGAGCGGATGGAATATGACCCCGATACGGACGAGATCGTCGTCCTCCGGAGAAAGACCGAGTCGTAAAGTCGATGCTCAGTTAGTTGGAGGGTTTCCGACGCGGATGACCTGGCCCGGCTCGATTCTCAGCAAAGCGACAAGGCAGTCCGGAATGATGGGCAGGAGGTCCTGAATCCGGTTCGAGGGCGCGCGCACGATCAGGATAGCGATTCGACCTGACTTCAAATCCTGCTGGTAGGGGATGTTCCTATCGAGCGTTAGCAGAACGTCGAATTGGGGTTCTGCCAATGACAGCAACTCACCGTTCTTCTTGCCAGCCCAGCCGCATTCCGCGACGGTCCGGCACTCATGACCTTTCAAGTGACCGGCAAGTTTGCGCGGAAGGTTCTCATCAATGAGGACCTTCATTGCGAGCTGGTGAGGAGTGCTTTGGCTTCTTCCAGCGCCGCGATCGCAGCTTCTCTGCTAACCGATGGGAAGTTGTCCAGGAACTCGTCCAACGTATCGCCGGCTTCGAGGTAGTCGATGATCGAGTCGACGGGAACGCGTGTTCCCCGGAAGCAAGGCGTGCCCCCCAGGATTTCCGGATCGCTGACGATCACTGACTGACGTTCCATGAAGTACCTCTTAACCTCCAGTCTAACAGGGACCGGCAGGAGTGGTTTCGCCACGTCCAAGCCTGCTGAAAGTTCGAAGTTGTAGATGTGGTGCCCCGACTCAACTTCCGAACTTTTCTGTCTTCCGGGCCGGAGTGCTGTAATGTTCTTTGTTTTCAGCGATGTTTCGTGACCTGTCAATCGGATTATGTCGGGGTCGAATTGAGCCACCGTCCTGCGGTATCAACTTCTGTGGTCCTGCCCACTTGACGGCAGCCGTTTGCGACACGCCCGTCATCCCAAACATTTCGCAGAGACTTGTTGCGGCCGACCTCTCTGGTTGGAAAGACTGCTTCGCGGGAGTGCGCGCTCAACCCCCGGGGTTCGCCGTGGCCCCCAGGAATTCAGTTACGGAATCTCAGGTTTCTCATTGACAGGTCGAATTTGTTGACGGCCCCGTCCAACGCGGGGTCCCACAGACGAGCGCTGCCAACTTTTCTTGACGCCGCGCGAAACCTTCCTGAACCACCCCGCCGAGACGACGCGGCAATGGGAGAGGTGCGTCGTCCGTGGTTTCCTTCCTATTCACCTCGGATTCTAGCGGCCAAGGGCCACAGCGGGATCGCCTGGCTTAACGGGAGGTCTCGCTGGAACGTCGTAATCAGAGGGGCGATCCAGCGAGCAAGCTGGGGCCACTGATCAATGATTCTACGCGCCAACGCTGCGAATGCCGCTACTCCGCAATCCGGAGGGGACGCGTTCAACGAAACATTTGCAGCAGCCTCGATGAGGAGAAGCGCATCTCTTTGAAGCTCGTCAGCTTCAGGCCCTTTGGGAATGCGCCGAGCGACTTCAACCAGGACGTCGGTGAGCCTGGCGGCCAACTCATCATCGCGCAGGTTCAGACTCTGGACGGACGCTTCGAATAGGGCGATTAGGCCAAGACGCTTGTCCCTGTTGACGAATTCCACAGAGTCTGTTCGTAGCAGCAGTTCTTTCAGTGCCGGGCGAAGATGATCCGGCACCGAAAAAGTGCCCGGCACGTGACTAAGAAACAGCCACACTTGGTCGTGGCGAGCTGGGTCTTCAAGTTGTTTGAGTAGGCTCTCGATACCGGTCTGCGCCCGCAAGCCATCAACAGTGAGGCCGGTTGCGTCGCCAATAAGATCAACGAGTTTTGAGATGGGATCACCGCCGAGGAGTGATGCCAACCCGTTCCTGGCCAGATCGGTGGCGACGATCAACGCCGGGTTCGGGAGACGGAACTCGCCGTGCTGTTGAATCGCAAAGGCCTGCAGATCTGCCTGCAACCGGGGCTCCTGTGCTAGATCAAGCCGGCCCGCGCAAGAATAATGTACTCCGGCGAGACCGAACAGCTCCCATGACAGTCGCGCCGGGTGGCACACATCCGTCCAGCACTCCAGGTCGCGGTCGAATATTTCTGACGGCGTTCGCTGCGGCATCCGAGGGAAGTGAGTCGCCGTTCCGGGTGGCCGGCCCGGGTTCGAACCTTGCAGACCACACGCTCTTGCAGGTGACCTCTGGCGGCGAACTGATCATCGCAGGCAGCACCGGCAACGGATATCGTTTCGCAGAGCTGATGGGCGCCACCAATCCGTCCGGATGGTCCGGCGTGATCAAAGTGAAGAACCCCGCCGGAGTAACGGCGGGCTACATTCTGCTCTACTCCAACCCATAAAAGGAACCCCAAATGAAATTGGCTCTGGATCACACCCAGCGTCTGAACCTGCACGCGCTGTTGGGCGCGCAGCGGGCGGACGTGGGGTCTATTCGCGCGATCTGGTCCATCCAGGACCGAATCGCGCTTGACGCAGACGAGGAGAAGGCGATCGAAGTGAAACGCGAGATGGTCGCCAGCCAGGAGCGCGTGGTCTGGAACCCCGCGCTTTCGGTACCGGCCAAAGAGTCTGAGTTGTCCGATCCGGAGATCGTGCGCATCAAGGCGGCGATCCAAACATGGGACTCGTACGGCGTCAACGCCGATCGGCGTTGGTTAGAGCCGATAGTCGAGTTGCTGTTCGCCGACCCTGCACCACGGCAACAGAATGCTGAATGAATCGGGAAAGCAGTGCGTATATTGCCCGTTCGCTGGAATATCAGTGGTTCTGCCCAGTCTCGGTTCGCCCCTCCCATTCTTCTGCTGAACCGCCACTGCAACCGCTCCTCGTTCCCGGTAAGGCCGGCGGACCGATCCTCACGATACGGATGCGTGTCGTGGTGTGCAGCCACTCGACAATCGCAAACGGCTCTCTGTCTTTCTCCATGTAGAGTTCTTGACGGTAACGCCTCCAAACGGCCTTCGCGGCCTCCCGCTGGGCTGGCCTTTCGGACGGTGGCGCGGGACTTTCATCGTAGCCGAACGCCTGCAGGTCGCTGCCAACACCATCGATGAGCTTGATGCTCATCGCGAACGGCGGCCGGTCCGGTAGCCCAGCACTCTGGTCCAGTACCGTGACAACTTCGCGGATGGATGATGCGGCAGGTTTACCGTCTACGACTCGATTGACTGTGAACAGGACGACCGCCACCGCTCCGACGAAATTTTCAGTGCAGCCCGAGGTGCCGGCTTCGATGGAGAGGCAGTTCTCCTTTTGCGGTTCGGTACTCCGGTAGACGACCAGGCGCTTGCCCTCGTAGGCGGGTGGGAAGCTGACTCGCATGGTGACCGCATACTTTGCGGTGGAAAACGAGCATGAGAAGTCCGGTAGACCGTCGGCCCCGATGCTGCCCTTGCTGAACAAGAGCCAACATGCGACCACCGCGCACCGAGATCGAACGCTCACGGTGCTGAGTCTTGGCTAGAGCGGACTGACCTTCAATCGTCTGTCGATGGATTTGCGGAGGATTTCGTCTGAACCGATAACTCATTGAAAAATCGGCTGGTATCGGGACGCCTGAACCGGTTCAAAGAGATCAGTTGGAGGGTTCAATGCGTATCGCGCAGCCCCCGAAACGTGATGCGGCGCGTCTCTTCAATGCCGACCTCTTTCGGAGTATATGGCGTCCCGGATAGTCGCAATCGCATCCTCTGGCACCATGAACCCTCGCCAGAGATTCTCATCTATCGCTTGCATCATGTTGATGACGTTAAACGTCGTAACCGGGATAAAGCGCCTCGATCGTCGGCGCATCGAAGGGTTGGAACGAGCCATACAAGCGGCAGGAGCCGGGGCCCGAGTTGACGCCCGTATTGGTGGCGATTGGAACGGCGTGTTGCGGCAGCCGGATGCCACCCAGCGCGTTGCCATGTGCATCCCGCGCGACAACTACCGGCGGACCTGCAGTCATGAGCGCGATCTCCGGCGCACTCGGCGGCGCGATGTTCTGCGCCACCCATCGCACCATGTGGTCATAGGCTGCATTCAGCCCGTAGTACCCCGGGATTCGGCTAAATGGCGGCAGATCACAGCCTGGTGGTGTCGAAGGGTCAATACCCAAGTCTCTGACTTGCAGTGGTGCAAGCTCTTGAGCCTCGTGAAAATCAAGATGGGCGACTCCCGCAGCTTCCCATCTCCGAAAGCGGTCTGAGTCCGGCTGCCGATTAGCGGCTTGACCAAACATGGCGAGGTCGGTTTCGCTCACGAGTTTGAATACCTTCACATCGAGATCTGTGCGGAGCAGGGCTGGAGAGGAGGTCCCGACCATAATGAACCCATCCACTACACCGGCCATCGGGTGGATCGAATTGTGATAGATGACGAGGGCATTCGCCGACTGCGACACCCCGATTGCGAACACGTACTTCACGGGAAGGCCCCCCAGTGGATCGATTCCGGTCTCCCACCCTCTCCGCCCGCGGGGGCGGTCGAAGCGAGATGCAATATCGTCCGGCCTCCGGATAGCCTGTGCCGCCTGCGAAAAGATGTCGAAGGCCAGCGAGCTATCAGCAACCCGACCATTCTCGGTCACGTCCAGCGTTCCATATCGGCCTGGACTCCACACCTTGAGCCCGGACGTTGGATCATGAATACCCGCAGGCTGCGCAGAGACTCCGACCCAGGCATAGCCACGCCGAATCAAGTGCTCCGACGACGCTATCCACAGACCATCAAAATCGTACCTGCCCGTAACATTCAGCCACTCCATCAGGACGGTGCCGTTGAATCCGTCTGGCGATATTGGCCTCCGGACGATCATGCGCGATCGATACGGATGGCCTGTATCGATGATGGCTCCCGTCGCACCGGCTGGAGTGCTGTAGCGGTTGGCCGTGCCTTCGAAGTAGAACTCTTCCTCGATGTAGCCTTTTTCAGCCAGCGGCACGGTGGTTGCGAAGAACGGATAATCATGGGAGGGATCGCCGGGCTTTGCGTTCGCCGGAATCGGCCCAGTCACCGTCAGATTGGGGACGGACGCGGCGGGGTGCGCAGCCGAGCACACCGCGAGCCAGACAAACCAGATGCAGACGCGTGTCAGACGGTGCATTGTGCTCTCCTTTCAGTTCAGCTCGCGCAACACCGCGACCGGGTTTCCCGAGGCATTGTTCGTAGTATTCCGGTCGCTTTCGTTCGAGACGCCTGCCAGGTTAGTCACGCCCGGTAAAGCGGAGAGACCGATGCTCACAGTGAGTTTGATGGCCGTGGAAACACCAGGTTCGATCGGGCCCGTCGCCGTACAAGTTACATTTTGTTCATCTGCCGAGCACGTCCAGCCGATGCCGGTACCTGAGACGTAGGTCAACCCGGCGGGCAGCGTATCGGTGATGGTTATCACACCGGCTGCCGTCGTCAGACCTGTATTGCGGATCCTCAGTTCGTAGACGCCTTGGCCACCCACCGCGAAATCGCCCTCGTGCGTCATCTCGATGGTGAGGTCAGGGGAACCTGGCTGAATTACTTGTACCGGCGCCTGGATGATGGGTTTACCGTCACCCAACTGGCCGAAATAGTTGTCTCCCCACACCCAGACGGTGCCGTCGTCTCTTAGCGCCAGGCTATTCGGGCCACGTGCCGCAATCGCCACTACACCGGTAAGCCCGGCGACCTGGACCGGGGTCGGCCGATCCCGCGTTGTCCCATCGCCTACCTGCCCGCTATAGTTCATGCCCCACGCCCAGACGTTCCGTCGCGTTTCAAGGCCAGATTGTGGCAGCCGGCCGCCGCCACTCGCGAAACTCCGATCAGTCCGCTCACTTGCAAGGGCGGTGACGGCTGAGGACGGGTTTCCCACGCCCAGACCGTTCCGTCGCTCTTCACAGCGAGACCGCCAGCCCGCCAGCCCGAGAACGAAAAACAACCGGGATCCTCCGCGAGTGCCACGACGTCGGTGAGCCCCTCCAGCCGCGCGAACATCGGTGGAAGCGGCGAATCTTCCCACCACCACACGGTTCCATCGCGTTTCAATGCCAGGACTTGGTAGTATCCTCCTGCAATTGCTACGATGTTGTCGGCTCCGCCGACCCGTGTTTGCCCACTGTCATCTAAAACGTAAACAGTTCCGCCTGCCTTGAGAGCAAACCCCTGTGAGTAGAAACCCCCGGTGATACCGACAGCCTCATCGACTCCACTGAATCGCTGATTACCCCGCCAAACTGCCAGACGGTCTTATCGTTCATCAGCGCCACGTTCCATGGGAAGCCGCTGGCCACCGCAGTCACCCCGCTCAGCCCCGTAAATTGCACCGGCGCCCCGAAGCAGAGCCATGGCTGGGGGCCGCAGCCGAATCCCCAACCCCAGACCGTTCCGTCGTCTTTCAGGGCCAGATCGCCTGCGTCCACTGCCGTGATGCCTGCCAGCCCGTGCACGGAACCGGGTACTGGCCTCCAGATGATTCTGCCATCGCCCAATTGCCCATAGTCATTGGCTCCCCAAGACCAGATGGCACCGTCCTTCTTCAGCGCCAGACCATGGCCGGCGCCAGCGGCGACCGCCACAACTTCGGACAGCCCGTTCACCTGGAAGGGCGTTGCCGAGTCCGAGCCCAACGACCATGTCCAGACCGCTCCGTCGCGTTTTAAGGCGACCATCCCATCCCACCCGCCGTACGCTATCGAGGGGAATACTTCTTCGAAGGAACGGCGAACCGCTACAACACGCCGCCGCAGACCACAGCGACCATTCTCGATTCCGGCCACCCTTATCGGACTCGGATGGTCGTCCGCCGACCGGCTTCACCGGAACCGTTCAGCGGCGTCGTCTGGGTGGAATGGCAAAACGTCACCCTGCAACGTGACGCCGATGCCGTGTGGGCGATGTCCCATGAGCATCTTATTCGCCGTGGCTACGCCTGGGTCGGCGTGTCCGCCCAGCGGGCGGGCATCCACAGCCCTGCTAGCGGCCTCAAAACATGGTGCCCGACCCGCTATGGCACGCTCGACGTGACGGAGAATGGCGCCATCCTCGATGATGCCCTTTCCTACGACATCTTCTCGCAAGCCGCTCAGGCGATACGAACTCCCGCCGGGGTGGATCCGATGGGCGGCCTCGAGGTGAAGTTGCTGCTGGCAGTCGGTGGCTCGCAGTCCGCCACGCGGCTGGCGAATTACTATAATTCGATTCAATCCCTGGCGAGCGTCGTCGACGGTTTCGTGTTGGCAAGCGGCGGAGGACTCTTGCGCACCGATCTCGCAGTCAAAATGTTCAAGCTGCTGAGCGAGACTGAAATCGCCGGTAACCAGACGGCCCTACGCCAACCGGATTCGGACCGTTTCCGGAGATGGGAAGCCGCGGGATCCTCCCACGTCAGCTTTCGCATGCAGGAGGAGATCGGAAAGTTGGAAGCGCGGGACATCGGGCCAACACCGCCCCCGGCCTGCGATCGTCCGCCGTTGAGCCGGATTCCCACTCACTTCCTGCTGAACGCCGCGATGGACCACATGGTCCGATGGGTACGCGACAACATCCCGCCTCCGGGTTCGCCGGAGATCGAAGTTACGGCTTTGGGACCGCCGGTCGTGATCGCACGCGATCTTCACGGTAACGCGCTCGGAGGCATCCGCCTTTCGCAGCATACAGTTCCCACCGCCACCAATGCGGGCGTGAATTCAGGCCCCGGGACCTGCGCGCTCTCCGGCTCTTACCAGCCATTCCACATCTTCACCGTCAACGACCTGTATCCCGATCAGCTCACCTATGTGACTCAGGTCATTCAGGTCACTCTGGATAATCTCAAGGCCGGCTATCTCGTGCCGGAAGATGCCGTAACTACGATTAGCGACGTAGTCGATTCTGGCGTTGGTAAATGGTAGCTTCACGCCGCCCTTCGGCAGCGCTTCGAGAGCTGTTGCGATCGGGCTTAATCTCGCCGGTGTCATGGTTCCAGGTTCATTCGGCGAAGGAGGGCGAAATAGCGGCGGTCGGATCGGATCGCATCGAGAAACGGCCAGGATTTGATGGGGACGATCAAGTGGTCGCGCATGTCAACCGCACAATTCATCCATTCGAAGCAACACTCCAGTTGCCCGAGCCCCGCATGAATCCAGGCGAAGCTCGTAGGGGGAACGTACACCTGACGGGCCATTTCGTGAAGGCGATCGAGCAGGGAACGCGCTTCAACTGTATCTCCTCTTTGCGCCAACGCTAGACCGAGCCACCCCAGCATCGTGGGGGACCCGCCGGAGAGTTCGGTAGCCTTATGGTGGGCGGAGACTGCCTTATTGAAGTCGCCCAAACCCTGGAACGCGGCCCCGACCACAAAATGGCCCATGTAATGGTTTGGATTCAGAGCCAACAGTATCTTGCCTTGCTCGAGCGCGCGGTCATATTCCCGGCCTACCCAAAGCAGCAAACCGAGCCAAGTGCGCGTGAAGATGGATAGAGGATCGAATTCGAGCGCGCGTTCCACCTCGGCGATGCCCTCGGTGATACGGCCGTGGGGCAGCATCGTTGTGAGCGCGTTGCGTACTATGACCACCGGAGAATAGGGTTGAGTTGGAGCGCCAGTTCCATTTCGCGTCCAACCTCCGGCCAGTCGTAGTCGAGCTCTTTTCGGAACATGGCAAGGAGGGCGTGCGTTTCGCCTGGCGTTGGATCAATCTCAAGTGCGCGCACGGCGTGGAAGATACCCATCGCACAGGCTTCTCGGGGCGGTGCAAAACCGAGGAAACCCAAGAACCAAGAGAGATCCGCCAGCGACTCGAAGGCCGCGGCGAACCGCGGATCCCGTGCTACGGCCTTCTCGAAGCACCGCTTCGCCTCCGCCACGCCCTGGGGGGTCCACATGTACATGTGGTGACGGCCCAGCGTGTACAGTTCGTAGGCTTCGAGGTCTTCGGTGGGCTTGCTCGCAGCGGGATGTGCGACGGCGATGCCGAGCTTTGTGACAATCGACTGAGCGGCAGCGCTCTCAATTTTGAAGATCTCGCGCAGGTCAACGTCGTACCGGTTCGCCCAGAGGTGTCACTGGTCGCTTGCCCGGATGAGTTGTACGTTGGCGACGACTCGGCCGTCCCAGCGATGTAGACTCCCTTCCACGACGTAGTCCGCCGCCACCTCTTGCCCAATTTGTGAGATGCTCTTCTGGCTGCCTTTGTAGTGCATCGACGGGGTGCGTGCAATCACCGCAAGTTGCTCACGCGCCAGCCTCGCCAGAGCCCCGATGATCTCCTCCAGGAACGCTTCGCAGAAGTGCTCTTCGGCAGGATCGTCGTTCAGATTGGCAAACGGAAGTACCAGAAGTTTAGACCTGGGCGCCGCTCGGCGCGACAGTTTGCCAATGAAACGGTAGCCGCGTTTGGGTATCGTTTCAATGAAGCGCGGATGGTCGCCCGCATCGCCCAGCGCCGTTCTCAACCTGGCAATTACGGTGTTCAGGTTGTTCTCGAACTCGACGATGACGTCTTCCGGCCAGAGATCCCGACGCATTTCCTCCCGCGTGACAACTTGCCCGGCATGTTCCAGCAGCATCGCAAGCACTTTGAAACACTGATACGTAATCCTGAGTCTGACCCCCTGCTTGCGAAGAACACCAGCCGGAACATCAGCCTCGAAATCGCCGAAGCAAACGATCTCACGAGGAGAAGCCGCCTTTGACACCATTTCCCTAGCGCAGCATAGCTTACGGCCACATTCGTTTCAAGGCGTCGGCGAAGCCGAATCATGCCAGTTGTGTCTTCCACGCGCCCGTAGACGCAAGCCCTGTGGACATCAAGTGCTGCCAGGTAGGCCCAAGCGCCACACCGCCCATAGCAGTGTTCGACGCGCATCGTGCGGCGTGGGGCTGGGGCCAGTGTTTTGTGCTCGCGGCAGCGCGCTTGAATGCTCGTCTTCTCGTCAGCCGAGATGACAAACTCGTCATCTTTCAAGGGCTTGTCCTTCCAACTGCGCGCGTAGAGGTCGAGAATCCGGTTGCCTTTACGGGCGAAATTGGG
>JACQZR010000230.1 GCA_016213775.1 Acidobacteriota bacterium
GACAAATCAATAACATGTAGGGAGGGAGGCGAAAAGTAGAACGAATTTTACGGAGCAAGTCGCGCTGATGGCGATTCAGCCAACATCACGAGCAGCAAGGTGGCCCGGCCGCCGGGCCACTGGAGTGCATAATTCAGGTTCCAGCCAACGTGGCCGCGGGCTGCGGCCGGAGCGGAGATGCGGAGATGCGGAGTTGGCGCGTTTCTGCTCGATTGCTATGGGCTCGGCCATAGAACTGGAATACCATCTCTTGTTAGCGCGCGACCTCAAGCTGATCCCGCCAGGGGACTATGAGCGAGTGCAGACACAAGTGTCGGAGGTGAAACGGATGCTCGCGGGGTTTCTCCTGAAGCTAACCGCTGATGGCTGAAAGCTGAAAGCTGCCAAAAATTCCGAATATTTTTGGCTAGGCCTTCTTCTTCTTTTTCTTCTTCCCCGCTCCCCCTGCCGTATCCACTTTCCCACCTGCCGGATTCAACTCCGCCAGCACTGCCCCCAACTTCTTGCGCGCCGCCGCGGCTTTCGCATCCGTCGAATCAGCCGCCACCAGTTTCTCCTCAAACGGAGCCTGGCTCATCTCGTACAACTCGCCCGCCTGATTCAGCTTCCATCCCTTATCCCGCACATACCAGTTCCTTCCCAACTGCACGTAGACCCACTCACGCGGCTTCCCCTTGTCCCCGCGAATCTGCGGCGCGAAACTCCGGCCGTCGAACTTCATCCCCGTCGGCATCTTCGCGCCACCCAGCTCCCCGAACGTCGTGTGGAAGTCCGTGAAATCCACCATGTCCGTGCACACCCGGGTCTTGGTGACGCCCTTCCAATTCACAATCAGCGGCACGCGCGACCCGCCTTCCCACATCGACCCCTTCGCTCCGTTGATCTGCCGCCCCTTCACTTTCCCGGATTCGCGCGCCGTCCCGTTATCGCCGGAGAAAATGATCACCGTGTTATCCCGGATTCCTAACTTGTCCACCTCGGCGATAACTTTGCCAACTAACTTATCCAGATAAGCCACATTATCCGCGTACAAATCCTTGCTGTCCGGCTTGCTGTCCGGAGTCCGCAGAATCGGGCCGTGAATCAAATGTGTCGGGTAGTACAGGAAGAACGGTTTGTCCTTTTGCCGCCGCATGAAATCCATTGCGAACTCATGCGCCACATCCGGGCAGTACACTTCCTGGTCGTGCTCAATCAACTTGCCGTTTTTGGTGTAGCTCTTCTGCCAGAACCATCCTCCCGCGGTCGGGTCGGTCAGCCACTCGTCAAACCCCCAGTCCCCCGGCGTCTCCCCTACCTGCCGCCATTTCCCCGACGAGCAGGTGACATAACCCGCCGATTTCATCAGCCTCCCCAGCGGATACTCGTCTTTCGACTTCGCCCCCGGCCCATCGGGTCTCCACGATTGATTCGTGATCCCGCCGGTGCGAAACGCATACCGGCCCGTGTTCACCAGAGACCGCGTCGGCCCGCACAAGGGAGCCGCGTAGCAAGTCTCAAAGCGCACTCCATTGTGCGCCAGCGAATCAATGTTCGGAGTCTTGTAAGCGTCCGATCCGTACGCGCTGATGATGTCCAACCCGAGATCGTCGGCCAGCAGGAAGATGATGTTCGGCTTGCGTGTCGCGCTGGTCAGAATGGAGGGCGCCGCAAGCGCGGCTAGCGTGCCTGTAAAAGAGCGCCGGCTGAGTTTGGTTTGATTCATGGGGATACTCCTGTCCCGCCATTCTACACTTCAGGAGCATCCCCGCCAATCCCAGCCTACTTCCGGTTCGCGGCTGCCGAGCCCAGTGCCGCCACCGCCACTATCAGATTCGCTGCGATCACCGGTTTCGCCGCAATGGCAATCCCGTAGGCAATCCACAGCACGGCGGCCAGCGCCTGTACCCGTCGCAGCGCCGATCCGCTACGGAAGAAATAGGACACCGAAAACACTGCCGTCGCGATCCACCCGATTGCCTCGATCACTATGCCACCTCTCCCGCCAACGCCGCCGCCTGCGGCATCCGCGAAATCGTGATTGAATCGGTCCGCGTCTTGTCCCATTCACGCAGTACAAATCCGTGCGCACTGAACATCGCCCTGATTTGCGCCGCATTCCAACCCAGGATATCCTCCATCACCGGCACCATCACGCTCAATGCATCGTCGCTGAGCACCGTCCGCCTCGCGATCTGCGTAATGTACTTGTTCTCCGATACCGCAATCGTCATCCCATCCAACCGATTTACATGGAGCATCACATGCACATCCGAGCTGCCGTCTCCGACATAGATGATCCGGTCGTGTCCGATCCCCATATGCGCCCGCAGTTCATCCACCACCGCAACTTTCCCGTAACCCGCCGGCACCCGCGCAATCGACTCGACTTCTCCAATCTCCGGATGAAACCGGAACCGCGTCCCGAAGATGTTGTCCGGAGGTACAATCCCCTCCAACGCTGATTGGATCACTTCCTGCGGCGCAGCCGACACCACGTAAAACGAAAACCGGCATTGCGTCATGCTCTTCAACATGGTTGCCAGTAAGTCGATGTTATGCTTCAGCCGCACTCGTTTACCTACCTCGACCAGGTGCTCCCGCCGCACGCAGCGGTACTCCGGATCATGCAGCAACAAATAGGCAAGCTCGCCGCCCTGTTGCACCAGATGAATCCCCGCCAATCCCGCGATCCGCTCCTGGAACCCTCCGATCCCCATCATCTCGCTGAGAACAATTCCAGAATCATTGAAACTCAGCGTTTGATCGAAATCGCTGACAAATAGATAGTCCTGCACCTCAGTACTCATAGAGCAACTGTATTCCTCTCGTTGTTAGAACTTAGTGAATATTGCGCGAGAATCGTGGCGCGTGGACACAAGGGGCGGCACACCCGGGCCGCCGATACTTGATTGGATGCGCTACCAGGGAACCCGGTTGCAGCGCAACGGGAATCGCAAAACAAAAGGCGAAACTGGATGCTACCGCGGGCGAATCAGACGGTCCAGCGATCGCACACACACCGACTTCCGTGTCCACTGGTTTACTTCGTCGCTACTCGCTTGTTCGATCCGCTCATGCACCCATTCGGGCAGCGCTCCGAACCGCGCCTCCAGCACAGCCCGCAGCGACGCCCGAGCCCCCTCGGCCCTCGCGGCCTCAAAGTAGTCCCGCAGCCCATACGGTTCATTTCCATTTTTGAACCCTTCCGACATCCGGCGCAATCCCGCCAGCAGTGCAATCTGCGCCAGTGCCCGATTCCGCGCTCCCTCCGGCAATGCGTAAATCCGCTCCAGCAGCACCTTGAGGTTCTTCCTTCCGCCACGCGCCAGGGTTGCCAGCACCAGGTCCGCCGCAGTGCCGCCTTCCGCAATCTCCTTCGCAGTTACGCGGATGTCCATGAGCCGATACCGCACCTGACCCCCGGCCGCCAAAATAGATCACCGTCTGTACAATCCCACCATATCCCCCAAATCGGCCTCCCATCCGTAACCCGCTCCAGAAACCGCGGCCGGTCATGAAGGAACATGTCCTTCACCTGGAGTTTGTACATTCCGCCGTCGTGTGGGGCGGCCAATCCTGGCCGCGGCTGGCCTTTCCAGGCCAGCCCAGCCGGGACTAAGTCCCGCGCAATGAAGGAACATGTCCTTCACTACCCGGTCATACGGGAAAGGCTCCAGATCAAACGGTGCCACTACCCTCCACCTATTTCTGTTCCACCGGTTTCGTCTCCACCGCCACCTTCGCCGCCCCCAACCCCGACGCCCGCCGGTAATCTTCGATCAGCCTTCGCGCCACCTTGTCCGCAACGTCCGACGAAGCACACTTGAACTTCGCCCCGCTGCTCTCCTGCGTCGTGGACCAGATCACATCTCCATCCCGGTTCACCAGCCGCAGCGACGCCGACGCCTCATGCTTCCGTTCCTGAATCCTCGCCGACTCGTTATCTCCCCCGTAGGCGCTTCCATACACGCCCCTTCGTGACGCCGAAGATCCCACCGACCCCTGCGCCCGATTCGCCTCGTTGTACTGGAATAGGTTGGTAAACACCAAATCCTCGGCCGACCCCCGCAGGATCGCATCCGCCTTCTCCGGATTCTCCGTAAGCAGGAATACCCGGCTCTCCAGCAAGCTGTTGATGATCTTGTCACGGATCTGCTCGGCGGACTGTCCCCCAAGCTTATCCACGTAAACACGCCGGACCCCCACCAACAGCTTCATCCTCTCCTTTTCCGGCTCCGTTGCCGGAGCCGTCGTCGGCGCCTGCGCCATCCACATCAGAAGGAATAATGAAAACACTGCGTATGAAAACACACCACTACCCCCTACCTGCTCTCCTTGCTTCTTCGTCCTGGAACTCCACCTTGCGGCCGGTGCGTGCCTCCAAAGTCGCCAACACCGTCCGGATGTCGTTCTTGTCCACCACGAACACCATGGCGTTCTGACGCCCTTCATCGTCCGTGAATCCCACTGTAAGAAAATGACGCCGTTTCTTCGACATCGCAAAGACCGGAGATACCAGCACCGCCAGCGCCAGTCGCCGGCTCGCCTGCTGACCGTACTCCAGAAGGTTCACGCGCTCGTACAGCACCTTCATGAGCGACTTGTCCATTGCCACCATGAGGTAATCCTGATCGCCGGTTCGTAGAAAAGCGCTCGTCCCTGTCCGGATCGCGTCGACAGTTCCACCTATATAAACAACGCGGCCGCCACGCTCGGAGGCGCCCAACGCAACGGCCGCCGCAAAAAGCAGTAAGAAAGACAACCGGCTCATGGATCAACCCGGCCTCTGCCGGGTACAGACATAGTGGGCCGACGCCGGGAAAACTCTCAGGAAAAATTCAACTCAGGCGAATGTTATCCTGAAATCGCCTCCACACAATGAGTTGGATCGAAAACATCAACAAATGCCGGAACCTCGCCTCCGGCCCCGGACTCGTCAACCTCGTCGCTATCGTCTCCGGTTCCTCTCGCGACAGTGCCTTCTGGGCCTCGGCGCTCAACGCCGTCAAAGCCGACGTCCTGAGTCCCAACGCCGCCATTCCCATCGTCCCCCTCGCGGAAGACACCCCTGCGGGCAATTTCCTCGGCACCATCAAGGCGTGGAACTCCGTCTGCTCCGCTGGCCCCGTCCCCACTACCGGACTCTCCCTGATGACCATGGTCTTTGGCCAGGGCCGCCGCTTTTCGCCATTTACGCAGACCTGCGGCAACCGCAAAGCCGCCTTCCCAACCCCCTGCCGCGGACCCCGCTCCGGCGCCTATCTCCGCACCGGCGACCTCGCCCTTCTTTACTCCTCCCTCTGGCTCCATCACCTCGCCACATCCGGTTTCCATGGAGTCCTGGTCAAATGGGGTGACGAAGCCACCATCCCGAGTACCCTCTGGACCCCATCTCCCCTCCTCGCCGGCGTCGACCTTGTCCGGTTCGTCTGGAAGACACGGCCCACCGAAGTCTACGCCAAGGAAAAGGAATGGTTTGTCCTCGATGAACAAACTGGCCTCATCGAGCGCCTGATTCCGCGCCAGCCCTACGACAGCCTCACTCAGGTCCTCAGCCGCTACGCGAGCAACCGCTATTCCACCGCCGTCAACCTCGGCAGCCTCGCCGTCAGCTACAGATTCCTTGAGATCGCCGGCAAGTGCCTGGCGGAAGCCCTCCCCAACCCGTCCGTGGCCGCTGATTGGGACCCCTTTGTGATGCTCCTTCTCCTCACTGCCGACGATGAGGACCCTACTCAGGACCCCGCCACCGCCCGAGGTTTAGCCCTCGCCGAATCGCGCTGCCCGGGTCTCCAGCAGGCCATCCGCAACATCCGCGCCGCTGTCCGCCAATCCTTGGGACGCGATCCGCGCTGCGCTTTCCTCGATTTCGGCGAAGCGCTCTGGATCGACCTGGGTTTGCACTCCACACTCCGGAACACGCTCGATGCGCTCATCGCCGAAACCCCCCATGGCCAGGCCGTCCGTGCGTTCTTCGGCGTTCCCGAACAGCGTGATACCAACCGCAACATCGTGGTTGACAGTTCTATCGCTCCCGGTGCTCGTATCCACCACTCGCTCATCCTCGACTCCACCATACTCAGCCCCGCCACGGTCGCGGACCACGCCGTCATCGTTGGCTCGCGGTTAGGGCAACTCCAATTGGCCCACGGTGGCGCCGCGCTTTTCTCCGCCGCGAACGACGTTCACTTCAGCGGTCCAAACGCCGTCGCTTTCCGCGCGGTCGAACGCGATCTCACGCTTCCCGCAGGCGGCCGTCACACCACCTTCTTTGCCGGCGACGCTCCCTTCCCCCTGCGGTCCAACGAGAGTATCCAGAAATACGAAGAGGCCGAATACATGCAGCCGATCCTCGACAATCCGATATCATTCCAGGCAGCGGGCGCCCGCGCCGCCACCGTCGACCCGTGGGAGCTTGAGGACCGCTGGTCACAAGCCTGGAGATCCCTCGTCTTGTAGCATTCATCCGCCATTGCTTATCGCGAGTTTGGCGCGCAGTATGAGGCAAGAATTGGGCCAATTGTTGCGTTGTAACCAGTTACTAATTTCCCCTTGACACCCCAAAAAAAGGGGCGCACAATGCAATCGTAAGGTGAATTTGGAAACTTTTGCTGGTGTCGATGGGGATAGAAACCTGGGTCGGAAATGGGTGACTGGTCCCATCGAGTAACACACCAGCGCGAGGCTCTGAATTTGGAGGTGGAAGAAAATAGAACCCGACAACGAAAAACGGCGGCGAGCCGGGTTGTCAGTGGTTGACTGAGGTGCAAACGTCCGCAGCACGGTTCTCCTTCTTGGAAAACCGCCTGTCCCCATGACAGGTAGTTGCTGGGCTAAATCGGGCTTCCGACGACGTTACTGCTTTCAGATCACCTGGCAACGCTGGACTCGCCGTCGTTTGTTTTTGTGGGCGCTTCCTTTCCGAAACACGCCAGGGTGAGTTGGTGTGTCTGCGGTTGGAGCGGAATCGAGAACGTAGGCCCAGGGCTTCGGCGCTTTGCAGAATTGACCGACCCGCCGTGAACCGGTCGCGCCATATCACCGGCTGGCCCTACACCTTCTGGGAATCTGCTTGGGTCAATCGGTCGGCACTGCTTCACGTTCGACTCCTACGCGATTTGCGTTCTGACTCAGTAAGTGGTCATGAGCGGGCAAGGACACCTAAGACGAAATGCGGCGCGGCTCTTGGCGCGCGCCGTACTCTTTGTGTTTTAACAGGCCGTCAGAAAGTAAATCGCAGAGCCAGTTGCATGACTCGTGGGCGATCCGCGCTCTGCAACGTGGCGAACGTCGGGCTCACGACGCTCATGTCCGGCGGGAAGAACTTGACGTTGTTCATCGCGTTGAAAGCCTCCGCGCGGAACTGCAACTGCATCCGTTCGCCGAGCGCAAAGTTCTTGAAGGCCGACATGTCGAAGTTCCACCACGACGGAGCGGTGATGATGTCGCGGCCCGAGGTTCCGAATTTCAAAGGAAGCACCGGGCTGAACGACGCCGGATTGAACCAGAAACGGCCCTTGTTGGAGCCGCCGAAATCCTCCCCTGGCGTGATGCCGTTGAAGGAAGTGCCGGGCGCGATGCCAGTGGCGTTGGCGCGCTGCGTCACATAGGAGATGCCGGTAAGGTTGGTAGAGCCGACGCTGCGGTTGACGCCCGTTTGCCAGGAGGCGATCGTGTTCAACTGCCACCCGCCAACAACAAGATCTCCCGCCCGGCCGAGGCCGCTCAGGAACCGCTTCCCCTTGCCGAAGGGCAGTTCATAGACAACGCTCGTCACCCACCGCAGACGGATGTCGAAATCCGATGGCCCTTTGTCGAGTTGGAAGTTCGCTGGGTTGAGATTGGGTGACCCGAACGAACCCGCCGAATCCGTGTCGATGGACTTCGCCCAGGTGTTCGCCATCAGCAGTTGCCAGCCATTGTGGAAGCGCCGCTCGAGCTTGAGGTTCAAACCATGGAACTCCGACATGCCGGATTGCGACGAGTAGAGCATGTTGTTCAGTTGTGGATAGCGTGTGGCGACGCCCGGAGTCACATCGTACAGCACGCCTGGCGTGACGTTGCAGTAGGCGTTGTAGCGTTTGGAAAGGCGGCGGCCGTGAGACCCGACATAGGCCGCTTCCAGCATCCACTCCTTGAACAGGGACTTCTGCGCGGACACCGTCCACATGTAGACTCGCGGTTTGCGTCCGTCGATCTCCTGCACGAACAGGTTCGTGCCGGGCGGCGTGATGTAGTTGTTGTCCACCGGAGGAACCGTCACCACCGGCAGCGTGTTCCTGCCGAATTCATAAGTGGGCAGCCCGCGTCCGGTGAGGTTGATGTTCTGCTGCGTGAAGATCGGCGGTCCGTTGGTGATGAACTGCGTCTCATTCATCTGGGTCTGGTCATAGTAGATGCCGATGCCGGCGCGGAACACCCACGAGGGCAGCGCGGAGGGGTTGAAGGCGAGTCCGAGGCGCGGCGCGAAATCCTTGTAATCGGGCTTCACGACGGAAGCACGGATCTGGCCGAGCGTGGGGAAGAGCTGTTTGCCGGTGTTGAAATCGAAGCCGTATACGTGGCTCCACTCCTGCTTGATGGGCGTAGGCGCTCCCATGTATTCCCAGCGCAGCCCATAGTTGAGTGTGAGTTGGCGGGTGATCTTCCAGTCGTCCTGAACAAAGAGGTTGTGCGTCCAGAAGGTGAAGTGCGTCATCGACGTGCCCAAGGCGCCGCTCATGTTGGTGGGATACCCCAGCAGGAAGTCGGCGACACCATTTCCGCTACCCGCCACCGGATTCCCGTTGGCGTCGAGAGAGGCGCTGTAGCTGGCGTTAAAAGTGAAGCTGCCGCGCGGGCCGTTGTCGCTGTCCAGCAGAAAACGCGTCTGGCGCAGATCGTACCCCGCCTTCACTGTGTGGCCGCCGCGGATCCAGGTGAGGTTGTCGGTGAGCTGATAATTGTGCAGCACGTTGCCTTGCGTGAGACCGTTGCTGCCGATGCCGCTGTAGCCTTGCCAGCCAACACCCGGAACGCCCCAGTTGATGCGCGAAGTGGAAACGCCCGTGATGCCGATTTCCTGCGCGAGGTTCTTGTCGACAGTCACCTGCTTGCCGAACAAGGTCATGTAGGCGTAAGAGGCGCGCGCGACGTTCACGATAGACGGCGTAAGCGAAGAGGTGAGCTGAGTCACCGCCGAAACGCCCTTGGTATCCACGAGCGAGCCGCCGAGCGGCACCAATGCGGCGGGCGAAAGCGGCGCTTTCTGCCAACTGTAGCGGCCGAATAGCGACTGCTTGTTGTTGATGATCCAATCGCCGCGCAGGTTCAACTGGTCGTCATCGAGCTTCTGCACCGGCGTTCCGGAGACGTTGAGTGCGCCGGGTACATTGGTCACCGGGATGTAGGGGAAGAAATTCTTCGACACGGAGTTGATCCGGTTGGCAGGGACGCGGTTGCCGGCAAACGGCTGTCGTGTGTTGTTGGCGGCGTTGTAGGTCAGCGGATCGTTGATCACCGCCGTGAGACCGCTGAAATCGCCGCCAAGCAGCGTCTGCGTAGGATACGTTCCTCGCTGGATCACTCCAAGCCGCTGGCGGAAACTCTCGAAGTTCCCATATGCGAAAACCTTGTCGCGCTTGAGGAAGCCGCCGCCGGCAGCCCCATACTGGTTGCGCTTGAACGGCTCGGCGATGGGCGAAAAGAAGTTGCGGGCGTCCATCTTGTCGTTGCGAATAAACTCGAATACCGAGCCATGGAATTCGTTTGTACCGCCGCGGCTGGCGACGTTGATGATACCCGGCGAATTGCCGAACTCGGCCTGGAAGAAATTGCGCTGGATTTTGAATTCCTGCACCGCATCGAGCGAGGGAGTGATGGAGCTGTCGCCGATTCGCGGATTGCGCATTTCCACGCCGTCGAATAGATAACTCGTGGCGCTCTCGCGCTGCCCTCCGACGAGCAGGCTGCGGTCGGAGCGCTGCGTCGTGGAGGCGATGAAGCTCGACGGACCGGTGCCCGTGGCGAGTTGGGGAATCACACCGGGAGAGAGTGCCCCGAGTGTGATGTAGTTTCGTCCGTTGAGTGGAAGATCGCTGATTGCCTTGCGCGTGACCACTTGGCCAAGTGAGGCGGTCTCCACTTCGAGCAGCGCCGCCGCGCCCGTCACGGTGAGTTGTTCGGTCACCTGTCCGACGCGCAGCGATATGTTGACGATGGCCCGCTCGGCGATGTTCAAGGTGATGTTCTCAACTACCGCGGTCTGGAAGCCGGGCGCCGTGACGCTGAGCCGGTAGCTGCCCGGAGCAAGCTGCGGAACGACGAATTCGCCAAGGTTGCTCGTGACCGTTTCCCGCTGCTGCCCTGTCGCCGGCAGTGTGGCGATGACCTTGCAATTGGGCACTATCGCCCCAGTGTCGTCGGTGACGACTCCGGCGATCGTGGATGTGTTCACCTGTGCCACCAACGGCACGGTTAGGAATGAAATGCACGTCAGAGCGCGGCGCATTGCGCGTTTCCATGAGGGCATCGTGGACCTCCCTTTTTGTATCCCTGTGGTTCCTCCCCGCGACTCCCGACGGCCTTCGCCATCCGGGATTGGGTAGATGCTATCACATCTGGACACGAGTGAGGACGGCGAATTATTGGAAATGGTTCTACTTCAAAACGGCGACCAAAAGTTTGCGCGGCTTGGAATGCCTGCCCCCCTACGGCCGGAAAAAGGGGGCATTCATCGCCGCCTGACTGATGCAACCTTATCAGTGACAGGTGGCATTTGCACTAAATCGAGCAAGGCCTGTGCAGGGGCTTGCCCGGCACTATCAAACGCGGGGGGGGGGGAAGTTCCCTCGCAGATGAACCATGATGTAGGTGTAGGCAGCGAACGCCTGCACGCCGATCATTCCGAACCAGAACAACTCGTACCGCGATGGCTCACTCCGCCATGCCAGCAATCCCACGAGCCCCATCACAAGCAGTGCGATGGTGATCATGAAGCCAGGAATGTAGGCGAACCAGCGCTGTTCCAACTGATGTTGAGCGGCCTCGAGCGGCGCGTTGA
>JACQZR010000233.1 GCA_016213775.1 Acidobacteriota bacterium
ACGTGTACAAAGGAACAGCCAAGGACTGCGCCTCCTGCCACCTCACCGCGTACAACTCCACCACCAATCCCAACCACAAAGCCGCGGGCTTCCCCACGGACTGCACTACCTGCCACACCACCACGCAATGGAAGGGCGCCACCTTCAACCACAACACCGCAACCAGGTTCGCGCTGACGGGCAAGCATACAACGGTGGAATGCGCCTCCTGCCACGTCAACGGCAAGTTCGCCGGCACCCCACAGGATTGCGCCAGTTGTCACATCGCCGCCTACAACGGCACCACCAATCCGAACCACAAGACCGCGGGCTTCTCCACTACCTGCACCACATGCCATACCACCACGCAGTGGAAAGGCGCGCAGTTCGATCACTCCAAGACGCGATTCCCCCTCACCGGCAAGCACACCGGCACCACGTGCGCGCAGTGCCACATCAACGGCCAATACACCGGGACTTCCACGCAGTGCTCCAGTTGCCACATCACCGCCTACAACGGAACCACTAATCCCAATCACAAAGCCGCCGGATTCCCCACGGACTGCACGGTGTGCCACACCACGACGCAGTGGAAGGGGGCCACCTTCAACCACAACACGGCCACTAAGTTCGCGCTTACCGGCAAGCACACGACAGTGCAGTGCGCGCAATGCCACACGGGTGGGCAGTTCGCGGGCACTCCACAGGATTGCGCCGCCTGCCATCTTGCGGCTTACAACGCCACAACCAACCCCAACCACAAAGCTGCGGCGTTCCCCACGACATGCACGACTTGCCACACTACCACGCAATGGAAAGGCGCCACCTTCAATCACTCCACGTCCACCACTTTCCCGCTCACCGGCAAACATACCGCCGTGGCCTGCGCGCAATGCCACGTGAACAACGTTTACCGGGGCACATCGAAGGATTGCGCCGGTTGCCACCTGACCGTGTACAACGCGACCACCAACCCCAATCACAAGACAGCCGGTTTCCCCACCGACTGCACCGTCTGCCACACCACCACCCAATGGAAAGGCGCGACGTTTAATCACACCAAGTTCCCACTCACCGGCAAGCATCTGACCGCTCAGTGCACACAGTGCCACCTCAACGGCCGCTACGCAGGCACCGCCCAAGACTGCGCGTCTTGCCATCTCACCGCCTACAACGGCACCACGAATCCCAATCACAAGTCCGCCGGCTTCTCCACCAATTGCCAGACCTGTCACACCACGGCACAGTGGAAAGGCGCGACCTTCAACCACTCCAGCACGCGCTTCCCGCTGACCGGCAAGCACACCGCCACCGCCTGCGCGCAATGCCACGTGAACAACGTTTACGCCGGCACTTCGATGCTCTGCTCCTCTTGTCACCTCGCCGTGTACAACACCACGGTGAATCCCAATCACAAAGCGGCCGGCTTCCCCACTGACTGTACTCTCTGCCACACCACCACCCAATGGAAGGGCGCGGTCTTCAACCACAGCACCTCCACGCAATTCCCTCTCACCGGCAAACACACCACCGTCCAGTGCGCCCAGTGCCACGTCAACAACATCTTCAAAGGCACTGCCAAGGATTGCGCCTCTTGCCACCTCGCGGCCTACAACGCCACGGTGAACCCGAATCACAAGGCCGCCGGCTTCCCCACCAATTGCACCGTGTGCCATACAACAACGCAATGGAAGGGCGCGGTCTTCAATCACAGCACCGCCACTCAATTCCAATTATGCGGCAAGCACACCACCGTGCAGTGCGCGCAATGCCACGTCAACAACATCTTCAAAGGAACCACCAAGGATTGCGTTGGCTGCCACCTCCCGGCCTACAACGGCACCACTAACCCCAACCACAAATCAGCGGGCTTCCCCACAACGTGCACCACCTGCCATACGACGACTCAGTGGAAGGGCGCAGTCTTCAACCACTCCAACACCCGGTTCCCACTGACCGGCAAGCACAGCACCCTCCAGTGCGCGCAATGCCACGTCAACAATGTCTATTCCGGAACTTCGATGCAATGCGCCGGCTGCCACCTCACGGCGTACAACGGCACAACGAATCCCAATCACAAGGCTGCGGGCTTCCCCACCGATTGCACCGTCTGCCACACCACCACGCAATGGAGAGGCGCGGTGTTCAATCACTCCACCGCCACTCAATTCCCGCTCACCGGCAAGCACACCACGGTGCAGTGCTCACAATGCCACGTCAACAACATCTTCAAGGGAACAAGCAGGGACTGCGTTGGCTGCCACCTCGCGGCCTACAACGGCACCACCAATCCCAACCACAAATCGGCTGGATTCCCCACCACGTGCACCACGTGCCATACCACCACACAGTGGAAAGGCGCCGTCTTCAACCACTCCGCCACCCGTTTTGCTCTCACCGGCAAGCACACCACTGTCCTTTGTGCCCAGTGCCACGTGAACAACGTCTATGCCGGAACCACCACGCAATGCGCCGGCTGCCACCTCACCGCCTATAACGGCACCACCAGTCCCAATCACAAGGCCGCGGGCTTCCCCACCGATTGCACGGTCTGCCACACCACCACGCAATGGAAAGGCGCGGTCTTCAACCACAGCACCGCCACTCAATTCCCACTCACCGGCAAACACACCACGGTGCAGTGCGCACAATGCCACGTCAATAATATTTTCAAAGGGACTACCAAGGACTGCGTGGGTTGCCACCTGGCGGCCTTCAACGCCACTACGAATCCCAATCACAGAGCCGCTGGATTCCCAACCACCTGCACCACCTGCCACACCACCACGCAGTGGAAAGGCGCGGTCTTCAATCACTCCACTTCCACCGCTTTCCCGCTCACCGGCAAGCACACTACCGTGCAGTGCGCGCAATGCCATGTGAATAACATCTACAAAGGAACCGCCAAGGATTGCGCCACCTGTCACCTGGCGCGATATAACGCCACCACCCGCCCGAACCATCGCAGCGCCGGCTTTCCCACCGACTGCAGCCTCTGTCACACCACGGCCCAATGGCCCGGAGCAACCTTCGATCACTCGAAGACGAAGTTTCCATTGACCGGAAAGCACACCACCACGGCCTGCGCTACCTGCCACGTGAATAACGTCTACACGGGGCTCGGCACCGCGTGCGCCAATTGTCACCTGGCTCGCTACAACGCCACCAATCACCTCACCCTCGGCTATCCCACTGATTGTCAGCTCTGCCACAACACGACGTCGTTCAGTGGGGCCACATTCAACCACGCCACCACGCGATTCCCGCTCACCGGTGCACATCTCACCAAGCCGAAATGCGCGGATTGCCACATTGGCGGCAAGTACACGGGCACGCCAACCGATTGCTATGCGTGCCACCAGACCGTCTACCGTTCGGTATCGAACCCCAACCACGTCGCCGCGAATCTCTCCCAGGCGTGCGCGACCTGCCACACGACAACGCGCTGGACCGGAGCCCGCTACACCGCGCACCGCTTCCCCATCTACAGCGGAGCGCACGCCGGCAAGTGGACCAAGTGCAACGACTGCCATACCAACGCCACCAATTACACGGTCTTCAATTGCCTCGGCTGCCATGAGCACAACAAAACGAGCATGGACGACAAACACAAAGGCCGGCAGGGCTACGCCTACAACAGCATCAACTGCTACGGATGCCATCCGCAGGGGAAGGAATGATGCTTCGTATCCTCATGTACCTTGGCATCGCATGGACGCTGTTCGCGCAAAACGAGAGCCGCGGCCAGTTTCGCGTCCGCCAGGTGGCAGGCGGAGTCATCTATCTCGATGGCGGCGCCGAGTCCGGCTTGATGGAGGGCATGAAACTTGAAGTCCGACGCCTCCCCCCGGGCGAGGCGCTCGTCGCCGCCGAACGCCTTGGGGACGTAATGGTGACCGCCGTGGCGACTGCTTCCGCCCTCTGCGAACTGCAGCCGGGCGCCAAGCCCATTCTCATCGGAGACATCGCCTTGATGTCCGCGGCTGACACGCAGATGCTGCAACTGATCGCCTCCAAATCCAAGGGCCGGAATGCCCTTCAGTCGGTCTCTTTCACCGAAGGCGATCCGCTCGAAGAAGAAGCGCGGGCGTATGTTCCGAAACCCCCACTCGCCGAAGTGAACCGCTTCGACGCACGCGCCTCTTTCGAAGTCAACCTCATCCGCGATCGCGCCGGCACCGGGGTCACAAGCCGCCAGGACGGCTTCTCGTTGCGCGCCGACTTCTCGCGCATCAACGGGAGTTATTGGAGCGCCACCGGCTATTGGCGTGGACGCCGCAACTCCACTAGCGGCGCCGGACGGCCACAAACTCTCACCGATCTCGTCAATCGCACCTACCACATCGGCATGCAGTACAACAATCCGGCGTCCCCGAACATCCTCGGCTTCGGCCGTCTCTTTGTTCCATGGGCCAGCAGCCTCAGCACGATTGATGGCGCCTACTACGGCCGCCGTGTGAACAAATCTTTGACGGCGGGTTTCTTTGGCGGCTCCACCCCGAACCCCGCTTCCTGGAACTATGATCCGAATCGCCACATAGGAGGAGCTCTGCTCAATCTCGAACAGGGATCGTTCGAAGGCCTACGCTACTCCAGCACCACCGGCCTCGCATTCACGCAGGTCCACGGATTGCCCGAGCGCCGCTTCCTGTTTCTGGAAAACAGCATCCTGTTCGGGAACGCTTTCTCCGTGTTCCATAATCTCGAAGCGGATGCCATGCGCAAGGGGCGCTTTGGAAGTCTTGAGGACGGTCCAACGCTCAGCCGCAGTTTCCTTTCCGCCCGCTATCAGCCAACGCGCCGTCTGTCGCTCGATCTCAACCACAACTACTTCCGTTGGCTTCCGACATTTGATACGCGCCTGATCGGCACCGGGCTTGTCGATCAGCTTCTCTTTCAAGGCCTCAGCTCGGGCGTTCGCGTGGAGCTTCCCAAACGGCTCATCGCTTCCGTCAACATCGGCCGCAACAAGCGCGAGAGTGATAGAGACGCCGCCTGGAACCAGATGTACGGCCTCTCCTGGACGCGTGTCCCCTGGCTCGGCATGCGGGCCGATGCCCGCTATGCCCGCTTCCGCAGTTCCTTTGGCGATGGCTCTTACCAGACATTCACGCTGGTGCGCGAGTTCCCCAATCAGGTTCGCATGGAACTCCAGGGCGGGCGTCAGGACTTCCATTCGACCCTTTCGGCAAACAACCGGTCCATCTTCGGAGGCGCAACACTCGAGTGGTTCTTTTCACGGCACTACTTTGTGGGGACGGGCGCAGTCCTCTATCGAGGAGAGATCCAGAATTATGACCAGATCTTCATCAACCTTGGCTATCGCTTCTAGCCGCATCGCGCTCCTGTTGGCGGCAGTGTCCCTATCGCACGCCGCCAGCCTCACCGACACGCTCGCCCTCGCCGCCCGCAACAGCGAGCAGTTCCTCGAACGCGTGTCCGCGGTCACCTGCGTCGAGACTCTGGAACAGCGAAAGTTCGATGCCCGCAACCGGCTTCTCTCCCGCCACGACGGGCAGTTCGCGTACCTGCTGCTGCTGCAAATCACCCCCGATCGCTTGTTCTCCGACGAAACACGCGAATACCGTGGAAAGCAAGGCAAGCGTCCCGCCCAGCCGCTGCTCAACTCCGCCGGCTTTTCCACCCTGTCTCTGATCTTCCATCCCCATCTGCAAAGCAGCTATCGCTTCACCGATCAGGCGGTGGACACCTCGGGTCTGCGCCACATTGCCTTCGAGCACATCAAGGGACAGCGCAGCCCGTCCGTCCTCGAATCGCCCAACGGGGCCATTCCCATCGAGTGGCGGGGCGAGGCATGGGTCGATCCGGTCAGCGGAACCATTGCCCGCATTCACGCGTTATGGACCGGTCCCGGCCAGGGGCACGCTTTGCGCCGGCTTTCGGCGAATGTCCAATACGCGCCCGTTGTGTTTCACTCCCCTGAGGAGACTTTCTGGCTTCCCAAATCCGCGGACGTGGAAGTGCAGACCCCGCGCAGCCAATGGCGCAATCACCATGAATACACTTCCTACAACCGCTTTTCTGTTTCCACGCAAATCCGGCTGGGAGAAGTGAAATGAGTTCCATTACCTCCACGCCCGTCGCGGTGCCAGTCTCGCGTCCGGCGGTCAATCCGGCTACACTGCACCGCATACGTCTGCTGCTCACTGTCCTCGCCGCGATTCTGATTCTCTCCGGCCTCGCATACTATGGCTACGATTACTACCGCTTGGATGCCGTCAGCCGCACGCAGCATCCCAAGCATGCCCTGCTGCGCTCCAGCGGGCTCGTCGGCATCCGCCTCGGCATGGCGGGCGGGTTCCTGTTCTTCTGGCTATACCTCTATTCCGTCCGCAAGAAAGTCAAATGGCTTTCGAAGATCGGCAAGACTAAACAGTGGCTCGATTTCCACGTCCTGATGGGCATCTGCGCGCCGATTCTCATCACCCTGCACTCCGCTTTCAAGTTCCAGGGTCTCGCCGGCGTTGCCTACTGGATCATGGTGGCGGTGCTCGCCAGCGGGATCATCGGCCGCTATCTCTACTCGCTCATTCCGAAAAGCCTGTCCGCCGCGGAACTCAGCTACAAGGAGCTGGAAACGCTCTACCAGCAGTCCGTGGCGCAGATCTCCGAGTACCTGTTCGTGCCGGCCGCCGATCTGCAGGGCATCACCTACGCCCCCGACTCGGCCAAAGCGCGCGCGATGCCGCTATTGCAGGCCATTGGCATGATGTTGTGGCTCGATGTGTCGCGGCCCTTCCGCGTGGCTGCGCTACGCCGCCGCTTCATCACCACCGGTGAAGCCATCCTCACCGCGGGCGGCTTGCTGCGGTCCAGCAATCAGTCATTGGAGCGTACGCTCTCCCTCGCGCGCCGCCAGGCATGGCTCGCGGCGAAACTCGCATTCCTCGATCGCGCGAAAGAGGTGTTTCACCTCTGGCACGTCATCCACCGCCCGTTCAGCTATTCGGTCCTCGTGCTGATTGTGGTGCACGTGGCGGTGGTCGTTCTACTCGGATATTACTGAGGTCCCATGGAAACATTGCTAGCCTTCAGCATCGGCTTTACGGTCACGATCTTCTTCGTGTGGCGCTACATGAAGAGGATGAAGCACGCCCCACAAGACAGAGTGGTGGTGAAGTCCGTCGTGTGCCGCCCGTGCCCGCGGTGCTCAAAAGACGTTCCCCAGGGATCGGAATTCTGCCCCGGCTGCGGCGCCGCGCTCGCGATCTGGAATATTCACCGCTCCTCCGTCAAGGACGCCGGCGCCGCGTCCGGCGACAAAGGCCGTCCGCGCCCGGTCATCAACGCGACGCTTTGCATCGGGTGTGGAAGTTGTGTCGACGCCTGCCCCGAAACCGGCACTCTCGCCCTCAAGGGCGGCAAAGCGATTCTCGCCTTTCCGGAACGATGCCAGGGTCATGCCAAGTGCGTCGATGTCTGTCCGACATCCGGCGTGCAGGTTGCTTATGGCAACGCACTGCAGACTCTCCGCGTCCCCATGGTCCATGAGAACTTCGAAACGAATGTTCCCGGTGTCTTCATCGCCGGCGAACTGGGCGGCATGGGGCTGATCAAAACTGCCATCAACGAAGGGCGCATCGCGGTGGAGCGCATTCGCGCACGCCTGGAACAAGCCGGCATTCAGCGCACCCCTATGGCTTGTCACGACGGGCACTCCGCGCCGCCGGACAACGATCCGCCGAATGGCGAACCCTTCGACGTTGCCATCATCGGCGCCGGTCCTGCTGGCCTCAGTGCATCCCTCTCCGCCAAAGAGTTGGGAATTCGCTACATCACGCTCGAGCAGGGCGAAGTGGCTGCCACCATTCGCAACTATCCGCGGCACAAATTCCTGATGGCCGAACCGATCGACATTCCGCTTTACGGAAGTCTTTACGTGAGCGACAGCACCAAGGAAGCGCTGCTCTCCATTTGGGAGACCATCATTGCCAATACCGGCGTCAGGATCCGCACCAACCAGCGCGTATCCGCCATCCGCCGCGATCCCGACACGCAGCTCTTTCAAGTGACTACCGGCGATTCCTCCTTTGAGGCACGGTTTGTCCTCCTCGCCATCGGCAAGCGCGGCGTTCCCCGCAAGCTCAATGTCCCTGGCGAGGAGATGTCCAAGGTCTCTTACAGGCTGATCGAAGCGAACGACTACGAAAACCACGATCTGCTCGTGGTGGGTGGCGGCGACTCCGCCATCGAAGCGGCGCTCGCTCTGTCCAAACACTGCCGCAATCGCGTCACTCTCTCCTATCGCAGCGGCAGTTTCGATCGCGCCAGGGAAAGAAATCGCGACGCGCTGTTGCAGGCCGAAAACGACGGCTTGCTCTACATCATGCGCAAGTCGAATGTCGTTCGCATCTTCCAGCAGTCCGTCATTCTGTCGCAAAACGGGGAGGAAATCGAACTCCCCAATGACTTCGTTTTCATCCTCGCCGGTGGCGAATCCCCCGAGGACTTCCTCCGCAAAACGGGGGTCGAAATTGTGGAAAAGGTGATCTCTCAATGAACATTTCAAAATCGCTCCTCCTCCGCTCATCCGTCGTTGTGCTCACAGCCGCGGCGCTCTATGTGCCCGTTCAGCGGTACCGCCGGAAGAACCCCGCGGTCGCACCCCACGCGCAACCGGCGAAACCCGCCACCCAGGATATCGCCAAGACGAATGAGCACGAAATCAAGGTTCTGCAGGCGCAACTCGACAAGAAGCCCGGCCATGCACCCGTGCTGCTGCGCATGGCCGAACTGGCCAGAGAAGCCGGAAAGCCCGCCGAGGCTGCCAAACACCTCCGGGAGGCCCTGCAGAGCGAACCGGATCTCCTCGACGCCCGCCTGGAACTCGGTCGCGCGTTGTTCGATGCCGGCGATCCGCGAGGTGCGATTCAGGAAACCAGTGCCATTCTCCGCTCCCATCCCAAGGACACCGATGCCCTCTACAACCTCGGCGCTATCCACGCCAACCTCGGCGACTTCCCCAACGCCGTCAAGTTCTGGCAGGAAGCCGTGAGTGCCGACCCGCAGTCCGAGAGCGGAAGGCGCGCCAAGGAGAGCCTCGCTCAAATCACGAAACCGGCTCAAGTTTCCGGACCCAACCCGCACGCCAACGGCCTTCCCGCCGGTCATCCCACTGCGGGCGTGGACGCGGACGTTCACGATTTCATCCGTTCCGTTGCCGCGCGCTCCCGCTAACCGGTGGGGAGCCTGAGCTTGGCCGGGACTTCCGGCTCCTTGGGAGGCGACGATCCGGCGTAGTTCGCCTCAGCCCTTTCATCGCGCATCACCACCTGGCCGGCGGCCCATCCATCCGGGAAACCGCCCGGCAGGTCGAGCATTTGGCCGCGCATGGTAAGCGCCTCACGCACGCGCGATTCCACCCTCACATCGCACCACGAAAGACCGCCCCATCGGGGCTCCGTCGCGCCGGTGGCGCCCATGTGCGCGAACGTGGGCCACTGCTGGCAAGCGATTGCCGACAGTATGCTTTGGCCTTTGTTGGGGAGATTCTGCTGGTCCGCCGCGCGGTGTTGCTCGGCGATCGTACTGGGTCTAAGCAAGACCGCGCTGGAATTCAAGGGCACGAAGACGGACGAGCCCCGCGTCGCCAAGATTCCCGAGGAGACGCTGCCCAAGCTCGAAGCGCATCGCAAGCGGCAGGACGAGTTTCGTGTACAGTTCGGCCCCGACTACAGCACCGACCTCGACCTGATCTTCGCGAACCCAGATGGATCACCGTTGAGGCCGGATTCGATCTCCGCCACCGTGTCGGCCCTGTTCAAGCGGCTGAAGATACCCAAGCGAAAGGGTCGTCGTTGCACTTGCCGCGGTATACCATGGCGTCCCAGATGCTGGACGGCGGCGTACCGCTGCCGGTGGTTTCCCTGCGGCTCGGGCACTCCTCGGTGCGCGTAACCGCCGACATCTACTCCCACGCTATTCACGGTCAGGATGATGAGGCGGTGCGGCGGTGGGAAGAGTATCAGAAACGCAATCGGCGGCCGAAGCCGGAAAACTGGAAACGCGACGTGCAGTAGGGCTGCCCGCCGCCCAACTGCGGTAAGATCCAAGTGTGAAGCTCCTTGTGACTATCGAGCCTGACGAAACCGGGATGCTCGTCGCGGAGTGCCCGGCGATTCCCGGTTGCGTTTCTCAGGGACGCACGGAAGCCGAAGCCCTCGACAACATCCGCGAGGCCATCGCCGGCTGTCTGGAGGCACGTGCCGCTAACGGTATGGTTCTGACCATCGAAGTCCGAGAGGTAGAGGTCCCAGCGTAAATGCCCGGGCTGCCCGTTGTTTCGGGTCAGCGGGCAGCACGAGCCTTTGAGACGGCCGGCTGGGTCAAGGACCGCCAGCGCGGAAGCCACGTGATCCTCATCAAGCCGGAACATGCGGCAAGCTTATCCGTGCCACAGCACCGTGAACTGGCTCCGGGAACTCTCCGCGCATTGATCCGTGCGGCGGGAATGACCGTAGATGAATTTGCTGCCTTGCTGTGACGCGGAATTTATCCCAGCGCGTCCCAGCGCAAAGCCCGTAAGTATATGAGGAATTGGTAGCGCTAACGGGATTCGAACCCGAGGGCTGCCAGTTCAGCTCAGTCCAGTTGGGTTTAAGTGTTTGCAAACACGTCCAACTGGATTCGCCAGGATGGTCCGGAATGGGCTACGGAACCGCGACGTTGTCACTCGGTTGTCACTCGGTGGGTCGTTGGCTCGGGGCCCAAAAGCATGCGCGGGTTGCCCTATTCCAAGTAACCCATCTTAGAAGAGTTTCCCGGAATGGGACTTCCGGCCAACTTGCGAGGTTGCGCGTGATCCAGGCACAATCTGGAAGCGGCGTGAGCCAAAGTGACTTCTGTGGAGCTAAGGGAGTGTTAAGAAATAACATTTCCACTATGAAATGTTTTGAGCTATCCTGGAGGGGATGGAAAACACAGCCAGTGTCCGCCAACGATTCAGCCTGTTGACTCCTCTTCTGGATGAGAAGACACGAAGACTGGTTG
>JACQZR010000234.1 GCA_016213775.1 Acidobacteriota bacterium
CGATGATAACCCGAAGGCCCTGGAAGTACGGCTGCGCGAATATCACGAGAAGACCAAGCCGCTATTGGAGTTGTATCGCAAGAAGGGCGTGCTGATCTCCGTGGATGCCACTCGGGAGATCGACACGATCTACCTCGAGGTCCGCCAGCGCCTCGGGTTGCCGGAGCCTGTGCGGCGAATCGCGTAGGCTCGCTGACCGATCTATTCAGCGCGCTTTGCCTCGCAAGTACCTTCATCCACAGCGGAGCCGTCGGCCACTGCCTTCGTCTTGTACTTGCCGCTGAGCGCGCCGTCCTTTATGTCGCCTTCCAACTGCGATTGGAGCTTGTTGCCGCCGAGGTCGAACTCGTAGGCCACTTCGACACGGGCGCCGGCGACGCGCAATGTCTTCACCGTCGTGGGAATGGCGGTGTCGGCGATAGAAAACTGCACGGTGGCCTTCCAGTCGCCGCCGGTTTGTTCCAGGCGAATTGTGAAATCCCCGCCGGCGCTGCCGCCAGTCCATTTGCCTTTGTAGGTTCCCGCGAGGTTCGGCTGCGCAACGGCAATTCCCGCGCAGGCGAGCGTCAACAACAGTGCGTATCTTCGCAGCATCCCCTCGACAATAGCGGAAATCCCGGCGGTTGCGCTACTGCAGCAGCCCCGCTAGAAATTCCTCATCGCCCTGGCTGGCATAGCGGTACCGGAAATCGCCGGACGGCTTCACCGGCTTACCGGCCCAATCAACGGGATCGGTCCGCAGGATGCTGCGCGGCTTCACCGCATCCACTAAGGAATCCATCTCCCAATGGCGGAGAAAGCCGGGAATCAGTGCATCGAACAGGTTCGTGTGGACCGGGACATCCAGGGCGGAAGCGAAGCTGTGCGGCGTCTTGTCCAGCCAGATGCGATTGAGCCGCTGATCCATCGTGGCGGCCAGTAGAAGCCACACTCCCTTTGCGTCGCGTGCGGCCGCGGTGATGCGTCCGGGGTCGACGCCGCTGTGCAAAGCCAACCAGTCGACACCATGGAGAATGTCTTGCGCTCGAAGCGCGGCAAGGTTGAGGCCGATCGAGTTGGCGCGCGCGTTCGTTTGCCAGTTACCGAGGAAAGGGCGGTTGTCGTAGCCCGCGGGAGAGTCGCGTGGTTCCAACTCGACGACGATGGCGTCCTTCTTCACAGCAGCTTCCGCCAGACCCGCACTCGACCTGTCCTTCACCAATATCAGGCCCGGGTGCTTTCCCGCCGTCTCCGGCAGATAGACCGTAGCGTCGATGGACACTCCGGGCTCCACTTCTATCCGCAGCGCCCGGCGTGATCCGTTCGGAGCGAGACGAATCGCCCGCGTGGAGCGAGGTGCTCCGATTCGCAGCCGCGCCAACTCGGCCTTCAAGTCCGCTATCGAGCGCGGTGCGCGAAGTCCGCGATACTCCACGCGGATCAGCTCATGCAGCTTGCGCGCACCAGGTTCGTCCTCCACCTGGCCTGACGCCGTGACTTGCAGTTCGCGGTCGGCATACAACGGGACTTCGGTCTCGCGCGGATCGCCCTTGCCGTCCTTCAACCAGCGGATCATCCATTCGTTGAGCGCTTCGCGTGTTGGCTGTGGGGTTCCATGCGGACCGGGCGCCATAAAGAGCGAGACGCGGTCCGCCATGCCTGCGCGCTGATACCAGCGCTTTGTCTCCTGATAGACGGGCTCCACTCCGGCCGGCGTAAAGAAGTCACCCTCCGTGGCCAGGATCAGCCAAGGCATGGGTGTACGCATCGTGAGAAAATCGGCGTGATCGAGACCGGCGGCGACGAAGCCCGGAAGGCTCATTTCGGAATCAGGATACGGCCCGGCAAACAGCAGCTTCAGCGAATTGAGGAAGCATGCTGGCGCAGCGGCCTTGATCCGCTGGTCGAGCGCCGCAATGTACGTGGTGATGCAGCCGCCGCCGGAACAGCCCGCTGCTCCCAGCCGCGTTGCATCCACGTCCGGCAGACTCTCCAGATAGTCGAGAGCGCGCATCGCATCCCAAATGAAGTACCGCGCCACGCTCTGTCCGATGAGCAGGCTTTGCGCGCCGGCCTGGAGGTGTTCATTGGCGCAGCATCCGGCCATACCGCGGCCGATACGGGGATCAAAGGCCTGGACGCGCTCTCCCAGTCCTACCGGGTCATATGTGAGGGCGATGAATCCCTTGGATGCGAGACCGGCGGCGATGCGGTGATTCTCTGTCTTGCCCGCCATCGTGTGACCCGACGAGAGCAGCACCGCCGGATGACGGCCGCCACCTGCAGGCTTGTAGAGATTGGCCGTCACGTAGTAGCGAGGCTGGCTTTCGAAGATCACCTTGTCCATCGTGTAGACCGCGTTATTGAGCCGTCCGGTGATGCGCGCGTTCAGGGGAGTGCGCTCGCGCGGGAGTCCGCCGATCAATTCGAGTATCTTCTCGCGCACCCATGCCTGGCGCGCATTAGCCTCGTCGACGGTGCGCACCGCCGCGATCACCTTGTCGCGCTCGGCCAGGTGTTTCTGGCCGATCGAGTCCATCCACAGCAGCAGCGCGTCAGTGGGCTTGGGGTTGAACCGCGCGACCCGGCCTTGCGGTCCAACGGCCCAACCCGCGCCATCGTGAAACGCAACCGCGTTGAACATGCCGTTGTCGAAGGCCCTCCAGCTCCGGCCGCCATCCGCGGAGTAATCGGACCCATTGGTGCCCACGGCGACCCAGAGTTTCTGATCGGGGTTGTAGGCCGCTCCGGAGCGGTATCCTCGCGGGGCAGTCCTGGGCAAATGCCACGACCGGCCGCCATCGAGCGTGATCGCCGCAGTGCCCTTGTCCTCAGTTGGCTTTGTGTATTCGCCGCCCACTGCGATGGCATGAAGCGAATCCGCGAGGGCGAGCGAAAACACGCCCGCCGCAGCCGTGTCGTTGCGAATCGGCGTTGGTGCGACTGTCCATGTGACGCCGTGATCAGAGGTGCGAAACACACGCGCACCCTCCGGTCCTCCGGTGGCAAACCACGCCTCCCCTGCCTTGCCCACCACGAGGCAGGTTCCACTGGCCGCGAATGCTCCCTCCTTATCCTTCGCCGGCGGAGTGCGCTGGCGTGTCCAGTTCTTTCCGCCGTCCCTGGTGGTGAAGATGGTGAATTGCCCGTTCACCGGATCGCCCAGAAGGATGCCCCTCTGTCGATCCCAAAACGCGATCGCGTCCCAAAAGCCATTAGCGTCGGGATTGGCGAACAACCGTGTCCAGGTGCGTCCACCGTCCTCGGTCTTATTCAAGGTGGATGCCGCGCCCGGACCACTGCTCAACAAAAACGCCTGTTGCGAATCGAAGGCTTCGACGTCGCGGAAATCCAGCGCCTCTGCTCCGGGGACCTTGCTGACGGCCCACGTGACGCCGCCGTCTGCTGTACGAAGAACGGTGCCGCCAGTGCCGCTCGCCCACACTGTTTGCCCATCCACGACGCTCAATCCGCGCAATGAAGCAGTGGTGTGGCTGGTTTGCATCACCCACGATTGAGCCGCCGCGTTGGTACACAGCAACGCAAGCATCGACATCCGGATTCGCATGAATGCTAGGGTATCAGTCCAGCCTCCACCGGAGTCATAATGATCGCAGAGGTTTCTCGTGACAACCAATGCGCTCTCCCGCAGAGCATTCCTCGCGGCATCGGCAACACCGTTGCTTGCGGCCAATGATTGGATTTCGCTGTTCAATGGGCGCTCCCTCGATGGCTGGCGTCCGAGTGAGAACAAGGACTCCTGGAAGGTAGTGGACGGCCAACTCCACGCCGACGGCCCACGGTCGCATCTTTTTTATAACGGCGCGAACGCGAGCTTCCGCAACTTCGAGCTGGAGTTGGAAGCCATGGCATCGCCGAATGCCAATTCCGGCGTCTACTTCCACACGCGCTATCAGGAGACCGGATATCCGAATAAGGGTTTTGAAGTGCAGGTGAACAACACTGCGGGCGGGGAAGGGAGCTACCGCGAGCGCAAGAAGACCGGGTCCCTCTATGGCCTGCGCAATGTGTACAAGCAGCTCGTCGAAGACAACCAGTGGTTCAAGCTTAACGTGCTGGTACGCGGCAAGAATATCCAGGTCCGCGTCAACGGAATGCACGTGGTGGACTACACTGAGCCTACGCCGCCGGTGATTCCCGATGGGATGGAGAAGGAACGGTTCCTCGATCGCGGCACCATCGCCCTTCAATGCCACGACCCGGCGTCGAAGGCGCGCTATCGCTCCATTCGCATCCGCCCGCTGCCCGACGATGCCACTGCTGGTGAGCCGCCTGTCGTGGATGACACCTTCCGCCGCATTATCCATACCGGCCGCCACAACGTGCCGATGGTGGATTATCATGTCCATCTCAAGAGCGGCTTCACGCTGGAGCAGGCGCTCGCCAAATCCAGACGCGACGGAATTCAATATGGCCTGGCAGTAAATTGCGGCAAGGGCTTCCCTGTGCAGGATGATGCCAGCGCGAGGGCGTTTCTCGAATCCATCAAGGGTCAGCCGGTGTTCATCGCCATGCAGGCTGAAGGCCGTGAATGGACGTCGATGTTCTCGCGCGGTACCGTGGCCCTGTTCGATTACGTCTTCACCGATTCGATGACGTGGACCGACAACAACGGCCGTCGCATGCGGCTCTGGATTCCGGACGAAGTTGGGACAATCAGCGACGAGCAGGCGTTCATGGATCTGCTGGTGGAGCGAACGGTTGGCATCCTCAATCGTGAGCCGATCGACATCTACGTCAACCCGACATTCATCCCTGCCTCGATCTCCGCACGTTACGACGCCCTCTGGACCGAAACGCGCATGCAGAAGGTGGTGGAAGCCGCCGCGCGCAACGGTGTCGCCATTGAGCTCAACGACCGTTACAAGCTGCCTGGCGCGGCATTCGTCAGGATGGCCAAAGCCGCCAAGTGCAAGTTCAGTTTTGGTACCAACAACGGCAGCGCCGCCGATCTTGGACGCAGCGAATACGGCCTGCGCATGCTGGAGGAATGCAAGTTGACGTGGCAGGATTTCTTCGTCCCCGGCGTGTTTCAACCGAAAGCCGCGCTGCGCAAGGGCGATGTCCTGAAGGCCGGTTGAGTGCGCAGCGCCGGTTTCTATCCGGTCGCCCACCTGGTGTGGCCAAAGGGCTACACCTCGCGAAAGCGGTTCATAGGGTACCAGCACGAGCAAGCCTTTGTGCTGGCTAAGGGGTGACCGCCGCGGCCGGCTGCCGTCATCGGCGATACGCTGCCCTGGCAGTACACGGAAAACCGGCTACATCCAACGCAGAAACCGACGAAGGAGTGTAGCAACTCTCCTCGTCCATTTTATGACGCCGGCCGTCTATGCTTACGGTCAGTTTGAATATGACCTCAGGCTTAATCGGCAGCTTCTCCTCCTTGTCCGTCTCCGCCCATTCGTACCGGCCATTCTCGGTACGCTTGGCTGCGAGGGCCGGTGCCTTGATGCGAGAGGCATCAAGGTCGGGGCGGAAAATGGGCAGCTCGGTCTTATCGCCCGAGCCACAGCAGGACATTTCGAGCATGAAGCGCAGGCGCGAAATCATGAGCTGGTGGCGGAGGTACAAAGCTGTGCTGAGGAGGAGTCGAGCCAGGCGGCCGAGTATCCGGCCTTGCGATTTTGCCGCACCCCTTTCTCCACTGCGGATCAATCTCGGCTAGGCGGCCATACTCGACCAGCAGATCCAGCACAGCGCGGTTGTCTATGAAGTAGTGAATCTCGGAGTGGTTTAAGCGCTTTGGTTCTACGAATGCAAAGCGGCTTATAAGGCCCTTGCGCCACAGCCAGGTCGGACGCTTTTTCGTGGTGGTGTGGTTGCCGCCGCAGAGGCGAAGCAGTTCTGATACGGGAGAGAAGCGGTAGCGCAAAACCGTCTCCAACACTTGGAGATCGCGCTCACTGATGCGCCCGCCGTCTACCGAATCGGGGCGAATGAATTTGGAGAATTTCTTGGCCATACATTTTCGGCCCTCCGTAGCCTTCGTAGCGAAGGATTGGGGCAGAGAAAAAGCCCGCTCCAGCTTACCGGGCGGGGAAGGTTGATTACTTTCCGCCCAGAGTGCGCAAGGCATCGGCGGGGCGGAGGATCGGAATGTTCCTGTAAACCTCTAGGCGTTGCAAGTCGCCATCGCCGGAGACGATCATTTCGCCTTACCGGCTACGGCGCATTCCAGGATGCGGTTGTCGGCGTCCATCGTGCCGGAGAAAACGGCCAGTGTGATGGATGGCGAGATAATCTTGGCTATGCCGGCTATCAACTTTAAGTGGGCGACGATCTCATCTTCCTGCCACTCCAGTGTTTGCCGGAAAACTCTTGCGAGTTCGCGCATGATGGCCGGCGAGATCAGTAGAGTAAAACTGCGCGCCACAGCTTGCTGCCAAATACGAAAGGGCACGCCTTTGAAATGAGTGAAGGCAGAAAAATAGACGTTGGTGTCGAGGACAATTTTAGGACTGCTGGCTTTGGCGATACTCATTGATGATGCGGTTTACGTCCTTGGGTTTGATGCCAAGTCTTTTAGCCTGCTGCTCTCCATAGAGCGCCAGGCGTTCACTCTCTTTGAGCATCTCCTCGGTGCTCTTCGGATTCTTCGCCTGCTCGGCTTTGGCTTCGGCAATGATGTTTAAGATCCAGCGGTCTTCATCCTGCTGCCTTTGCTGGCGGTAGCGGCTGTAGACGCGCACCATCTCGCGGAACAGCTCGCTTTTGGTACGATGTTCGGCTTTGGCCAGCCCCTCAACTTCTTTGAAGAGAGCCGGTGGTACGGAAAAACCCAGGACTTTGGTTGTTCTGCTCATAGTGTCCATACACGGAATGGATTAAATGTAGTTAAACTAAGTTTAACAAACCCGAGGAGGTCGTCAAATCACTGGGGGACAGCCTGTCCGCCAGTCGTCCAAAGGCTTCAGGCAGGCGGAGGGAGTCGGAAGGACGCGGCGTCCTACGCCGGCGATAGCGAATAGCTCTCTCCGGCTTTGGTGGCAAACTCGACCACTCCATTCGCCGCCGCCGCCCGCGTCCGCCCATTGCTGGTCCGCACCTCAATCGAACCGGTGTTCCACGGCATCGCCACGCGCACGCGTGCACCTTTCTCGCTCTTGATCATTACGCCGCTCACCCGAACGCCATTAAAAGCAGCCGATACGAGGAACGCACCGCTGGCGCGCAAGTCGCGGAACGAGCATTTGCCCAGGTTCTGCCGGTTGGGGAAGAGCCGGATCACACCTTCATAGCTTTGCAGCATGCATTCATTGATCACAGCGGGTAGCGACAGATTCTCGGTCCAGACCCCCATGCGCATCATGAAATCGTAGTTGGTGGAATCGCTGTAGCGGCCCCCGGTCTGACGCACGCGATCGTTGGCCACGCCCAGCGGCGTCATGCAATAGCGAACCTCGCGCTTGAACCACTCCAGGTCGAGCATGCCGAGCCGCGCTCTCGCCAGCGGCTGCCACACCAGATCGTTGCCACCCTCCAATCGAACGGTGCGAGCAGTCCGCCGGGCCGCCTCCAGTAGTTCGGGCTTCGAACCCAATCCCACCTGCTCGGCCGGAAAGACGGGAGCCAGCGTCACCGGCACGTTGTAGACGTACCCAACGGGCGCATCCACCACATCCAACCAGACGCGCCCGTAGGGTCCGGTTGCGGACGGATACGGCGCCAGATTGCCTCGCACCTCGCGCCACTTGTCCTGCACGACGCCATCCACGGACAGCACAGTCGCTGCCTCCACCACCGCATCGAGCAGGAACTCCGTGAGCGCGAGGTCGATGATGCAATCGCGATTCAGTCGGTAATCCACAGTGGCGCCCCAATTCTCCGGCGACACCGTTGGGACGATGTGATACTTGCCGTCATCGCCCTTGGTGACAAACGCCACCACGAACTCCGCGGCCGCGCGCAGCATCGGATACACCTTGCGCAGATACTCCGTGTCCAGCGTGTACTTGTACTGCCACCAGAGGCTCTGCACGGTCCAAGGCGTCTCGCAAATCTCGTAGCCCCACGGGGGCGCGGGATACGGATTCACCTTGCTCGGCACCGGATAGGCCGTGTGTGGAAAATATACGCCCGGCAGTCCGAACTGAACACGCGCATTCCATTCCGCCATCGGCATCAAGCTCTCGACAAGTCTCGTGTAGGGCTCATGCTGCTCCACGTGATTGCTGGAGAAGGTACCCCACCAGACCTGCTGTGTGTTGTAGTTCATGTGATAGTCGCCGTGCCATGCCGTGCCGATCTTCCCGCTGCTCCAGTTGCCGAACAGACCGGGTGCGACCTTCCCCGGCTTCAGGCAGCACGCGAGGAAGTACTGATTGCGATACCAGATCTGCTCCAACTCGCGATCCTCCAACTCGACGGCTGACGCGGACCAGAATCGTCTCCACGCCGCCGTCGATTGCGCGCGAACGTTCTCTGCGGGAAGGGAAGAGAGGCGCGTGATTTCCTTGGCCGCCCGCGCCACCGGATCAGATGTATCACGCGGCGTGTACAGGGTAAGGTCGAGACGTAACGGCTGCGCTTCACCCGCGCGAAGCAACACCCGGCGGCCATTCGCGGGTTCACGCTTCCATTCGCCCACAAGCAATCCGTGCAGCGCGAAGCAGGTGTCGTCCTTCGACTTCGGCGGGTTGGGCTGCGCGGCTGTTGGCGCCGTGGCGGGGAATTCCTGATAGCCCGTGAATCCATTCGCCAACCCCGCAACCACAGGCTCCGGCAACTTCGCCTCCGCATCCCAGTTCGGCTGGTACGCCACCGAGACCACGGGCACCGAGGTGTCACTCACAACAGAAACGTGGTTCTCCTCGCGACTTACGAAGCAGGTGAGCGTGAACGGCTTCACCGCGCCTCGTAGATCATCCCGCTCAAAGCGCAGCGTCAACACACCGCTGGAGATATCGAGCTCCTGGCGCAGCAAACGAACCATCCGCGAATCCCAATGGATCCACACAGTGCCGCAAGGCCAAGGCCGCGGCCACGGCTTCCGATACGACGACTGCATCAACTGCGCGTAGTCACGGAAGAAGTCGATGCGTGACTCCAGATAAATCATGTCCGGCTTGCCCTGCCGCTTGGCCTCCTCGCCTGCCCGCTTCCAAATCTCCAGCACTTCTTTGAAGGGTTTGATGTGCGCGGCATGCTCTTCACTCACCCGGATGTCCCAGACGTCGTTCTTGCCGATGTGAAGGCCGAGTGCATCCGGCCGTACGGTGACGCAGACGCCGATGTCGCCGTTGCCCAGAAGCATCCCTTCAAAGAAATCAGGAGTGGGTTGTGTGCGCACGAGCCCATGCCGTCGCGCGATCGTGAACGCATCTGGCTGCGAAGGACCGGCCGCTGCCGCAAGAACAGCACCGGCGCCAGTCGCGCCGAGGCCTGCCGCGCCAAAGAATGTCCGTCTGGAATGTTTCATGGAATGCCTGCCTATCGAGAAGCAATCGAGTGCCCAAACCGCTTTCCACTGCCAAACGCGAGCGGCATATCGCCTTCATAAATATTATTTGTAGGACCTGCTCTTTACAACGCGGCCTGAATCCTGCATACTCTTCGTGTAAGCTCACCGCGGCAACGAACGGGTTTCCCGGTTTTAGTAGTCCAGGCCACGTGCCTGGGTTCTACTGGTGAAAGATCTGGATTCGGAGCCTGTTTCCCTCCAACCGCGCTCAACGTCAGAGCTGCTTTCCAACACCAATCGTCGCAACGGCCGGTGGACTGCGTTTGCTTCTGATAACGCCAGCGAAACACTCGCCCTAGCGACTCTGTGATTTGAAGGAGCCTCGGGGCAGACTATGGGAAAGGTGTATCCGGCTGGCGCTGGGCTTGGCCAGCCATGTCTCTCCTGCCGAACGATCCTCGTCACAACGCGACCGCTCAATTGAAAAATACAGGAGTTGACCCGTTATGAATCGTAGAAGCATTCTCAAATCCGCGCTCGGCGCATCGCCATTGACGAAGTTGATGAGTGGCCTACCTGCCGGATGGGCCGGCGCGGCTTACGCCTCCGACGCGCCGGAAACACCAACGGTACGCTTTGGCATTATCGCTCTCACCGACAATGCTCCGATCGTCATGGCGCACGAACTCGGCCTCTTCAAGAAGTACGGAATCAACTCCGTGATCTCGAAGGAAGCATCGTGGGCCGTAATCCGCGATAAGTTGTCGCTGGGTGACAACCAGGCAACGCACATGTTGATTGGCATGCCGCTGGCTTCGACGATGGGCCTCGGCGGTTCGCCCGTGAAGCCAATGATCATTCCGTGGCTTCTCAACAGGAACGGCCAGGCGATTACCTTGAGCAACAAGTACAAGGGACAGATAAAGGCTGCGAAAGATTTCAAGCCGCTGGCTGACAAGGCCCGCGCCTCCGGCAATCCGCTCACGTTCGCGATGACCTTTCCGCCGGGAACGCATGCCATGTGGATGCGCTACTGGCTTGCCTCCGGCGGGATCAACCCGGACAAAGACATCAGTCTGATCACCATTCCGCCGCCGCAAATGGTGGCCAACATGAAGGTCGGCAAGATGGATGGCTTTTGCGTTGGCGAGCCGTGGAACCTGCGCGCCATCGCCGATGACATCGGGTTCACGATCACCACGACGCAGAAGATGTGGCCCGATCATCCGGAGAAGGCGTGCGCCTTCACGGAAGAGTTCGCCGGGAAGAATCCGAAAACGGTGAAAGCGATCCTGAAGGCTTTGCATGAAGCCAGCGTTTACAACGACAAGATGGAGAACCGCGTGAAGGTTGCCGAGGTCATCTCGCGGCCCACATACATCAACTGCCCAAAGGAAATCATCCTCGACCGCCTGCTGGGCAAATATGACTACGGTACCGGCGTCAAGGAGCAGGATCCCAATTACATGATCTTCTCCAAGCGCGAGTGCAATTTCCCATCCCGGACCTACGGCCACTGGTGGCTGAGCCAGTTCCGGCGTTGGGGCATGGTGAAGAATGCTCCGGATTACAGAGCCGTCGTCGACCGCGTACTTCGTCCGGACATTTACACCGAAGCGATGAAAGAGATTGGTGTGGCTGTGACCGCCAAAGACATGCAGCCCGCCAAGCTCTTTGACAGCACATTCGATCCGAAAGAGCCCGAACGCTATGCGCGTTCCTTTCCAGTTCACAGCATGGTGGCATGATGAAACTCACACTTCGAAACTTCGCTTATTCGCTCGTCGGGATTATTGCGCTCGGCGCGCTGTGGTGGATCGCGAGCGCTACATTCGCTCGCGATTTGCCCTCGCCAGGCAAAACCTGGGAGGAGTCGAAGGTATACGTCCTTCAGCCTCTCGAGAAACGGGGAGAGATGGATCAGGGCATCGGGCGGATGGCTTACTACAGCCTGACGCGTGTGGCCAAGGGCTTTCTGCTGGCGATTCTGATCGGGACGCCGCTCGGGTTCCTGCTCGGCTCGTCCAACACATTCTTCCGCATGTTCGATCCGACAATTCAAGTGCTGCGGCCCATTTCCCCCCTGGCATGGCTGCCCCTGGGACTCGTCATCTTCAGGCAGTCGGAGCCGGCGGCGCTGTTCACGATCGCGTTGTGTTCGATGTGGCCGACCGTGATCAACACGATGAGCGGTGTGCGTGCGATGCCCGAGGACTATCGCAACGTTGCCAAAGTGCTGCAACTTTCGCGCTGGAAGACGCTCACCAAGGTGTCGATTCCGGCCACTATTCCGTACATCTTCACCGGGTACCGGCTCAGTCTGGGCTTGGCGTGGCTGGTAATCGTCGCCTGTGAAATGCTAACCGGGACACCCGGAATTGGCGGGTTTCTATGGCAGGAATACAACAGTCTGATCTATTCGCACATTCTGATGTGCATCCTCACGATCGGCGTGGTGGGCTTCACGCTCGACCGGTTGATGGGAATCGTCGAGACGCGGCTGAGGGTGGTGTAAATGTCATTCATTGAGCTGAAGGATCTGACCATGAATTATGGAACGCGCAGCGTCCTGGCTGGCGTTCACCTCAGCGTGGACGAGGGCGAGTTCGTCTCAGTGGTGGGAAGTTCAGCGTCGGGCAAATCCACCTTGTTGAAGATCGCTGCCGGCCTCATGGAGGCGACTCGCGGGTCAGTGACAATGGCCGGCGAACCAGTGAAAGAGTTCTCGCGGAAAGCTGCATTCGTATTCCAGAACTACTCGCTGCTGCCATGGTTCTCCGCGCTCGAAAACGTTCGCCTGGCGGTCGAGGGCGCCTTTCCGGACTGGCCCAAGAAGCGCCAGACGGACCAGGCGGCGCGCTACCTGCAAATGGTCGGGCTGGGAGCGGCGCTGGCGAAAAGGCCGGGGCAGTTATCGGGAGGAATGCGGCAACGAGTGGCCATCGCCCGGGCTTTCGCGGTTGAGCCAGGCATTCTCTTTCTCGACGAGCCGTTCGGCGCTCTGGACGCTCTCACGCGCTCCACTTTGCAGCAAGAGCTGGCTCTGCTCTGTACGGCAGTGGAGCGGCCAGTGACAGCGCTCATGATCACCAATAGCGTGGATGAGGCGATTCTACTTTCCGATCGAATCCTGGCCTTGAGCCGTGGGCCCGGTGCGACGCTAAGCCCGTCCATCGCGGTACCCCTGGCGAAGCCGCGCAGCGCCAATCTGCTCATGCATGACGAAGGAGCAGCTCGAATCCGTGTACGGCTGGCGGAGTTTCTCATCGGCGCATCCGGCGGAAACTCGCGCACCAGGCAGCGGGGAGATCAGGCGATGGGGAAGACCGTTCCGGTGGAGGCGTAACTGATGATCAAACCGCTCGAAGTAACATCACTCACCAAGGTCTTTGACACGCCCACCGGCAAAAACACGGTGGTCAAAGACTTCAGTATCAGCATTCCCGCGGGTCAATTCGTCTCCTTGCTGGGGCACTCCGGATGCGGCAAGTCGACTGTGCTCTCCATCATGGCGGGGCTGCAGGAAGCCACTTTCGGCGGCGTCTGCGTGGACGGGAGAGAAATCAGCGGACCCGGTTTGGAGCGGGCGCTAGTGTTTCAGTCCCCGTCGCTTCTTCCATGGTTCAGCGCCGAAGAGAACGTGATGCTTGCGGTGGCGCAGGCGCGTCCGAAGCTTTCACGCAACGAGCAAAGGCGGCAGGCCAACCACTACCTGGAAATGGTCGGGATCGCGGAATACGCGAAGCAGCTTCCGGCGCAACTGTCGCAGGGGACGCAACAGCGCGTCGCAATTGCGCGGGCGCTCTCGCTGGAGCCGCGGTTTTTGTTGCTCGATGAGCCATTCGGCATGCTGGATTCCATCACGCGCTTTGAACTGCAGGACCTGGTACTCGATCTCTGGGAGAAGGACCGGCGGACAGTGGTTCTGGTGACGCATGACGTGGATGAAGCGCTCTACGTCTCCGATCGAATTATTCTGATGACGGACGGTCCGGAAGCGCAAGTCGGATTGGAGTTGCCGATTCATCTGCCCCGCCCGCGCGACCGCCGATCGGTTTCGTCCAACGCCGAGTACTTCCGCTTACGCGCCCAGGTGATCGACTTTCTCGAGCACCACAGCAAGCAGTTTCAGGAGAAAGCTGCATGAAGCAAGCTTTCAGAAGAGCAGCCGCATGCTCCCCAGCAGTTGACGCGCCCCACTCGCGCTGTTGATCACGCCGAACGTCGCCAGGTTGGAGAGATTCGTTCCGGGCGCGCCGAAGATCGGCGAGTTGGTAACCCCGATGGCATCCATGCGCACTTGCAGCTTCAACCGTTCGTAGATCGCGAAGGACTTGAGTGCGGTCAGATTGAGGCTGCCCGCGGATGGGGTCCGCAGCTCGGCCAGATACGCGGGTTCCGGCGTGACGGTGTACTGATTCGGCAGCGGCACAAATGCGGTTGTGTCGAAATAGCGGTTCAGACGGGCGTCCACGGGCCCATCCAGCTTCGGATTCCGGATGCGGATGGGGCGGCCGTTGGCATGCGTCACACTCAACGGCGTGCCCGTTTCAAACGACAGGAAGCCCGTCATATCCCACCCGGAAACCACCGCCCGCGCAAATCGGGAAGCAGGCCGCCACGGCAGAGTGTATGTGGCCGCCCAACGCAACGTGTGTGTCTGATCCGCTCCCGAGACGGTTCTGAATTTTCGTGTGTTGACGATACTCGCCGAGTTGTTATCCATCAGCTTTGAGAACGTGTACGACATCAGGGTGTTGAACCCGTGCGAGTGCCGTTTCTCCACCTTCAGCATCAGCGCCTGATAATTGGCGCGGCCGGTGTTGGCGCCGTTCACTGTGAGAGTGGTGTACTGCGGATACGCCGGCCACAGCCTGCTCTGCACGATTGTGCTTGCCGAGCCGAGCGTCGAGTTGGCGGGCGCCAGCCGGAAGAACGGATTTGTGACGCGCGTATTCTCCGCCGCCCCCTGCGCCAGAAAACGGTCTGGCTTCTCGTTGAGGTTGAAGCTCTCAAACTGCTTCACGCTTTGCATTCCGAGATAGGCGGCATCCACCAGCATGCGCCAGGGCAACTCGCGCTGGATGTTGAATTGCCATTGCTGGTTGTAGGGACTCACGCGGGCCGGATCGTAGAACTGGAGCGCGTTGCCGAACTGCGTCGCAAGCCCCGCCGAGGTGCCGATCGGACTCACGGTGCCGCTGGGAAAGGGATTGCGCAGGGTGTTCGCGATGGTCGCGCCATTGTCATTCGATCCCACGAACGGAGTCACCGCTCCGAACGTGTCGACTTCGCCGAGGAAGCTCGTGTTGTAGGTCTGCTGGCTGTAGAACAGGCCAAATCCCGCGCGAATCACCGTCTTCGGCGATACCATCCATGCGACACCGATACGCGGTCCGAAGTTGTTGCCATCGAGCGGGCCGCCGCGCTCGGGATTGCCGTCCACGCCGGCGAACAGCAAACCGCCTCGCAGATCGAGACCGGGTACGCTCACCGGAAACGGCGCTGTGTAGTGGAAGCCTTGACTGATGCGGTTGTAGCGCTCCGTCCACGGTGTTTCCAACTCGTAGCGCAACCCCAGGCTCAGTATGACCCGAGGCAGCACCTTCCATTCCTCCTGTGCGAAGAACGCGGCGTAGTGATTGCGCATCGAGACCGGGCTCGCGGACCCGATCGACCCCGTCATCGGCGCGCCCAACAGCAGCGATGCCATCGACGATCCACTGCGGTCGGCACTCGAATTGGTGAACGGATCCTGCTGCGTGTATACCGGGTTAAACGTGAAGTCGCCAGGCCCTGCGTTGCCGGGCACCAGACGGTTCCAATTGGTCATCCGATAGTCGAGCCCGAACTTCGTTGTGTGGCGGCCGGTTTGCTTGGTCACGATCGCAAGCAGCGAGTGTTGCTCCGTTGCTTCCACGCTGAGAAAGCCGCCGATCGTGGCCATGTTCTCGCCAAGGCGGAACAGCGGATACGCGGCGAAGCGTTGATTGCTCAGGATGGACGCGGGTAGTCCGATTGCGCCGCCGTCAAGACCGTATGCGCCGCGCTCGGTGCGCTGCGTTCGCCGCGAGAAACCGTAGCGAAGCGAGCCGGCCAGAGTCGGGCTGAAGATGAATGTGTCATCCAAGGCAAAGGAGTGGAACTTGCGCGAAATGTCCGCGATCGAATCCGTGCCGTCAATGGGGAAATCGTTCGGGCCGGGGAAAAACACCACCGCGCCCTGGTCGCGAAAGAGCCGGCTGAAGCGGCCGAACATCCGGTGCCGGTCGCTCCAGGCGTGATCGAGACGCACGTTCGTGTTGTAGTTCGACGTGCCGGAAACGCCCGACGCGCCCCAGTTGAACCGTCCGATTTGCACCGGGACGGACTGGTTGGGAGTAGGGAACGCCTTCAACACCGCGATGCCGGTTGGATCCAAGCGGCTTGTGGGAATGCGATTGCCGGCGAAAGGCTGCCGCTCGGCACGCGTGCCCGTCACAACGGTGGTTGCAGGGTCGTAGATGGCGAATGCCGTGCCGGTGCGGCTCAGCGTCTGTGAGAAGTCCCCGTTGCGCTCCAACTCCGATGGAACGCGGCTCTGGCGGCTGACGGAGTTGGCAAGCCTGTCCTGCTCGCGCGAAACGAAAAAGAACGTGCGGTTGTTTCCGCGATACAGTTTGGGAATCAGCACCGGCCCCCCCAACGTGCCGCCGAACTGGCGGTAGCTGATCGGAGGTTTCGCCAGGCCCAGCCGGTTGTTCACCCAACTGCTGGCGTCCAGCGCCGCCCAGCGCTTATATAGGTAGGCCGTACCGTGAAAGTCATTTCCGCCGCCGCGGGTGGTGATGTTCACGGCGCCGCCGTTCGAATGTCCGAGCGAAGCGTCGAACATCGTCGTGTGGACCTTCACCTCCTCCACCGAATCCAGCGACGACACAAAGACGATGTTGCCGCCGCCCTGCGGAACCGTATTGGGGATACCGTCCAGAGTGAACTCGTTGCGCGTATTGGTGGAACCACCACCGGAGATGCTGATGTTCGCCTGATCGTTGCTGGAAAACGTCCCGATGATGCCCGAGACGCCCGGCGCCAAGCGTGCGGACGCCACTACATTGCGCGTCAGCGCCACAGCCACGGTGCTCACATACCTGCTGTCGATGACTTGGCCCAAGTCAGCCCCCGACGTGTTCAACAGCGGAGGCTGCGCGTTGACGGTGACGCTCTGTTCCAGCGCGCCAAGCTCCATTTTCACGTCGAGCCGCACATCGGCGTTGGTGGCCACGCGAACGCCCGGCACCGACGCACGTTTCATTCCCTGCGCTTCCACCGTCACGCTGTAATCGCCCGGAAGCAGCAATGGCGCGAAGTACACGCCGCTCTCGTTGGATTGCGCTTCCTGGGTCAACCTCGTCTCGATGTTGACTACACGCACGCGCGCCAATGGAATCGCTACTCCTTGCGGATCGGAAATCGTGCCGCTGATGCGGCCACGGAATTCCTGAGCGGAGAGCGAGATCAATACAACGGGAAGCAGCCAGATCTTATGCATCGAATCCTCTCAGAAGGAATACTTCAACGCGAACTGGATTTGCCGCAACTGGCCCGTGGAACGGATCCGTCCGAAGGCAGCACTCGGATTCGCGCCTTGCGAGCCCCACGCAGCAGATGGCCGCCCCCAGGCGGGGTGATTGGGCGCATTAAACATTTCCATTCGGAATTGCAGGTTATGCCGCTCGTGAAGCTGGAAATCCTTCATCGCCGAGAAGTCGATGTTGGTGCTGCGCGGCGCGCGAAGGCTGTTGCGCGCGCAATTGCCGAACTGGCCGGCGGTAACGTTGCTGAACGCTTCGCGCACAAAGTAGCGGTCGGAGGTGGGGTTCTCAGCCACGGGACTCACACCCGCCACGCAATTCAGCCGGTTCGAATGCGGGAAGCCCGCGCCCATGCCGGACGCATCCCACGCCTCGGGGTTAATAGCGGTGCCGCTCTGGATAGTGGTGATAGTGCTGAGCTGCCATCCGCCGATCACATTGTCGAGCACCGCGTTGTTGTTGGCGTAGGGCTGCCCCTTTCCGAACGGCAGGCTGTAGAGAATCGAAGTGACAAACCGGTGCGGTATGTTAAACCCCGCATAACCGTAGTCGCAGGAGCGGCAGCGCTGATTCATTAGTGTGAAGTCCGAACCAGTTCCACGAATCGCGCTGTTCTCATCCAGAGCCTTTGACCACGTGTAGCTGAACATCGCTGTCAGCCGGTTGCTGAAGCGCTGCGTCAGCTTCGACGAAAACGCGTTGTAGTTGCCGATGCCGTCGCCGGTGAGGAACTGAATCCCGTGCCACTCCGGATACGGCTCCCGTGAATCGAACGTCGAAACGCCGGGCAGCGGTGCATTGGCGTTCACAAGGAACGCCACCTTGCGGCTGACATTGCCCGTATACCCAAGCTCGAGAACCGAGTGCTGGCCGAGCGTGCGCTGCACGTTCAACAGGTATTGCAGCGAATACGTGGTGCGCAGGTTGGTATCCGCGCCCCAGGTAAGACCCGGCGTGAAACGCACTGGCAATTGCGCCGTGTTGATGTAGTTGCTGTAAGACAGACTCGGCACACCTTGCTGGTCGACGACCGGATTGGCGCGACCACCCGCCGCTCTGCTCATGTCAAAGATCGAGTTCTTGCTCTCCTGCGCGTAGAACAAGCCCGCTCCGGCGCGGATGGACCACGCGGCGGACGGGCTGAATGCAAGACCGAGCCGCGGCGCGAAGTTGTTGCGATCGGTATTGATGAGCCGGTCGCCGAGCCGGCCGTCACGCGCCAGTTGGACCGGTCCGGTGAAGCGGAATGCGAGGTCGTCGTAGAAGTCCCCTTTACCGGTGCGCACGAATACCGGATGCAGATTCGCGTCTGCTACATTGGCGATGCCCGGCAACGCCTGCTTCAGTTGGAAGTTCGGCTGCAGCCCGAATTTGTCCAACAGCGGCTGCGCCAGTTCATAGCGAAGCCCCATCGTGATGGTGAGCCGCGGAGTGATTTTGTAAGTGTCATCGACGTAGAGAGCGAATTCGCTGTTGCGGAAGTCGCCGCGTGCCAGAGCCACGGCCGCTTCCACCGTGCTGGGCGAACCCAACAACAGGTCGGCGCCGTTGTAGCCGCCGGCCAGTGTGTTTCCGTTGCCCGTAAAACTGCCGCTGTGCGTGAACCGCCCGCGCGCGAATTCGTTGCCAACCTGTAGGAACTGGTTGTAGCGGTACTCGCCGCCGATGCGGAAGGAATGTTTGCCTTTGGTCCAGGAGAAATTGTCCACCAACTGATACACCTTGTTGTCGATGGTGAACGGTCCGTTGGCATCGTTGCCCCAGCGGTTGAGCGTGCTGCCGCTCATGCCGACGTCGGGAATGCCCCAGGAGTTCGGATCGGTCACTTTGATCGGGGTGTTCAGCTTCTCGTTCACGTTCTCCACACCGGCCAGCTCCTGGCTGATGTTGTTGAAGATGGAGTTATAGCCGAAGCGGAATTCATTCACTTTCGATGACGAGATCACTCGCGTATTGGACAGCATCCACTGACTGGCGCGTGTGTACAACCCGGTGCCATTGAGCTTCACACCCGGCGTGATGGTGAGCTCGTCGGTCCACGAGTAGCGACCGAACCACTGCGAGTTCGTACTCTGGTTGAAGTCGATGCGTCCCGTGAACTGGTCTTTGTCCACCGGTGTCTTGGCCAGGTATTGGAAATTCCGGTTGGGAAGGCCGGTCTGCGCCAGGTTCGGCAGAGGCGCGTATTCCAGAAGCAGCTTCGCGCCGGGGCTGATGCGGTTCGCGGGGATCTGATTGTTAGGGAAGGGAGTGGATGCAACCGTGAATCCCGATCCGCTCGCATTCGGTGTCCGGACGCGCGTAGCGGGATCCTGCAGCGCCGAAGTGACCACGGAGAAGTCGCCATTACGCATCGCGGGAGTCATCGCCGTGAAGAAATTCGTCGCTGTCGTACGCGACTTGAAGCCTTCAAAGTTCGCCATGAAGAACAGCCGGTTCTTGCCGTTGTAGAGTTTTGGGATCAGCACCGGACCGCCCAACGTGCCGCCGTATTGATTCTGCCGGTACGGCGCCTTGAGCGGCGCCGTCTGAGTGGGACTCTCCGGGTCCTTAAAGAAGTAGGGCCGCGCATCGAGTTTGTCGTTGCGCAGGAACTCAAACAGCGCCCCGTGAAAATCGTTCGAGCCACCTTTTGTCGATACGTTGATCTGACCGGCGCCGCGTCCGAACTCCGCCGGGTAAATGCCGCTCTGTACTTTGAATTCCTGCAGCGCCTCAACCGAAGGCAGCACGATGTAGAGGTTGAAATTAATGTCCGTATTCGTGATGCCGTCGAGCGTGTAATTACTCCACGCCGAACGTGCGCCAGCCATGGAAATGGTGAGCCCGGCGCGCGATCCGCCTTGGCGTCCCGCTGCCTGCGCAGCTTGCGCGAAACCGTACGTCACGTTTGGGCTGAGCGCCACCAGGCTGAAGAAATTCCGTCCGTTAAGCGGGAGGTCCGTAATGCGCTTCTGCTCGATCACAGTGCCTACCGTCGCGTCTTCAGTCGCCAGCAGTTGCGCTGCGGCCTTCACCTCCACCGTCTCATTCACCTGACCTACCTGCAGCGTGAAATCGACACGCGCCGTCTGTTGCACCTGCAATTCGATATTGCCGCGCGAAGCTACTTTGAAGCCCTGCCGCTCGGCCTTCACTTCATACATTCCCGGTACAAGAGCGGGGATGAAGTAGTTCCCTTCATCGTTTGTTATCACGTTGCGAATACCGTTGGTGGCGAGGTTGCGAACGGTGATGGTGACACCAGTCACCGCGGCGCCGGAAGCATCCTTCACCTCACCTGTCACGGTACCGAGGGTTTGCGCGAAAACGCCAAGCCACAGGGCCGGCAACATCATAACGGCGGTCAGCGTGGTCCGCCTGAACGTGTTCCACATGGGAACCTCCCAGAAGTTGTGTGAACTCATTACCTTGCAGCATCGCGGTTTCACCCAGATGGACGGCTTGCACAGGTGTCTGCGAGTATACACCCTCCGGAGCACAGCGATAGTGAGCTCATCAAAGTGACCGAAGAGATCGGAGGCGGTGTTTCTCGCTGAAGTCGTGGTCCACTCGGCATAGGCACGTCCGGGCCTCTCAGCGCTACGGCTGAGAAAGACGGGTTTCTCTTTCATAGCTTTACCGTTGCCCTCCAGATGGCCAGGGCTGCGGCGAAGACGAGGTCGTCGTGCTGGGTGGATTTCGCGGTTTCGATGCGTCCTTCCTTGTAGCGCAGGCTTGCCATTTCCTGAAGCAGGACGCCGGCTAGCGGGAGCTCTTTGCTGAATCTGAGTATTCCTTTCTGTAGGGCCACCAGGAGGGATGTCAGCAATTCATTGCGTGGGACGTGGTAGGTGCTGTTCTGCCGGGTCCTGTTGTCGCCGGCAGTGATGATGACCGGGACGAGGCGGGCAGAATAGTGTTCGTTGCGAAGCAAGTCGACGAAGGGAGTGCCGATGCCGGTGGCATCGATGGCCAGAGTCCGGGTGCCGGTGAGAGACGGATGACGCGTGACGGCGGCAACGTGGCTGGCGATTCTGGGATAGGCCGTTCCGAGAGGCAATTGTTCGATGTGGCGGATGGCGTAGCGCTGCTCGGTCTGCGGTTTGAAGTAAACCGGGTCGGGCCGATCACTGATGAGGACGTCAGCGCGCTCGAGTATGCAGAGGGCGGTGTGGTCGCGGGCTTGGCCGAGGTCGAGGCCGAGGAAGAAGTCCGGATACCAGTGATAGCGGGTGGTGTCCCAATCCGTAAAGGGAGTGACGCTGAGCAAGCCGAGGTCGAGAGGCGGCAGGTTGAGCAAGGCGTGGTCCAGTAAGTCGGAGGAG
>JACQZR010000235.1 GCA_016213775.1 Acidobacteriota bacterium
GAGCATGTCGGTGTCGTCAGATGCATAAACGGCGATCGCACCGTTAGGCCCCGCTTTCACGATCGCGGAGTTAGCGACGATCTGCCTGTCCGGCGACCGCACTGTCCAGAACGTGGGGCGCAGTTCTCCTGCCGGCCAGACAGTAACGAAATCCACACCTGTCGCGCGTGGAACCAGCGTCACGTTCAGCACGTAAGCCTTGGCTGTTGCGGGAACCTGGCAGACGTTGGATTGCGGAACAGTCAGGATTCGCATCTCTGTCCGGGTTAGGTATGGCGGGCCGAAGGCGCCTGTGCGCCCCTGGAAATTGTATTCGGGGCGTGTTTCCATCAGGCGGCACGGCGCCAGCGGCACGAAACGCAGCGGAGTCGCTGGAATCGTTCCATCCTGGCTCACCGTAACATTCTGGCCGGCGACCGTGAGGGAACCCGCGCGCGGCGTGCCAATGTTGACCGTGGCGGAGAAAGTCACGCGACCGCTTCCGCTGGCAGTGGAGCCCGAGGAGATAGAAAGCCATGTCGAATTCGAACTCGCGCTCCACACACAGACCGATTGCGTGGAAACGTCCAGGGATGCGGTGGCCCCACCGGCGTTCATCGTAAACGAAGTCGACGAGAGCGTGAAAGTGCAGCTCTGATTCACCACGAATGTCTGGCCGCCGATCACCAGCGTGGTCGAGCGCGGCAAAGATGCAGCATTGGATTGGACCACGAATGTCACCACGCCGTTGCCAACCCCGCTCGCGGGAGGGCTGATAGTGACCCAGGCGTCGCTGCTGGCCGCGGTCCAGGGGCACGCTGGTCCGCTCGCCACGACGTTCACCGAGCCCGATCCGCCGGTGTTGCCGGCGTTAAAAGTACCAGCACCCAGCGTGAAGGAGCAAGTGGTCTGGCAGGAATTGACCTGGGCCGCGTCGAGGGACAGTGACTGATCGGCGAAGCGCGGGTTCGCAGCGGTGGCGCTCATGGTATTCTCCCCTCCTACCGGTGCGAAACCGCCACTCATCGTGATCTTCCCCGTCCCTGGGTTGTCCCCCGCGCGATAGGCGAAGCTGACCGCAAACGACAGCGTGTCAACTTCGAAGGGACTGGTCGCGAACACCTCCCAGGTATAGGAACCGGCTCCGTCAAAGATCGGCACCTCAATCAGCCCGGGGACGGCGCCCGCGGGGTACCCCGCGGCGTTCCCTCCCATCACCCGCTCCGTGTCGCTGGTGGGGTTGGCCAGCACCGTCTGCGAGCTCTGGTTCTGCCCGAAGGGAAGAGCGATCACGCCGTAGGCCGCCGAGTAGGATGTCGTTTCCCCGCCTCCGCTCTGGCGATTACTGCCATCAACGGCGAGCGTGCTATTCGATAGCGCGTGAGTGGAGACAAATACGCGCACATTCGGCGGAACATTATTGAAGGAAGCCCGCAAGCGTGTCCCGTGGTCGGCCCGTCCGGCACGGTTCAAGCCGTTGGCGGAGGGGAATGCGGTGTTGTAGAAACCGGACTCCACATCGCTGGGCTGTACAGCCCCCATGTTGTTCTGGGGAATGTTCTGTTGAATGCCCGGCTCGACAAAGGCTGGGTTCACATCGCGCACCTTGAAGGCGCCGGCATAGGCTTCTCTAAACCGGATCTCCAGGTTTCGCCCGCCCAGGCTGTTGTTTGCGCCGGAATAGCGCGCAGTGCCGGAAGCCGCGAGGTCAGCGTTCCAATTCTGACACTGGGACAGGGCCGAACCACCCGAGCTGTTAAAATCCAGAGCTCCGCCCGTTCGCGTGCGAAGCGCTGCCGTCACTCCTGGTTGGATGAATGCGACATCTACCGTTGAGTTGTTGAGTTGCATGTTCGCCGGCGGATTGAAGATAGAAATGTAGCCGAAGATCTGTCCCCCCGGGGCGGATGAGCCCGCGATTGCGGCCCGTATGTTCTTCACCCGGAAGAGCCGGGTGGCATTGATTCCCGGTGAGTTGACCGGGACTCCGAGAAAGGCAATCGTGTTGTCGCTTAGCCGGACGCCCTGGAAGATGTTCCGGTTCACCCCGGAATTGTCCAGCGCCCGGCCGTTCGTCCCAGCCGTCAACGGAGTGCAGACGCCGTCGGAAGCGCTGCACGGGTTTTGCGAGCCAGGTTGAGGATCATCGATGAACAACAGTGCTTCGGTCAGCGAATCCTGCAATATGCGACTGGTGATGTTAGTGCTCAGAGTGATGGCGATACTCACTTGGTGAAGCGGTGTGCCAATAGTGGGCACTGCGCCGCCCGTGCAGACGATCACCACGTCCCCAGTCAACTCGCTGTGTCCCTCAGCGCGAACCATGAGAGGCTGAGCTGTGGCGCTACAGACGATGGGAGGCACGACTTGTGCGCCGGCGTTTCCAGTAATTCCGGGGATTGCCGCCAACAAGAGCAGAAAACGAAGAAAAAAGAAAAACCGCACAAATTCTCCTATGTGGGAGGATGTGCCGGCCCTGTGTGACGGGACGGCATCCATTGTGCCCTCCCATCGGCTTTCAGTTTACACCCGGTTGGGGGGAATTTACCAGGATATTGTTCGCGATTGTTCGGGATCTCGTTCCGAACGTGGATGCAGCGCCTGTAAATACTATGTCTCCTCCCCCGCCAACTGTTGAAGCATCACTGCCTCCATCCGCCGCATCACGTCAAGGTAGTCAAGGGCTGCTGCGGAGAAAGGGTACTCTCCTTTGTTGTACTGGTCCAGCAGTACTAACGCCTCCGAGTGAACCATATCCTCTGGATTCGTCCTGCGCAGCGCGTCGTAATACTCCGACCGAAACGTTTCTTGTGCCTTCTGCCGTTTCTGCCGCAGCTTCTCGTTTCTCAACTGGAACGTCTCAATACAGTTCTTTCCGTACGGGCTCCCGCTCACCGAAGCCGCGATCCCTCGCACACCAAACCGGATATGCTTGCGTGGGTCGCGGTCTGGAGCCGGGTTCAGAGGATTGAGTAACAAGGGGTTCTCCCGCCCGTCCAGAAGTTGAGGAGTGAGGTAGTAGTAGCCGGGCCATTTCTTGCTTTCCCGCGGACGTTCCTCCACCGCCATCGCCACCACCTTGTCCGCGCCGAGCGCCACCAGAACCAGATGGATTCGGCCGTTGCCGAGGTCGAAGCGCTCGTTCTTGCCTTCACCCGAGTTGCAGTACACGCATGCGGGAATCAGATTCCGCCAGTCGTAGGCAAGCCAGAAATAACCCGGATGCGGTTGAAGCGTCTGCGAGGGGCCGTCCTTCCCGAACAATTGAAACTGCGGCTCGCCGAATGTCCCATCCGCCGCCAGGAATTTCACGGCTCCTTTGGGGCGGTAGTGTTCGGCGTCGCCGTAGTAGCCCGAAATTTCGCGTTCGCAGTAGGCGCACTTGTTGTGAAAGATCTTCTCCAGCAGCCAGTCTTTCAGCTTCTTCCACACTTCGTTCTGGAAGTCGAACTGGAAAGCCTTGGTGGGCTTCCCGCTCATCCAACCTTCAAATGCGTCAATCACTCTATCGGTTGCCGCCGTGGACTTCAACTGCCACTCTGTCCACCAATTCTTCTGTTCCTGATCCAGGTTTGCGGGATCGAAGTGGATCGCGATCATTGCTCCCCTCCGCTTTGCATAGCTTCCCGCAGTCGGAGCATCTTCTCCGCAACCTTCTCCCGTGATGCTTGTTTCAGTTGCCCTAGCGCTGGATCCAGTTCCTCCAACAGCTCTGCCGCGCGCCGCTCCAGTGGAGTCGACGGTGACGGCGGAATCCGTTCCTCAATCATCCTGCCAAGCTCCAGGAATCGCCGATCCTCGGCATCGCTCCGGTCCGACTTCCCGAGTAGCTCTTCGTATTCCGTCATCGCCTCCTGCGTTCGCACATCGAGCGTGGTCGGCAGGTCAAACAACTCACCCGCCAAAATCTGATCCGTCCTCCCGAGTGTCATGTCGGGGAAAAAATCCACCATCTCCACGTGCCCGTTCTGCAACGCAAACCGCACCACCTCGTGCTTCTCCAACCCGCCGACAATCAGCGGAGAGTGCGTGCACGCGATGAACTGAATATTCGGAAACACCGTCTTCAGGCGGTGAACCAGTGCTTGTTGCCATCGCGGATGCATATGCGCATCCAACTCGTCGATCAGCACCAGTGCGAACGAATTCGTCGGCAACGGATCGTTGGTGGGGTTTTGCAGCGTTTCCTTCAATCGCTGACAGAGCACGCCCACCCATCCGAACAACGAAGTCAGTCCCTGGCTCAGCACTTCAATAGGTAGGCCCGCCGTCACATCGGACACCTTCACCAGCACGCGGAAATTCTGATCCACTCGCAAGTATTCAATGTCCCGCCGGTCTGTCAACGTCCGCGCGACTTCAAAGAACTTCTGAATCGAGTCGAAGGGTCGTAACGTCGTGTCAGCCGGCGACACCTCCCACAGTTTGATCAAATGATCATCCGACCCCGACGCCAACAATCGTCCGTCCGCGCTCAAAGCGACGGCGTGGACCGGCTTCGTGTGGGCCCGCACTGTCCCCGCGCTTCGCCCGGAATCCGGTTCCCAGACCATCACACTCCCGTTCATGCAACCGGCCGCAATCACACTCCCGTCCTGGGAAATCGCAACACTGGCAACCCCGTCGGACGGGCCCGCTATCTGGCGCATCTGAGTACCGGTTTCTAAACTCCAGACCTCGATCTTACCTTTCTCACCTCCAGTCACCAGCCGCTTGCCATCGCTGCTCACCGCCACCGCCCATAGCGCTTCTCCTGCTTCCCATGCCCACCGGTTGGTTCCATCCGCCGCATTCCAGACCTTGATGCTGCCTTGCTGCGAACAACTCACCAGTTGAGTGCCAGCGCCGTCGAGTGCAACGCCCCATATCTCGCAATCCTGAGTGTTGCCGGCCACATCCATGATGAGGTCGGATTCATCCAGGCGGTACAACCAGACATTTCCCTCCTCGTAGCCGACTGCCATAGCACTCCCATCTGCATTCATTGAGACGCATAATGCCTGTGTACGGCCAGGTCCGTTGTAGGTTTCCCGCAACTCCCCAGTCCGGCTCCAAACCTTCACATTCCCGGCAAAAGAGGCCGATGCGATAATCTGGCCATCTGCACTCGCGGCAACGCCGTTGACGCCGGATTGGTGAGCAGCAATCTTCGTCAACTGATGTCCCGTGGCCGTCTCCCACAGGACAACGCTCTTGTCGATGGAGCCCGACACGAGCATCGCCCCATTGTTCGCGAAGGCTACTGAACTGACTCGAGCAGAGTGACCCGTGAGGGTCCGTACTTCCTGAATGGATGTCGACTGCCCCGTCTTATCCGCCGCATCCAGATTCACAATCCACTGCTTCAAACGGTCCATACGCGGGTCCGACTCACCCGAAATCAACGGCAGAAGATCATCCGCCGTCGGCCGCCCCTTTTGCACAATTGGCTGCGGACCGGACGATGACGCCCAACTCACCGTTCGCAGCGGAGAGAACCCCAGCGTCAACCACCCTTCCGCCTCCATCGGACGGCTTGGCAGGCTCACCACTTCCGCCTCAGACAGCATGTCCTTCGTGAGAATCTCCGTTATGTAGCCGGATGGATTGCGCTCCGTGGTCATGGTGATGCGGCCCTTCGTCTTACCCGCCCGCACAAGCCGCGCTGCGTACGACCGCGCATCGTTGCCCATCATCGCCACCGCGATGGCCTTGAGAATTGTCGATTTTCCGACCCCATTATCCCCAAGCAGAATTTTCCAGTTGCCCTCGGCCTTCGCGCCCTCGGGCTTGGAAAAATCCAACTCCAGCTTCTCGAACGGTCCAATGTCTTCCAACACCAGTTGGCGGATCCCAGGGTTGGTTTGCACGATGCGGTGAGTGCCCGTGTCCGTCCCGATCTCCGTTGCCGGCGCATGAGCTGCAAGTTGCTCCAGAAACTCGTGAACCTCGGGAAAATCTGGCGACACCGGAAAGTCGAGAACCTTGACGTTGTAGCGCCGCTCCAGCAACTGCGCCTTCGCCTTCCACGCGCCGCCGGCCACTGGTACCAGCGCAAAATGTTTGCGCGGATTCGTCCCGCGGAACACGAACCCCGACAGAAAATCGGTGATCCCTTCCAGACTCAACCCCACAAAGAAGAAGGTGCGCGAGTAGAAGCAACCCTCCATGAATTTCGCAAACGATATGTTGCTCGACAATGCCTCGCGGTATTCAATCGGAGCGAAGATCAGCGTCTCCGGCCGTTCAATGATCCCGTAAAGCTTGAGCAGGAATTTCTTCCGTTGCGACAATGCATCCAGTAGCGGCTCAGCGTTCTTGGGTGTGTACAGCCCGCTATGTGCGAAATCGGGAAACGTCTGCTCCAACAGCCGGTCGTAGTTGGTGGTGACGATGGCGGAGAAGCGCGTATGCCGCAGACACCGGTGCGCGCTCGATAGCGCCGTTCCTTCCGGAAATGTCTGTTGCAGAAACTCCAGCAGGAGCTCGCGCTGTTTGTCGAATGCCTGCACCAGTCCGTCAGCCGCCGCATCACGCTCCCCTTCATTCAATGCGGATTCGAATGAGCCGGCCTCCTCCGTGCTGATCACCCGGTGCTCCACCGCAAACTGAATCAACTTCGCCAGAAACTGATTCCACGTAACCACCCCAGCGCGCGCGCTCAACCCCGCGCCGGCAAAGAGCACGCTTTCCTCAACGCGGCAAGCCTCGATCAGTTCCTGCGGGACGCGCGGCGTCGACGCGGACGCCTGTGCGGGCATAACAACTGCCTCTCGCCGCCTGGAGGTGAATGCGGGTAGTGGCACCGGCGGTTGCGGACGCTTCCCATTCGGAGTTTGCTCGACGATGTGTCGCAGCAACAACTCCTCGCCGTCCCCGAAGTAATTTGGACACCGGATCGGTCGGATCCACCTCTTCGAAAAAGCCTTCGGATCAAAGCTGAATTCGTTGTCCTCCACTATCGCGAAGTGTTCCGTGGACAGGCTGAGTAGCGGTTCCAGAAACCAGGCTGCCAGCAACTCCGCCATCCTGAAGCCGATGAACACCGTCGGGTTCCGGGACAACTCCGTCAACTCTCGCTGCAAACGTGGCAGCAGCGCTTCCTCCTTGAGGCTGCTCCTGTCCTCTACAGTCCCCAGCAGCTTGGTGATGCTCGGCAAGACTCCGCTTCTGCGCGTCCTTCCCACGGCCTTCTCCTGGAAGACGAGCCCGGCGATTGCATATTCTGACTCAATCGCGTTGTCGATATTCACAGTGACCACGGACTGGCTGATGCGTGGCAGCAGCGGGAGTACACCCCGTCGTTCCACCACCGGTTGAAAGCCGTACACCTCCTCCACCGAGTCATAGAAGAACATCTGCCCGGCCCCGTCAATGATCGCCTTCGCCGATATGGTGGCGGTGGACGGCTCCAGCCCGGCCCTCTTCGCGCAATCGAGGAGAAAGTGCTCCCACCGCGGATACCCGGCGTCCACCGCCACACCATTCCCAGCGAAGATCGTAACCCCTTCCCGATTGATCTGGTCGATCAGGTTGCGCACCGCCACGCGATTTCCCGGAATGGCAAACAACTCGTCCAAAAATTCCAGCGGAATCGCCGCGGTATTCGTATCCATAGGTAACGGCCATCATAGCCGAATCGATGCGCGAGGTCAGGCCGTCAGTCAGGCACGTTCCCATGGCCGCCGCGCCAACCGGTCCGCTTCCGCGGGTCCGGCCACCAGCCGCATCAGCCCGTGCCCGACGATTCCCAGCACCAGATACGTCGCCGAGATGGCGAGCATCGGCGCGATCCCTGGCCCGTAGAACCCCCACTCCGGGAACTTCGCCATGTACCATGAGTCGCGGAAAGGTCCGATTGTCGCGGCGATCAACGCCGCCACCGCCAGGCCGCGTCCGCCAAACCGGCGAGCGATCCGCCAGGTAAACAGCAAGACGTAGCCGCACAGGGTGAAGTTGATCCCCAGAAGCGCCAGGAAATACGGCTCCCACCGAATCGGCATGTGCCACAGCCCGGCGCTTTCACCGAGAGCTATGATTCCCAGCGCCACCATGCCGGCAACCGCCGCGCCTGCCAGTGCGCCCACAACACGCCGCAGCGTCGCCCGCGTCCCAATAGTGACTGCGGCCAGGACGATCAGGTACACGCCGTTGAAGAGATGCAGTTGCTGTTCAGTCAAAACGTCAAGTTAATATCACACCACTTCCGCGCCTGCAACTTCGAGTGAACCTGCGCCGCAATCAATGCTCGGTCCAGCACCTGGCAGTCTCGGGTGACCGCAAAAACGCGGAAAACGCCGACCAGCCTCATCCGCCGGCGTAATAATCCGTTGTATTCCCTACACCGGGTGTAAGATTGTGGCAAGATGCGCTGTAAGCGTCAATCCGGAGCCGAGTGGCTGACCAGCGGCGAGGCTGCCCGAATGTGTTCCGTCACTATCGACGCAGTCCAGAAGTGGATTAGGCAGGGACGCTTGACTGCGCAAAGAACCGCCGGTGGCCATTACCGGATCGCCCGACGCGATATTGAGCCGTTTGCTACGGCAACAGCGCCGTCCCGATGGTTTCGGTCGCCACCGGAGAAGTGCAGGCCGCAACCCCTGCGCTGCTGGGAATACTTGAGCGTAAACGGCGCCGTACATGAGGATTGCCTGAAGTGTGTCGTCTATCGGATACGCGCTTCCTGGTGTTTCGCGGTTCTTGGGAAGACCGAAGCGAGGGAGCTCTCGCAGTCGTTCTGCCGGGGACAGTCGGCATGCCAGGAGTGCGCTTATTACCAGCAAGTCTGCTCTCTCCCACCGCGGGTTCTGGTCGTTGGCCCAGCGGCAGCGATGCGACAAATGCTGGGCGACAGCAGAGCTTCCGGACTATCGCTGGAATTTGCCAGTGGCGCATACCAGACCTCCACTTTGATCGGCGTGTTCCGGCCGGTTTTTGTCCTCGTGGACGAAGAAATGCTGCGGCCGGGCAAATCCGATCTCTTGGATGGCTTGGCGCATGACACGCGGACCCCGGGATTGAAAGTGATTCTCGCTGTTTCCGGCGGCAATTCGCTTCCCCTCGCGGGTGATGAAAAGCTCTTCGACGGCTACATTACAAAGCCGTTCGATTGTCAAGACCTTGCCGCCTTTCTGGCCCACATTAACGTCGAGAGAGTGGCCGAAGGCGCTTGAATTCAAAATATTATTGGAGGGCGTCATGTTTGCACGGAACTTGAAACGTTTGGTGTGTCTGCTCGCGGTCTGCATGTCCGCCGTCCTTGGGCAGACGCTCGAGTTTACGACAGTCGACTATCCGGGCGCAGTTGGAACGAATGCCCGGGCAATCAGTAACGAAGGTGTCGTCTTGGGTTCATGGTCGGATAGTAGCGGGAATTCTCACGGATTCCTGTTGATCGACAAGGCCATGGTTTCGTTCGATTGCGCGGGCGCTGTCGCCACTATTCCCCGAGCGATGAACAGCAGCCATGAGGCGGTGGGTACATCTAAGGATGCCGCGGGGAAATGGGCTGGCTTCTATGTTCGATTAGCCGATCCTTCCTCCTGGACGTCCGCCGGCGCCAAGTGTACTCGCATTGAACCGAAGGGTTCCATAGGGCGGAACTCGGGCAACGCAGCCTTCGGCATCAGCGAGTCCGGCGAAATCGCCGGTTGGTACGATGACGAACAAAACAAGTGGCGTGGGTATCTGTACCGTGACGGGGTCTACTTGACATACGACATGGTACAGGGAGCGGAGGACAGTCCGTTAGGTATGTCGCCCTTGGCCTTGTCGCCGCAGGGAGATTTAATCGGCCATATGCAGGTGACCGGATCCCGGATGAGGGGCTGGGTCATTCGCAACGGCAAAACGCAGTTCCTCGACTACCCGCCGGGAGAGTTGAACGGCATGACTTGCGGCTTCGCGGGCAACTCCAAAGGCGAGATCGTTGGACACTATCAACGCAGCGGGGAGATGATCCGCGGCTTGTACTTCAAGGACGGTGTTTACGCTACTTTCGTTTTCCCAAACTCCAAAAGGACCGATGGTCAGGGAATTAATGACAACGGTGTCATTGTTGGTTACTACGTTGACCAGGCGGACAAGGTGCATGGGTTCGTCGCACGGCGCTAGCAACTGGCCACACGCCGATATATAGTGTTGTCCTCAACGACCAACTCCGCACGCGCCGTCATCAGAAGCTGAATCGCAACGCGAATTGCAGAATGCGGGGCTCCCCGGCGCCGGTGATGCGCATGAAGTTCCCCGAATTCTGAGCCGCCGTCGGATTATTCAGATTCACCTTGTTAATAGCGTTGAATGCCTCAAACCGGAATTGCGTGTTTACTCGCTCCGTAATGCGGAAGCTCTTGTGCAATCCCATGTCGAGGCTCGCCAGACCCGGCCCGCGGAACCGGTTGCGCCCGAGGTTGCCGAACGTGCCGAGCGCGTTTGGGGCGAACGCCGCCTTGCTGAGGTATTGCAGAATCACGTCGTCGCGGCTGCGATTCCCCGAAATGTACGGATCGCCGATCAGATCCGCGCGTTGCCCGCCCGTTCCGCTGCGGGCATTATCGACGCCGCTCCCGACGGTGAACGGGTATCCGCTTTGCAGCGTGACGATGCTGGTGAGATTCCAACCCCCAAGCAGTGTATTCACAGCCTTGCTGTCAAAACGCACCGGCAGCTCCCACAATCCCGATGCGGTGAACACGTGCGTGTGATCGAAATCAGAGGGACCCTTGTCAAACCCGGTATTGAAAGGGTTGCTGTGGCTGACACTGTTTCCCTTATTGGCCGATCCGTCGTCGATACTCTTTGACCACATGTAATTGGCGAGCAGCGAGAAACCCTTGCTGAAGCGCCGCTCCGCCGTAAGCTGCAGCGAGTGAAACGTGGAATTGCTGACGGGTTCGATCAGCGTCATGTTGCCGAATCCGAGCGGGGCGTAGAGACGGCGCTGATTGGTGGTGGCCGTTGTGGCGCCCACTGCGTAGATCGCCGGATTCAGTTCGCGTCCGCTAAACAGGCGTGTGCCCTTCGATCCGGCGTAGGCTACGCGTGTGATAAACCCGCCGGCCACCTGTCGTTCGAGCGTGAGGTTGAACGACTGGAGGTTGGGATTGCGCATGTGCTCCTCATAGAGGAAAGCTGTGTGAGGCAGCACGAACCGCACAGTACTCGGAGGATTCAGAGGGGCGGGGAAGGGATTCGTGGCCCCGGCGTACGGGTCAGTGAAGCTGTTCGCTGCGTTCCCGTTCAGGCTGACGACAGTGCCGAAGGGCCCTTGCGTCGCGGCCGAATTGGTGGACAGCGTCGAGACGCGGTCAAAGAAGATCCCGTACCCGCCCCGGATACTGGTTTTGCCATCGCCGAAAACATCGTATGCAAAGCCTACCCGCGGCGCGATGTTGTTCCAGGCGGTGTTAAAGCCGCCGTCGGGCAGCCCGGGATCGCCGGGGTACAGCACACCCCGCGGAGCATTGGGGTACCGCGTCGATTGCTGTCCCGGACGCCACGCCGAGAGCTTGCCCAGCGAGTCCGTGTACGGGAAGTACGGATCCCACCGCACGCCGAGGTTCAATGTGAACCGCCGCGTCACCTTCCAGGAATCGTCCGCATACAGCGCGAGTATGTTGAAGCGCGTGTTCTTGTATTCGCCGATTCCCTGGACCATCGTGAAAAACTTGCCGATAAAGAAGTCCGCCAGGGAATCCGTAGTAAACGGCGCCGATCCGTTCCAGGCAAACTGGCCGTTGGCGCGGAAATTATTCACCACATCGCCGACGCCATGTCCCACTTCGCCGCCGAAGGTGAACTGATGTTTCCCCCTCGACCATCGAACCGTGTCGCTGAACTGATACTCGTCACGGAAGAAGTTATTCGTATCGCCGGTGTTCAGTGTCCCGAAGTAGCCGGCCACGGTGAGATGATACTGCGGCTGCTTATCGTTGTACATCTTTGCGCCGAGGTCGGCGATGCTCTTGCTTGGGTAAATGGGGCTCACGGGACCGTCAGTATGGTTATAAGCAAAAAGGAAACTGTTGAGCACTCGCGGCGAGATCACATGCGTGTCGCTCACCGATACGCTGCGGTTGTCCCAGGTGCGTGCGGTCACAACAGCCAAGTAGTTGGCCGGGTCAAGGTGGCCAGGCGTCAGCGCCCACGACTTGTAGAAGCGCCCACTCAGCCGGTTCTTACTCGTGATCTGCTGATCGCCACGAATGAGAATCTGATCGTCGTCATAGTTGCTGACCGTGGAGTAGCTGATACGGTTGCCGCTCACAGGCGTGGGCAAAAAGCTGTCGGCAATCGTCTTGCTGATCGGATTGAACTGCGAAAGCGGAATCCGGTTGTTGGGATAAACGCCCCCGCCGAAAGGGTCCCGTAGCGCCTTGCCCGGAAGGAGCTCCGAAAAATCGCCGGCCTTCTGTGCCGCCGTAGGCACGATGTTGTTCGTCGAGCTCGGAACGCGGCGTAGCTTCTGCCCCTGATAGGAGAAGAAGAAGAACGACTTGTTCTTGCCGTTGTAGAGTTTCGGAATGAGCACGGGGCCGCCGAACGTGAATCCGTACTGATTCCTTTTCAGACCGTCGTCCACTTTCACGTCTCTTCCATTCGCATCCTTGATGAAGGGAGCGAAGCGATTGGCGGCGTTCACGGACTTGTTGCGCAGGTATTCGAACACGACTCCGTGGAACTCATTCGTGCCGGACTTCGTCACCGCGTTGACCAGGCCGCCCCCCTGCCGCCCAAACTCGGCGCTGAAGTTGTTCGTCTGCACGCTGAACTCCTGCAATGCATCGGGACTCGGCATCGGGTTGGGCGCATTGGTGTAGTGGTCGTTGTTCTGTGCGCCGTCGAGAACGTAGTTGGTAGCGTTGGCGCGGCCGCCATTCACCGATACTCCCTGAACGCCGGGATACGTCGTTCCGGACGTGACGTCTGATCCCTGCGCGATTTGCACTCCGGCCACCAGGCGCATCAATTGTGTGGGATTGCGGCCGTTCAGCGGCAAATCCTCAATGCGCTTCTGATCGACAACGGTCTTCAAGGTTGCCGAACTGGTATCCACCGCCAGGGCCTGACTGCTCACCGTGACTGTTTCGGTTGCCGTGCCGATGGCGAGGTTGATGTCCACGCGCGCCACCTCATTCACCTGGAGCCGGATCCCCCCGCTCTCAAAGCGTTTGAAGCCCTGCATCTCCGCCGTGAGGCGATAAACACCCACTGGCACCGCGCGAATGGTGTATTGGCCATCGCTGTCCGTCGTGGTCTGGAACCGTGCGCTGGTCCCTTCATTGATGGCAATTACCGTGATGGAAGGCACCGCCGCCCCGGATGGGTCTTTGGCAACCCCCGCAATGGATGCCGTCACGTTTTGTGAAAGAGCGACAAGAGCGCTCGTGCACACAAGAATGATAGTGGCGAGAACGCGGCTCACTATGTGTTTCATGAGACTTCCCCCTATGCTGAAAAGCGCAGGACCACTCGCGCTGAAGCGTAGTATACCTCGCCGCGTCCTGTGGGGCGGCCAATCCTGGCCGCGGCTGGCCTTTCCAGGCCAGCCTCTGGAGTTTATACATTCCGCCGTCGTGTGGGGCGGCCAATCCTGGCCGCGGCTGGCCTTTCCAGGCCAGCCTAAGCAACAACCGCTGCGTAGGCTGCCTTCGCGGCCTCAACACCGCTACCCTTCGCCGCGAACCCCTCCTCGCGCAGAGCGGTTTCCAATCCCGCCACCAGCGCGATGACGTTCTCCTCCGTCGCCAGCGGACCCATGATCCCGACGCGGAACACCTTGCCCGCCAGCGGTCCGAACCCTCCGAGAATCTCCATGTCCGTTGCCGCCAGCAGCCGTTTGCGCACCTTCAGATCCTCGATGCCCTCAGGCACCCGTGGCGTGTTGAGGCTCGTCAGCCGCTGCCCCGCCTTCACGTGCATCTCCATCCCCATCGCTTCAATGCCCGCCACAAACGCCTCGTGCGCGGCCTTGTGACGTGCCCACCGCTGCTCAATCCCCTCTTCGTGGATGCACAGCAGCCCTTCGCGCAATGCATAGAACAAGCTGATCGGCGCGGTGTGATGATACCGTCGCGCGCCTTCATAATAGTCCGCGAGCAGTTTCAGATCGAGATACCAATCCGCCGGCGTGGTCTTGCGATTCCTCAGCCATTCCATCGCTTTCGGCGACACGGTCACCGGCGCAAGTCCCGGAGGGCAGCTCAAACCCTTCTGCGTGCACGAATACGCGATGTCGATTCCGTTCGCATCCAACTCCACCGGCATCGTGCCGAGCGATGTAACGCAATCGGCAATCACCAGCGCGCCCACTTCATGCGCCGCCGCGCAGATCGCCTTCGATGTCTGGAACACACCGGTAGATGTTTCGGCCTGTACAAACCCAACCACGCTGGGCCGCTCCGCTCGAATGAATGCCGCAGCCTCCGCCTCATCGAATGCCTCGCCCCATGCCTTTTCGAGACGTACGACGTTTGCGCCCTGACGGCGGCCCATTTCACTGATGCGGTCACAGAAGAATCCATTGGCCAGCACCACGAACTTCGATCCCGGTTCCACGAAGTTGGCCACTGCGGTCTGCATGCCGGCGCTTCCGGTTCCCGACATCGCGAGCGTGAACTCGTTCGTCGTCCCAAAGGCCGTACGCAGCATCTCGCGGCAGTCTTCCACAACTTCAAAGAAGTATGGATCCAGGTGGCTGACCACGGTTTTCGTCATCGCCTGGTACACGCGCGGATCGACCATGGTTGGGCCGGGGCCGTACAACAAACGGCGCGGCGGATTCAAAGGGGCATAGGTTTTCGACATGGGTATTTGAGCTTTCTACTTGGTATTCGATGTGTGTTTTTGGATCCACGTGGCGATCAGATCCAGCGCCACTGGTGACATCGTTTCCTCAATTTTCCCATACTCGGAAGGGACTCCGGTTTTCGCCGTCTGCAGCAGGTGATTGAGCTGCGGCATCTCCTTCACCGTGAAATCCTTGTTGCCCCCTTCCTTCAGCGCTTTCTCGATTGCCGGCAGGTTCTGCTTCGGCGCCACCTGCAAATCGAGCGAGCCGTTGATAGCCAGCACCGGGCATGTCACCTGCTTCAAATACTCCGCCGGATCAAGCTTGATAAACGTGCGGAACCACGGAGTCACCGCCTGTTTCGCCCCTGCCGCCCCGGCAATCGCCTGAATCTTCTCCCGGGCCTTCGTCTCGTCAGGTTCGGTTCGCAGGATTTCGAACACCCGCTCCTGCTGCTCCCGCGCCGCCTGGATCGCCCCTTCCGACAGGTTCATCGCGCGCGAGATCAGCGCCGATTGTTCCAGAATAATCTTATCCCCTGTCACTCCCGGCCCTGCCAACAATACGATGAAGCGCACGTCTTTCGATTGGGCCGCCGCCATCGGTGCGATGAGTCCGCCTTCGCTGTGGCCCAGCAATCCGATCTGCGTGCCGTCCACCTCCGGCCGCGACTTCAGAAACGACACACCCGCCAACACATCTTTCACAAAGCTCAGCGATGTGGATTCCGCAGCCTTTCCCGTTGACCCGCCTATCCCCCGGTCATCCACGCGCAGCACGGCAATCCCCCGCCGCGTCAGATAATCCGAAAGCACAAGAAACGGTTTGTGCTGCATCAACGATTCGTTGCGGTCCTGCGCACCCGACCCCGTAATCAGCAGCACCGCCGGCGCAGGCTTGCGATTGCGCGGCGTCGTCAGTGTGCCGGCTATTCTCACGCCCGCTTCCAGGCTGTCATAGCTGACTTCGGTTTCATCGTAAGGATACGGCTTCACCGGCTCCTGCGGACGCGCCGCTTTCGGAATCTCCTTCACGCGCTTCAACACCAGCGGCACGTTGGCCGCGCCCTGCAGCCAGTTGCCGTTGATCTCGTTGCCGTCCTCGGAGAGCTTGCCCTCCACTACACCGCGCACCGACGGAACCGGAATCAACACCGTCGCGCCTTCCATCTTCACTATCCCGAGCGCAATGCCGTTGGCGCCTTGATCGAGCGAGTCCATCGTACCGGTCAACTCGCCGTTCTTCGATTCAATATGGAAGGCAAGACGCAGTTCCGCCGCGCCGGCACTGATTGTTCCGAGCCAGTTCCCCGTCATGTCCGCTGCGCTGATGCTGCTAACGAAAAAGGTATAAAGAGTCAGAAGTCGAAGCATTTCCCTTCAGCATAGCAAGCACCTCCAATTCCTCATGTTGGCGGGTCCCCACGAACGGCAACGTAAGGCCTTCGCCGTCGCATCCAACGGCTCGTAAAACACGGCGTACGGAAATCGTCGTACAAGCGCGCGACGGTAGCTCTCGTGAACAACAGGGTACAGCTCGGGCCTGCGCCGAATGCTCTCCAGACACGCATCGACAGAACTCAAAAACTCCTCACCCAGTCCGGTTCTTCTGGAGCGATCACCAGCTCAACGGGCATAGCGCGCACCCACCTTGCGCTTCACCTCTTCCCAGGGCAGCCCCGACGCTGGGTTCTTCAGAAGATTCGCTTTCCTGCGTGCCAGTTCCTGCTTCTGCCAATCATGGACTGGGACGGCCTCTGGCGCGGCCGCAAGGTCGTCCCATAGATCTTCGACAAGTTGTAGTTTCTCGGAGGGGCTTAGATCAAAGATCGATGGTGAGTTCACTCTGGTCTCCACTGCCAATTCTCTCAAATCGCCAGACCACCTGGCTGGAAGAACGCCCAATTCGCAGGTGTGGGCCGGGGGGTCCGTTCTGGAAACGACCCGTATCGCCAGCAGGTCCAGCGATTGCGGCGACGAAAGGCCACGCGCCGGGCCATATGCGGAATCGTCCCTCCCGCACAAACGCCCGTAGCAGAGGAAACGCAAACTGAGAAGCTTGCAGCCGGGTGATGTCTGACTTCGCGGGTGGCCAGTCGTCTCCGGAAACCTCACGGCAAGCGTTTCAGAAACGCTCGCACCTCGCTTAGAACAAACGCTTCATCACTGATGAATAGGAAATGGTTGGCTCCCGGCATATCGATCACGTGAACCGGCGCGTTGGCGCTGAACAGACTGCGAGTTCGCCGCCGCGATAGCTTCAGTTCCGCCTCCCGCACTGCTGCCACCTTTGCCACTCCCTCCGCATCGGTGGGCGGATACTTCATCATTCGCTCCGCCACCGAAGGAGGAAACCAGGAGAACGCCAGGATGGGGACGCGGATGTGCGAATAGTCCCGAATTCGTCCACCCGCGAGGATCGCGTCCGCCGTGGCTTTCGCCGTTTTATACCGGCCTACGGAGCCGTCTTCATTAGCCTCATAGAGGTTTCGCAATTCGGCTTCCGGCCATTCGACACCATTCCTTTCCTTCAGCCACCGGCGGTACGCCGCGAACGAACTGCGGTCGGCAACTGAACCAGCCCGCATGCCGCCACTCCACTCCGGTAAGCTCCGTATAGCCGCCGGCAACTGCTGAATCCGTGTATTGAATTCTGTATAGTCATCCCGAGGATCGGCCGTCGCGTCCAAATAGACGAGTCCCGCGATGCGGTCCGAGCGCTGCGCTCCGATTGCAGTCAGTTCGTTCCCTCCAATAGAATGCCCAATCAGCATAGGAGCGGTAAGCTGGAGTGATTCGAGGACTGCCAGCACATCGTCGGCGAGGCGCTGTTCGTCATATCCGGAATCCGGCTGGTCCGACGTTCCGTACCCTCGCCGGGTGATGCCATATACGTGGCAGAAATCGGATAAATGTTCCGCGAAATCATCGAACACGTGGGCGGAATTCCCAAGGCCGGCAAGCAGGACAACTGGTCGTCCCGAGCCACCCCAGTCAAGTACCTCCAATCGCACGTCCGCCTGCACGGTCACGAATTGAATCTTGTGTTTTGACGGATCGCGGAACGGACCGTTCTGCGCCATCGCAGCAACGCTTAACGCCAACCAGAGAAGCGTTGTCAGCCATCGGTGAGCCAGTGAACCCATTCTACTCAGGCGCTTTGCCTCTCTGGACACTGTAGCACCGCGGCGCCTCATTTTGTTCCGCGGACCGACGTGAACCGGCACAACAGCGCTGCGTCCGTCCGCGTGACGCAAGTGGTGACTCCCTTTCGGCGTCCGCCTCATGCCGCAATGACCATACCTCCAGGCGTCGCGGCCGCATCAGTTTCTGGGCCGACCCGCTTTACCATCGTCAGCCGCCTCTTGCCCGTCATCCCAGCGGCCATCAAGCACCTGTCGAATGAACTCCGCTTTGCCCGCCGTGTAGGCATCCCGGTCTTCCTGATAGGCGCTCGCCAACCCTTGTTTCAACTGCGAATATCGCCGCCGAATCGCCGCTCTCCTTCGCAGGACGTCGCGAAAAAGCAGGTACTCCCGCCACTGCCGGCTCGAATGCTCTACCACGTGCAAGTGGACCGTGCGAACGTTGGGGGATGACTCGGCAACGAAAAGGTGCCCGCCGGAATCCCCATAATCCCCGCGATAAATGTAACCGGGGAGGCTCAACCGGGGAATGAGTTCCGCGACAACAGCGGACGACACCATCCCGGCAGCAATGTCCAGCACGGGCTTCGATGGCAACTCTGGTACCGATGTGCTGCCCACGTGCTGGACGTCCACCAGCAGTTCCCCGCAAGCACTCCGCACCGCCTGGCAGGCTTCGGCCGCTAGAATGAACCACCGTGGGTCATGTTCGACAACTTCGACAATGCCTCGTTCGAGACCGATTACCCTCGCGGACCGTTCCCCGCTGAATGAGCCGCAATCCACCGCCTCAAACGAGCCCGGACTCGCCCTGCCAATGGCCGCGATAATAGCCGGGATTCTCAGCCGGAGGATCGGCAATTGTACGGCGGAAAGCGCCACAATCGCCAGGCGGCGTCCATGAAGGTTCTGCTCGTGGGTCCGATCGCCAGTGAGTAAAACGTCCATCCCGCCTGTCTCCGCTGCGTTGAGCAACTCGCCATTCTTCAGGTCGGCCCAACCCATGTGGCTCACCGTAACCACCTCGTGCGGAGCCAAAAGGCTTCGCAGCGCGTCGCCGAGGTGCCCATCCAACAGAACTTTCACAGGTATTGAGGTTCACGCTGGCTATTCGCGAACTCGATCAGGCGCTTCATTTGTTCCAGCGAAAGCGAAAGAAACCCGTCGCAGAGTTCTTCGCTCGTCTCTCCCAGATCGTAGCCGCCAACAATGGCGTCAGGCATGAGACGCGTTCCGCGCACGACGGGTCTGCCAGATTCCTTTCCAGGCACGCATTCGATAAGCTCGCACTGCGTCCAATCGACGCCAGAGTCTGTTTCCGTGCCCGTCATCCAGTCACCTCATTCCCAGTCTATTCCGTCGCTGCAACGAAGTCCTGTAGGGCTGATCTCCTGACCCGCGCGCGCTCCCCTGGTCGCGCTTCGCATCGCGCTCTGCGGCCCCACGCACCGGGGCAAGCCGGAGCGGGATGCCCTCCTAGCCAGTCTAGTGTACAATCGTGCACAGTGACGTTCGAATGGGATCCCCGAAAGGCCGCGGCCAATGCTCGGAAACATGGAATCCAATTCGCTGATGCCGTTCTGGTGTTGGAAGACGAGTTCGCAATCACTTTGCCGGACGATGTGCGAGGCGAAGAACGATGGGTCACGATTGGTATGGACGCGTTGGCGCGGATTTTGACCGTCGTGTATACGTGGCGTGGCGACACCCTCCGAGTCATCTCGGCCCGCCCCGCAACCGCGAAAGAACGTGGGCAGTATCTGGAGAAATCATGAGACAGGAATACGATTTCAGCAAGGGTAAGCGCGGAGCCGTGGTTCACGTCCCGCAAGGCAAGACCAGAGTGACCATTCGGCTGGATAACGACATTCTGGACTGGTTCCGGAACGAAGTGGATAAGGCAGGTGGAGGAAACTATCAAACGCTCATCAATCTGGCTTTAAGAGAATTTGTCAGCCGAAGCCGGGAGCCCCTGGAAAGCACACTCAGGCGTGTTTTGCGGGAAGAACTCAAGCGCGCGGGATAGTCGCGGCGATGAATCCACGCAACGTTTTGCGATGATCTTCCGTCGACCCGGTCCGCGCCCGTAATAAACTAGACCATATGTTCCGAATGCTCGCTGTCGTCTGCCTGGCCCCGCTCGCGCACGCCGCCATCGACTTTGCCAAAGACGTCGCCCCTCTGCTCGAAAAGCGCTGCCAGATGTGCCACGGCGCGCAACAGCAGATGAGCGGACTACGTCTCGACAACGCCGCCGCCGCAGCCAAAGTGATCACCGTCGGCAACAGCGCGCAAAGCAAATTGATCGAGCGCGTCCGCAGCACCAAAGCCGGCCATCGCATGCCGCCCGTCGGCCAGCCGCTCACCACCAGCGAAGTCGCGGCCCTCGCTGCCTGGATCGACTCAGGCGCAAAGTGGCCCGTCGACTATCGCGGAGGCGGCGGAAACTCTCACTGGGCCTTCCAGCCGCTCGCCCGCAAATCGCCGCCCATCACGCAACGCAACAACTGGGCCCGCAATCCGATCGACTCGTTCATCCTTGCCCGGCTGGAAGCCGAAGGCCTCACCCCGTCCCCTGAAGCCGAAAAGCGGGTGCTCCTCCGCCGCGTCACCTTCGATCTCACAGGCCTCCCGCCTACCCCCGATCAGATCCACGAGTTCCTCAACGACAAGCGCCCCGATGCCTACGAGCGCTTGGTCGACCGGCTCCTTGCCTCCAACCATTACGGCGAGCGCTGGGCCCGCCCCTGGCTCGATCTCGCCCATTACGCCGACAGCGACGGCTACGAAAAGGATCGAGGCCGTCCCTACGCCTGGCGCTATCGCAACTACGTCATCGACGCGCTCAACAAAGACCTCCCCTTCGATCAGTTCACCATCGAACAGCTCGCCGGCGATCTGCTTCCCAATGCGACCCCCGAACAGCGCGCCGCCACAGGCTTCGCCCGCAACACACTCACCAACCGCGAGGCCGGTGTCGATCGCGGCGAAGCGCGTTTTGAACAGCTCCTCAATCGCGTCAACACCGTGTCCACCACATGGATGGGTCTCACCGTTGGCTGCGCCCAATGCCACGACCACAAGTACGACCCCATCCGCCATCGTGAGTTCTATCAAATGATGGCCTTCTTCGATGCCGCGGATGACTTCGAAGTGGAAGCCCCGCTTCCCGGCGAGCGTGAAAAATGGGACGCTGCCTTGCCGGATTACCTCGCCAAACGCGATCAGATCCTCGAAAAACACAAGATCCTCGAGCTCCAGCGCAAGTGGGAAGCCCGCATGCGCCAGGCCATCGCCAATCCCGGCGAAGACCCCGAGTGGGATTTCTGGGTCACCTCGATGAGCGCCATGTTCGATCACACCAGGCGCGTGCTCCACACTGATCCCGCCGCGCGCCAGTGGCGCGACGAACATCGCCTCACGGAATACTTCCTCGGCACCTCCATCCCCGAATACAACCGCATCGCTGAAGTCAAGGACCGCATGAAGGCCGCGCGCGAAGAGATCGAGAAACTGAAAGCCACCCTGCCTCCCCTCACCATGGCGATGGCAATGGGTCCCAACCCCGAATATCACGGCTCGCACATGCGCGTGAAAGGCGATTGGAAAACCCTCGGCGAGCCCGTGGAAGCAGGCGGACTCTCCATCCTCCCCCATATGCTCGGCGACCCCGGCAGGCGCACGCGCCTCCATCTCGCACAGTGGCTCGTGGCCCCCGACAACCCGCTCACCCCGCGCGTCACCGTAAATCGCGCCTGGCAGGAATTGTTTGGACGCGGCATCGTTCGAACTTCTGAAGACTTCGGTACGCAAGGCGACAAGCCCTCGCACCCCGAACTCCTCGACTGGCTCGCCGCACGCTTCATCGACGACAACTGGAGCATGAAAAAACTCCACCGCCTCATCGTCACCAGCGCGGCCTATCGGCAAGCCTCCAACGCCCGTCCCGACGCCGCCGTCAAGGATCCGGAGAACGCATTACTCGCCCGCCAGAACCGCCTCCGCCTCTCCGCCGAACTGGTCCGCGACACCGCGCTCGCCGCCGGTGGCATGCTCGACCTGCGCATCGGTGGACCCAGCGTCAAACCGCCGCAGCCCGCCGGTGTCGCCGAGCTCGGCTACGGCGGACAGAAGTGGGTGGAAAGCAAAGGCGCCGACCGTTACCGCCGCGGCCTCTATGTCCACTTCCAGCGCACCACGCCCTATCCCCAACTGATGAACTTCGACGCCCCCGATTCCAACGTCGCCTGCAGCCGCCGCCGCTCTTCCAACACCGCGCTCCAGTCCCTCAACCTCCTCAATGACCCGGTCTTCTTCGACGCCGCCAAAGGACTCGCCGCGCGCACCGCCACCGGCCCACTGCCAGACCGCCTCAACAACGCATTCCTGCTCGCCATCGGCCGCACTCCCGACGCAACAGAGCGTGAACGCCTCGCCCGCTATTACGACGAACAACTCGGCATCTTATCAAGCGACGAAGCGTCTGCCGCCTGGGCCCTTGTCTGCCGTGTCCTCCTCAACCTCGACGAATTCATCACTCGCGAATAGCTCTTCCTGTTCATCACCGTTCATCTGTGGCCATTAGGCCGTTATTCGCGGCGCCACCTGGGCCACACGCACTATCCTTTTGTCCAGCCCGGCTATCCAATCGGATAGTGTGAAGCACCCACAGTGTGAACGCGCCTCAATGTCATCAACAGTTTGGCCTGCCTCCGGAATTGGACACGCGAGTGCTTTCGCCACCGGGGAGGATCAATCATGCATAGATTGGCGAACATCTGCGCACTCTCTGCGCTTACGGCTATCCTGCTTCCCGGCGGCACCTTTACCCCGCTCGAATGGCAGCAGCGCGTCAGCCAGCACTGCTATCTGACCGGATCGCATCAGTCCAGTCTACTCCCCACGGCGAACGAAAGCTGACCGCCGGCCGCTCCTCTAAAACTGAATCCTCCCCTGGAACTGCAGAAACCGGTTCACCGCCGACAACTGCGTCGTCGTGATCCCGAAGTTCGTATTCGTCGGCGTTGTGTTCGGCCCATCAAATAGGTGCCGGTTAAACACATTCAACATGTCAAACCGCAGGAACAGCCTCACCTGTTCCCTCTTCCCCACCGGCAGCGGAATCTCCTTCTGCACATTCGCGTTCACCTGCCGCGTGTACGGTTTCCGCAAACCCACGATCCGCGACGGAAACTGCCGCGTGTGATACGAATCCGGCGAACGGTTGGAGCACAACTCAAACCCCGTGTCCGTCCCCGGAGTCGCGCTGCACCCCGTGCCCGTCGTGTTGAAGTACCGCTGCAACGTAGGATCGTCGATCTTGATGTCCTCCAGATCGCCGTAATAATAAATGTTCCCCCAGTCCAGCAGCGCGCCTGCCTGCCATTCATACGTCCCCGACAACTGCATTCCCCCAACAATCCGCGCCAGCACGCCGTTGTTATTGAAAAATGTCCGCCGCCGCCCCAACGGGAGCTGGTAGATCCCCGTTGCCGTCACACGGTGCGGACGCGCCGCATTGCTCCCCCGCCACGCCGGCCGCCGGTCAAACGCATTCGGCAGAAAGTCGGCACTCCGCGCCTTCGTCCCCGTATAGAAGAGGTTCATGTTCAGCCCCTTTGAAAACCTCCGGCTGAACGTCGCCTCAATCCCATTGGTGCTCGTCTGCGCCAGCGGCGACTGCGACATCAGCAGCCCCGTCATCCCAGGGAACTGCTTCATCAACTGCGCCCGCGAAATCGTCGAATTCCGGAAAAACGTCTGCCCTGACATGTCCGCGTACAGTTCCGGATTCGTCTTGTCCAGCCCCGGAAAATTCGTCAGTTGAAACGGATTCGCCACTCCGCCCGTCAGCCGCGATGTGAACGCGCTATTCCGCACCGGCCCCTTCCACCAATACTCGCCAGGCAGCGCGTTGATGTCCGACGTGATGTACACATCGCGCGCATACGACCCCGTGTAGGTGACACTCACCACCGAAGAGCCTCCCAGTTGACGCTGGATCCCCAGCCGCCATCTGTGCTGATGCGCCCGCTTCGTCTCGTACCCGGGAAACGTGAGACTGCGCCCCGTCAACGTGTCATACCCCAGTGCGCCATTAGTCGAGTTGTCGAATCGCGTCCCATTCGCCCGCACTGGGAACGGATCCACCAGAGGCGAAATCCCCGCCGCCGGACTCCCGCTATTCCAAATCGAGCCCGCATTGCTCTCCGTGCTCGCCGTCGTCGTACGGTTGAACCCCGTCTGTGTCGGCGTGTTATTGGTCACGTTCAGCGTGTCGTAAAACGTCCCCGCTCCCCCGCGCAACACCGTCTTCTTCGACAGCGCAAACGCGAACGCAAATCGCGGCATAAACATCAATTGCGCTTGCCAGAAATTGCGAGGAGCCGTCACCCCGGGCAGCGACGTCCCGCCGCGCACCTTGAAGTTCTCAGCCGGCAGCTCTGCAAACGCCGAACGCGACGCGTACACCGACTCCGCCACATCCGTCACAAAAATTTTCACAGTCGGATCAAAATACCCAATCGACCGGTTGTACCGTTCCATCGGTCCGCCTTCCCATTCCAGCCGGAAGCCCAGATTCAACGTCAATCGCCGGCTCACTCGAAACTGATCCTGCACGTACGAGCCATAGTAGGGCGAATACGTGGCATACGTCGCGTTCCCCGCCGTGATCGTGCTCTGATATGGCACCCCCATGATGAAACTCGCCCAACTCAGTCCGATGTCTCCCGGCACCACGAAGTTGTCTTCGTACTTCTTCGTGTAGCGGTTGTCGAATGCGATGTTGCCCGACGTGTTCCCGCCGCCCCCGCCCGTGCGGAAATGATGCCGCATATCGGCTCCAACCCGAAAGCTGTGCTTCCCTCGCAAATGCGAAACATTCCCCTGCAGGCTGTATACCGGATAGCGCGTGAACGACGGTATCCCGCTCGGCGAGCTCGACGTGTACCCGCTGATCGCCGCCTGCGGAAGAACATGCTGATCGCCGGCCCAATCGTCCACGTACTTCGGCAATCCCACATCGCTCGGCTTGTAGCTCATCGGCACCACCTGCCGGCTCCCCGCCCGAAACGCATTTGCCGCTCCGGATATGTTCAGCAGCGTCCGTGAATTCACCGTCCACGTCCAATCCACCGTCGCCGCCAGGTTCTTCCGGCTCAACCCGTTCGTGTTCATCCCCCGCACAGTGGAATACGTCCAGTCCCCGCGGTCTTCATCAAAGTTGTTCCAGCTCCACCGTCCGAAAAACCGGTGCCGCTCCACAGGATTGAAATCGACGCGATGCTGCAACGCCATGTAGTCCCAGTTGTACGGCGTCGCCACCGCAAGGTAGTTGTTGCGCGGCTCCTGCCGCGGATTCGTCGGGTCGTTGTTCGGCACCGGATACAGCCTCGAGTAGAACTCGTACATCGGATTAATAAAACGCGACTTCGCGATGATGTTTCCGGGAATCGGATCGCGAATGTAGTGCGTCCCTGTGCGGTCCGGATCGCGGCGCACCGTCAGCGGATCATAAATTTGATACCGCGTCGGGTCAATCAGCAGAAAATTCGAAAAGTCCCCCTGACGGTTCGCCATCGTCGGCACCGTCTTGTTAAACGTGGACGGATCCTCCGTCTTCACGTCCTTAAACCCATTGAAGCTCAAAAACGAAAACAGCTTGTTCTTCCCGTTGTAAATCTTCGGAAGCACCACCGGCCCGCCGATCGTCGCCGCATAGTTGTTGGAATGTCCCGACGGCTGCCGCTCGCTGTTTCTCAGCTTCTCCGTTAGCGCCGTGTCCCCCCGCGCCTCCGCGGCCGCGATATTCCTGTAGTAAAGCTGCCGCGTGAAATACGGCGTCCCGTTGTAGCGCTGCTGCCAGTGCTGTTCGGTGAGCGTGCCGTGATACTGGTTCGACCCCGCTTTCGTCATCGCCATCACGCTCAGCCCCGTCCCGCGTCCCTGCGAAACATCGAACCCCGTAGTGTCGATGCGGAACTCCGCCACCGCGTCTGAATACGGCAAATAGGCCGCCTGCCGTCCGCCGCCGTTGTTCGGCACGCCGTCAATGGACCATTCGTTGCCGCCCACCCCACCCGCGTTGCCATATGCCGATCCGCCGGCGATCGAATGCAGCCCGAGATAGTTATTGTTCCCGTCCGTCTGCACGCCAGGCATCAGTTTCACCAGCAGCGTCGGATTGTTTCCCATGTTCGGCAAATCCATCAGATCTTTGTTGTCGATGAGCGACCCTGCCTCGATCGCGCCCGTGTCGATTACCGGCGCATCCGCCGTCACCTCCACCGTCTCGGTCACCGCGCCGACATCGAGCTTCATGTCGATGGCAATCCGCTGCCCCACCTGCAGCGTGATCCCCTCGCGCCGCGACGTCTTGAACCCCCTCAGTTCCGCCGTGATCCGGTAGCTCCCCGGGATCAGCAGCGGAGCCTCATAGAAGCCAGTGTCGTTGGTGGTCAGCGCCACCGTCGCGTTGGTGTCAGTATTGACGATCACCACCTTCGCGCCGGCGACCGCGGCGTTCAGTGTGTCATAAACCCTGCCATTGATCGTGCTTCGGGTTTCCTGCGAAAACAGCGGCAGGACGCATAGCAGAACGAGAATTACGTACCTCATGGGACTCCGGTACTTGAAATGATATCGAAGTCCACTGACGCATATCAGAACAGGATCTTCAATCCGAACTGCACCTGCCGGGCGATGTTCGACGTTCCCGTAATCTGCCCGAATTGCACCGCGGTGAAGTTCTGATTGGGCTCCCCGAACGTCGCCGTGTTCGTCAGGTTGAACGATTCCGCCCGAAATTGAACCGCCACCCGTTCCGTCACCCCGAAGTTCTTGAACAGCGAGTAATCCAGATTGCGCAACCCCGGTGCGCGCACATCCGGCAGCGTTCGCCCCACGTTGCCGAATGTGAACGGGGCAGGCTGCGAGAACACCGTCTTGTCGAAGTATTGGGTCAGCCGGCTCTTCACATCACCACTCGTTTGCGCGCTCTTGCCGTTGTTGTTTGGCCGCAGCACGTTGCCGCCCGCATTCGACGAGTTGGTCGTTGTGAGCGCTAGCGGAAATCCCCGCTGGAACGTCAGGATGCCGTTCATCTGCCATCCGCCCAGAACCGCGTCCACCATCCGGTTCCATCCGCCGCCGAACGATCGCCCTCTCCCAAACGGCAGCGCATACACCGCGCTCGTTACGAATCGCTGCGAGATGTCGTTCGAAGAAACCGCCCGCTCATTGCGCCGGTCGTGGATATTCTGGATATTCGCATTGCGGCCCACATTGGAGATAATGCTGAATTCATCAATCAGCTTCGCATTCGTGTACGCCGTCAGCAGGCTCAACCCCGAACCGAACCGCTTCTCCACCTTCAACTGGAACGAGTGGTAAATCGACGACGAGCCCGTCCAATACAGCGGATTCACTGTGGTGTATTGCGGATACGCCCGCAGCAGAAAGCTCTGCGGAACCGTCCTTGTCGAGAGCACACCGCTCGTGATCACCCCAAAGAACGGATTGCTCACCTGCTGCTGCAGTTGCGTCCCCAACGCCAGTTGTTCCCGCGTCAGTAGATTCAGGTTGGCGGTGCCTTCTCCGGTCTGCGTGAGATGCAGCCCGTGGCTCCCCACATACCCTGCCTCCACCAACAGGTCCCCTTTCAACTGATGCTGCACGTTAAAGCTCCAGTTCTCGCTGTACGCCACCGTGCTGTCGTTCTTCAGACTCGCGCTAATGGTGGACCCCACCGCAGTCGACAATCCCAGCGCGCTCCCCACCACCGGAACAAAACCATCCGGGAATGGATTGCGCAGATAGTTCGTCGGCGTCAGCCCGTTGGCGCTTCCGATGAACTGCGTATCGCTGCGATATCCAAAATTGCCCACCGTCCCCCCAGCCGCCCGATACGACGGCGAGTAAAATATGCCCGCTCCGCCGCGAATCACCGTGTCACGACGCGCCTGATACGCGAATCCGAATCGCGGCGCCCAGTTGTTCGTATCCGCCGGAAACTGCTGCGCGCTCTCGCCGTTCACACCGGCAAACACCAGCCCGCCCTTCAGATTCGGCAGTCCCGCCCGGCTCGCCAGTGGCGACGTCACAAAAGGATCAAACACATTGACCCGGTTGTAGCGCTCATGCCGCGGAATCTCCAACTCATAGCGAAGCCCTAGATTCAGCGTCAGCTTGTTTGTCACCTTCCAGTCGTCTGAGAAATACCAGCCGTAGTACATGCTCTGCGTCGAGACGCACTTGAAACACCGTGTCAACACTCCATTGCCAAGCCCCAGCAGCAGCGACGCCATTCCGTCCCCCGCCGTGTTGCTCGCCGCATTCGGATTCGGCCCCTGCGTGAACGTCTTGTCAAAGGTGAAGTTCCCCACCGCATCCGTAATCTCACTGTTGTTCACGCGCACCAGCCGCACCTCAAACCCAAACTTCAAAAGATGCCGCGTCATCACTTTGCTGTTGTTCAAACTCCAGTTGTGCGTCTCAAACGCATTCCGCCGCGCAAAGGAAGTTCCGCCCAAAGCCAGGTACCCCGTTGGCGAGAACGTGGGAAAGTAGATCCCCTCCGCGTTCGCCGCCAGATACGACGGGAACCCCAGCGTTGTCGGATCAAAACCCGCGCTCCGCGGGCTGAAATTCAGCAGTGTCCGTCCAAACCCATAACGAAAATCAATCAGGAAAGTGGGCCTCAGGTTGAACGTATAGTCAAACGCCGCGTTGTTGGAAACCTGCGGCTGATACGACCCGCCTTGCGCCACCGCGATTTCGGTCGGAAAGCGGTTCTCCAACCCCAGATTGTAGTTGCGGTGCGACACGCGCACAAAAAAACGGTTCCGGTCATTGATGTTCTCATCGCCCTTGATGTCGAACTGATTGCTGTCCGTCGGCGCAGTGCCGGGCAGCGATAGATTGTTCGCTTGCGTGTTCGTGTCCCCCGCCCGGTTCGCCGCGGGATAATACTTGATCACGTTCCGCGCCACCGGATCCTGCCGTGACGCCGGAATCACATTGCCCGGAAACGCCGTCCGCACAAACCCTGTTCCCTGCGCCACCGTCGTCGTCGGATCGTACACCGAAATCAGCGCTCCCGCCGCCGTCAGCGTCCTTGAGAAATCCCCATTCCGCTGCAAATCCGTCGGCCCCGTCGCCGTCAGATTGCTCTGCGACCGCTCCTTCAACCCCTCATACGCCGCGAAGAAGAACGTCCTGTTGCGGCCATTGTACAAGCCCGGAATCAACACCGGTCCGCCGCCCGACGCCCCAAACTGATTGCGTTTGAAGTTCGTCAACGGCAGCCCGCGCTGGTTCGCGAAAAATCCGTTCGCGTCGAGTTTCGAATTGCGCACAAACTCAAACAGTGTCCCGTGAAACTGATTCGTCCCCGACTTGAACACCAGGTTGATAATCCCGCCGCTCGACCTCCCAAACTCGGCCGAATAGCTGTTCGTCTGCACCTTGAATTCCTGCACCGAATCCACCGACGGATACACCGTGAACCCCTGAATCGGATTCACCAGCGGCGGCGACGACGGAATCCCGTCAGCCAGAATCTCATTCGCCCCGGGCCGCCCTCCATTGATCGAAATGTTGGCCTGATTGAATTGCGCCGCCACATTCCCCGTCACACCGGGAGCAAGAAATACCAGCGCATACGGGTTGCGCGCATTCAGCGGCAAGTTCGTGATCGCGCGGTTCTCAATCACCTGCCCCAGCGCCGCGCTCGAACTTTCCAACAGCGGCGCCTCAGCCTTGATTTCCACCGTTTCGCTTACCGCCCCCACTTCCAGAACAATCTCGATGCGCGCCGCCTGATCCACCTGAAGAACGATCCCGCTGCGGTCCACTTTCTTGAATCCCGCCGCTTCCACAATCACCGAGTACGGCCCCGGCTGCAGCGACGGCGCGACAAATCGTCCGTCCGCTCCCGTCTCCAATCGCGCCGTGATCCCCGTCGCCGCGTTCACCACCGCAACCCGTGCGCCCGGAATCACCGCCCCAGTGGCGTCCTTGATGTTTCCTTCCAGCGATGCCGTAATGGTCTGCCCCGTCAGCGACGCCCCGGCCATGGCAAGAAATAGCGCGCTTCGAACAATAGTACTCATGGTGCCCTCCCTGATTTCCTTAAGATCATATATCAGGGAAACAGCCGGGACCTAATACGTTTCCTCCTGTGGTGGCGCCCACCTCTGGAACACCAGACACACCACCGGCAGCACCACCAGCGTCAGAATCGTCGCCGACACCAACCCGCCAATAATCACCACCGCCAGCGGCCGTTGCACCTCCGACCCGATTCCCTTCGACAACGCCATCGGCAGCAACCCGAGCATCGCCAGAATCGAAGTCATCAGTACCGTTCGAAACCGCACCAGCGCCCCGTTCAGCACCGCTTCGTACAGCGGCACACCGCGCGTTCGCGATTCATCGATGTAGCTCACCATCACCACGCCGTTCAACACAGCCTGCCCGAACAGCGCAATGAATCCGATGGCCGCCGACACGCTCAGGTGAATCCCCGTGATGTACAACGCCAGAATGCCTCCAATCAGCGCGAATGGCACGTTCAACAAAATCAGCGTCGCGCTGTTCACGCTCTTGAACGCCTCAAATAGCAGAACGAATATCAGCAGCACGCTCACCGGCACAATCAGCCCCAGCCGCTTCATCGCCCGCTCCTGGTTCTCAAACTCGCCGCCCCATTCCAAAAAGTACCCCGCCGGCAGTTGTACGCTCTTCTTCACCTTCTCCTGCATCTCCGCCACAACGCTCCCCATATCGCGATCGCGGATGAACACTCCGATACTCGCCACCCGCAACCCCGCTTCGCGGCTGATGTTCATCGCCCCCTCCTGCACGGAAATGTTCGCCACCTGATCGAGCGGGATCCTCGATCCTCCGGGCGTGTCAATCAACAGCGCCTTCAACGAATCGAGATTCCGCCGCTCATCCTCGCGCAGCCGCACCACCACCTCAAACCGCCGTTCGCCTTCCCACAACTGCGTCGCCGGCTTTCCACCGAGCGCCGTTTCCATCACGTCTTCGATATCGGCGACGTTCAGCCCATACCGCGCCGCCCGCTCGCGATCCACCGAGATCTGCAACTGCGGCACCTTCCCCGCGCGATCCACAAACGCCCGCGCCACACCCGGAACCGGCGAAATCACCCCCAGCACTTCGTCGATCTTCTTCTGCAGTACCCCCGAATCCTCGCCGAAAAGCTTCACCACAATCTGCCCGTCAATCTGCGAAATGCTCTCCAGCACGTTGTCCCGAATGGGTTGCGAAAAGCTCGGATTCACCCCAGGAATCCCGTCCAGGTCCTTCTCCATCTCCCGCAGTATCGCTTCTTTACTGACGTGCCGTTTCCATTCCGTCTCCGGCTTCAAATCCACCAGCACCTCCACCATGTTCAGTGGTTTCGGATCGGTTCCGTCCTCCGGCCGTCCCGCCTGCGACACCACCGCGTTCACCTCCGGGTACTTGTGCAGCGTCTTGCGAACGTTTCGCAACACCGATTGCACCTCCGTCAATGAGATCCCCGGCGGCAGCGTGAAGTTCACCCAGACCGACCCTTCGTTCAACTCCGGCAGAAACTCCGAACCCAGCTTCGGTACCAGTGCCAGACTCGCCCCCAGCGCCACCAGCGCCGTCGCAATCACCGCATACCGGTTCTTCAGCGCCGAGGTCAGAATCGGCTGATAGATCCGCTTGGCCAGCCGCACCACAAACGTCTCCCGCTCCGGCACCGGCTTCCGCAACAGCAGCAGACACAGCAGCGGCACCAGCGTCAGTGAGAACAGCAGCGACCCGATCAGCGCGCTCGTCACCGTGTACGCCATCGGCGCGAAGATCCGCCCTTCATGCCGCTGCAATGTGAAAATCGGCAGGTGCGCCAGAATGATTATCAGCATCGAAAAGAACGTTGGCCGCCCCACCTGCACCGCCGCTTCTCCAATCAGATCGCGCAGCGAACCGGCGTGCGTTCGCCCTTCCTCCGACAGCCGCCGGTAAATGTTCTCCACTACGATCACCGCGCCATCCACGATGATCCCGAAGTCCATCGCTCCCAGTGAAAGCAGGTTCGCCGGAATGCCGCGCAGCTTCAACCCCAGGAAAGTGCCCAGCAGCGCCAACGGAATAATGATCGCCACAATCGCCGCCGATTTGAAGTTCCCCAGAAACAGGTACAACACCAGCCCCACCAGGATCGCGCCTTCACCCAGATTGGTGAACACCGTCTTTAATGTCCGCTCAATCAGCCACGCCCGGTCATAGTACGGAACAATCTGAACGCCCTTCGGCAGAACGTTCCTGTTCAAATGCTCCATCTTCTCTTTCACGGCGTTCAACACCACCGACGGATTCTCGCCCTTCCGCATCAGTATGATCCCCGTCACGATGTCGTCCAGATCGTCCTTCGCCACCACACCCTGCCGCGGCACCGAGCCCGTGTTCACTTCGCCAATGTCCTTGATCCGCACCGGCACACCCGTATGCTCCGCCACCACGATGTTCTCGATATCGCCAGGCGTCTTCAGCAACCCCACCCCGCGAATGATGAACTGCTGCTGCCCCTGCTCAATATATCCACCCCCGGCGTTCGCGTTCCCCCGTTGAATCGCTTGGAACACCTGCTGCATCCCCACGCCCTGCGCCTTCATCTTGATCAGATCCGGCACCACCTGGTACTGCTTCACAAACCCGCCGCGGCTCACTACATCGGCCACCCCCGGAATCGTCTTCAGATGCCGGCTCACCACCCAGTCCTGCAGGCTTCGCAGTTCGCTCGCATCTAACGTGTCCGACTTCAAATACGTGCGGTAAATCTCCCCCACCGGCGTCGTCAGCGGACCCATCTCCGGCCGCACGCCTTCCGGCAATTCCACCGTCTGGAACCGCTCCAGAATCTGCTGCCGCGCAAAGTAGTGGTCCACTTCCTCGTCAAAGGTGATGTAGACGAACGACAATCCGAACTGCGTGTGCGAAAACATCCGGATCGCATGCGGAAGCCCGCTCAACCCAATTTCCAGTGGAATAGTAACCTGCTTCTCCACCTCCTCCGGCGCATGCCCGGCGTACAGGGTGATGATCGGCACCTGCACGTCCGTCACATCGGGAAACGCCTCCACCGGAAGCGTCCGGAACGCCGCCACTCCGCCGCCGATGAACAGCAGCACTATCAGAAACAGGAACAACGGTTGATGCAGCGCGAACGAAATCAGTTTTCTCAGCATGCCCGGCGCGTCGCCCCTACTTCAGATTCCGCGCCAGGTATATGGCACCGTCCACGACAACTTTGTCTTCCTTGCTCAACCCGCTCGTGATCACCATTCCGTCGTCCATTCGTCCGCCCAACACCACGTCCCGCGCCGCATAATCCCCCGGCCCATCCACAAACACCAGGTTCCGTCCGTTCTTGTGCACCACCGCCTTCTCCGGCACCCATGCCGCCATCCGCCGGTCCGTGGAAAACCGCGCCCTCCCAAACATGTCCGGACGGAACTTGCCCGACGAATTGTCAATGTCTGCCCGCACTTTCACCGTGCGCATCTCCGCATCCACCGTGTCCGCCAGGTAGCTGATCTTCCCGTAAATCTTCTCCTCCGGATACGCGATCAACTCCACCTGCACACTGCCGCCTATACGGCAGAACCGGATCGAGCTCTCCGGCACTTCCGAAGTCACCCACAGCCTGCTCAAGTCCGCGATGCGCAGCATTGTTGCCGACGTGTCGTTGCGGTATTCTCCCGCCACCACGTTCATCTCCAGAACCTTCCCCGCAAGCGGCGCCCGCACCACCACCTTCTGCCGGAAACTCCCCGCCTTCAGCCCGTGAATCTCCAACTTGCGAGACGCCTGATCGCGCGTCGCCCGCGCCTGATCCACTGCCGCCTTTGCATGCGCCACCGCTGTACGCGCATACAGCACTTCCTTCTGCGCCACCGCGTTGTGCTCAAACAGATCCGCCAGCCGCGCATGATCCGATTCCGCCTTCGCCAGTGTTGCTTCCGACTGCGATAGCTGCGCCGTCGCCGACCGGTATTCTGACTCCGCCTGCTCCGTATCCGGGCTCTCAATCTCCAACAACGGCTGCCCCTTGGTCACTGAATCGCCCAATCGCACCAGCACCTCGATGATCCGTCCCGCCAGCGGCGCGTTCACGTGAGCCACGTAGTTTGGACTCACTTCCAAACGCGCCGGCGCGACAAATTCATTCGTCGCCGCCTCCACCATTCGCACCGGCAGTGTCGTCACCAGTTCGCGAGCTGCCGCCGAAGCCACTACCACCCGTTCCTTTTCCTGATCATGGGAGCAGCCACTCATCGCGATTGCCGCCGCCAGCCAACATAACCATCCGAATCTCACCGATTCACGCTCCTTCCCGTCACCGAGTCAATCAAATACAAACTCCGCGCGTAGTTCGCCCGCACTTCGTTGTAGCTCTGCACCGAGTCGTTGTACGCCCGCTGTGCATCCAGAAATTCCACCAGGCTTGCCTCGCCACGGCGATAAGAGTATTCCGTCGTGTCTCGCACGCTCTTCGCCTTCGCCAGCAGGCTCGGCTCAATCTGTTGCATTAATTCGCGGACACTCGTGTGCTGCTGATAGGCCGTCCGCACTTCATTCTCAATCCCCGCCCGCGCCGCCTGGATACGCAGTGCCCATTGCTCAATCTCCCGTTCCGCCCGCGCAATCTCACCCTGATTCCTGTTGTGAATCGCCAGCGGCGCGCTCACAAAGAACCCCATCGAGTTCGCACCCCCAGGCCATTGCGACCTCCGGTACTCCGTTCCAACCGTGTAGTCCACCACCCTCTGCGAGATCTGCAGTTTCAAATCCGACCGCGACCGCGCCTGCGTCTGCCGCAGCGCCGCCAGATCCGGCCGCAATTTCTCCGCCATCTCCCGTAACTCGTCCACTCCAAACGCCAGCGCTTCTCCCCGTACCGCACCCGCGATTTCGAAATCCACCGCCGATTGCTGCCGCCCCATCAGGAATTGAAGCCGCGTCTTCGCCTGCAACACCTGTAGCTCCGCTTGTCGCATGGCAGTCTGCAACTGCATCGCCGCGATCTGTGAGCGGCTCAATTCCACCACCGCCAGGTCCCCGGCCTTCACCTTCGCAGTGTTGATCTCCACGATCCCGTTTAAACTCGCTAGGTTCTGCCTCGCCAGCGCAAGGCTCTCCTGCGCCTGCTGCACATCCACAAATGCGCATTGGATCGCGAAGATCACCTGCCGCGCCGTCTCCCGAACCGTCAGCTCCGCAACGCTTTTCTCACTCTCCGCCAGCGCGATCCGGTTCTCCCGCTTGCTCCCTCGTTCCCGCAGATAGTCCACTCGCACCGAGACCTCATTCGGACCACCGTTGTTCTCCGGTTTGAAACGCGTCCCCAACACGTCCAGGTGGTCAGCGTCCAGCGTCAACACCGGATTCGGCTTCAATGCCGCCGTAATCCGCCGCGCTTCGGCCACCGGAATCCCACTTCTCGCGGCCACCAGATCCGGATTCCTGTTCAGCCCCTCCGCAATTGCTTGTTCCATCGTCACTGGTTCCGCCCGAACCACAAATGACAATGCCAGGAAAACTCCCAATACGAATATGCTCATATCCCGTCACCTACAGGATTTCAAGTATGCTGCCCCCGTGAACATAGCCTCATCACGGTAAGCGCGTTCACTTCAGGATGGGATTGTTCCCCCTTCCCGAAACGCGTTTTAATGAGTTAGATATGCTCCCCCGTGTCACGAAGATCCTGCTCGCCGACGACCACTCCGTCGTCCGCCACGGATTTCGCATGATCCTCTCCGCCCATTCCGACATGGAGGTCGTCGGCGAAGCTGCCAACGGCAACGAGGCCGTTCAGAAAGCGCAGGAACTCCAGCCCGACATGGTCGTCATGGACGTCTCCATGCCTGAACTCAACGGCATCGAGGCCACACGCCGCATTAGTGAGGTCTCCCCCCACATCCGCGTCCTCGCCCTCAGCATGCATCGCGATTCCGTCTACGTCCGCGAAATCCTCCGCGCCGGCGCTAGCGGCTACCTCTTAAAGGATGCCTCCGAACACGACCTCGTAGCCGCCGTCCGTTCCGTCGCCAGGGGCGAAGGCTATCTCAGTCCAGCCGTCTCCAATGCCGTCCTCAACGACTATCGCAAGCACGTCACCAACCCCATCGATCTCCTCACCAGCCGCGAACGCGAGGTCCTCCAACTCATCGCCGAAGGCAAGACGAACAAAGAGATAGCCTCCGCCCTGACCCTCAGCGTCTATACCGTCGAAGCACACCGCGGCCATGTCATGGAAAAGCTCAACCTCCATAGCACCGGCGAACTGGTCCGCTTCGCCGTCCGCTCCGGAATCATTGACTGATCACACCCCGCATCCTCCTCCACCTGTGGACTTTTGCCTCCCTGTTGCACCACAATAAGACAGGCGCTCACCTCGTTGTAGCTGGGGCGATTTGCTTCACCGTAAATGGCCTTGTTATCCTTTGTTGCTAGCTCTCAGCCCTAGCAGCGCCTATATAGTTCAACCGATCCAGTGGAGGAAACCACACCAATGTGTTCCCGCTTCCGCGTCGAAGTCCGGAATGCCACAACCTGGCTTTCCGCGGCTCTCAGGCGCAACTTCTCCCTCTTTTCCCTGGCCCTTATTGCTTTTGTTTTTGGGCCCTTCTCCCTCTTCGGCCAGCAGCCACATGCCGGCGGTGAGGCGAATCTCATTCTTCCGGATCTCAGCAAAGCCAACTTCTTCGGTTTCGACGGCCGGTCGTTCCTCATGATCGGTCTGCTCGTATGTCTCCTCGGCCTTGCTTTCGGGCTGATGATCTACAAGCAACTGCAGAACATGCCAGTGCATAGTTCCATGCTCGAAATCTCGGAACTGATCTACGAAACCTGCAAGACCTACCTCTATACGCAGGGCCGGTTCCTGATGATTCTCGAAATCTTCATCGGCTCCATCATCGTCGTCTATTTCGGCGTCCTGCAGCACTTTGAGATTGTCAAGGTCCTCGTCATTCTCTTCTTCTCCCTCGTTGGCATCGCCGGAAGTTTCTCCGTCGCCCTGTTCGGCATCCGTGTCAACACCTTTGCCAACTCGCGCACCGCTTTCGCCAGCCTGCGAGGAAAGCCGTTCCCGTGTTATCAGATCCCGCTGAAAGCCGGCATGAGTATCGGCATGCTCCTCATCTCCGTCGAGCTCTTCATCATGCTCGTCATCCTGCTGTTCATTCCGGGTGACTATGCAGGCCCCTGCTTCATCGGATTCGCCATCGGTGAATCGCTCGGCGCGGCCGCCCTTCGTGTGGCCGGTGGCATCTTCACCAAAATCGCCGACATCGGCGCCGACCTGATGAAGATCGTGTTCAAAATCAAGGAAGACGACGCGCGCAATCCCGGCGTCATTGCCGACTGCACCGGAGACAATGCCGGCGACTCCGTCGGACCCAGCGCCGATGGTTTCGAAACCTACGGCGTCACTGGTGTTGCGCTCATCAGCTTCATCCTTCTTGCCGTCAAAGACCCCTTGGTTCAGGTGCAGCTTCTCGTCTGGATCTTCACCATGCGCGTCATGATGGTTGTGGCCTCCGCAGCTTCCTACTTCATCAATGAAGCGATCGCCACCAGCAAGTACGCCAACGTCGAAAAGATGAACTACGAGACCCCCCTCACCACCCTGGTGTGGCTCACATCCATCATTTCCGTGATTCTCACCTACATCGTTTCCGCTTTGCTGATCCCCAACCTCGGCGGCGACGATTCGCTCTGGTGGAAGCTCTCCACCGTCATCACCTGCGGAACCCTCGCCGGCGCCATCATCCCGGAGCTCGTCAAGATATTTACTTCGGTGGAATCCGGGCACGTCCGCGAGGTCGTCATCAGTTCCCGCGAAGGCGGCGCTTCCCTCAACATCCTCTCCGGTCTCGTCGCCGGCAATTTCAGCGCCTACTGGCTCGGCTTTGCGATTCTCTCCCTCATGAGCGTCGCCTATTTTGTATCTAACATGGGTATGGCGAGCCTCATGCTCGCTCCCGCGGTCTTCGCTTTCGGTCTGGTGGCCTTCGGCTTCCTCGGCATGGGACCCGTCACCATCGCCGTCGATTCCTACGGCCCCGTCACCGACAACGCCCAGTCCGTCTACGAGCTTTCCGTCATCGAAACCCTCCCCGGAATCGAAAAGGACATCAAACAGAACTTCGGCTTCGATCCGAAGTTCGAAGTCGCCAAGCAGCATCTGGAAGAGAACGACGGCGCCGGCAATACGTTCAAAGCCACGGCTAAACCGGTGCTCATAGGTACCGCGGTCGTCGGCGCAACCACGATGATCTTCTCCATCATCGTCGCCCTTACCCAGGGTCTCAAGCCCGAACTGCTCTCCAACCTCTCGGTGCTCCACCCGCCCTTCCTGCTCGGCCTCATCGCCGGCGGCGCGGTCATCTATTGGTTTACCGGCGCCTCCACGCAAGCCGTCACTACGGGCGCCTACCGCGCGGTCGAATTCATCAAGGCGAACATCAAGTTGGAGGGTTCCACCAAAGCATCGGTCGCCGATTCGAAAAAGGTAGTGGAGATTTGCACGCAGTACGCCCAGAAGGGCATGTTCAACATCTTCCTCACCGTGTTCTTCTCCACGCTCGCCTTTGCGTTCTTTGAACCCTACTTCTTCATCGGCTACCTGATCTCGATCGCACTATTTGGTTTGTTCCAGGCCATCTTCATGGCCAACGCCGGCGGTGCCTGGGACAACGCCAAGAAGATCGTCGAAACGGAACTCAAGGCCAAGGGCACCGAACTGCACGCGGCCACCGTCGTCGGCGACACTGTTGGCGATCCGTTCAAGGATACGTCCTCCGTCGCCATGAACCCCATCATCAAGTTCACGACCCTCTTTGGCCTGCTCGCCGTCGAACTCGCTGTTTCGCTCACCAACGAACAAGGCCCCACTCTCAGCACGGGCCTCGGCGTTGTCTTCTTTCTCGTCTCGGTCTTTTTTGTCCACCGCAGTTTCTACGGAATGACGATCAAGTCCGCGCAGTAGTGTAGTGGAAGGGAGGTGACCGCTTCGGCGGCGCCTCCCCAACTCCCACACCTCGCCGCCGCTGCCCTCTACTCCCAGCCGGACCCCTTCGGTCTCCCCGCCTGCGCTAGCCCGGACCACCACTTCGTGCAAAGCACCGCAGCCGTGATCTGCTACGACTCCGCCCGCAAAGTCCCAACGCAGACCGCGTCGTCCCATCCACCTGCCCTGCCGCCCCCCAAGTGAGCCATCCTAATCTCCAAACGAGGAGGAGCGATGCCCGAGGACACCCCGAAACAAGGCGATCACGTATTTAACGCGATTGAGACGGCGATACTGGGGCCGGTCGAGACGATCCGGGGGCTGCGATCGGCGATTGTGGATGGGCAGCATTTTCTGCATGATTATTTGCTGATCAGCTACAGCCTTGCGAGGAGGATTGCGGATTCGCCGGCGTTGGTGGCGGCGCGGAAGTATGTGGCTTCCGGGGGCGCGGAGGAGGATGCCGTTCGTGAGATTGCGGCGCTGCGAACGCGGCGTCCGAAACTGGCGCGGATCACGCCGGCGTTGTTGCGTGACATGCATCAGCGAAATGCGACGCAGTTTGGCGCGGCGGCGGAGCGATTCGAACTGGAGGCGCTGTCGACTGTGATTCAGGCGCTGGAGGCGGCAATCGCCCCGAGAACGGGAGGCGCTGCGCGGACGGCGAGCCCGGGGATCGGAAGGGATTGCGGAGACCCTGGACCGGCCGGCGATGTGGAAAGAGCCGTACATGGCTTTCCGGGAAGACCGTCCGACGGATACGTCGAAGATGATCGAGCGAATCCGCGTGACGTTGATGCAACGAGACATCTTCAAGATGCACGGCTCGACGTTTGCCACGTGCATCAAGGAAGAGATCGCGCAGAAGAGGAAGCCGCCGCAGACGGATGAGGTGTTTGGGGGGATGCTGCATTTACTGCACACTCGAGTGCAACAGATGCGGCAGCGGTGAGGGAAGAGGAGAGACAGGAAGGGCGCGAGCATTTCTACCCGCGCCCGGTTGTTTTGAAGGATTGACTACCGGCTATTCGATTTCGCGCGGTTTCCGTTTGCGGTTGCGCTTGCGGGCCAAAGCGGCTTTGACGCGCTTCTTTTCACCGGGCTTCAGATAGTAGGAGTGACGTTTGATCTCTTTGATGATGTCCTCCTGCTGCACTTTGCGCTTAAAGCGGCGTAGAGCGCCTTCGAGAGTCTCACCATCCTGGATTACGACTTCTGCCAAACTCAATCACCCCCTCATCTGTCCAAGGTATCATTAGGAAGTCGGCGCGGACGTGCGCCGAATTTTCATTCTCGCAGGTTTGGGGGACGATCTCAACCGTGGTGACAGACAAAGGCATGCGAAGCACTCTCGCCATTCTCCTGGCTGGAGGCGCCGGTGAGCGCCTCTTCCCGCTGACACGGAACACAGCCAAACCCGCCGTTCCATTCGGCGGTATTTACCGGATTATCGACTTTACGCTGTCGAATTGTATCAACTCCAGTCTTCGCCGTGTGTTTGTACTGGCACAGTACAAGGCACTGGAGATGATCCGGCACCTGAGGGAGGGATGGAGCATTCTATCGCCGGAACTGGGCGAGTTTATTGAGACGATCACGCCGATGAGGCGAATGCACAAGGATTGGTACCTGGGTACCGCGGATGCAGTGTACCAGAACATCGAGAGCATTCTGTTGGAGGCGCCGGCGCACACGCTGATCCTTTCGGCCGATCACATTTACAAGATGAACTACCAGGAGATGGTGGAGTGGCACGAATCGCACGAGGCGGACGTGACGATCGCGACGATTCAGGTGAGGCCGGAGGAGGCGACGCGATTCGGCGTGACGAGAATTGACTCGCGCCACCGGATCACCGGGTTTGAAGAGAAACCGCAGCACGGGAAGCCGGTACGGAGCGTGTTCAACACGGAGATGGTGAGTGCGTCGATGGGGATCTACCTGTTCCGGACGCAGGTGCTGGTGGAAGCTCTGTTTGAAGATGCGGCGGATGCGAATTCGGCGCACGATTTCGGCAAGGATATTTTGCCGAAGATGGTGTCGAGAGCGAAGGTGGTGGCGTACGATTTCCATGACCTGAACGACAAGTCGGTGTTGTATTGGCGCGATGTCGGCACGTTGGATGCCTACTACGAGGCGAACATGGATCTGGTCTCGGTGACGCCGCTGTTCAATCTATACGACACCAATTGGCCGATTCGGACATCGCTGCATCAGCATCCACCGGCGAAGTTCGTGTTTGCGCAGGAGGGGCGGCGGATGGGAGTTGCGATGGACTCGATCGTCTCGCCGGGCTGCATCATTTCGGGGGGGCGTGTGATGAACAGTGTGCTCGCGCCGGCGGTGCGGGTGAACAGTTATTGCGACGTGGACAAGTCGATTCTGATGCATGGCGCCGAGATTGGACGCTACAGCAGGATACGGAACGCGATCATCGGACCGGGAGTGCGCATTCCGGAGGAGACGGAAATCGGATGGGACGAGGAAGTGGATCGTGCGAACGGGTTCACGATTAGTGAAGGCGGAGTGGTGGTGGTGGCGGAGTCGCCGGCGGCCGCGTATGCGACGGCGTGACCAGGCGCACCGGGGAGGTGAGGCGCTGATTTAAGTCGATCCAGGTCCGGTCATCGCGGAGCCTCGGCCAACCGCCGCATCGCCTGCATCGCCTGGAATCGAATCATGAAGATGGCGCTGGTGGCCCGCCAATAGACGGCTATCTCATAGCGCAGGCGCGTCTCTGCCAGTACGGCGCCCTTGAGAGTGGATATCGTACTGGCGCGATACAGATCCCAACTCACAACATGTTGCGAATAGTCGTAGTTCGCTACCGGCGTCAACACCGAGTGCAATGCTTTCTGCGAGAAAGACACTCTCAGCGCACTCAAGGTTCCGGAATAGGCGATGCCGATGAAGGCAATGATGCCTTCCACGGTCTTCCCGAAGCCGGAAGCCGCAACGCTGGCGAAGGCGGTGGCCCAATCCTCGGGAGTTCCCGATAGCCCCGCTCCAGTTCCCCCGACGATCATGTTGGACAGAATCGCCGAAATGGTTGTAATCGCAGAGTCCTTGATCTTGACGCTGAATGCGAATTGGGCCATAGAGACGAAGGGCCTCATCGCCACCGCGATAGCAAGCGCCGCAACTTGACCGGCGAGGAATGCGAGGCAGACGCCGCCGATGAAACTGCACCACCAGGTGGAGTTGATGATCTCGCCGGAAATATTGCGCCATTTCGCGATGCCGAGGTAGCGTTGGATGATCTCGCGCTGAAATGACATCTCGAGTTCGGTGAGCATATCCAACGAACCCTGAAGATCCTTGTTCCTGGCGCATGCAGCCACGCGATCCAACAAGGCCTGCTCTTCAGGTGTGACTGGTTGGATCGTTTCCGCTTCCTCCATTTGCGGCACAGGCATAATACCGGGATCGGCCATAGCTCACTCCAAAACAACGTAGATGTGGGAACTCTGGCGGAGAATGATATCAGACGCTCCGATGGAGAGCAATGTTGCAGGCCGGTTGCAGGCCGGTTCCGGGTGCTGGGCGCCGGCGCTGGACTCTACGGGTTTTGGATGTGTTTCGCGAGATCCTGTTGCTTGTGGGGATGGGAGTTCTTCGGATTGAAAGCCGCGGAGTTGAATGCAGCAGGCGGCGTTAATAGACGACATAATAGTTGGGGGTTTTACCTGATGCGGATTTACTATCTCGCGCTGCTGTTTTCCGGACTGGGCTGGTTACAGGCTCAACCGGCATCGCAACTTTCGGCGGATCAAGTGGCTGCGATGGAAGCCACGCTTCAGGAGGACCCCGGCGATAGAGTGACGCGCAGCCGGCTGTTGATGCACTACGCGACGGCGCAGCGAAGCAGTCCTTCGCAGGAGACCATTCTCGCGCGGCGCAAACATATTCTGTGGTTTGTGGAGATCGCGCCGGAGTCGCCTTACGCGGGAATGGGTTCGACCTGGATTGATGCGGCGATGGCGCCTAAGGATCCAGAGGGGCGCAAGGCGGTGATCCAGGCATGGCGGGAGGTGGCGGCGCGCGAGCATCTGCCGGGAGACGCTTACGCTAATTCACTTCGCTATCTGTCGACGGAGGATCCGGCGCTCGCGGTGCAGACGGTGCGTCGCGCTCTGGCCGATCCACGGTTGTCGAAGATGGGATATTGGAACGCGGGAAAGGCGATTGCGGCAGTGATCCTGGGGGCCACGAGCCTGATGCTTGGCGAGTCGATGAGCGCGGCGGAACCGGCGCGGTCGGAAGCGGCGCCGGCGCAGGAGGCTCGCAAGATTCTGGCGGAATCGACGGCCCCCGGATTTCTAGGAGCGGCAGTGCGGGCGCTTTCCAATGGGCAGAGCATGCTGCGGGCACGGAAGGTGGAGTCGACGGTTGATGCGGACTCGCTGATAGAACCGGTGCTGGCGCGATGGGCTGTGCGCGATAGGAACGACGCGATGCCCTTCTGGGTCACGATGGAGGTTCTGCAGCGGCGGGCCGACGCGGAACGCATCAAGGAGAGGAAGCTGGACCTTTGGACAAAGGCGTTTGAGGCCGGGGAAATGGCTCGCAAGCGGGGCGGCGAGCCGGATGCGGGGATGGCGCGGAATCAAGTGCAAGTCGCGTTTGAAGCGGGGATGCACGACAAGGCGGTCGCATATGGCACGGCACTGCTGGCGTCTCCGGGGACGGGATCAACGCAAGGACAGAACGTTCATGACGTAAACTGCTGGCTCGGGAGCATTGCGCTGCAGCGCGGCGATAAGGCGGCAGCATTGCGGCACCTGGCGGAAGCGGCGAAGTCGGCGGGATCACCGGCGCTTGGTTCGTTTGGACCCGATTTTCAACTGGCGCGCGACCTGGCGTCGGCAGGCGAACGTGATGCCGTGATCGCGTATCTGGAAGGCGTACGGAAGTTCTGGAAGTCGGGCCAGGGGAAGCTCGACGACTGGATGGCGTCGCTGCGCGAGGGGCTGGTGCCGAGCTTCAACCGGTTTGCATCGCCGAAGACGGATCGCCAGAAACTGGTGGGCAAGCCGGCCCCCGTGATACCGGCGCTGGCCACGGTTGGCGGTGAAAGATGGGACCTGGCGGCGCACAAAGGCAAGATCGTACTGGTGGATTTTTGGGCGACGTGGTGCGTTCCGTGCCGGCAGCAGATGCCGGCGCTGTCGGCCTTCTACAAGGCTCACAAGGATGAAGGCTTTGAGATGATCGGGCTTTCTTCGGGCGAGGATCCGGAGGTGGTGAAGAGTTTTCTGGCGAAGAATCCGGTGTCGTATCCGATGGCGGTTGCGCCGGACGGGGTGGTGAATGCATACGAGGCGCACACGCTGCCGTCGGCGTTTTGGGTGAATCGCGAGGGGGTGGTTGTGGCGGTGGATGTGGGGGCGGGTCCGGACACGGAAGGCGAATTGAAGAGGCGGTGGAATCAGGTGAAGAGCGGCAGCCTGCCGCAATCGCGGGTAGTAGCAGTGAGCGGTGAGAATTCGGCGCTGCAGGTGATTCAGCGGCAGCAACCCGGATTCACGGAGGAAGCGCGCAAGGCCGGCGTGAATGCTGCACTGAAAGTGCGGATGGTGGTGGATGTGGACGGCGTGCCGCGCGACTTGAAAGTGGAACGCGGGGCTGGGTTCGGCCTGGATGAGCGGGCGCTGGCGACGATTGCGGACTGGCGGTTCAAGCCTGCCTATCGAGTGGGGAAGCCCGTCGCCACAACCACCACCGTGGAGGTGGCGTTCCGGACTGCCGGCACGATGGCGATGTCGCGGCTGCTGTTGGATGCGCCGGCGGGAGCTTCGCGTCCGGTGCTGGAGAGAGGGAGAGTACCAGAGCCTCGGAGCGCCGGCGTGTTTACGGTTGCGTTTGCGGTGGACGAGACGGGTGGCGTGGAGTTTGTGAAGGCGAGTCCGGAAGATACCGAGTGGGCGGCGGCGGCGCGTGAGGCGCTGGAGAAATGGCACTTCCAGCCAGCGCGGTTGGGGAACGCCGCGGTTGCGGTGAAGGCGACGTTGGAGGTCACTTCTTCACGGCGGTGAAGATGACTTCTACACTGCGGTTGCCGGCGTCCTTCACAGTTGTGACGACGTGATAGCCGCGGCTGCCGTGGGCTTCGATCAATTCGCTGATGATGAGGCGGGCTTCGTCCAATTGCTCGCGGTCGAGCGGAGCTTCGGGCAGAACGCCTATGCCTTTTGCGCGGAGCATGCGAAGGACTTCCTTCTCCTGCACCTTGGGCAGCTTGCGGAACTGCAACGAGCGTATTGTCGGGGCGTGGCGTTGCGGCTCGGCGGAGGATAGGGCGGCGGCTAGCATCAGGCACAGGCAGATTCGTTTCATGCGTGGTGGTGATGCAATCGGGGTGCCGCGGGGTAAGCTGTTGACGCGGCGTTGCGGGGTGGGTGTGGGAGCGTGGCGCGGAGGGCACAATGGGAATCGGCGGCAACAGGAATCTAACTGAAATCGGTAAGCCACTGGTTCGACCAGTGAGACTTGAACAGGTTTGACCGTTCCGGGAGTAGAATCCTCTCCAAGTGGCTTGATGATCCGCAAGGAGAGGATTAAATGTCGGACGTTTATCAGAGCCTATCCC
>JACQZR010000041.1 GCA_016213775.1 Acidobacteriota bacterium
GCGAGCTATTCGCGACGAGTTGCGGTGGACCGTACGAGCCTGACTTGCCGCTGTTGTTGCGCGTGTCGGCGATGCGGCAGGGTGCGAGTGCAACGAATCGTAACGGGCCGGAGAATCCGGCGGTGCCCGCCTGTGTGATGCTGACCCCGGCACCCGGGATGGAGAGAGAAGCTGTGCGCGGGGTGGCGGCGGAGTTGGCAGCGGCGGTGTAACGGATGGCGGCGCTGCCGATGCCAGTGGATGCATCCAGCGTGATCCATGCTGGAGCGCCCGACACCGACCAAACGCAGGTGCTGCCGGTGTTGATGTTGATTTGGCCTGTGGCGCCGGCGGCGGGGAGTTGGAGTCCGTTGGGAGAAACCGAGTACGCGCAGGAAGTGGCAGGCCCTTGGGCGATGGGGTACTGCTTATCGCCCAACAGAATCGCTGCTGAGCGCAGTGTCGTTCCGTTGTTGGGAGCAACGACGTAGAGAACGGAGCCGTGTCCCGTTCCGGAAGCTCCGCTGGGGAAGGTGATCCAACTGGAGTTGGAACTGACGGTCCACGCGCAACCGCTAGTGGCATTCACGAAGATCACGCCGCTCCCGCCGATGGCGGGGAAGTCCGCCAGGGTGTTGGTGGTGAATGAATAGGAACAAGGGGCGGCGCCGACGGTGACGCTGACGATGCTGCCCGCGACCAAGTACTGCCTGGTGACTTCAGCGCCCGTGTTGTTCGGGCTGACTCCGATGGAAACAGAGGTTGTGGACCCGGGCACCGGATTGAGAGACTCCGAGGGTGAGACCGGGACGGTGATGGGGACGCAATCGGGCACCGAGCTTGTGACGGGCACAGTGATGGTGCCGCCGGTGGAGGGCAGGTGAAAGGACGTCGTGGTGGGCGTGGTGATGCATGGGGTCAGAACGTAGTTTTGAAGATTGTAGGCGACAGGGAAGGCGCCGCTGCTGTTGATGTTTCCAATGGGGCCAAACGGCGATTGGAACGGGGTGGGGAAGAAGAGCCGGCGTCCATTGGGAGCCTGGAAGAATCGGACCGACGAAAACGAATTGGTGGCGCAGTATGAAGTGACGTCGAAATTGTCGTTGATGCTGGCCATGGAGGAGGTTCCCCCTTGCTGTATGCAGTTGTAGAGGCCGGCGGGTCCATTGGGCGTGCGCACGAGGTTGGCGGCGTGGAAGGTGCCGCCGATATTGCCCCCCGTGCTGATGCCGGTGGGATTCTCGAGTCCGTTGTCGTCGATGGCGGTGAAGTTGGGAGGATTCGTGAGTTGGATGGGATAGATGGCTCCCGTGGAATCCTTGTAGCTACCGACGATGAGGCCGCTGTCGTTGATCGCGTTGAGTTGGGTGGAGACGGCGTTGGGGACGTCGAAGACGGTGATGGTTCCAGCGGGTTCGCGAATGAAGGCGTGGCGTTTTTGCTGGCTATCGGTGAAGTAGCCGGCGACGCGTCCACTGCTGTTGATGCCAAATGGCACGAGTGTTGTGGCTTGCGGAATGGTGAAGTTGGTGACGACACCGGCGGCGTCACGCACGAATCCGGTTGTGCCGAGCGCACCTGTAAGCCGCCCATCATCACTGATTCCGTAGATGGATCCGACCACTGGTATGGTGACCCATCGGAACCCCGAAGGAACGTCGCGAGTGGCCGCGGGCATTGTGTAGACCGCCTTATAGACATTGGCGTCGAGAACGCCATTAGAGTGATCGCCGCCGACAGCGGTGACGTAGAACCGCACTGGGCCAACATCGGTGGAGGGGGGTGTCCAGTTCATGCCAAAGACGGTTGTGCCGGTGAGCCGGGTTTGCGAAACATATTCGATGCCGTTCAATGCGCGGACGGAGACGTCACTGTTGACGGTGGTGAAGCGGCCGGCGTGTAGCAGTTCGTTGGAGGCGAGGCGCGCGGTGATTTCAAAACCGGTGACCGAGAAGTTGGTTGAGTTGATGTGAACCTGAATGGTCTGTTGCACACCCGGTGTGTAGCTGAGCGCGGTGAAAGACATGACAACTCCGCCATGCTTGGGGGTTCCAGTGTGGCATTCGGCACAAGTGCCCTCACCGGGAGCGCCGGTTTTGGCGAGCGGAGGATTGCTGATGTTGGCGCGAAGGAGAGATGCCGTTGCGGTGAGAAGCAGTAAGAGTTGATGGCAGGACATGTTGGTTCTCCTTATTGCGCGAAATAGCCGTAGAGGTCGATGACAATGTCCGATGCGCCGGAGATGGAGGTGGATGTGAAAATGTAGCCTCCCGTGCCCGCGGCGACAATGGAGGCATTCGCGGTGACTTGACCTCCCGAGGCAACGAAGCCGCCGATTTGGGAAAAGGGCTGTGGTTGTCCGGAGGCGACAAGGTAGATGGTGTAGTATTTGCTTCGCGGGACTTGGGTGAGATTAAAGAGGTAGGCGCGCGATTCGAGTGGGGCGCCACAGTTGCTGCTGAGGATCGGGAATTCGATGTGGCTGCTCCCGTAAGACACCACTGGAGGACCGCTACGCGTGTCGGCGACGCGGCATGGATTCAGAGGATAGAAGTTGAGACCGCCGCCTGGCGGGGCGAAGTAACCGTTGATGTCAACCGTGAGGTGCGCGGGGTCGGATGCATAGACGTCGATGGAGCCCGAGGCGCCTGCTGGAACGATGGCCGCATTGGAAGTGTGAGCGCCGCTGAACGGGGTGTTGGATACGGCGTTCAGTGTGGATACCAGGGGTCGAGGCTGGCCGCTCGGGTAGAGCGAGAGGAATTGGACGCCCGGCTGTGCTTCCCCCGATGCCGGGATTGCGGTAACGCTCAATGAACAAGCTTGCGCGTTGGCGAGAACCCCGCAGACCGATCGCACCGGCAGTGTGCGCGCGGTTGCCGCTGGGAGCGCCGGTGGACCGAGTGCGCCAGTGAAGGCGGTGTTGGTAGTGTCGGCGATGCGGCATGGAGTGAGCGGATAGAACTGAAGACCACCTCCCTCTGGTGGGATGAAGTACCCGTTGATGTCGATGACGATGTCGGTGGGGTCGGACGCAAACAGACTGATGCCGCCTGCCTGGCCCGCGGGAATGATGGCAGCGTTGGCGACGATGCGGCCGTCCCAACTGTTGAGAGTCGATGCCAGTGGTCGAGGCGAGCCGGCAGGCCACATGGTGATGTAGGCGAGAGGAGCTTTGGGGACAACCGTGACGTTGAGCGAATAGGCTTGCGCGTTGGACGGGAGTCCGCAGGTGGATTGAATGGAGAAGGTGCGCGTGGCGTTCGCCGATAGAGAGGGCGCTCCAAAGCCGCCGGAGAAACCGCTGTCGGTTCGGGTATCGGCGATTCGACATGGCGTCATCGGGACGAAGCGCAACGGGGCCGGAAGGCCGCCGGCTGCCGCCTGCGTGAAGGTGACGGTTTTGCCCGCGACGCTGATGGTGGCGCTGCGTGACTCTGTGGAAGTGTTCGCTCCGATGGTATACCGGAGCGTGGCGTTACCGGTTCCAGCGATGGGCGTGACGCTGATCCAGGCTGCTGGGGCCAAGGCGGACCAGACGCAGGCGCTTCCGGTGCTGAGCAACACATTGCCTGTGCCTCCCGCGGGCGGCGGCCGCAGCGTGGTGGGCGTGACGGAATAGCTACAGGTGGTACCGGCAGCTTGCGTTATCGTGATTCGCGAATAGCCGATGGTGATGGTGCCCGTTCGCGGCAACGTGCCGTTGTTGGGAGCGACCTCGAAATCGAAGGGCGGTATGAACCTGATCCAATCGACATCCGTGGTTGGCGTGCTGGGGCACCCAGTGGGCGTGGTAACAGTGATGGAACTGCTTCCCCCGAAGGAAGAGAAGCTGGTCTGGTTGACGTTGATGAAGTGCGCGCAGGTGGCTGCATCCTGCGTAACGGTGACGATTGCGCCGGCAACCCAAGCGGTGGAAGTGCGCTCAACGGCGGTTCCGTTCGGAAACGCATTCAGCAGCGCATAGCCCGTGGATATTGGCGTCGATAGCGGGATGCCGATGTATCCGCCGCCGCTGTTGAATGTGCTGGGAAGCTGCTGCGTGGCGTTGGGAACGCAATCGGAGAAAGCGCTTGTGGTGGGGATCACAAAGGCTCCGCCGGCACTGGGGACGCGAATGCTGGTGATTGTTGGTGTAGTGTTGCACGGCGTCAATAGATAATTCTGCGAGCCCTGAAGGATGGGGAATGCACCGCTGTTGTTGATGCCGCCCATGTGGGAGGCGGATACGGGTGCACCGCGGCCGTTGGGAGCGCGCATGCTCCGGCCGCTGAGAATGCCGAATCCAGTGACGTTGGTACAACCGTAGGTGATGTCCAGGTTATCGTCGGCCGAGACGGAGATAACCCCTTCGTTGTTGCTATAGATGCAGTTGCCGAAGCCTACGAGTCCGTCGGCGGACCGCACGACGGTGGCGGCGTGGAACTGCCCGCCCAGCGTGCCGTTGTTGCTCAGGCTGGTGATGGTTTGGAAGCCGTCGGGATTGATCGGAGTGAAAGCATTGGGATTGGTGAATTGAATGGGCGTGGAGACGCCCGAGTTGATGTAGTAGCCGGCAACGGCGCCGTTGTCGTTTATGGCGTTCAAATAAACCGCGGTGGCTCCAGGGACGTTGAATGGCGCGATGCTCCCGTCGGGTTCGCGAATGAATCCGCGCCGCACGTTGGAGGTGTCATCAAAGTAGCCGGCGATGCGCCCCGAACTGTTGATGCTGGTTGGGTAGACGTTGATGGCTTGGGGGACAGTGAACGGAGTGACAGCCCCCGCCGCTGAGCGCACGAAGCCCGCGATGGCGCCCGTAGCTGTTGTGTAGAAGCCTGTCGTGCGGCCATCGTTACTGACATTGGTAACCGTCGCGGCGCCAAGACCGGGAAAGTTGAGAGGAAGCCATCGATAGCCCGGCGGTAAGTCACGCGACGCCGGCTGCATCGTAAATGTGGAGCTATAGAAGTTGCCGTCCGGCTTGCCGTTGGTATGATCGCCGCATACTCCCACGAGATAGAAACGAATGGCTCCGATATTGGTGGCGGGCGGCGTCCAACCGAAAGTGAATACGGTGGTCCCGGAGAGCACGGTGTGGTAAACGTATTCCACACCGTTCTGCGTAGTAATTCTGTAGTTGGGAGTGTTCGCCGAGGGGACGGTGGCGAAACGGCCACCAGGCAACATTTCGTTGGAGACTTGACGGGCGGTGATCTGGAAGCCCGTTGCTGCGAAATTCGTGGAATTGACGTGGACCTGCACCTGCATGGTCGCCCCGCCGGGTGTGTAGGTGAAACTGCTCAGCGCCAGAACAACACCTCCACGGCCCGCGGTGCCGGTGTGGCACTCCGCGCACGTGCCTTCCCCGGGAGCGCCGGTTTTCGCCAGTGGAGGGTTACCGATATTAGCGCGCGCTGGCTGGGAGCAAATCGTAATAAATGCAATGGCAAGGGAAATCAGTAGACGAATCACGGATACTCCTCCGGTTTCGGGTGAGGGCGCGAGTACAGTGCGGGGAGAGAACGAGCCAATTATACAACCAGCATATGTTGGTTGGAAGGGAAAATCGCATTGATATCACTCTTGCCGCGATTCCGGAGTGAAGAGGCTACTTCTTGCGTACCTCCAGCGCCACCGGCCGTGCAATCGACTGCACCGCGGGATCGTAGTATGCGTAGACCTTGGATTGCGGAGTGCGGGCCCGCAGCGGGTACTTGGCGCGCAGACGGTACTTCACGGTCACCGAGCCGCCCGCGGGGATGGAATCGAAGTAGAGGATTGCCTGCGTGGCGGTCTGGGAAAACTTCTCCAAACGGCCGCCTTTTTGGTTCGCCGTCCGCTGTTGCATCGCCTGTAGATCTTCACTGGGCAGATCGAAGCCCGGAGGAATGCCGAGGTCGATCATCACCATGTTCGCGGCTCCCGGAAGGTTGTTCTTCGCGGTCGCGGTGGCGGTGGCGATGTCGTCCTGCGCAAGCGTAGTGCGGTCATAGGATACGTCGATGGACAGAGCTTCCCGCTCGGGCCGTTTGTCCCACGGCAGGAAGTAGCGGCCCATGAGTTGGAAGGCCATACTGCCCTTGCCATGGAAGCGCAAGCCAATGCGATTCGCGCCGGGCGAGTGAATGCCCTTCACCGCGATCTGATGAAAGAGGTCGTTGTTTTCGGCGGTCAGAGTCAGCGTTTCCATAGCTTGGCCGTTGAGAGAGATTTCCACTTTGCCGCGCACATCCGCCGCGCCCTTGTCCATCGAAAGCAACAGCGCTCGCAGAGCCATGATGGTGGCTTGGGTCGTGCCCCAGGTTCCGCTGGCGTCCTTCTTGGATGCCAGGTAGGCCAGGGCTTTGCGCGCGAGGGCCGGTTCCAGACCAGAGTTGAGCAGAGCCTGCACGGCAAGGCCTGTGGTTTCGATCGCCGCGCTTTGGCCGGTGGCAAACACGGCAGTCTCTTCGGCGTTCCACCAAGCCTTGTCATTCTGTTCGGTGCGCGCCTCACTCAGCATCGCGATAGCGCGTTGTGTGAAGCTGCGGTCCCGCCCATAATCGGCGGCGAAGTTGGCGATCACTGCGAGCGTGTATGTATCGAGCTTGCCGGTCATGTTCCGCTCGACGTACTGCTTGGCTTTTTCCACCGCGGGTCCGTTGTATTGGGTGTTGCCCAGCGCCCACGCGATGTAGGCAGTGATGCGCACGAGGTTGGAGTTATAGCGGTTGGTTGCGCCTTCGTTGATGAAGGCCTGGTCCGGAGCCCAACTGCCATCCGCTTGCTGTTGCGCCGCCAGCCAATCCTGAGTGCGAGCGATGAGGCGCGGGTCCACCTCGTGCACCTTCAACATATCGAAGAATTCCATCAAGCCGTAAGACGTGAGGATCTTGTTGGCGGGTGCATTGCCAAACCAGGAGAAGCCACCGCCGGGGACTTCGAAGGTGAGCAGCCGTTGATAGCCGGTGGTGATGAAGCCTTCGGCCTTAGCGCGCACTTCAGGCGTGAGCTTCTTCGACCGCTTCATGTAATCGAGCGCAAGGATGTTGGGGTAGGTGCTGGAAGACGTTTGCTCAAAGCAGCCGTAGGGCATGCGGAGGATGGCGTCCATCCCCTCCACCACCTGGCTAAGAGGCCCTGGATAGAGGCGCACGAAGAGTTTGCTGGCGTCGGCGATGGCCTCCGGCGGAAACACGACTTCGTGGTTCTCAATGGATTCAAGCCGTCCGTTGATGACGCTCGTCTGCTCGCGGCCGTTTGGTACCACCTCAATCTCGCGTACGACGATGTCAGCGCGTCCCGTCATCTTGGCTGCGAGCTTCAGTTGAAACTTGCCGATGCGCCGCGCTTCGACGGTGAACTGCGTTCCACCCACACGGCCCGAGTCCACTGCGAGCGTCTTGTTGGCGCTGTCACCCGCCAGCGAAAACCAGTCGGCGGGCTGAAGTTGCAGGTTCACGCTCCCGCCGGTGCCGGAGTAATTGTATGCAGCAACTGGGATCGACACGCGGTCCCCCTGGGTGAGGGTGACTGGCAGATCCAGATCGACAAAGAAATCCTGGAACACCTTGATGCTCCCGGTTGCGCTACCGAGTGCACCTCTACGTGTGGAGGCGAGCAGCGCCATGCGCCAAGTAGTGATGGAATCGGCCATCGGAATCACGACGCTGGCTTCGCCCTTGTCGTCGGTGAGGATCTGCGGGTTGATGTAGAGGGCTTCCGGGAAATAGGAACGGACCCGTGGTTCGCTCGCACCCGATTCCGCTTCAGTGAGCTTTGCTTTCGCTTCGCGCCGCAATTCGGATTTGGCCATAAAGAGTTCCATGGGCGGTGGAGGTGCGGCCGCGGGCACAGCGCCAATAACACCACCGATGACTCCACCGGCAACGCCGTCGGCCATGCGGTTGGCGCGCATGAAGCGGATGTTTCGATCGAAGCTGGCTTGCTCCACTATGGCAATGCGGTCGAACTGATCGGGGGCGAGCGTGACAATTACGACGGCCTTGTCTCGGGCGGCAAGCGTGACGCCTCGCTGCGACGGCAGAGAAGCATCGTGCACTTCGAGAACGTAGTCGCCCGGAGGCAATGCAGAAAACGTGAATGTGCCACTAGTGGCAGGCCGGGTGGAGTAGGTGGCACGCGAGGTTCGTTCGCGAACCACGATGCTGATACCCGTAACGGGGCCGGGCGAGTTCACGAGCCCAGTGATTTCCGCGCGTCCATTGAACGGCCCACGGTCAGGCTCCATGATGACTTCTATATGGGGCTGCTGTTTGGCGGGCTTCTTCGTCTTTACCTGCGCGTAGACCATCAGGTCATCCTGCGTCCGCAGCTTCTTGTCAAAGCCAGCGCTTTGGAAGAGGAACTGATTGCCGTAGACGTTCTGGATGGTGACGCCGTTGTTCCAGCAGTCGCGGAGTTTCGCTTTGGCGAGATCGCCACGATTGGCGTCGTAGACTCTAGCGAGTGACTCGGCATTCTTGAGGACCGTGTCCGCGAACCGCTTCTGGTAGCGCATGCGGTACTGGCCCTCTTGCGCGAGCGGAAGTGCCCGTCCTGCCTCGGTGGTGAACGAATTCCTGTTCACTAATTCCGTCGCAGCGAACAGAACGCGGGCGGCCCGGGCCTGCCGATCGTCCTCGCCGCGCTGCGTCAGTACTTCCGGCAGGCCAACCGAGTGAATCTCGTAACGCGGCTTCATCGCTTCCTGCTCAAGGTAGAAGAACACCTTCGCGAAGCCCGGTTGCTTCTCGGCCAGGGCGAAGACCGCCTCATCCACCACTTGCAGTCCAAGTGCAGCCTGTACGCCTTCACCGCGGGAGTTGGTGACTTTGAAGCGAACCCGCGCTTCTTCGCCGGGCTTGTAGACCGGTTTGTCAGACGTTGTCTCGATCTTCAGTTCGTCGGCTGGCTGCACGAACAGCAGGCGATGGTCGGCAACGGGGATTGCGTCGCGGCCGAAAAGGTACGCGTTCACGTCGACGGTTCCGGCGAGTGCGGGTGTCGCCGTGAGTTCCAAATCGGCCTGTCCGTTCACAATATCCACATCGCGTGTGAGAACCGTCTGGCCGTCCTTGATCACGTCGATGTATGCCGCACCGCTATTGCGCGTGGAGAACACGCGGAAATGCATGCGATCGCCTGCGCGGAAGACCGCTTTATCCGTTCGCAACAGGATCTGGTCGTTACCGCTTCGCGACTGCAGCGTAAGCTTCGCGCTGCCTCGATTGGCGTCCTTATCCACAGCATCCACCTGGATTCTGTCGCCTGTTGGCTTCAGGCGAACAATAGCGATGCCACCGTCGTCGCTGCTCACGGTTTGCTCGCCATTGCCATCAGCGCGAACACGAAGCGTCGTGCGGGCGGGCTTGCCATCAGCGTATGCGGTGAGGATGAACACCTGATTTTCAAGACCGGGGATGAGACTGCCGCCTTCCGGAACAGCGGTGATGATCAACGGGGACTCACTGACGGTGATGGGTTCGCCTCTGGATTCAGAGTGGCCCGCCGAATCCTTCACCGTTGCTTCTACCAGCACTCGCGCCGCACCCTGGCTCAACGGCCTGCCTGCGAAGTAATCGGGCAGTTTGACATCGAAACGCCACGCGCCCTCTGCGTCGGTCTTTCCTTGCATCCTGGAAGCGACAAACGTGTCCACGTCTGCCCCCAGTAGTTTGACGGACACTTCCCCCTCGACGGGTTTTCCAAAAAAGTAGTTTGCACGGACCGTACCTGTGACGCGCCCGCCGGGCCGGTATCCATGAGTCGACTTGCCGGTGAACTCCACCGCTACCTTGAATCTGGGCAGAACATACTTCTCCACGTTGATTGCGATTTCCGCTTTGGCGCCGGCGCCTTCTCCGCCTTGCACCGCCCGTAGATGGTAGGTGCCGAGGTTCACTTCATCGGCCAGGGGAAACTCGACCGAGGCCACGCCAAACGGGCTCGTCTGCGTGGTCTTCTTCATGACCTTGTTGCCGCGCGAATCTTCCAGTTCGAAGGTCAGGGCGCGTGCGGCAGCGGCTTCGTGTCTGGTGCGGTCAAGCGCCAGAGCACGCACGTGGATTCGCTGTCCCGGCTGGTAGATCGGCTTCTCGGTGCTCAGAAGGATTTGCGTTCGTTCCTCAAGACGAACCTGTTGGATCGCTTCCGTGGAGCCAATCGCGGTGTCCACGCTGTAGCGCAGCGTGTGATTTCCGGTGATGCCGGCGGGAAAGCGAAACTGTGCTTCCACTGTGCCGCGCTGGTTGAGTGTGCCTTGGAACAACATCTGCCGTTTGTCCCCGAACTCCACTCGGACTGTGCCCTTGCCGCTAACGATCTCGTTGTTACTGTCCGTGACCACAACACGAACGGCCGCCTGCCCGCCGCTGGCGTAGGCTTGCTGCGCGCGAACATGGACAACGGGCCTGCGCAGAACATTTGAGATTGACTCGATGCCCTCTACCGCCGCGATTGATGCGTTGTCGAAAGTGAAGCGGTAGCGAAGCCGGTGCCAGACGAGTTCGTCAGCCGGCTTCGGGCGGTCCAGTTTGATGCTCGCCTGCCACATTCCACCAGGTTTGGAAATGGACGCGGCACGCTCCACGCGGCCGATCACGCCATCTTCCGGATCGAGTACCTCCAGCACAAGCCGGCCTGAACCTGGCTTGCCCTCGTTGTACGGGATGTTCACATGCAGAGTGCCTTGAGTGTACGTAACGGAGGTCCGGTTGCCGGCGGACGCGTTCACGCCGTGAACCACAAAGGCAACGGCGAAGAGGGCAAACGCGATCAGTGGGGTCAACAACGGGGTGTGGCTGCGTAGCGGCGAAATGGGAACAAACGGAGGAATCATAATCGGCTCCTGAACTGCACATCAGCCCTCTACAGAAACCTTTGACTCCACCTGGATGGGATTGGTTCCCGGGCTGTTCTGCATGAGGATGCCGTCACTGATGCGATCCTTTCATGTGGCGCGGATTCTTTTTTCGCGGATGCTACGATTGGACTCACGATGCAGAACGCGAAAGCCTCAGTGGATGAGATCCGCGCGCGGTTTGACCAGGATGTGGAGCGCTTCTCCAGTCTGGAGACAGGGCAAATCAGTACCCAGGACGCTGCGCTGGTGTTGGAATTGATTGCCTGCTCGGCCGTGCGTGTTACGCCGCACGCGCGGCATATTGTCGACCTTGGTTGCGGCGCTGGCAACTTCAGCCTGAAACTGGCGCAACGGTATGCGGTTGAGTCCATCACGCTGGTGGACCTGAGCGCCAACATGCTCGACCGTGCCGTGGCTCGATTGCAGCAGGCGGTTCCGGAAGCAGCGCTTCATCCACATCAGACCGATGTGCGCGACCTCCGTCTGGAGCCGGCATCAGTTGATCTCATTGCCGCCGCCGCTGTGCTGCATCATCTGCGCTCCGACAACGAGTGGGCTTCCGTATTTGCGCACCTTTTCCAGGCGCTTCGGCCCGGTGGCAGCCTGTGGATCTGGGATTTCGTGGAACATGATGTACCCGGCCTGCAGGCGGAGATGTGGAAACGTTACGGCGACTATCTGGAGAGCCTCAAGGGCGAGGAATACCGCCGCCATGTGTTTGCCTATGTCGAATATGAAGACAGCCCGCGGTCGGTTGCGTTTCAGCTACAGGCCCTGAGACAGGCGGGCTTCCAGGCGGACGTGATTCACAAGAACGGTTGCTTTGCCGCACTGTGTGCGGTGCGGCCGTCATAGAGTTGGGTCCACCTCCGTGAGCGTACCGTCGGGTTGCAACCAGTGGAGCACGCCGGTGTAGATCTCAAACCAAGCGATGGAGATGTAGACTCCCTTGGTCGATACGCTATCACCTCGCGCTCGCCGGCATGGTGGCGTTGTTGCGGCCCGGCAATACTGGCCACGCGGGCGCGTGCCCGATCCGCAATCTTCATCCACGGCTCCACAGACTCGTCGACTCCGGTTGACTCATCGACGAGGAGAGCGCTGCACACTCGGGCACTGGCCGTGTCCAAGAACAATGATGTTCGGTTCTTGAGGCTTCGGTCGATGAGATCCGCACGCGGTTTGACCTGGATGTGCAGCGCTTCTCCAATCCATCACCCTCGTCGACCTGAGCGCAGACATGCTCGATTGTGCCCTGGCTCGATTGCCGCAGGCATTCCTCAAGCAGCGCTTCATCCACATCGGACCGATGTGTCGCCCCCTCGTTTGCCGCGTTATCATCAGCGATGAAATGAAACTCGCCGCACTTTTTCTCGCCGCGCTTGGTTGCGCGCAAGCTCAAGTGGTGCCCGCCAAGGACCGCACGGTTGTTGTCATCAGTATTGACGGGCTCGCCGCTTCGGCATGGAAGGACCCGAGGTTCCCGGCCCCCAATATGCGCCTGCTCGCCAGAGAAGGTGTCATTGCCAATGGGATGGTCCCTCCCAACCCGACCGTCACATGGCCCAGCCACACCACGATGATGACCGGCGCGCCGCCTTCTGTCCATGGCGTGCTATACAACGGCCTGCCCGTACGAGGTGGCGATCGCGCGCCGCTGAAAGTGGAGCCTTGGCGGCCAAAGCAGGAACTGGTGCAGACGGAGACGCTCTACGACAAATTCCACGCCGCCGGCATGACCACGGCTCAAGTGGATTGGGTGGCCATCTACAACGCGCCCACCGTCACGTGGCAGTTCGCCGAAGTGCCTGACCCCAACGGACCCATTGAAAAGGAGATGATCGCCGCCGGCCTGGTCACCGTTGACGAAGTGAAGACCTTCAATCGCGGCAATCCGGCGTGGCGCGATCAGATCTGGACGCAAGCGGGAGTGCACATCCTCAAACGCCACAAGCCGAACCTTCTGCTCTTTCACCTGCTGAACACCGACTCGCTCAACCACGCGGCAGGACCTCGCACCGCCGCCAGTTGGGCAGGCTACGCACTTGCGGACTTCTACGTGGGTCAAATCCTCGACGCCATCAAGGCCGCCGGATTGAGCGGGCGAACGACCGTATTCCTCGTTTCCGACCACGGCTTCAAGACGGCGCGCCGCATCATCAAACCCAACGCGATCCTGCGGGAAATGGGCCTTCACCGGGAAACCAATGGCAAAGTCGAATGCGACGTGCACGTCATACCGGAAGGCGGGACAGCCATGGTGTACTTCACCAACCCGGCGCGAAAAGGCGAATTGGCGGCCCAGATCGCGGAGAAGTTTCGCGGTGTCGAAGGCGTCGGCAGCGTGATCGAACCGAAGGAGTTCGAGGCACTTGGATATCCGCACCCCGATCGCAACTCGCGTATGGCCGATCTTGTGCTGGCCGCTAAAGATGGCTATGCCTTCTCAGGCTCGGCCGCGGGCGCACCCCTGGTGAACTGGCCGGAAGGAGGCAACCCCGGTAATCATGGCTACCTCAACACCGATCCGGAGATGGAGGCGACGTTCGTTGCCTGGGGATATGGAGTCCGTCGCGGCGTCCAATTGGGCGTGATTTCAGCGAACGACGTCGCCCCCACCATCGCCCGCTTGAGCGGATTGACGCTGCCTCTGGCCAAGGGGAAAGTGCTTAGCGAAGTCCTCGCGAATGACCTCTACAAAAAACCATAGCCGGAACGCGCCGCCAGCGGATCAATCCGAGTATACTGTCTGATGAATACGATTCCGGTGTGATACCGTATCAAGGACGGCTGCGTTGCCAGGTGGGGAACCGCTGCTCTGGCTGCAACGTCTAAGGCTCCAGGTGAAGGTTTCTCCTCCGGTGGAATCACCGGCATTGTGGAGTTGCCGGATGGCGCTGGTACAAAGCAGCCCCAAATGGCTTGCGGCGTTTCGCGCAATTCCGGTATACTCCGCAGTTACTGTAGTCTGTCAGGAGTCGTATATGGAGGGAATGGTGATTTTGAAATCAAACTACTGGATCGTTGCCGCACTCGCGCTGGCGCCCACAGCGTGGGGGCAACAGGCGCAAAAGAACTGGAAAGACCGTGCAGAGTACGACCTGTTCCAATCGTGCGCCCAGCAGCAGGACCCGAACAAGAAGCTGGACTGCGTCAAGAGTTGGCGCGACAAGTATCCCTCCTCTGACTTCAAGGAGGAAGGCCTGAAATTGTCCCTTTCGGCGTACGTGGCCCTCAGCAAGTCCGCGGAAGTAGCGGCGACCTCCAAGGAGATCCTCACCATTTCCCCCACCGATTTAACGTCGCTCTACTACCTCACTTCGATGGCGTTGAACAACACGGATCCCGCCGCGCTCGACAGTGGTGAAAAAGCCGCCAACACTCTCCTCGGCAGCCTCGACGCCACCTTCGCCGCCGACAAAAAGCCAGCCACCACGAAGGATGAAGAGTGGAACAAGGCAAAGCGGGACATGCAGGTCCTCGGCACTCGCGTCCTGGGTTGGGTGGCAATGACCAAGAAGGACAACGCCAAAGCCGAGCAGCAGTTCCAGAAGCTGTTGGACATGAACTTCAAGGACGGTGAAGTTTCCTACTGGATGTACAGCGTCATTCGCGCCACAAAGGAAGTGAAACGCTACTCCGAGGCGCTTTTCTACCTCGCTCGCGCGGCTTCACTCCCCAAGGATCAGGGCGGATTCGCCGATCAGCAGCGCAGGCAGATCGACGACTTCTTCGTCAAGGCCTACAACACCTACCACGGCGCCGACGATGCCGGCCTTGCCGAATTGCGCAAGATGTCGATGGGCGCGCCGAAGCCGCCAGCCGACTTCCGCATCAAGACATCCATTGAAATCGCCACTGAGAAGGAAAACGAGTTTAAGTCAAAGAACCCGCAGTTGGCCTTCTGGATGGGCATCAAGAAGGAACTCGCGGGGGCGGAAGGCGAGAAGTTCTTTGAAGGCACAGTCAAGGGTGCGGAACTGCCGGGCAAGATCGAGGGCACCGAGTACACCAAGTTGAAAGGCCGGTTGATCTCGCATAAGCCCGCTACCAACCCCAAGGAACTCGTTCTTCAGATGGACACCACACAGGCCAACGCAACCGATGGCGACGTCACCATCAAGATTGCCGACGGCAAGTTCATGAACGGCAAAGCTGATCCGGGAGTCGAACTCGAGTTCAACGGGACGGCCTCGGCCTTCACCAAGGATCCATTCATGGTCACCTTCGATGTGGACAAGGAAAACCTCGGAGGGTGGCCGGCGCAAGCCGCTCCTCCGGCAAAGAAGGCCGCTCCAGTGAGAAAGGCCGGGCCGAAGGGCGCGCCTAAGAAGAAGTAGCGTCAAAGAGTCTGTGCAATGCAAAGGGCTTCCGGGCGGACCGGAAGCCCTTTGTGTCTCTAGCGAAGCTGCCAGCGGGCGTCGCGCCAGTCGGCAATCCCCTCGTTCCAGATGCTGTATTTGCAGGCCATCTGGCCGCCATCCACAAGCAGCGCCGCTCCGTGAATGAAGCTCGCCGCATCGGATGCCAGGAATGCGATCGCGTTTGCCACTTCCTCCGGCGCGCCGCCGCGCCCCATTGGAATGTGCCGGAAGTACTCTTTCAACGCCTCCGGCTGCTCGAAATACGCATTCGTCAGCCGCGTCCGGATCAGGCCGGGACATACCGCGTTGATGCGAATGCCGAACGGCCCCAACTCGTTCGCGGCGGTGTGCAGAATCCCGAGTATCCCGGCCTTCGACGCGTTGTACGCAATCAGGGAGGCCTCTCCATCGTAGGAATTCGTCGATGCGGTGAGCACGATTGCTCCCGTCCGGCGCGGCTTCATCAGTCCAGCCGCCGCCTGCATCGTGAGAAACGCGCCCGTCAGGTTGACGTCGATCATTCGCCGCCAGAACCCCTCGCTCGTCTCCTCAATCGGCGCCTGCGGGGCAATGCCCGCATTAACAGCAAGAACGTCTGGCGCGCCAGTCTGCGCGAAGGCCGCGTCAATGGACGCCTTGTCGGTGACATCCACCGAAATCCCGGTCGCCCCAATCCTGGCCGCCGCACCTTGAGGATTCTCTTTCTCCAGATCAAGAATGAAGACCCGCGCTCCGGCCCGTGCTATCGATGCCGCCGTGGCGAAACCGATTCCATTCGCGCCGCCAGTGATAACAGCGGTCTTGCCGGTGAATTCAATGTTCATCAGTCTCGTATGGTACATCAGATGGAACATCTTGCCGTCGGGCGAGCACCTTCAGATACGCAAGAAGAGCGGACTCGTTTACACTGAAAGCTCATCCGCCGAATGGAAGAGGTAGCAACGAAAATGCCTGGGACAGAAGAAAACAACTCGACGCTGCGGGAACACCTCGAAGCATTCCCGCGTGACTTGAAGTATGCGCTCCGTTCGCTGCTGAGCGCCAAGGGCCTCACCATCACCGTTGTGCTGACGCTCGCCATCGGTATCGGGGCCAACGCGGCCATCTACACGCTGGTACGCGGCGTGCTCCTGCGCCCCCTCGTGAATCGCGGCGAAGATCGCCTCGTCTACATCCGCCACAGCGCCCGCGGATTGGGGGTCGAGAACGCAGTCTTCTCAGTGCCCGAGATTCAAGACCTGCGGGAGCGGGTGAAATCGTTCACTGCCATCGGCGACTTCTCCACCATAGGTTTCACGATGGTTGGACTCGGGGAGCCTCGCGAAGTGCGCGCCGGTGTCGTCGGCGGTACTTATTTCGACGTGATGGGTTTGCGCCCGGTGCTGGGCCGCTTGATTGACCCGCGCGACGATGGTCCAAAGGCAGACGGCGTCGCCGTGCTCACTCATCGTTTCTGGACGTCCTCCCTCAACAGCGACCCTTCCGTCCTTGGCAAAGTCATCCGGCTCGGAACCCGTCATGCGACGATCATTGGCGTACTCGAGCCATCTGTCCCTTACCCCGCGGAGACAGAGATCATCGCCAATGTCGTCACCAGCCCGCACCACATGTCCGCGACGATGGTTACTTTCCGCGTGCACCGGATGACCGAACTCTTTGGGCGGCTCGCCCCTGGAGCGACGCTGGAACAAGCGCGCTCGGAACTCAAAGTGGTACACGCTGCGATGATGAAGGAGCATCCGGAAGCCTACTCACCCAAAGGGGACTCTCGAATCGAGGCCATGCTGCTGCGCGACCAGATCACATCCAAAGCGCGCACGGTACTCTGGATCCTCTTCGCAGCCTCGGGACTCGTCTTCCTCATTGCCTGTTCCAACGTGGCCAACCTGATCCTCGCGCGCACCATTCGCCGTGAAGGCGAACTGGTGATTCGCTCGGCGTTAGGCGCGAGTAAGGGTGCATTGCGGCGCGTGCTGCTCGCCGAGAGCCTTCTGCTCTGCGGCGCCGGAGCAGCGGTGGGCGTCCTCAGCGCAAGCCCCATGGTGAGCGTTCTCGCCCGCTATGCTTCGCGATTTTCCGTGCGCGCACTCGACCTGCAGATCGACGCCAGCATGCTCTGGGTCAGCGCCGGCCTCGCCCTCCTCGCCGCCACGCTGCTCGCGTTCGTTCCACGGCTGCCCGCCGGTGATCACTCCAACGGAATCAGCCTCTCGGTGGGAAGCATCCGCGTCACCGGCAGTTCCACTCGCCGCCTGCAAGCCTTCGCTGTCACGCAAATCGCCGCGTCCTTCATCCTCGTCGCCGGCGCCACCATGCTCGTCAAGACGCTGCTCGCACTCCAGGCCGTGGAAACGGGCATCGACACGCGCCGCGTGCTCTGCGTCAACGTCCCCGTCATGTCGTATGGCAAGACCCCTCCGCAGGTGATCGAGTTCTACAAGGAGGCGCTCCGCCGCGTTCACCAACTCCCCGGCGTCGATCGCGCCGCCGTGGGCATTCTCACTCCGTGGCGCGAGGGAGGCAACTTCGGTCCGGGCTTCCAGTTCACCGCCGAAGGCTACAGCCGCGGCAAAGAGGAAGAGGATCCGCGGGGCCGTTTCCGCGTCGTCTCTCCCGGCTTCTTCGCCGCGCTTGGCGTGCCGATGATCTCCGGCCGGGACTTCAACGAACTCGATCGCTCCGGCAGCGAACCGGTGGCGATCATCAGCCAGAGCATCGCGCGCCGCATGTTTCCCAATCAAGACGCACTCAACCGCCACCTCACCTGGACCGACCCGCTGATGAAACTCGTGAGCATCAGTCCAGCCCCGCAACGAATCATCGGCATCGTCCCTGACATCGATGACGAGAACATCGTGCCAGGCGCCGCCCTGACTGTCTATCAGCCGTTCGGGCAAGGTCCACTGTTTGGAGGCCGCCTCTTCGTCCACGTGCGCTCCGACCCCTACAGCCTCGTCAACCCGATCACTCGCGCCATCCGCGACCTGTCCGTCGAACAACCCGTCGAACGCGCCGCCACCCTGGAGGACATCCGCGCGGAAGTGCTCACTCCCGACCGCCTCAACGCCATCGTCTTTGGCGGATTTGCCATCCTGGCTCTCACGATTGCCGTCGTAGGAGTGGCCGGCGTCCTGGCGTTCTCGGTGAGCGGACGTACCCGCGAATTCGGCATCCGCCTGGCGATCGGCTCTCAGCCGCGCCACCTGCTCACTCGTGTGATTTCCGAAGGGTTGATCATGGCGTCCGGCGGCATCCTCGCCGGTGTCGTGTTCGGCCTCGCCCTACAAAGACTGGCCGGCAGCTACTTTGAGAACGTCCGCTCGCCCGGTGCATTGGTGATCGCCGGAACGGCCGTGGTGCTGCTGATGGCGGCCGTGATCGCGTCCGCCATCCCTGCTGCCCGAGCCGCTCGCGTGGACGTGATACAGGCGCTTCGCGCGGAGTAATCACGGGCGGATATGGTAAACTGAAGATTCCGACCGAAGGGGGCCTGTAGCTCAGTTGGTTAGAGCGCTACCTTGACACGGTAGAGGTCACAGATTCGAGTTCTGTCAGGCCCACCAAAACATCTGCAAGCATCCCGCTATTGATGATTCAGGACTGCCTGCTATGACGGATGAATCGAATGGAAACAACACGTCCTCGCGCCTCGACCGAATCGAGGCCGCGCTGGAGTTGATCATCGGAGAGCATGAGCAGTTCCGTGCGGAGCACAAGATGCTGCTCCGTTCTCAGGTCCTGATGCAGGACAGCCTGGAGAAGCTCACTATCAAAGTGGACGAAGTCGGTGACAAGCTGAACGGGCTGATTGGCGTCGTCGCTGAAATGCAACGCGTATTCGACAACAGGTTGCGCCGGCTGGAAGGCCAGTAGCGCCCGCCGGTGGGCCGGCAGAGTCACAGAATCGGTTCTGGCCAGCCCTCATCAGAACAGATCGTTGAAGGCTTCTTGTCGCAACGCCGTATCGATCCCACTCAACGGTGTGAGTACCTTGAGTTAGAAGCCGGCCGCGGCAGGACTGAGCCTGCCGGCCCACGCACGCGCTACGGTCCCGCTGCGGAACCGCGGCCGTAAGAAATCGAAGCCACGCCAACCGATGTCGACAAATCGGGCAGTCCGACCATAGCGTCGTGTGCATCCCCGTCCTTTTAACGACGGCGAGCCTTTATGTAGCGGAATGCGATCCGCTGGACATTTCGCTTTGCCGATGGGGTTCATCAAGCCCGGCACGAGCAAATCCGTCCTGTGCCCGTCGTCCGTTTGGCGAAGGAGTTTACCGCCTACGGCTCAACTCGGACTCGCTTGCGTACCGTGATTGTTGCTCAGGCCTCACACCTGAGGGAACTCATAAACGATCTTGGCAGCGTGCGTATTGGCGATCACGTTGGAACGTGGGTGACCATCTACGATTCCGTCGGGGGCGAGGTGGATCGAGGGCGTTAGCCAGGCGTTAGTCAGCCCGGTTGCAGGCCGGACCCCAAATCAGTCACCCAGCACCGGCCTATGTCACCCGGGTAACCAACTCTCACACGAACATCTTCAAGATCGCGAAGAAAACGGCATTCATCACCTGATGGAACAACTCACGGTAGTTGTCCGGTTTTCCGAACACATCGTCCCAGACCAGGTTGTGGCCGGTCGTATTCCGGAGCTTGGCCGCCGTGCTCAATGCCGTCTCGACTGAATTACTCCCGTTAATCGCGGCAACTATATCCGCCAGAGCAGCGGCGGAGGTTCGCGGCGCAGTTGTGAGGCCAAAGTCCGTTTGGAACGCCTTGTCGTGGAATATGCTGCCCAATTGACGGTGGGAGGGATAGCAGTATTTGAGTATCGACTCCAGCAGCAGCCCCCCGGTGAAGAGGTGGACTGTGAAAGGCCGATTTGACCCGCCGCGCGATCCTTCGCGGGAACGAAGCTCTCGCAATCTTTCATCGAACTCCAACACGAAAATGTAAAGCGCTGAAATAATCGTCCGCTGCGCCGGGGTCTGCAACAGCGGCGTGGCGAAGCGTTTCACGAATACGGGCAGAGTGAGACTCTCGCCTGACACTTTGTTGAACCTGGAAAGCTCTGAATCGAGCCTTTTCTTGATCTCCTCCATTGTCCTGCGGGCGGAGTCATTGCTCTGCGGGTCGAGCAGCAGAAATCGCGCAGCGTGCATCCCCTGCCAGCCACCGGAGAAGTTACGAATGTCCTCTGACAGGGCGGCATCGAGATAGAACAGCGCCTTGTCGTACTTCACCAGATCGAACGCCAGCCACGACATGAAAACGAAGGGCAGGCCCTTGTGAATTCGTTGGTACTTCGCCGCGTCTGCCGTATGCAATCGGGTCAGAAGTTCTTCGTAGTCGGCGAATCGCTCCAGTGGGCGGTCCTTTAAGCAAAGCGTATTCCCCGGAGTAAACAGTTGAAAGAACACTTCCACTTCCTCGACAGTGGCGAATCGTGCCTGCTTGAAACACTCCACCGCATAGTCGGCCAACGGTTCGTTGAAGAAGTACACGAACCGATTTTAACAATCGCAGTCCCGAAGCTCCCAGTGCCCCGGAGCTGGAGAATCGCCACCGATACGGCTTCGACCTCGCCGCGGTCCTGCTTTCTCGTGCGGCTGCGCTCCACGAGCAGTAGATCGACTGCGCCCTGGTCGTAATTGTCGCAACGTTCGAAAAACGAGTAATCGGCGAGGATGGACTGTAATCGGTCCTTGGTTGCACGACGCTTGAAGAGTTCCTCGCGGACAGCTTTCGGAACGAGGACACTGTGGAAGAGGAGGCTGAGGGACGGGACGAGCCCAACGTGGTCAAGGGCAATGACACACGAACTGTCAATGGTACAGCGCCGGCCGCGCATCGAAACTCAGCTCTTTTCGGCGGGTGCAAGAATCAGAAGGCCGAGCACGAGTGTGCCCAGAGCAAGGAGGGCCTTCTTTGCATTCTGTTGAGCATCGATCTGTTTGAGATGCTGGACAATCCCGATTTCGGACTGGTCCGGATTAGCCGCGTCAATCTCGACGACGTTCTGCCCGAAGTATCGCTGCAGTTGCTGCGCGAGGGGCGGGTAGCACATGATGATCATGCTCTTCCGGAGCGCCATCGCGGTGTTCAGTTCCTGCCGGCAGGCCTCACCGATTCCGTTGCCAACGAAACCGAGAACGACTTCGGCGTCACTCAACTTCTGGCTGGCGGTAGGATCAACCAGTGCTGCTTGGCGCGTGTGGGCCGGAGGGACGAACACGGTCAAGCCGTTCGCGGCGCCCAGTGCTTGCAGGCGAAGAGCCGTGAGCTGGTCGGCGGCGTCGCCGTATGAGATGAAGACTTTCATGTTGTCCCGCTGTCTCGATTCTATCGTCGATGAGCGCACGGCCGAGATGGCATGCTGCGCGATCGAAACGGCGTGATACTGAATGCTGATGAGCAACTCACCCGAAGCCTCCGTTCCCTAGACTGTCTTCGCTCCGCATTGAAGCATCGTACGACGCCCCCTGAGCGCCCGGTTCACAGCCTCTGCATTGGGGAACAGGATCGCGAGATCGAGTTCAATCAGCACCAGATTCGTTCCCGCGGCGGCGCGCCGGTAATATTTTCCACGCACGCCACCCTTCATTTGCGAGAGATCGTACTCGGGCCGCAGGTCGTTTAGCTCAGCCGTTGATTCCTTTCATACTGTTCGCGTTCGGTTCGTGTAGCTCGGAGCGCGCAATGAGATACGAACACCAGATGCCCTTTCATTGTACAGCCGATGGTGATTTCCGGGCGTTCTTTCTTCGAATGATCGGGGTCAGGAAAGGTGGTCGCGAGCGGATCGAGGAAGACCATGGCCGCGTCTTCAAAGGCTGTGGCGTGCTTGGTGAAGTTGGCCGCCGCCTTGCGCGCGTCCCACTCAAAAGTCACTTTAACAGTCTTTCGCAACGGCATCGTCGATTGCGGACAACCAAACGTCGATGAGCAGCCACTGACGCAACGTGCAAGCCCCCTGCGCGAAGCGGCAGCGCGATCCGCAGTCGCTCTCTATAAAGGAGATCGGAAAACCTGTCCTCTGCATTTCACAATGACAAGGAGATGATCGGAACTGGACACGCCTCCAATGGCTACCATCCTCCCATGTATACGTAAGGAGAGCTCGACTTATATCGAGTTCTGTCCAGCCCACCAAAACTCAACCATCGGGCGCTGTTGTGCCCGCTTCCTCTCCGAGGTCCCGTCATGAACTGATTCAGGACCGCCTATGCCGTCCTCGCACCTCAACCGGATCGAATCAGGTCCTGATGCAGGACCGGAAGGCCAGTAGCGCCCGCCGGTGCCCTCACTTCGCGCATTGGCCCACACAGAGCATCAGCGAACCGGAAAGGCACACTTCCTAAACAGAATCGAAGCACCGTTCCCACGAGCATCCTCGCAAGTTTGTTGTGCTGCGCACCTGACACGGCTAGAAGGTCAAAGGTCCGACTTCTGTCAGGCGCGCAAACGTCCCTTTCACTCAGACTTTTCATTAACCGCACTCTGCTAGACTTCCCAAATGGCCCCGACAGCCAACCTCCGGCTGAAGACACTGAGCTTCGATTCCACCGCCGGCCCATGGCGTCTCCACCTCTGGGCCCCAGCCGCCGACCTCTCCGAATTCGTATCCGGCATGTGGGCCACCGACGCGCGCACCGTTGCCTTTCGTGAGCGCGTCTTACCACGCGAATCTGTCGAGCTGATGATCAACTTCGGCGGCCCCCAGCACCTCCACACCCACGCGCCCAATCCCGCTACCAGCGTTTTCCGGCGGGCCTGGGTCTCCGGACTCCAGACCTCTTGCCTGGACATCGAAAGTCCCACCCCCGCGCAATTGATCGCCACCAGCCTCCGGCCCGCCCACGCCGGACCGTTACTCGGCGTCACCGGAAGAGAACTGGTCCACAGCGTGGTCGCGCTGGACGAGGTGATCTCGAACGAGGCCGATCAACTCGCCTCGCGCCTGGAGGAGAGTCCTTCCATCGCGGGCCGATTTCTGCTCTTTGAAGATTTCCTGCGCCACCGGATGCGCGGAAATACCCGGCGCTCCCATCCAACGGCGTGCCGCGCCGTTTCGCGCGTGCTCGCCACTGGAGGCCAGATCCCCATTCGCGCAATCGCCAACGAAATCGGGTGCAGCTCACGCTACCTCGAATCGTGCGTCCACGAACAAACCGGACTAACGCCCAAACGCCTCGCCCGGCTCATCCGTTTCTCGCGCGCAATTGACCAGATCCGCGACCAGGCCTCGGTGGACTGGGGTCGAGTCGCCGGAGCTTGCGGCTACTTCGACCAACCGCATTTCAATCGCGATTTCTCCGAGTTCACCGGCGTCACACCCACTGTGTTCCTCGCCGCGCGCGAGTCCAGTTCCCAGGCCATGATTGTCGATTGAGTTCGCTTTTTTCCAAGCTTCCCGGACACGCCGCCGTTAGAATTGGCTGGAGTGAACCGAGTATGAAAGTTACCTACCAACCAGATCAGGAATTTACGTCCGCCGCCGCGAAGAAGGCCACGGGACGCACCATCGAGGAGTGGTTCGCAGCGCTCGACGCCAAAGGAGGGATCGCCCAAGGCCGCAGAGCCCTCGGTGACTATCTCTTCAAGGAATGCAAAGTGGACGCCTGGTGGACCGCCACTCTCAATGTGGAATACGAGAAAGCGCGCGGCGCCGTGGAAAAGGACTCCTGCGTCCGGGGCTACGGCATCTGCGTCACCAAGTCCGTCACCGCGCCACCAGCCAGGATCTACGACGCCCTTACCGGCATCACCGCCTGGATGGGTCCCAAGACGAAGTTCGATCTCAAGGAAGGAGGCGCATTCGACGATGGCGATGGCCACAGCGGCATCTTCAAACGGCTCGCGCCTGGGAAGACGATGAAGTTCACCTGGACAGGCCACGGGCATCAGAACGTCGAGGAAGTGGAGATCAAATTCACGGTCACAGGCGCGATGACATCCATCGTGTTGAACCACACGCGCTTGCCCGACCGCACCGCCGCCGACGGCATGCGCGCCGCCTGGGCGAAGGCCCTCGATATCATCAAAGACAAGGTCGCATGAAACACACCGTCCTCATCTTCTTTTCTCTGCTCGCAACCGCATCCGCGCAGCCGAAGGACTGGATTCTCTACCGCGCCGCAGTTGCCGCGGCAAGTGGATCGTTGCGACTGCACGAAACGGCTGAGGCCAAGCGCTGGCTCACTGAAGCCCCGGCGGCTCATCGCGGGTGGGAATGGCGCTATCTCAACGCCCTCGCTAATCAGAGCTTGATGGAACGTAAAGCCCACGATGCGCCGATCACCGGACTCGCCGCCAGCAGCGATGGTCGCCTCATCGCAACCACCTCCGGCGACAAACTCGTCAAGCTGTGGGACGCGCGAACCGGCGCGCCATCGGGCACGCTGTCGGGCCACACAGCTTCCACCTGGTCCCCGGCATTCCGCCCTGGCGGGAAGCACCTGGCCTCGATGGGCTCCGACGGCGCGGTCCGCATCTGGTCGCTCGCCGACACCTCTCAAGTGCGTGTCTACGAAAAGCTTGGCAACGGAATGGGAGCGGTCGCATGGAGCCCTGATGGATCGTTGCTCGCTGCATCCACTTGGACCCCCGAACCCTCAGGAGTGAAAGGCTGGCTGCACTTGTGGGACTTCGAAAAAGACGTCCTGCTGTGGAAAACTGAGTACGGCGTCAAACCCGTGGTGACGCTCTCGTTCCACCCCTCAGGCAAGCAGTTTGCCGCCGCCACATGGGACGGATGGATCGGAATCTTTGGTGTGGACGCCAATGGCAAACCATCCGCCGAACACAAGTTCGAATTGTTGAAAGGAACCTACCCAGCCATCCAATCCGTGGCCTACTCGACAGACGGCAAGACCATCGCGGTTGGCGCGAAGGACAACATGGTGCGCCTCTTCGATTCACGCGATGCCAAGCTGATCCGCGAATTCGCGGGCCATGCGCGCTGGGCAAACTCAGTTGCGTTCTCTCCGCAAGGCACCTGGCTCGCCAGCGCGTCGTCCGATGAGACGCTGCGCCTTTGGGACCCCGCCACCGGAGACGAGATGCAAGTCCTACACGGACACACCGCGTCCGTGACTGCCGTGGCAATCACTGCCAATAGCGGTCGCCTTGTCACTGCCGCCGCTGACGGCACCTTGCGCTGGTGGGATGCGGCGCGGGCCGATGCTTCGCGTGATTTGTGGAAACACCCTTCCGATGTCTACGGCTTCGATTTCACCGCCGATGGCCGCCGTGCAGCCACGGCTTCCTGGGGCGGAACCGTCAAACTCTGGGACGTCGCTACCGGTCGCGAGCTATGGCACCAACCGCTCCACAAGCAGTCCGCCAATGCCGTTGCGTTCAGCCCGGATGGACGGCGCATGGTCAGCGGGGGCAATGATGGCCGCCTTCTCCTCGTAGACACAGCCGACGGCAAGATCCTCGCAACGTGGGAGGGAATCAAGGACGGCCGCGCTGCCGGCATCGCCTGGAGCCGCGACGGCCGCACTGTCTTCTGCCCCTCCTCGCGACCCTCGGGCAAGCTATGGAACGCCGAATCGGGAAGACTCCTCCACACCTTCACCGGCGGCAAAGGCGAGATATACTCCGCAAGATTTTCCAACGACAGCCGCTGGCTCGCTCTCGGTTGGACCGGCGGCGAGGCTGCCGTCTTCGATCGCGAAACAGGCGCTGCAATCGTCACGTTGCCGCCGCAATCCAGCGGCATCTATGCGGTTTCGTTTCACCCTTCCGGCCGGGTGCTCGCCACCGCTGGCGGCAACCGCACCATCTCGATTTGGGCACTGCCGTCGGGAGGCCTTCTGCGGAAGCTGGAAGCCCACACGGAGCTCATCTACGGGCTCGACTTTACACCCGACGGCTCACGCCTCGCCTCCGCCTCCACTGACCAGACGGTTCGCATTTGGGCTCCGGAATCGGGCGATCAGATGCTCGCCATCCCCTACCCTGTACAGGTCTACGCAGTGCGATTCTCCCCCGACGGCTCGCGTCTCGCCACCGTACCGATGAACGGCACGATCCGTCTGCTCGACGCGCCGCAAAACATCGCACCGTAACCCTCGGATGCTAAACTGGGCGGAATCACGTGCGATTCATCCCCAGAGCCGGCAGCTTCACCTTTGCGTTACTCCTCTGCCACGCCTTTGCACTCGGGCAAACATCGATCCAGGGCGTCGTACGCGACCAATCCGGCGCACTCGTCTCCGGCGCAACCGTACAGTGGATCACCACGCACGCCGGCTCCGGCATATCCGCCATCCTCCATCAGGGCCGCACCACCACCAACGGCGAGTTCCGCCTTCCACACGAGCCGTCGGCGCGCCTCCGCATTACCGCCGCAGGATTCGCCGAACGGGAAATCCGGCAGCCGTTCCCCCTTCCCCTGGAGGTCATTCTCACTCCCGACTCCGTTTACAACAGCATCACAGTTTCCGCCACGCCGACTACGCGCGGAGTTGCCGAAGAAGCGCTCGATTCCTCACACATCGTCACCATCAAGACCGCTCGCGAATTGTCCTCGCTGCCCATGCCGACGCTGGGCCAAGCGCTAGCCGGCGAGCCCGGTGTGCTACTCCAACAGAGCACCTATGCGCAAGCCTCGCCCTTCCTTCGCGGACTCACCGGCTACCAGGTGCTCAACCTCGTCGATGGCATTCGCTTCAACAATTCCACCTTCCGCTCCGGGCCAAACCAGTACCTCGCCTACATCGAACCTAGCCAGGCGCAACGAATCGAAGCCGTTCTCGGACCCGCGGGCGTGTCCTGGGGCAGCGACTCGCTCGGCGGCACAATTCACGTCCTGACAGCGCAGCCGTCGTTCGCGTCCGAGCGCGGACGTCCGGAGCTTCATGGTCAGTTCCAACTCAGCGCCACGTCGGCCGACCTTTCCGCTGCAGCCAGTGGCCACATCGCCGCTTCCACCCCGCGGTTCTATTGGCTCGGGGGCCTTTCCGGACGCCGCCACAACGATCTTCGCGCCGGCGACGGTTACGATTCCCGCAACGTTTTCCTCCGCCTCTTCGGCATGCAGCCCGCCGCGGTTCGCGAGCTCACAGGCAATCGCCAGCAGGATAGTGGATTCCGCCAATACGGTGCCGAGGCCCGTTTCGCCGCACGCCTGCGCCCCGATCAGATGCTCACGTTCAACTACCAGCGCGGCGCGCAGGACAAGGTGAACGGCTACAAGGACCTTCTGGGCGGGCTCGGCCGTCTCATCTCCACCTTTGAGCCTCAGGATCTGAACTGGCTTTACGCGCGCTACGAAAAGCTGCGCCTCTCCTGGCTCGACTCCATCAACACCACCTTCTCCTTCAATAGCCAAACCGACGGCGGCCGGCGGCAGAACCTTTCGTACGCCGACCCGATCACCACAGACTACACCCGCGTTAATGTCTACGGCTACAACGCTCAGGCCACCACTCACTATGGCTCTCGCATGCTAGCCTCTTTCGGCGGCGACCTCTACGACGAACACATCCGCGCCACTCGCGAAATCCGCAATCCCGTCAGCAGCGTGGTTACCAATCCGCGCCCGCTCTATCCCGACAACTCGCGCTACCAGAACCTCGGCGCGTTCGCCCAAGGCTCCTATCAGATCCTGCGATCCTTGCGCGCCGCCGCAGGTGTGCGCCTCACGGGAGTCCGCTTCGCCACCACTGAAGACCGCGCGTTGCGAATCCCCTCCTCCAGCCAGTGGTTCCGCGACGTGACATTCCAATCCAGCGTCTCCTGGCAGATCACCGGTGCGTTTGGCATTCATGGGGTAATCAGTCGCGGATTCCGCGCGCCAAACCTCAACGACCTGGGCGCACTCGGCCTCAACGATCTCGGCTACGAAATCCCCGCCGCGGAAACCATCTCCGCTGGAGCTCTGCTTTCCACCGACGCCGGCGAATCGGCGTTGTCCAAAGGAAGGGCGCTGTCCCGCCTCTCCGCGGAATCGCTCATGAATTACGAGTTCGGCACGCGCGTGCGGACTCGCCGTTTCTATGCCCGAGCGCAGTTGTTCGACGCGGAGCTGTACGACCCGATCGTTCGCCGCACCGTTCTCTTTCCCGTCAACGGCGTGCCCGCTTCGCTCGCCGGATTGTCAGTAACACCCATCGCTCAAACCGCTGCGCAGCGACAGCAGGGCGTCGTCACCGTGGCCACCGCCATCGATCCCCGCGCCGTGAAAGCCTTTGTCAACGACGGCCAGTCGCGCTACTACGGTGTGGAAACGCTCGGCCGCGCGCAGGTTCTCCGCCACCTCGCGCTCGAAGCCAATTACAGCTATATCCTGGGTCGCGATCTCTTCCCAAATCGCAACATCCGCCGTCTTCCGCCCGCCATTGGCACAATGCGTCTTCGCTATTCACCGGCCGGGCGCAAACCGTGGATCGAGTTGTCCGTGACCGCCTCCGCGGAACAATCGCGCCTCAGCGGTGGCGACCGCGACGACGAACGCATCGGCGCCTCATTCCGGCGCGCCGACATCGCCAGTTTCTTCGCAGGCTCTCGCGTCGCCGCCCTCACCGATCCCGTGACGCGGTCGTTTCGTCCCACCGGCGAGACCCTACTCCAGATTCAGAACCGCGTCCTCCCCATCGGTGCCACCATCAACGGTGTGCGTGTGACGGACGACAACTCGCGCGTGCCGCTGTATCTCTCCAACGCCGGTTGGACAGTCCTCGGACTGCGCACCGGAATCCCATTAGGAGAACGCTTTCAGATCGCAGCAGCCATCGAAAACATCCTCGACCGTAACTACCGCTACCACGGCTCCGGCATTGATGCCCCCGGCTTCAACACCTGGGTCGGCATCAAGATCGTCTATTGAGCGCTACCGCCACGCAGTTGCCAGCGGCAATGGGTTAACCTGTTTAGTCATGGAGCGAATTGAGATCAATCCGGCGATTTGCAGCGGAAAGCCCGTGATTCGCGGCACACGGATCATGGTACGGAATATTCTCGGCATGGTCGCCGGAGGATACGCTACCGCCAGAATTTTGGAGAACTATCTGGAACTCACCTCCGAAGATGTCGCCGCCGCGTTGGAATATGCGGCCAAGGTTGTGGACGAAGATCAGGTCTTCATTCATTGAACCTTCGAATCCTCCTCGACCAGAATGTCCCACGCGCAGTTTGCGGCCACATAAGGGCACTACGTCCGGAGTGGCTCGTGAGACACGTTGCGGATGTCGCACCGCGGAGTCATTCGGTTGCGCGTCTGGCCGACAACCACCGAGAAAGCCGAAGAGGCACTCAGCAGGGTGATTCATAGCATCAGCGAGGAAGCTCTGATTGGTAGCCTCATCGTCGACGACGAACGGAACATCCGAATCCGTCGATCCATCCAACACGGATGACCGCGGTACGGAGTCGGATTCACTCACCCCCGCCGGCGCCGCCCGATCAGCTTCTTCTTCTCCTCACGCAACGCCGCAAAGTTGAACTTGGCCTGCTCGATGGTCGCACCCACCACCTCGATCTGATTCGGATCCCGCGTCCCTACTCCATGCTGCTCGGCCAGCGCCAGCGTGTTGTCGCACGTCTCAAACGGCGCAGTGCCCCGCTGTGCCATCGGATCGTAGTTCATCAGCCGCATGCACACGGCATCGGTGGCAACCGGATTCAGCCCCGCCACCAGCACCTTCGGACTCACCACTCGCAACCCTGGCCCGGTCCAGGGACCCTCACCGCCGGCCATCGTTTCCACCGCTTCCACAATCGCCAGATGAATCGGCCGCGCAGCCACGATATCGGCGACAATGCGCGGCACACGCGAGCCGCCGTCCTTCGGAACGTTGTGGCTTCGCTCCTGCGGCGACGATTTCGACGGTTGCCGTAGCCCATCATGGAACATCCCGCGTCCGCCGGTTGGCGTGAGACTCGGGGCATCGGCACCCGCGCCCGCGCCATAAATCGTGCATGGCGTAATACCGAAGCAATTCTTCATCGACAGCGTAATGCCCGCCGTGACGTGGTCCTTCATCTTCGCCACCGACACGAACACGTCGCACTCTTCATATGCCGGATGGAGATCGAAGCCAGGATAGATGTGCCCGCCATTCGGCGTCATGAAGCGCGAATACTTCATCTTCGGTCCGCCCCAATTGGTATTCACGAACTCTACCTTCGGCGCAGCCTTCAATATCTCATCAGGCTCCCAATTGGCTTGCAGGACGTACTCCTCTATCGGGCCTGCCGTCGACCACGGGCTTTCCAGGATGCGAATCCGCCGTGCCCCAGCACGCCCCATCAGGTGCGCTGTCACCCCGATCACCGCCGGATGTGTGTAGTGCGTCGACTCGAGCGCAACGTAGCCCAACCGGTACGTCGGGCTGCCGGTGAGATTCACTTTCATCGCCACCGTCTTGCCCCTGACCAGTTTCTCCAACCCGCCCAGTTGATCGAACATGCGCGACAACGCCGGCATCAGCGACCGGCCGTAATCAGGACATTGCGCCACTGCCACGCGCGAGCCTGGAGCCGCAACAGCGCGCCCGGGAATCAGCGCCGCGCCAGCCACGGCCAACATCGCTCTTCGTGTCAAATTCATATGCCCTCCCGATGCCGTTATCTCACTTCCACCGCGCCGTAAACAGCTAGTGGCGGCAGGTGAATCTCCACTCCACCACGCTGCCGTGTCAGCGCCAACTTCTTCGGCTCGGCAAACTCAAAACTGAACAGCGTCGCATTCTGAAACGCCCCCGCGATCCACAGCGACACAGGATCGCCGCCCACCCGTCCCGAGTAATTAATCAAGTGGACCACTGTGCGCTTCGCATCCCCCGTCGGGTATGCCCCCAAAATCCCGCCATTCCACAACCGCATCACATCGTGACGGTGCCCCAGCAGCATCTGCGCATCGGCGGCCACCAGATAGGGATCATCCATCTTGCTATCAGTGGGTATCGCAATCCGCCCCTGACCCACCGTGTACACCGTGTACCGTACCGTCGGGCTGTCCGGCAAGGCCGTGCCTTCCGCCTTCCCCCATGCCGCACCGGTGATCAACAATCCGCCGCCCTTCACAAACGCCGCCAGCGCGGCCCGCAAGACGGTGGAAGGAGCCTGCGCATCGGCATAGACCACGGCCTTCAAACCATCGGGCAATCGGGTGAACTTGCTCTTGTCCACGAGTAAATAAGGCAGTTGCTGCCGTGCCGCCAGATTCAGAATCTCGTGGCTGAGAAACTCGTTGTCTCCCGCGAAATCCGACACCACCGCCAGCGCCGCTCGCGCCGGCAGAGTCTCCCGATCCTCTCGCTGGCCAAAGAACTTCACCGCGCCTCGCAACCGCTCCCACGCAGTGGTAGCGAGAGCAGCCCTCCCGTCCAGTCCCTTCTGAAAAGCGCTATCCAGCGTCACCACCCAACGACCGCTATGGGCCGCCGCATCCGCCACTCCCAACAGGTATTGCTCCGGCCGAATCACATCGTTGTCTTTTGCGGCCTCGCATTCCACCCACACCGTCCTTCCGGGATTCTGCATCCGCGCCAACCGGATCCGCCAACCATTGGAGTCCACCCAAGGCGCGCCCGTCGGCCCCGCGGATCCGCCACCAGTCTGCCGCGCAACACCGGCCCAATCCCCCTTCACCACAATCACGCCCGGCGGCAGCCTGCCGCTCTCATACCTCGAGAATCCCGCCATCTCGACGGGAGACTTGGACGCCCGCCATGCGGCAGGCCACGAAATGGGCCATTCCACGCTCACGCGCTCATTATCTCATCTGCCTCGCAGCCGCATCCCAAGTGACACGCCGGCCACTACGCAGCGACGACACTGCCATTCCCAAAACAACATTGGTCGATTGCCCCATCTCCACCGTAGCCACCGGCTCCCGCCGCGTCCGCACGCACTCCAGAAAACTCACCACATGGGCGCGGCTGGCCGATTCGAACGTTCCCGGTGCGCGCCGCTCCCGGCTGGGCTTCATGTCCACCGCCGTACTTTGCGGATACACCGCCCACGATTCCCGCCCCAGATCAAACCGCGCCTTCGACCCATGGAACTGTTGCATCTGGTCATTGAACTGGTTGTACCGCATCGCCTGGTATCCCAAGGTGAAAACAAGCAGGTAGTTCTCGGGATACTCCACGATCATGCTACTTGTCTCCGGTATCTCACCGCCCGCGAGGTTGGCTCGGCCAGCCCCGCATGTCACTGCCAGCGGATAGGTGGAGTTCATCATCCAGTGGATCCCGTCCACGATGTGCGCAGCCTGCCCGATCAGAAGTCCGCCGGAGTAATCGTAGAACTGCAGCCAGTTGAAGTAGCGAACCGCATCCACTGGCCGCTTGGGCGCGGGCCCTAGAAACAAGTCCCAATCCAGCTTGCCCTGCAGCGGCGTATTCTGCAGCGTCTCCCAACGATTGAGCCAATGAGCCGTCACCAGCCGCACGTTCCCGATCGCGCCGGTGTCGATCAATCGCTTGGCCTCCTGGTAGAGCTCGTAGCTGCGGCGTTGCGTTCCCAACTGCACGATCCGTTTCGTCCGCCGCACCGCCTCCACCATACGGAAACCCTCTTCAATGGTGCGTGCCAGCGGCTTCTCTATGTACACGTCCTTACCCGCTTCCACCGCAGCGATGAGCATGCTCGCGTGCAAATGGTCCGGCGTAGCAATCACTACCGCGTCAATCGACTTGTCTTCCAAAAGGCGCCGGTAGTCGACATGCCCGCTTGCCCCAGCCGAAGCGAGCCGCAATCCTCGTTGCAGATTCGGCTCATAGACGTCGCAAACAGCCGTAACCATCGCACCGTGTTCCTTGAACTGAGAAGTCAGATACCTCCCCCGGCCACCCGCGCCAATGATTCCAAGACGGATCCGATTGGTTTGCGCGCTCACTCCAGCGCTTCCCGCCGCGACAAGAAAATTTCTTCGAAACATACTTTCTCCAGTCACTGCAATAAAAGTATAATGAATACGCCTGCGTGTCAACAAATGACTCTAACCAACCGGAATGCCATGCGGAAATCGGACTTGCGCGAGGCTAACCAGCGCCTCCTCCTGAACATCATCCGGCAGCACCCTGTTTCGCGCGCCGACATCGTCAGGATCACCGGATTCTCCGCCAGTTCGGTCACCTTCGTCGTGAACCGCATGATCAAGCAGGGGTTGCTCAGCGAATCTCGCAGCGCCGGCCCGGCACAGGTTGGCAGACGGCCCTTGTTGCTGCGTCTTCAGCCTGGTTCGCTCCTTGCTGCCGGCGTCGAGATCGCACGTTCAGAAGCTCGCGTCGCCATCGCCGACGTCAACGGCGTCATCCTCAAACAACGCACCGTTCCCTGGCACCCCGACCACCACATCTTTCTTGTACGTGTCCGCGAAACCATTCGCGGTCTTGTCGCCACACTCGCATCCGGACGGCTGTTAGGAGTTGGCGTGAGCCTTGCCGGCACCATCGACCGCACCGCCGGCCACGTCGTCGCCGCGGAGAATCTCGGCTGGCTCGATGTCGACGCTGGAAGCATCCTTTCACATGGCTCAGCCGAACCCTTCTATTTTGAAAACGACGCCAAATCGCGCGCCCTAGCAGAGAGATGGTTCTGCCCGCCGGGTGCAAAGCAGCTCGACAATTTTGTGTTCGTTGCCTTGCGCCCGGGACTTGGCACTGGCGTCATCAGCGATGGACGCCTCCTGCACGGCGCTTTCGGCGCCGCTTCCGAATTCGGCCACACCAGCCTCTATCCGGACGGGCGGCGCTGTGTCTGTGGCGGCATCGGCTGCTGGGAGGAGTATGCCGCACAAAGGTCCCTCGAACGGCTGTATTGCGAAAAGCGAAGAGCCGCGCACCAACCACAATCGGATCCCGCGGGTACGGACGTGGACGAAATCATTCGACTCGCCCGTAACGGTTCCCCACTCGCCCTCGACGTGCTGCGGGAAATCGCCACCTACCTGGGGATGGGCTTCTTGAACCTCAATGCCGCTTTCGATCCCGAGGCCATCGTCGTCGGCGACTACCTCGCCTCGGCATGGGATCTGATGAAGGACTGGGTTTGGGAGACTATGCGCGCCCGCACGGCCCAACAGCACCTGAGCCACCTCCGCATCATTCCCTCCATCCATGGAAATGACTCCGCCCTGAAGGGCGCACTGGCTCTCGTCCTTTCCGATTTCTTCACTGAGTACGCACCCCCCGCCGCCAAATCCACTCCCCGGAAGACCGCCCATTCGCGGCGCTCCCACTGATTTCACATTTCCTCCACTGCTGCCCGCGCCAATCCCATTGACAACCGTGTTCCCGATATATACACTAACTGTACTAACTGTTCTCCGAGCCTCTGCTCGGTAGCTTCAACGTCTACACATCACTTTGTGGGAGGACCCTTACAATGGAGATCCGGCGCACTTCCGCGGCATTCCTGATCGCCGCATTCACCTTCCTGTGGCTCCCAAGCCTCATTGCACAGTCCACACAGGGCAGCATTCTCGGGGTCGTCTCTGACTCCGCTGGAGCACTAGTTCCCGGTGCAACCGTTACCGTCAAGAACGAGGGAACCAACTTCACCCGCACCATCAAGACTGACGAGAGCGGCGGCTACCGCGTGTCCGCACTCGAGGCCGGTTTCTATCAGGTGAATGTCGCCATCACCGGTTTCAAGACCTTCAGCCAAACCCGTATCGACTTGGCGAGCGCGCAAATCAAACGCATCGACGTCCGCCTGGAGATCGGCGACGTAGCCACCACGCTCACGGTGGAGGGCGGCACCTCTCAGTTGGAGACCGAAACCGTTACCCTCTCCAACTTGAAAACCTCCCGCGACTTCGCCCAGCTTCCACTTAGCATCTTCGGCCGCGGCTGGGCCAATGTCACCAACGTCACCGCCGGCATCCAGAGCACCAGCGGTTTTGAAGTCAACGGCGCTCGCGACACCGCCAACAACTTCACCGCCGACGGCATTTCCGTCAACGACATGATCAGCAGCCGCAACACAGCCAACGGCTTCTCCGGGGACCTCGAAACCTTCCAGGAAATCAAGATCCTCACCGCCAACACCTCGGCGGAGTATGCGCAGGTGGCCCAGTTCGCCGCAGTCAGCAAATCGGGAACCAACTCGCCGCATGCCAGCTTCTACTGGGGCAACTTCAACAGCAGTTTCTCCTCGCGCAGTTGGGCCGACCGCGTCCCCGTCGCGTTCATCAACCACAATATGTTCGCGCTGCTCGGCGGCGGTCCGGTCTACATACCAAAGGTCTACGACGGCCGCAACAAGACGTTCTTCTTCGCTTCCTACAGCGGTGCGCGCTATCGCGAAGCTTCCCGGTCGTTCCTCAGCGTTCCCACGCCCGCCATGCGGCAGGGTAACTTCTCTGCCCTCGGCGCGCTCATCCCGATAGTGGACCCCCTCAATAACCGCACGCCGTTCCCCAACAACACCCTGCCCGCCAGCCGCATCAACTCCAGTTCCCAGAAGCTGCAGGACCTGATCTATCCGGATCCCAACCTCGTCGGCCAGGGCACCTTCGGGATGACGCAAAACTACTACGCCGACCCAGGCCACGCCTTCGATTCCAACGTCTCCTCCTTCCGCGTCGACCAGAAGATCAGTGAGAAGAACGTGTTGTTCACCCGTGTCGGCTTGACTCACACTAACGGCGACACCGTGCGCGGCCCCCTCAAAGACTACTGGGGCCCGGGGAGCATTATCAGCAATATCCCTGGACGCAGCGTCGTCGTTTCCGATACACACACCTTCCGGCCTACTCTGGTGAACGAACTCAAACTCGGCTTCAATCGCACCTACAGCGAGTCCAAGGATTTCAATTTCGGCGCTGACGTGCTCTCGCAGCTCGGTCTGCAAGGCATCGACAATCCCGACAAGGATCCAGCCATCGGGGGCATGCCCCAATTCACCTTCGGCGGAGCGATCGGATTCGCCGCCAGCACCACGCGCAATCAAGCCTATACCGCGCAGAACACCTATCAGATCATCGACAACGTCTCCTGGTACCGCGGACGCCACGCCATGAAGTTCGGCGCCGACATCCGCCGCCTCCAGGTGAACAATCAGAACAAGCCGCTGTCGATTCGCGGCGCGTACTCGTTTGACGACCGCCTCACCGGACTTAGCTACGCCAACTTCCTGCTCGGCTGGCCGTCTGGTGCAACGCGCGGCATCGCACGTCCCAACGCCTATCCGCGGAGCACGTACACGGGTTTCTACTTGCAGGATGACTTCAAACTTCATCCGCGCATCACTCTCAACTTCGGACTCCGTTACGAATACCAGCTCCCGTGGGTGGAGAAGTTCGACCGCATGTTCACCTTCGAGCCTTCCACCGGCAGCATGATCACCGCCGGGTCCTCCATTCCCAAAGACTTGGTTCCGGCAGTTGCCGCCTCGCTTCCCATCCGCACGGCCGCGGCCGCCGGCCTCCCCGAGCGCAGCATGATGTTCAACGACGGAAACAATTTCAGCCCGCGTCTCGGCTTGGCCTACCGCCCGTTCGGCAATGCCACCACCGTTCTTCGCGCCGGGTACGGTCTGTACGCTCAGTTCTGGCCCGGCTTGCTCGGTCTCAACCAGACCGGAGGCCCCTGGCAGTCCAGTGAGGGATTCATCCTCGAAAACGCGAACGTGCCGGCGATTCAGTTTCCCAATCCGTTCCGGACCACTTCGTCCTTCGCCGGCGTACAAACGATCAGTGGCGTCAACTCGCGCTTCCCCGTCGAGCGCACGCATCAGTGGAACCTGTCAGTAGGGCGTCAGATTCTCGGAATGGCAGTGGACATCGGCTACGTCGGAACGCGCTCATTGAATGTTCCCTACGGCGAAGATCTGAACCTCCTCCGCCCCAGCACCACCCCCTTCAGCGCCGCCCGCCGTCCCTTTCCACGTTTCAACACTGCCGCCCTCGTCCAAAGCGGCGTCTCCGCTACCTATCACGGGTTCACCATTCAGGCTGACCGCCGCATGTCGAAAGGCCTCTGGTTCAACGTCAACTACACATTCGCCAAAGCCCTCACCGACGGCGGACTCAACGGCTACACCGCGGGCATCCAGCAGAATCAGTATGCGCGCTTCCTCGAGCGCGCCGACGATCCGGCCATCCGCCGCCAGCAACTTCGCTTCAGCTACGTCTTCGACATTCCTGTGGGGCGCGGTCTGCGGGCACTCAACAACATGCCCCGGCCTCTCGACTTCTTCATCGGCGGCTGGCAGCTCGCCGGCATCACCACCATGGTCACCGGTCCGCGTCTCAGCCCGGGTTACTCCAACGCCGACCCGGCGTTCACCAATCAGTTCTCCGGACGCCCCGACCGTGTGGGCAACGGTAATCTCGATTCCGCTGACATGCGCGACTTGATTCGCAACCGCCGGCCCATCCTCGACAGTTCGGCGTTCGTTCTTCCCGTTACCGGGCGTGGCTTCTACGGTAACTCCGGGCGCTTCATCCTCACCGGCCCTGGTTCGATGGTCTGGAACGCCGGCATCCACAAGAACTGGAAATTCGCAGCCGAACGCGCCGTGATGCAGTTCCGCTGGGAGATGTTCAACGCCTTCAACCGCGCCAACTTCAGCGCCCCCGGCACTAACATCCAAGGCGGCACTTTCGGTCTCGTCACCACCGCCGGCGCGGGCCGCTCGATGCTGTTCGGTCTGCGGTTCGAGTTCTGATTTGCGACTCTACTGCACTATGGGTCGGCGCAAGAATTCGACACGTGGCGCAGACTCTCAGTCTGCCGCGCCGAGACTCATCTCGGCGCTCTGGAGTTTGTACATTCGCCGTCTTGTGGGGCGGCCAATCCTGGCCGCGGCTGGCCTTTCCAGGCCAGCCAACGCCGGGCTTCAGCCCGGCCCGCGCCGAGACTCATCTCGGCGCTTCTTTCAGACTTTTGCGTGAACCCTATGCGCCTGCTGTTTGTTCTCCTTCTCGCCACCACGGTGTGGGCCCAGGCCCCCAACACCCGTAGGCACACACCCACCGAGCGATATGAGCTCTTCAGGAAGAATCTGGCTCTGCGGGGCGAAACCATCACTCGCGATCAGTTCCGCGGCATCGCTAATCTCGACGACTGGAAGCGGCGGCGTCCCGAGGTGCGCCGCCAATTCCTCGACATGCTCGGGCTCCATCCCATGCCCGCGCGCACTCCGCTCAACGCCCGCATCACCGGATCCTTTCAACGCCAGGGCTATCGCGTCGAGAAGATCGTGTTCGAGAGCAGTCCCAAATTATACGTCACCGCCAACCTCTACCTGCCGGCCGCCGCAAGCGCATCCGCCCGTCACCCCGCCATCGTCTACGTCACCGGCCACTCGCCTGGTCCCGCCGGCGCCAAGGCCCACTACCAGCACCATGGCATCTGGTTCGCCAGGAATGGCTTCGCCGCCTTCGTACTCGATACCATCGAGTTCGGGGAAATCCCCGGCATCCACCATGGCGTTCACGATCTCTCCATGTGGCACTGGCTCTCCCTCGGCTACACACCCGCCGGTGTGGAAACCTGGAATGCCATTCGCGCTTTGGATTACCTGGAAACGCGCCCCGAAATCGACTCCGCTCGTGCCGGCATCACCGGACGATCCGGCGGAGGCGCAGTCACCTGGTTCACCGCCGCGGCCGACGATCGCTTCCAGGTGGCCGCACCGGTTCACGGCACCTGGAGTGTCGGCCCGCACGTCGCCAACGATGTGGTTCGCGAGAACTGCGACTGCATCTATTTCTGGAACACCTACCAGATTGACCTCCCGCTTGTGGGCGCACTCATCGCCCCACGCCCCTTGAAGATCATCAACGCATCAAAGGACGGCACCTTCCCTCCCTCCGGCTACGAGCCGGTGACCCAATGCCTTCGCCCCGTCTATGAGTGGTACGGCGCCGCCGGGAAGCTATCCGAGTTCGCCGAACCCACGGGCCATTCCGACACGCCTGCCTATCGCAAAGCCTCCAATGAATGGCTCAACCGCTGGCTGCGCAATGACCTCACGCCGTTCGATGAAAGCGGTATCCAGCGTGAGGACGAGTCGCAGCTCACGGTCCTCGATCGTTATCCGCCCGATGCCATCAACGAAGGCGTCCATCGCACCTTCATCCCTGCCTATCAGCCCAAACAGTACTCGTCCCTCGCGGCCTGGAACAAGCGCCGCGACGAATTGACCGCGGCCCTTCGCGACAAGGTCTACCGTACCTTCCCCAAAGCGCGCGTCCCCTTTGATACGTGGAAGAGCAAATACAGTATGTGGACCGAAAGGTACGCCGACTCGTTCAACGTGGAATTCAACACCGAGGAGAGCCTCCGCGTCCACGGCCAGTTGTTCATCCCGCGTAACGGCAAGACGCGCCATCCCGCTTTGATCTTCGTCAAAGGCAAAGACGACATCGTCTTTTCGGTCGATTTCGACCGTCTGCTTTCCGCCTTCTCCAACCATGTCGTGCTCGTCCTCAATCCGCGCGCCGTCGATTACCCCATGGACGTCAACCGCACCGCCATCACCAAGATGACCGTTCCCCTGCTCGGCGGCACCCTCGAATCGCTCCAACTTTGGGATATCCTTCGGTCTGTCGATTTCCTGGTGGACGAAGAGAAGTTCGACCTCGCTTCCATCTCCGTTTACGGGCGCAAGGAGATGGGTGTGCTCGCTCTCCATGCCGCCGCATTCGATAAGCGAATCAGCCGGGTAATCCTCGACGATCCTCCCTCTTCCCACTGGCAGGGGCCCGCGCTCCTCAACGTTCTCCGCATTACCGACATTCCGGAGGTCGCCGCCATGATGGCCCCGCGCGAAATCGTCTCCCTCACGCCTTTGCCGGAAGCCTTCCGCTACACGCGCGCCATTTATCAACTCCATGGAAAAGGCAATCCCATTCGCCAGGCAGCCTCGCTCGGTGAAGCGCTAAAAGTATGGGAGTATCAATGACCCCTCAATCCCGGCGACAGTTCTCGATAGCCGCTTTCGGCGGCTTGGCCACTTCCCTTGCGGCGCAAATCGGTGGCCAGCGCCCGCGTCAATCCGAAACCGTCAAGGTCCTGAATCCCGCCAACCGCGTTCCCGTTGCGCTCATGATCGACGATTCCACTTGCCTGGTGAACCTCGCTCACTTTGGCATTCCACACTTCGCCGAAGTGTTCCCTGATCGCTATAAGCAGAACTGGCGCGCGCTCCCCCGCGAAATCCCCGACTCCTTTGTTCGCCGCTTCGGGGAGTGGTGCCACGAGCACGGCGTCAAAGGCAAGTACAGCATCGTCCCCTATCCCGCATGCACGGGCTGGCTGGACCGCGACATCCCAGGCTGGTCCAAACGTGAGCTTGACGACAGCCTGCGCCTTGTCAGAACACTGATGCTTCCCGATTGGGACATCCACCCGGAAATGATCTCCCACACCTGGGTCATCGACACCAAGACCGGCCGTCCTTACCCGGACCGCACCGACCAGTACATGGAGAACTTCCGCTGGACCGACGGCAAGTCCGCCGATCAGCTCGCCGAGTACATGTCCTACGCTCTGCGCATCCTGCGCAATGTGGAGCTGCCGTGTGAAGGAATCACCACGCCGGGCGGCTTTGCTGGACGCGTGCTCCCTGCCCTGGCACAGGCAACACTCCAGTCCTGTCGCGACGTGTTTAAAACCGAAACGCCGCACTACTTTCGTCACGCCATCACGGACGGCCGCAGTGTGGCTCCCCGCGTCGAATACGCTTCCGGCCTCGAATCTTCTTCCCCTCAGTGCGTGGTTTCCATCATCGCCTGCACGTCGGATTGGTTCGGCGGCTGGGATGGCCTCGAACCCTGCTCACTCGACAAGATGATCACAGCAGATTCCAAGGGCGGTCGCCTGCCCGAGGTGATCCGCAGAGGCGAGCCCGCGGTTATATATGGTCACTGGCCCGGCTTCTACTGCAACGGCCAGGAGACCGGCTTCCGAGTCTTCCAGCAAGTGGTCCAGCGGCTGCGATCCGGATACGACAACCTCATCTGGATGAAGCTCAGCGAAATTTCCCGCTACTGGGCTGCCCGCGAGCTCACTCGCATCGACAACGCCCCCGGCGTCACCCGGTTCACCGCACCCTTTGCCTGTCCCCAATTCACAGTCCGCTTCCGCGGCCAGTCCGCCGCCCCACCGAAGTTCAATTCGACACCGCTAACGGAAGTCTCCAGCCCGCTCGCCCTGAAAAGCGGCGCCTGGACGCGCGACGCCGCAACCATCATCGCCTGTGTTGACCTGCCCAAAGGCGAGTCCACCTTGTCATCGTGAGGCTTTCAACGTTTTCAGGTCCTTCCACGCGTTGCCAGCCTCATCGCGCTTGAGCGCGCCGAATGGCCCGACCACCCAAATTGAGTCCTTCACCACGAGCATTCGTTCCGCGAACGCCCAACCTTCCAGAGGCTGTGGCTTCCATGTCTCGCCTCCATCTTCGCTCAACAGCAGCGTGTTCTCGCTCGCGATCCAACCACGGCCCGCCCCATCGAAAATCACCGAAGTGAAGGAATTCCGTGCCGGAGCTTCCTGCGCCTTCCACGTGAGTCCGCCGTCATTCGTTCGCAGCACCTGACCCAGAATCCCCAACGCCCAGCCGTTCTGAGGATCGCGGAAATAGACCGAATTCAACGACCACAACAGCAGGGGCGACTGGACGACCTCCCACTTCGCACCGCCATTCACCGTGCGCAGCATCGTGCCGTTCCACCCAGCCACCCATCCGTTCCGTGCATCGGCAAAGTACACCGCCTCAAGCGACTGCGACGTCCCCGAAGCCTGTGTCTTCCATGTCGCGCCGCCATCGGTGGAATGCAACACGGTTCCGCCCGCACCAACAATCCAGCCGAGGTCCCCAACAAAATGCACGTCGCGCAGATTCTGTTTGGCGGGAATCGCAACTGCACTCCACTGCGCACCTCCATCGCTGGTAAGAAGCAGCGTCCCTTGATCGCCCCCCACAAATGCGCGATTCTCCGCCACCGCCTCAACAGTCCGCAGCCGCTCCATTGACGGCAGCTTCGACTCCCGCCACGTTGCCCCAGCGTCGCTACTGACGTAGGCGCGCTGCTGATCACACAACAACCACACCTGCTCGCCGGCAGCAGAAGCATCCTCAATCCAGCAGGGCGCCCGGTTCAACGACTGTGCCACTGCCTCTGACACCCAAATCCCAAAGAAAACCAAGAGAAGCATCCCAGCACCTCACTTGTTTCACGAGTCGAGTTCCCTCAACATCTAAACAATACTCCATCGAACGCCAACCTGCCTTCATCGTCATCCGCGCCTTCGGATCCGGAGATTCACTCGTCCAGAGCCGGGCTGCGGTCCCCATCGACCTTGTCACGCTGTACAAGGCCCTCGGGGGCGGCTGGCAACAGAACGATCCGGTCGCTCGCCCCGAGGGTGAGAGGAACGCGATTGTGGTCGGGCGGCTGAAAACTGGCCGTGCCGGAGGTCTGACGATATCGCAGAAACGGCGGCCGGGGTTTGTGGGGGACCTTCGAAAAACGTACAGCCTGTCGGTAGGCTCGATCAACATGCTGGGTGGCGCGGATGTTCGCGCAGGCGGGATCGCATGCTTCAATGGCCACCAAGATTGCGTTCCCCGCGAAACCTACTGATGCAGTGAGAATTCGGACGGCAAGTCTGCCTCAAGATTGATCTGTTCTCCGGTGATCGGGTGGCGGAATCTCAGAAATCGGGCGTGCAGGAAATACCCCCCATCGCCGGGGAGTCCGGGGAGGTTTTCAAGAGGCTGGCCGCTTAAGCCGTACAGAGGATCGCCTACCAGGGGATGGCCGATGGATGATAGATGGATTCTAATTTGATGAGGGCGGCCCGAACTGAGGCTCACCTCAAAGGTTGTGGTGCTGGTGGTGCGTGAGATCACCTTTGCCAATGACCTTGACGGTTTGCCAGTTGGGTTGGCGGCCCACACGGAACCGATGAGCGGGTGCGGTACGAGGCCGATAGGCGTGAGGATTTCGTAGTCGTCGTGCTGTGCACTGTGTTGAGCCAGCGCCCGGTAGATTTTTGAATTCGGGGTGTGTTCCAGTTTTGCGAATAGACTAGCGGCCGCCTGCGGTGTTTTGGCGAAAAGGACGATGCCGGTGGTGGCTCGGCCCAATCGGTGGACAGGGTTTGCGTTGGGGCTCTGCTTCTGCACCAGGCGTAGAAGGGTGTTTTCCAGGAAGCCGCCGCCAGGGAGGGTGGGTAGCCCGCGGGGTTTGTTGACGCCCAACAGGTGGGGGCCTTCAAACAGAACTTCGAAGCGCTGAGGGGAGTCTGGCTCCGTCCAGGGTGGACGGTTCCAGACAAGGGTTTGGCCCAAAGTGACCGATTCGCTTCCAGTGGCGGTGACGCCGTCGAGGGTGACTTCGCCATTGTGCAGCTTTTGTTGCCAGACTTGTTGGGTTGAGTGGGGGTAGAGGCTTGCCAAGTGGCAGAGCAGGGTTTGCCCATGGGATTTGCTGCCGATGATAGCGGTGTAGGCATAGCCCCGATTGAGCATCTAGTACACCGTTTCACTAAAATATATCCGCATCTTCATTAAGAGCATCAAAGGCCTTCCAGCGATGGACGACTGGCTGAGCGTTGATTTCCGCGACTCCGGCGAGGATTCGGTCCTTCAACTCCTGAACGGAGGCAAC
>JACQZR010000237.1 GCA_016213775.1 Acidobacteriota bacterium
GGCGGCGGAGGGGGATCCTCCTTGGCCGGAACTCGGGGTTGCGGCAGTGGAGGCTGGCCCGGTCGAGCCTGCGCCGCCGTTGTGAAGCTGACCTCAACAGGTTCAAGCGGCAGACCGTTTGTGTCCCTCACGCCTGATAGCGTTACAAAGTACTGGATACCTGCCGCCAACTCGTCCAAAGGTGTCAGAAAGGCCAACATGCCGCCTTCCACGGCAACTACTCGCGCTGCCACCGGACCGCCGTTGCGCAGCGTAATGGTCGCCGGGTTCGCGCTCGTTACATCCACCGGCCTCGAAAACCGCAGACCAACCCAGCCTTCCAGCACAACGTTCTGTGAGCCGCTTTCCGGAAGAGACCCTTCCAGCCTGAGCTCGGCGGGCGCCGGAATGCCATCCGCCGTCGACACCGTTTGGTCGGAGGTCTGGTACACCTCGTCGCGCGCCACGGCGCCGGTGCTGTTCACGCCGCCCAGGATCAGTACATTGCCATCTGCCAGCAGGCGGGCCGTGTGTCCTCGGCGAGCTTCGGCCAATCGGCTTGCGAGCGGCCAAGTCCTCTGCGTGAAGGGATCGTAAATCTCCAATCGGTTTGACATCTGTCCGTCTTTGCCAATACCTCCCGCAATCAGCAGGTGTCCGTCCGTCAAAACCGTCACGGTATGATAAGCGCGCGCTTCCGGGCCGTTCTCCAAAACGCGGAACGTCTGCCGCGCAGCATCGTAAGCCTCTGCCTCATCCACCATCCCGCGCGGACCGTACCCTCCGAGAATCAGCAGTTCGCCGCTTGGGAGGACAGTCGCTGTGTGCCATGCTCGCGGATGCCTCATCCCTGTGGGTAGCGCCGAGAGCCGGCCTCCCTCTCTGATGTGAGCCACAGCTTGGAACCCGCTCACAGCCGCGCCTCCCAGAGTCAGGGTTCGCCCATCTGGCAGCAAGGTGTTGCTTTGGCCGATCACGGTCCCGATTTGGGGCGCTACGCCGGTTGAGCGTCCAGCCGCTGTGGACGGCCCGCCCTGCACCTGCTGGGAGTGGGCCCTCGGTAACTCCCATTGAAAAAGCAACAGCACCAGGCCAATGCTGACTAACTGATCTACTCTGAAAGTGTTGTTTCGGCTCTTTCGGCTCATTGCTCTTCCCCGCATCCCCACATCAATTCACTGTTAGCGTCGCCGTTGTCGTGCGCGTGATGCTCCCGCTTACCGCTGTGATGGTGAACGGGTAATTGCCGGCCGCGACTCCGGATGTCGATATCGTGAGCGTTGACGTGCCCTGTCCGGTGATCGAACCGGGTGTAAAACTCGCCGTTGCCCCCACAGGTAACCCGCTGGCACCCAGGTTCACAGTTCCCGTAAACCCGCTCAGCGCGTTCACTGTGACTCCATACTCTGCGTTATTGGAGGACGAAAAGATCTCAATCGCGTTGACCTTCGGATTGGAGGTGACCGGCGTGAAAAGAATCGTAATCTGCCCTCCAGTCACGGTCACGCTGAACTGCCGGTCCACGGCGGCAAAATTTGTGCCTGCCTCTGCGAAAACGTCGAAGTTGGTCAGGACCGTCGTCCCGTTGATGGATACGTTGAATTTCCGCTGTCCGGCAGCCGTAAAGTACAGTTCGGCAAACTTCACCACGGCTGTGTACGTTCCATTGGGCACTGTGAACTGGTATTGCAGATTCGTCGTGTTGTATCGCTCACTCTGATAGAGCGCCGAATTCGTTGTTCCGGTGATCGTGTTGGAAACACTGAACCCGAAACCTGCGTTGTAACCGTAGTCTGCTTTCCAGATCCGGTTCAAAGAATCCGTATAAGCGTTGCCGCTGCCGGACTCCACCCGGATGGGAAGCCGCGTTTCGGACGTCAGGTAGAAATCTGGGCTGGCCCCGGCGATCGCAAAACTATCCACTACTCCGGTGGCCACCAATGGGTCCTGCTCTCCGCTTACCGCAATGCCCGCGTAGACAGTGCTGGGCATGGCGATCGTTACGGGTGACCCGATCTGTGACCACGCCGCACCCCCGCTCGAACCGTACGCGGTAAAGACGTTTCCCGCCCGCACCAGCTTCACCCAATACGGTGCGCGAGGATAGGATGGGTGCAGAGCCTCCGTCGTTCCGCCATTCGCGGTTGAGCGATAGTTCAATGCGGGGCGGAAGTTCCCTTTCAAGGCAACCAGCACATGACGGGCCCACGGCTGAGCATGCTCCCGAATCATGATCCCCACCTTGGAGTTCAGGCTTCCAAGCTGCACGTTCAGCACCCTGGCCACGATCGTAGCGTCACCCTGTAGTTGCTGGTACGCATACTGGAATGCATCCTTTGTCCCCGAAATCTGGCCCGCCCCTTGGCTGGACCAGTATGTGCCGAAGGACGTGCTGCCGGTGGCGCCCACGCTCCCGACGTCATGGAAAGTCCACGGGCTTGGCAAATTAGGCACCGCGGTTTGACTCACAATGAGCTGCACCTCGGTCGTTCGCGCCGTGCCGCCGTTGGTTCCGGTGATTGTTATGGGATACGTCCCCGCAGCCACAGTTCCATCCGCAACCAGTTTCAGAATGGACTGATCGCTCGCCGGATTCGTCGCGAAAGTGGCCGTAACGCCGCCGGGAAGCCCGCTCACGCTCAGGTCCACGGTTCCCGAAAACCCATTCAAACCGCCGATGTGAACCGTAAAGTAGGCGGTTCCGCCACCAGGTGCAATCGTCCGGGTCATTGGGCTTGGAACCAGGTAATGGGTGGCCGAAGAACCCACCAGCAACACGTTGTCGAACGTCGCGTTCGTCATTGTGTTGTTGTCTTGCGAGGTCGCCGCAAGACCCGCATAAATGCCGCTCGCCATTGTAATGGCGGCGGCCGAGCCGACTTGCGTCCAGTTCAGTCCGTCGCTCGAATAATAGGCGCTGAAGTTATTTCCCTGCCGGGTCAGCCGCAGCCATGCCGGCGCCTGCAGTGCGGGGCCGGCAGTATTTACGGCCCCCGTGCCCGTCGTCGTCCGTCGATAGAGCCAGACTGCGGGAGGGGCCGAATAACCGATGGGAATATAGGCGTACGTGGAGTTGGCAGCCAGCGACTCGCGCAGCATCAGCCCGGCCTTGGAATAGAGCACCAGGTTTTGTGTGCTCGCGATTCGAGCCTGCAGTGTCCCGTCACCGGAAAAGCTCTGATACGCAAAATGGAACTGATCTGAAGTGACGCCGCTTCCACCGATGCCCGCTCCGGAACCTTGGATTGTGAAGGTGCTGCCAGAGGAGCCTGCGGCACCCGCAATCCCCACCGGCCCGATGTCTGTGTCCGACCAGCCCGACGGCAGCGCGCCGCTCGTGTAGACCACTAGCGCGCCGCTGGCTGAGCGCGCCGGGTTCCCCAGGGCGTTGTCGATCGCCGTTCCCACAACTGTGAAGTTATAAGTGCCGGCGCTCATGCCGCTCGGCACCGTGATCGTGAGAACCGACGATCCGGATCCGGCAATAGTAGGTGGGTTGAACGAGGAGGTAGCCCATGCCGGCAATCCGCTCGTACTCAGAGTGACAGTCTTAACGAAGCCCCCGGCGGCGGTTACGCTTACGGTTCGGCTCGGTGCGCCACCGGTTGCGGGAGCCGTAAACCACGACGGAGAAACTGCCACGGTGAAATCAGTCGGGTTGATCGTCAGGTTCGCCGTCACCGTCTTGGTGATATTCCCGCTTCTCGCGATAATAATCAGGCTCCAGGTTCTCGCCGGAGTGTTTGCGCCAACGGTCACTGTGAGTGTGGAATTGCCGGTGCCCGTGAATGAGGCCGGATTGAAACTCGCCGTGGATTGCGGCGGAACGCCAGTGATGCTCAAGTCGGCTGTACCACTCAAGCCGTTCAGATAAGTCACCGAAACTGTGTAGGTAACCACCGTGCTTACGTTCGTGCTCCTGGAAGCGGGACTCACCGTCACAGTCAAGTCAGGTGCGGCGATCACCAGCGTTACGGTAGTGCTTCGCGTAATCGCAGTGCTCGTGCCCGTGACAGTGATCGTATACGAGCCTGCTGGCGTGGTGCCGATCGTGCTTACCGCAAGCGTGGAAGCCCCCGACGTCATGATCGTGGCCGGCGTGAACGTAGCGCTAGCTCCTGCCGGTAGGCCGGTTACACTGAGGTCAACAGCACCAGTAAACCCGGCGAGCGGCGACACCGAGACGGTGTACTGCGTGCCGTTGGACGGCAGGACGGTCTGTGTTGCCGGAGTTACGGTGAGATTGAAGTCCGTTCCAGTTGATAACGAAACATTGTCGAAGACAACTTTAGAAATCGCTGAGTTCGCGTCGCCGGATGCCGTCAATCCGATATATACCGTGCTTGTCATGGTGATCGCTGTTGTCGCTCCCACCTGCGTCCAGGTCACGCCGTCGCCGGAACCGAAGGCGCTCAAGTTGTTCCCCTCACGAGTGATCTTCAGCCAATAGGGCGCTCCAGCCGCGGCTCCTGCCGTTGTTACCGCGCCCTGTCCGGTAACTGTCCGCGTCTGGAGCTGGAGCCCTGTGCCAGTCTTGAGCCGAAGATGCATTTCCTTGGCATTGCTCGACAGCGACTCGCGAACCATTATGCCGGCATACGCTGCAACCGCAGTGTTGTATATGCTCGTGACATAGTTTTCCGCCAAAGTCACACGGGCTATCACCGTTCCGTCATCCGTCAGCGTCTGGTAAGCAAAGCGCATGGCTTCATCGGGATTCAGGCCGCCCCCAGCTCCGAGCAGTGTAAACTCACCGCTGGCGTACTCGGCCCTCCCGGTTACGGTCGCAGTGGGCAGGTCCTGGCTCAGCCAAGGCGACGGGAGCGGAGTGACGCTGAGTGTGGCACTGGTCGAGCGCACTAACGCACCCGCCGTTCCGCTGATCGTGAACGGATAGTTGCCCGCGCTGACCCCGGACAGTGTGAATGACAAAACCGAAACTGCATTGCCACTGCCGGATGCCGGACTGAAGTTCGCAGTTGCGCCGGCAGGCAAACCAGTGGCGCTGAAGCTCACCGTCTGCGTGAATCCCGATCCCGAGCTTAGGTAAACTTTGAACGCCTGACCCGGTGTATAGTTGCGATAGAACTCATTCGCGCTCCACAAGGAAAAATCCCCGGCGGCCGGCGGATTAGTGATGACGACGTTGACCTTTCCGCGGTAACCCTTGATCAGCAACGTGTATGTTCCAGTGGACCCGAAGACCGGCGTCTCAATGATATTACCGCTCGTTCCCAGACTGGTCTCGTTCACCAATATGCTGCGGTCAGGGCTGTAAACGATGGCCTTGTGATATGTGACTGTGCTGTTCAGCAACAGCTTGGCTTTCGATCCCTGCACTCCGTCAAAGAGGAACAGTGCGGCTTGGTCGGAATTTTCAAACGTCGCTGCGTAGCTCATTCCGAATGCGGCCCTCGCTGCCCAGACCGCATTCGACGCCAGGTATGGGAACGGTACAAAAAAGAAATCCTGGGTGCTCACTGTTTGCCCATATGGGGTCTGGACTGTGATCGGGCCCGATCCGCACGTTGCTGGCACAGTAACGATTAAGCTTGTGCTGGTTGCCGCACTGACTGCGGCCGTGGCGCCACCGATTTTCACCGTATTCAGACTTGGAGTAGTCATGAACGAGGTCCCTGTGATCGTTACCGCGACGCCCGATGCCGAAATTGCGGGCGTAAAGGACGAGATCGTTGGAGCGGATGGCGTCGACGTTACGATAAAGGCTGCGCCGCTGTTTGCAGTCCCGTTCGAATTCGTGACGGAAATCAAGCCAGTCGTTGCCCCAGCCGGAACGCTCGCGACGATCTGTGTAGCGCTCGATGAGGATACCGATGCAGTAACCCCATTGAATTTGACGGTGTTCTGAATGGGAGTCGAGCTAAACCCGGACCCGAGGATGGTGACGCCGGCGCCCACGGGCCCACTGGCCGGTGAGAATCCCTGAATGCTAAGTTGAGTGGCGCCTTGCCGCACAATCGACAGCATGTTCCCGACGCTATCATAGGCGTATATCGCGGATTCTCCCAACTGATCGGTTACTGAAGTGAGCCGGCCAGCCGCATCGTAAGTGTATGTAAGCGGCGGCGGAATAATCACAGTGAGCGACGCGGAAGTTGTTCGCGTGAGCGCGCCGCTTGTGCCGGTGATTGTGACTGTGGATGTTCCTGTAGGCGTGCCGCCACTGGCTGCGATCGTCATCGCCGTCGAGCCCGACCCAGTTATTGTCGCTGGGTTGAAGCTGGCGGTAGCTCCTGTTGGCAAACCGGACGCTGAGAAGCTGACTACCCCCGCAAACCCACCTTGGGGCGTAACTGTAACAGTGTAGTTTGTGCTCTTTGCTTGCCAGACCGTCTGGCTGGAAGGGGATACTGACAGCGAGAAGTCAGCCTGTCCTTGAAGAACCGGACAGACAACCACCGCCAACCCAAATGTAAGGAGCACCCTCAGCCGACCGCCAACCCCCATCTCTTGCCTCCCCAAGCCGGAACAAGTTGCGGCTCAGCGGCCGCCAGTCGCTATTAGTCCGTTAAAATACGAAACACTCTAGAATCAGACGGGATTGGAACGAATGATCAATATTACTCGTGCCGGCGAAGGCGCGCAAGAAAAAAATTAGGATCAGTCCCCGTTGCCCAACGCAACTCTCCGTAAACTCAGGAAATTTTCTTCGTTAGAACGACAGAGAGTGTGAGGCTTCCTGTTGAGATGTTCTGATACGGTGCAAGTAGAACATCGGCCGCCCGTGTGGACGTCAAAGCGAACGGAGAAACACCAGGAGGTTCTGCTTTTCCTCGGACGATAAAGCTCGGAATCGCTTCACAACTCCGTTCGCTTCTGAGGGACGAGACGTGTTCCTACCGCGGGGATTGCTTCGGGGGAAATCGGCGTGCTGTTCAATCGCATCTACCAAATCCCGCGTCCGTCCGTCGTGGAGCAGGAAAATTCTGTGCCCAAGTCCCCACAATGGCGCCGTTCGAAACATGTCTGAACTTGCGGCGCCCTGCTGAATATCATCCGCAAGCTGCGACCCCATGTGATGGAGCAGGAGATCCGAGTAAAGGGGCGCTTCTCTCTCACTGAGCGCAGCGTAGGAAGACTGCCCTGCCCGCAGGCTCGGCGTGTGGCAATAGGAACAGCCTGTCGAGGAGAACAACTTCCTGCCGCGGGCCACCGGAGGTGTCTCCGGCGCCGGGCTCGGTGGCGCGAGAAAACGGAGGAATTGCGCCAGCCGCCCTACATTACTGTGTCCATCCGCCGGTCGGCGGGCAAATGCGCTTCTCCTGTCCTCCGGCACGGGATTAAGCAGGCACCCGGCCGGAGGGTCAAAAAGCTCCTCAGGAAAAAGCTCGTTGGTCACGCCCTGCTCCGTCACATATGCTTCTGCCACAAACCATTCCAGGGATTGTACTTGGGCTTTCCATCCAAATCGTTGGATTGTGCCCGAAGTCGAACGATGAACAACTCCTGCGATACCTAAAGCTCCCTTTTCCTTGACGTTTTTGGCGCCGTTCGCCAGAATTTCGGTTTCCGGAATCGCTTCGATCAGACCGATCCCAAAAAGCGGCGCCGGAATTCGGAAGCTGAGGTTCCCGCGGCGAAATTGAGCGTCCACTTCGAACTGCGCAAGGTCACATCCTCCGGCATCCTTCCGGCCTGAGATGCTGAACAAAGGGTACACTCGCCCGTCTCGCGTCCCATTCGGATGCCGCCGAATCCGGGCCTGCAGCGTTGGAGAGTCGGGGCGTAGAAAACCGGGAATTCGATTTCGTGCTCCAGCTTTGTTGGCGGCGGCGATCTGCGTGTTACGTTCTGGACTCGATCCACCAGCCGCCGGGTATGCATGGCAGCCGCTGCATCTCTCGTGACTGAAGAACGGCCCCAGTCCGCCCTCTGTGCCTTCGTAGAACCTGTCCCCCTGAACGGAGTTGATCGTTTGGAACACCTCAAGACCCTGACGGAAAAGTTCTCGTTCTGGTGAAGTCATCCCCGTGAACATCCCCCCGGCATTCGATGGATCCTTCCTAACCCCTGGATCCTTCGGCACATACGAGGCGGACTGAAGCGCCAGCAGGACCGGAAGCATCGCCGTCTGAGGCCAGTTCATAGGTACTCGTTCACTTTATCTCACTTTATGCTTATTTTGGATTGTACGTTCGAGGCATTTGCCGCGGATCGCTAGTTTCATCAGGCGGACCGCACAAATCCAATCCAAGCGGGATAGCGCCCGGACCTACTCCTCCCCCCGACTGTCCCTCCTGGCCGCCCGCAGTACTGTTGCTTCTCCCTGCGCCGCCTGACTGATGAGAACTTTGTGAGCCAGTTCCGAAAATCCAGATTTATTTTTCCTTCTGAATCAACAACATCCATCCGCGGTTCAAGGGGCTCTCCAAAGGGCTCATGCTTCTCTAGAGCCAGGAGAACAAATCAATGTCTATCTCTGATGCACATTCCGATGCCGCCCGCCGCAATGGCGCGCAGTCACACGGGCCAGTTACTGAGGAAGGCCGCCGCCGCTCTTCCCAGAATGCCTGTAAACACAATTTCTTCGCCTCCTTTGCCACCTTGCCCGGAGAGGAGCGTGCGCAGTTCGAAGCCCTCCGCGATGCCTACTCCGAAGAGTATCTTCCCGATACCCCAACCGAACACAACTACGTCCACGAGCTCGCCGACGCCCAGTTTCGACTCCAGCGCGTCCGCTCCCACATGGTCGATCTGCAATCCAAAGTGATGCGCGAAACCCAGCAATCCGCAGCCGGGGCGTTCCATCACCTCGCCAAGGAGGGTCCTACGCTGCCGCTTCTCCTGCGATACGAAACAAAATTCCAGCGCCAGTACGACAAAGCCGTCCAACAGCTCCAAAACCTCCAGGACCGCCGCGCCGAAAGGCGACAAGCTGTCCGCGATGCCGAGCAAGCCGAGCGCAAAGCCGAAGCTGCCGCCGCCAAACAGGCCGAGGCCGACGCACGCCAGGCCGAAAAGGACCGTGCTGCAGCCGAGCGACAACTCGTCCGCGACATGATTGCCTTCATCGACAGCCCGACCCCAGGTGAGCTCGCCGAAGCGCGCGCTGCCCGATTGCAAAACGAACCGAAGACGCCGGACCCCGAGCCCGATGAGCCACGCCAGCCGCTCATATTAACGGGCCGCCTGGTCACCCTCAACAGCTAACCCGCAGCCTCCGGCCGCTCTTTGACAACCCAACCCGCTATGCCCATACTCGATGTGTCTTTCTTTGTGGACATTGCGGCCCGGACCGGTTTGAATCGCGGATCAAGTTCGATACTCTCGAAGAATGCAACTCCGGGGGCTTGTCGACGCCTCGGCCGCGATCGCGGCCACTAACAGGCGGCTGGTGAAGATCGAGGTGCTGTCGGGCTTTCTGGCGCAGCTTCGCGGGGATGAGATCGACATCGCGGTGGCGTTCCTGTCGGGCGAGCCGAGGCAAGGCAAGGTGGGTATCGGATACAAGCTGATGCAGCAAGCTACGGCGCCCGCCGCTCATGCGCCCTCGCTCACGCTGCTGGAAACGGACGCGGCGCTGACATCGATCGCGGCGACTCGCGGGTCACTTGCCAAGGCCGGTGTGGTGGCGGCTCTCCTCGAGAAGGCCACGCAAGCCGAGCAGCAATTCCTCATCCGGCTGTTGACGGGCGAACTGCGGCAGGGTGCGCTGGAGGGAATCATGGTGGAGGGCGTCGCCAGTGCGGCACGGATCAATGCCGAGCGGTTGCGGCGTGCGGTAATGCTGGCGGGGAACCTGGCAGCGGCGTCGCGCGCGGCGTTGGAACACGGCGAGGCGGCTCTGACGGCCTTCGATGTGCAACTGTTCCGGCCGGTTCAGCCGATGCTGGCCCAATCGGCGGAAGATGCCGCGCATGCGCTGGGGGAATTGGGCGATGCGGCGTTTGAGTACAAGTTGGACGGGGCGCGGATTCAGGTGCATCGCGATGGGGATGCAGTCCGGGTGTTCACGCGGGCTCTCAATGATGTCACGCTGGCGGTTCCGGAAGTGGTGGAGGCCGCGTTGTCCCTGCCGGTGCGAAACGTGATTTTGGATGGAGAAGTGTTGGCCCTGCGGCAGGACCGGCGTCCGCACCCGTTTCAGGTCACGATGCGCCGTTTCGGGCGAAAACTGGATGTGGCGCTTATGCGCGGTTCGCTGCCGCTGACGCCGTTCTTTTTTGACGCCCTGTATCTGGATGGTGGTTCATTGCTGGACGAACCGCAATCGCGGAGGTTCCAGGCTTTGGCGGACATGGCCCCTGAGTTTCTCATTCCCAATTTGCACACCGCCGATGCTGAGACGGCGGCAATGTTTGTAAAACAGGCGATCGCGGCCGGTCACGAGGGAGTGATGGCGAAGGCCCTTAATGCGCCGTATGCGGCCGGGGCTCGCGGACAGAGCTGGTTGAAGATCAAACAGGCACGCACACTCGATCTGGTGATCCTTGCGGCGGAATGGGGCAGCGGGCGGCGCAAGGGCTGGCTCAGCAATTTGCACCTGGGGGCCCGTGATCCGGTGAACGGCGGGTTTGCGATGCTGGGCAAGACTTTCAAGGGGCTGACGGATGAAATGCTCGTGTGGCAGACCGCCGAGTTGTTGAAACACGAAGTCTCGCGCGATAGCTGGACGGTGTACGTAGAGCCGCGCCTGGTGGCGGAGATCGCGTTCAATGAGATTCAGACGAGCCCGCACTATCCGAGCGGGCTGGCGCTGCGGTTTGCGCGCATCAAGCGGTATCGCAGCGACAAGACGCCGGAGCAATCGGACACCTTTCAAACCGTGCAGGCACTCGCCGGGGTGGCTGCTACTTCACCCACTCCGCCGTGAAGATGTTGAACTCGTAGCGCGATTTGGAATCCTTGTCGGAGGCGAAGACGAGGGTCTTGCCGTCGGGCGAGAATTCGGGGAAGGAAGAGAAGCCGCCGTAGTCGGTGACCTGTTCGAGTCCGCTGCCGTCCAAGTTCATCAGGAACAGCTCGAATTTGCGGCCGTCGCAGTTGTGCTTGTTGGAAGCGAAGATGATCTTCCTGCCATCGGGCGTGAAGGATGGCGCGAAACTGGCGCAACCGTAATTCGTGATCTGCTTCGCGTTGCCGCCGTTCGCATCGGCGATGATGATTTCCATCTTCATCGGCGAGGTGAGGTTGTCCTTGAGCAACGCGAGGTAACGGTCTTTGTCGGCGCCTGTGGGATGGTTGGCGCGCCAGATGAGCTTCTTGCCATCGCGCGAGAAGAACGCTCCGCCGTCGTAGCCTGCCCCGGTGGTGATGCGGGTTTTGCCGGAACCGTCGAGGTTCATTGTCCACATGTCGAGGTCGCCGGTGGACAGGGAAGTGTAGACGATCTTTTTCGTCTTCCAGTTGATGGTGGCTTCTGCGTCGTAGCCGGTGGTGTCGGTGAGCTTCTTCTGGATCTTGCCGTCGTCGGTGGCGAGATAGATGTCGTAGGTGGGGTAGACGGCCCAGACGTAGCCTTTGCTGCGATCGGGTGAAGCGGGGCAGGCGTCGCCGCCTTCATGCGTGGACGCGTAGACGATGTGCTTGTTGTCGGGGAGGAAGTAAGGGCAAGTGGTGCGGCCTTTGCCAGTGGATACCATCTTCTGATTGGAGCCGTCGGCGTTCATCACAAAGATCTGGTCGCACTGCAGGTTGTCGCGAGTGGATTGGAAGATGATGCGCTTGCCATCGGGCGCCCAATAGGCTTCGGCGTTCTGGCCGCCGTGGGTGAGCTGTTTGAGATTCTTGAGGTGCCTCGGCTCGGCGAGCAACGGAAGGGTGAGCAGCAATGAGATGAAGATTCGCATTAGGCGGTTTTTCCTTCGAACAGGTTTCTGCCGGCGACGAGGGCGCGCATCTTTCCATCGGCGACACTGCGCTGGAGCATCCAGAAGCCGCAATCGGGGTGGATGTAGCGGACACGATCGGGCCCAAGGACGGCAGCGGCGTGCTCCAACCGTTGGGCAATGAGTTCGGGCGATTCGATGCCGTTGTCCTTGATGTCGACGACGCCGAGGCCGAGGCCGATCTTTGGATCCAGTTCTTTGAAAGCTTCCAACTCGGCGTAGCCGCGGCGGGCGAATTCGAGCACCAGGTGATCGACCTTCAACCCGTTGAGGAAGCCCATCAGATCCTTCCAAAAGCCTTTCTGCACGGACTGTCCGCCGTAGTTGCCGAAGCAGATGTGTACGGCGCGTTTGCCGCGAACACCTTCGAGGACATGGTTGATGGAAGCGAGCGCCCATTCGCGGTCTTCCGGGTGGCCGCTGATGTTGGCTTCGTCGATTTGGACGATCTCGGCGTCGATGCGTTCCATCTGGCCCCGTAGCACAGCGGCGATCGCCATCGCGAGGTCTTCGCGTTTCTTGTAGTGGCGGTCAGTGAGCACCTTGGTCAACATGTGCGGACCGGTGCAGGTGAACTTGAGCGGCTTAGAGGTGAGGCCTTTAGTGAACTCGTAGTCGCGCGGCAGATTGAGGGTGCCCTCTTTCACGGAAGAGTGCACGATGCCCGCCGGGTCCGTGCGGTAGGTGAGGCCTGAGTCCTTGCGGAACTGATCGATGTCAGTAACGGAATAGCGCGAGCGAATGCCTTCCATGCGGGTGACGAAGTAGTCGATCATCCCGTTGGTTTCCGGATGGGAGGGATCGAAGCGGTTCAACTCACCGTCGGCGATGACATCGATGCCGGCGAGCTCCTGCGTTTTGAGAACCACCATGACGGCGTCGCGCAATGCTAAGCGGCTGCTATTGCCGAGCAGCCAGTTTGGCGTGGGATAGCTGCCCACGACCGTGGTCAGAATAGACATAACTTCTGATATTAACAGGACAGCGGTGGGGTGCGAATTGTAACGCCCGGGTGGGCGCACTACGGGTGCTATTCTGCTACGATACACGCCCAGGAGGATAGAAGAGAATCCATGATTAGCGCAGCAATGCTGCCCGAGTTTGATCAAGAGACGGCCACGACGCGCAAGGTACTGGAGCGCGTCTCCGATGGCATTTTTGCCTACAAGCCGCACGAGAAGTCGTTCTCTTCGGTGCAAGTGGCTTACCGGCACAATGATGTCGGATTCGTTTGACATGAATCCGCCGGGAGGCGAGCCCTGGGCACCGTGGATAGCGGCGTCGAATGCGGAGTTGGTGAAGAAGTACGATGAGGCGGTGGTGGCGGCGCGCGCGGCGCTTGCGGGCGCGGACGATGCGGCGATGATGAAGAAGTGGTCGCTGTTGAATGCGGGGCAGGCACTGTTCACGATGCCTCGCGTGGCTTGCGTACGCGGGATGATTCTGAATCACATCATTCACCACCGCGGGCAATTGAGTGTCTATCTGCGGATGAACAACATCCCGGTTCCAGCGCTCTATGGGCCGTCGGCGGATGAAGGGCAAATGTAGCTTTGTCTATTTGCGGGGGGTGCCTTTGCGGCTCCCTCCGCCCTGAGTGCCGCCGCGGACGGTGTTGCTGAGCATGCCATCCCAAGTGGAGTCGGTCTGCGATTCGTAGTTGCCGAGCTTGCGCCAATCCTCGCGTGTGAGCCCGTTCAAGTCCCACACCACTTTGCCGTCGCGTACAGTGAGTTCTCCGCGCAGGCGTTTGTTGCCCTCCATCTTTGCTCCGTAAACATCCACAAAGCCGAACTTGCCTTCTTCCACGCGCAAGACAGCGATATCGGCAACGGCTCCGACAGAAAGATGACCGAGTTCCTGGCGTTTGATCTGTCTGGCGGGGTTCCAGGTGGAGCGGAGGATCACCTGATCGAGCGGCATGCCCATAATGAGGAATTTCGACATGACATTGAGCATGTCTTTCATGCCGGCGTTCATGCTGGTGTAGTGAAGGTCAGTGGAGATGGAATCCGGCGGTAAGCCCTGTTCCATGGCGCGCGCGGCGTGACGCCAGACGAAGCTGCCGCCGCCATGGCCGGCGTCAAAGAGGACGCCTCTTTTGCGTGCTTCAAAGAGAAACGGGCGGACCTTGTTGCTGCTGTCGAGCATCGGCACCCAAGCGAGGTAGGTGTGCGTGGACATGTCGCCGGGGCGCAGTTTCCTGGTAACAAGTTCTTCGTAAGGGCGTTCGGCGCGGAAGGCGCCGAAGTCGACCATCAGGGGGAGACCGGCGATGGTGCCGGCTTCGATGCCGCGCTCCACGGCGATCCACTCCGGTCCCTGGTAGTGAGCGGTTTTGAATCCGACGATCACGTCGGGATATTGTTTTGCGGTTTTGGCTGCGGCTTGTGCGTCCATGTCGGCGGTGTTCTGTTCGACGATGCCGCCCATGCCCGCGCCGACGATGTTGAGCAGGACGAGGACGCGAGTCCGGGCACGGTCAATGACGCGCTCTTTGAATTCGGGGAAGTTTTTCCATCCTGAGGTGCCTGCATCCACGACAGTGGTGACGCCGCTGCGGAAGGTGTGGTCATCCGGATAGATGCTGAGGCGGCCGGATGAGTAGGATTGGCCCATGCCGCCCGCGAAGACGTGGACGTGGAGATCGACAAGGCCGGGGGTGATGTAGAGGCCGGCGGCGTCAACAACTTTGCGCGCGCGGCTGGGCGCGATGCTGGCTTCGACGGCGGCGATCTTGCCGGCGGAGATGGCGACGTCGCGGCGGGCGTTGACGTTATTGCGAGGGTCGATGACCGTGCCGTTCTTGAGGAGGAGGTCGTATTGGGCCTGTTGCGCCAGAAGCGGCAGGGCCAGGAGAAACAGAGTGACGTGACGCATTTTGATTCCTGCCATTCTATCGCGGTGGCCCGCTTGGCCAGGGGTAGGCGTTGTTGCCGGCACTCTTGTCGATGGGACCCGCGGGTAATTCTTTCTGCCAGGCGAGCAGACGCGGCAGCATGCGGTTGACAATGGGTTCGTTTTCCGGCGCGACGTTCCGCACTTCCATCGGGTCGTTGGGGATGTTGTAGAGTTCGATGCGGCTGCGGTCCGGGTTGGCCATCAGCTTCCAATCGCCGTCGCGCATGGAGAGGATGGGGCTGACGTTGTTCACGTGGCCGGCGATGTTGAAGCGCCATTCCCAGAAGAGAGGCTTGGTGCGTGGCCTGCTTGCGCCGAGCAGGACCTCACTTCGGTCCTCTCCATCGGGCGCGGCGTTAGAGGGTGGTTTAGCGCCGGTCAGTTTGGCGAGAGTCGGGATGAAATCGACTGAGCCGATGACGCTCCCATCGACACGGCCCGCGGGAACATGACCAGGCCAGCGCACGAGAAACGGCACTCGCACGCCACCTTCATAGAGGCTGCGCTTGCGCCCGCGGAAAGGGCCGGGAGATCCGACGCCGCTGTGGCCC
>JACQZR010000236.1 GCA_016213775.1 Acidobacteriota bacterium
CGGTCGAAGGTTTGCTACGCGCTTCTTTCAGCTTCACCTCGCGGCTACGCCTTGCGTTTCGCTACGGTTGCCTGTCATCGGCTCCGGTTGGCTCCTTTCATCCAACAAGATTCTGCCCATGCTGGGCACACTGGGGCGGGCAATCTTGCCCGCGGCTGGCCTTTCCAGGCCAGCCCCGCGAGGCTTCAGCCTCGCTTCCGTGGTGAAACCCTCGGTTATCATGGTCAGAGCGAGGCGGCCGGCGTAGACAACGGAATGGATGCTCGTTTCCAGCCTTATCTAAACGCATCTGACGAAGACGCGGAGCGCTTGCTCGGCGAGTTGATACAGACGCATGCGGTACCCGTTGTGCGGACCGTTGTTCAGAGCAAGCTGGAAGACTCCGCCGATGCCGAGGACGTCGAGTCGGATGTGATGGTCGAGCTGTTGCAACGGATTCGCGCGCTACGCAACCGAACCAATCCCGACCCGGTGGAGGACCTGACGGCGTATGCCGCAACGGTGGCGTACAACATGTTCCATCGGCACCTGCGCAAGAAGCACCCACTGCGAGCCCAACTGCAGACCCGCCTGCGGCATCTGTTGACCACCCGTCCGGGTCTGGCGCTTTGGACGGTGCCTCCGGCAGTAACCGCTTGTGGATTAGCAGAGTGGAGAGGCCGGCGTCCAGTGGTACCGAATCCGGTACCGCCTCTCACCACCGGCCCCGAAACATCTCCGCTGGACTTTGTTTTAGAGTACTTTCGCGTTGTGGCGGCGCCGGCGGAATTTCGCGTGCTCGTCGATGCCGCCGGGCGGGCATTTGGGATCGATGACATGCCGGTTCCCACAGACGTTGCGGAAGCGCAGATTCGCGGCGGTCATTCTCCCAACCCCCATCGCATAGCCGAGGCGCGGCTCTTTGCGCGACAGCTCTGGCAGGAGATTCGTGAGTTGCCGCTGAAGCAACGAGCTGCCCTGTTACTCAATGTGAAAGACAACGGGATCCAGTTGTTCCCGCTGTGTGGCGTGGCGTCCATCCGGGAACTCGCAGCGGCTTTGGAGATGCCGGCCGAAGAGCTGGCGAGCCTCTGGAGAAGCTTGCCATTGGACGATAACGCGATCGCGCTCATTTTGGATGCTACCCGGCAGCAGGTGATCAATCTGCGCCTGTCCGCGCGAAAAAGACTGTCAAATCGTTCGCGGGATTGGGGGTAAGATCTGGTTGGCTTTCCCACTCTTTATGATTGGCCCCAGATAAACAAAGATGAAACTCGACACAACTCATCTGAGTGAGAGCGACTTCGAATCGTACCGCCGCGGCAGCCTCGCTCCGGAGGAGTTGCTGCGTGTGGACGATCATCTGGCTGCGTGTGCGAAGTGCCGCGAGCGTCTCAACGCAGACACTGCCGCGTTGATGGATGCGTGGCGGGTTGAGTTGGGAGCAGGCACTGCTCGCAGATCCCATTGGCGCCTGGCGGGTATCGCCGCCGCAGCGATGCTTGGCATCTTGGGTTCTCTTTGGTACTTCGCCCGGCGCGATGCTCCGGCGACGTCCCGGGAAGTGGCGCGGCTCCACGACCGGGGGGCGATGGTGACCCTGGATTCGGCGGGCCATCTCGCGGGAATCGCGGGGCTCACTTCGGATCAGGAGAAGGTGCTTGCCGATGCCGTTCAGAATGGGAGTCTGAAGATTCCGCCAGAGGTTAGAGCCCTGGCCGGGCGTCGTGAGACCTTGATGGGCGGAGAATCACAGTCGCAACAGATCTTGTTGCACCCCTTGGCGACATCCGTGCTGGAAGATCGGCCCATGCTTCGCTGGAAGCCGGTGGAGGGCGCCAGGTGGTATCAGGTGCTCGTCATCGAGGAAGGTTCCGAGGCACCCCTTCGCAGCGGGAGAATCACAGAGACAGAATGGACGGTGCCCCAGCTTCTGCGGCGAGGTTCGAGATACACCTGGCAGTTGCGCGCAACGTTGAGCAGTGGCGAAGTGCTCTTTCCGGCACCGCCGGCGCCAGTTGCCACGTTCTCTGTAGCATCCGCCGGGACCGCCCATCGTCTCGCAAAACTCCCGGATTCGCGCATCCTGCGCGGAGTCATCTATGCCGAGAACGGATTGCTCGCGTCGGCCCAACAACAGTTTGAGGCTTTGCTGCGCGACAACCCGGAATCCGACCTCGTCAAAAACTGGCTCCGCGCAATTCACAACGCGCAGAGTTTCCATTAGCAGGTAATATCCGATCCACAAGTGACTCCTTGGCATTGGAGGATGACTCCGGGACGAACGGTCCACGGAGGCCAGTAAAACATTCCCAAAGTCTGACAAATCAAATTGGAGGATTGAAATGCCATACGTTGAGAAGATGGACATTCCGCACCGGCACCCACCGCTCAATGCCGACGATATGAAGAACCCGAACGTGATCCTGCCCAATTGGATCAATGTGTCCTATGACGTCAGCGAGCAGCTACGGAACAAGAAAAGCGTGGAAACCCGCTTCGTGCAGCTTCTGTTGATGTCGGTGTATGCCGGTCCTCCGAACAGGCCGGGACCGGGCGTGGATCTGTCGGATGACGGCGTGTTTGGGGATAAGACGCGAAAGTGGATTCAACACTTCCAGCAGCACCGCGATTTGCAGGATCTGGTGCAACCGCGCAAACCAACGGAGCCCGATCGAGGCCCCACTCTGCCAGTGCGGCCGGACGGTTACGTACATCGAGCGTATGGAAACGTCGATCAAAAGATCCACTTCACCATCTACCGGTTGAACCGGGCGCTGGCGGCGCTCAACTTCCGTAAGTTCAATTTGCTGATGCTGAATTCGTCCCGGCTGGGGTGGTACTTTGACAACGGGTACAACCCTTTCGAGTGACCTTACGGTGTTGTAAGGTATTGGAATGCGTGTGAGGCCCACTGCCTTACTGGGTTTCTTGTCTCTGGGAGTCGCACTCTGCCAGCCACCGCCAGCAGTAGAGTTTACGTGTGCTTCCCTGCTTGAGGTTGTCCGCGCGGGGCAACTTCGGAAGGAATCGGTGGCTGTGGGCGACAAGCTCAGAAGCTGCGGCAATGAGTTCAATGGCAAGGGCGAGTACCTTGTGTCGGTGCAACTATTCGAAGCGATGCGGGCGCTTGCGATAAAACTCGATGACCAGGCAATGTTGGCGGCTGCCCTTGTGGCGACGGCAGGTGCCCGCACGCAGTTGAGTGATCTGGCCGAGGCCGAGGTTCTTGCCCGGCAGGCACTCTCGCTGGGGGAGAGACTCGGCGACAAATCCGTGATGGCAGGTGCGCTGGCAGTGCTTGCAGAGCTTGTGAGGCAGCACGGCGACTATGATCAATCGCGAGCGTACAATCTGTGGGCATTGGAATTGTTCCAGGCGGTGGGGAATACACGGCGCGTTGCCTACCAGTTGCATAACGTTGGCTTCACGTATCTGGCGCAGGGGGACTTTCCGAAGGCTCTCGATTACCTTGAAAAGAGCGCTTCGGCGCTCAAAGCCGCGGGAAATGAGTGGGCTCGTGCGACGGTCTTGCTCAGTATTGCAGGCATCCACGAGGACCTGGGAGATTACGCGCGGAACCGCGAGTTGCTGCGAGAGTCGTTGCGCATTCATGAGTCGCTCGAAAACAAGCAAGGCATTGCGAGTGTGGAGGACGCCTTTGGCCGGATGTATGCGGAGCAGGGGGACTTTGTTGCTGCGCGGCAGGCATATGAGAAAGCTCTTACGCTCCGGATGTCAATCGGAGAAAAGGGTGGAGTCGCTTCCACATTGATCAATATGGGGGAGATGTTTCAGGCGGAAGGGAACTCCGAGAAAGCCGCGGAGCACTTCCGTAGAAGCCTGGAGATCGATGCGAAGGTAAAGAACTCGAACAGGCAAGCGGAAGCGCTCGCTCATTTGGGGCAGATTTACGAACAGCAGGGAAAGCCAAACCTGGCAGTTCAATCGCTGAAAGAGAGCCTGCGGCTAGGCCGCGAGTCTGGATTTAAGAGGCTTACTGCGAGCGCACTCGATCACCTGGCGGCGTTCCACCTTCGACGGAATCAATTGGCAAGCGCGGAAGAGTGCCTGAAGGAGAGCCTGTCATTGCGCGAGCAGATGGCGAACCGGGCAGGGATGGCGAAAACGCTCACGCTAATGGCAGTCCTGGCGTATGCCCGAAAGGATTTTGCCGGCAGTGTCACGGTGGCCCAGCGAGCGGCGAAACTGGCTTCGGATCTGGGTCAACCAGAGGCGCAGTGGAGGGCGTTAACCGCTGCGGGACGGGCACAAGTGGCGCTGGGAAAGCCGCAGGAGGCCGCTCAGTCATTCGATGCCGCCATCGCGTTGATTGAGGGCGCGCGAGTACAGGCTGGGGACAGCCGTCGGGAACAGAGTCTGTACTTCGCTGAGCGCTTGACCCCTTATCAGGAACGGATTGCGCTGGCTGTCGCCGGAAAGCGTGGAGAGGAAGCGCTCCAGTATGCGGAACGGTCGAAGGCTCGTGTGCTGTTGGACGCGATTCAGGCCGATCGAGAGCCGGTGACCAAACGCATGACCGAAGGGGAACGAAGCAAGGAGCAGGAGTTACGGAATGCGCTCACCGCATTGAACCGTCAGGTGCTGCTCGCAAGCCAGGAGGAACGTCCCGTTCTCGCCAAGGTGTCCGCATTGAAGCAGCGTCGCGATGTGGCGCGCGCGCAGTATGAGAGGTTCCAGTCGAGCTTGTATGTGGCCCATCCGGAGTTGCGCGAGAAGCGTGGGGCTGGGAGTGTTCTCACCGATTTCCGGTCACCCGGGTTGTTGCCAACCCCTTCCGCAGTTCTGCTCGAGTTCATTGTGACGCCGGAGCGGACGTACCTGTTCGTGGTCCGGCGCGGTGGGGTTTCCGTGCACGAGATCCGCGTAACCAGGCGAGAGCTGGCGCGCGCGATCACGCAGTTCCGAACGCGCTTGGCGAGTCGCGACCTGGAGGCAGGCGACAGCGCTCGGCGGTTGTACGATCTCTTACTGGCACCGGCGCGGGCATCACTGCGCGGAGCAAGTGAGGTCGTGGTGGCGCCGGACGGCGTACTTTGGGAACTTCCCTTTCAGGCTCTCAAACCGGCGGCAAACCGCTACCTGATCGAGGAGTCTGCGGTGTCGTATGTGCCTTCTTTGACGGTATTGGCGGAGACTCTGCGTGTGCGCCCCGAGGGTGGTGCCGCATCGGTACTTGCCTTTGGAAACCCTGCCGTGGGGAAAGAGTCCGTCGGAAAGCGCAAGTTCGTCCTGATGGATGAACGCCTGGAGCCGCTGCCCGAAGCGGAGAAACAAGTGCTCGCGCTGCCGGCGATTTATGGGGGATCGGCGAAGGTGTTCACGGGGCGTGCGGCACTGGAGGAGCGCTGGAAGGCGGAAGCGTCACGCTATGACATTCTGCACCTGGCCACGCACGGGATCGTAAACCCGCGGAATCCACTGTATTCCACCGTTGTGCTTTCGGCGGGTGAAGCGGGGAGCAAAGAGGATGGCTTACTGGAAGCTTGGGAGATCATGGAACTGGAACTGAAAGCGAGGCTGGCGGTGCTTTCGGCTTGCGAAACCGCGCGCGGACAGGTGACTGAGGGGGAAGGGGTAATCGGGCTGATGTGGGCGTTCTTCGTCGCCGGGACTCCCGCGACGCTCGTCAGCCAGTGGAAAGTGGAATCGGCGAGCTCCACTGCATTAATGGTCGGGTTCCACCAGCGGTGGCGCGCGGGCGCGAATGGAGTTTCCAAGTCGCAGGCATTACGAGAGGCATCGCTGCGGTTGCTCAAGAGCAGCGAGTATTCGCATCCCTTCTACTGGGCCGGGTATATTCTCGCCGGAAATCCGCGCTAATCACTCATACCGCAGCGCCTCGGTAGGATTGAGCCGGGCCGCCCGATTCGCCGGCAACAACCCGAAAATCAAACCCACCGCAAAAGAAACAAGGAATGCCACCACAATCGAAGTAGTAGAAACCTGCAACCCCTGAAACCCCACAAAAGTCTGAATACTCACCGGCACAGCCACTCCGGCCGCCACCCCAATCAACCCGCCGCCAACACTGATCATCACCGCCTCCAACAAAAACTGCATCAACACATCGCGACGCCGCGCCCCCAGTGACATCCGCACCCCGATCTCCCGCGTCCGCTCCGTCACAGTTACCAGCATAATATTCATAATCCCAATCCCGGAAATCAATAAGGCAATTGCCGCAATCAGTATCAGCACTAGCGTCAGGATCATCGAGATATTCTTCGCCGCATCCAGAATCCCCTTCAGATTGCCCACATAGAAGTTAGCGCCCGGCCTATGCCGGCTCTCGAGAATCACCCGCACCTGCCGCGTCACCGCCTCCACATCCTCAATGCTCCGCGTCTGCACATACAAAGGATCAATCCGCTCATAAGGAGCAAAATACTTCAGCACCGTGAACGGAGTCAGAATCGACTCCCGCGACAACTCAGACAACCCGAACGTCTCGGTCTTCTCTTTAAAAGTCCCGATCACCGTGAACTGCAATCCAAACAGCTTCAGCGTCTGCCCAACCGCGGCCGATTGCGACCCGTACAACCTCACAGCCAGAGACTCCGTCAACAAAGCCACACGAGACCGCATCGCCACATCGGAATGGTCCAACCCGCGCCCCGCAAGGATAATCAGGTTGCGAACCTTCCCATAATCCTCGTCCGACCCGATCACCTTCACATCCGTCTGCTTCCCATTGATCGGAATGCTCGCGAACTCCGTCATGATCCCCGTCGCCGCGCGAATCCGCGGTCCCAGCGCTGCCTTCACCGCCTCTATATCGGCGATCTTGACGTAATCCGCCGCCACCGTTGTTGCATCGCGATTCCCTGAATCGAAGTAAGCGTTCACCAGGTTGCTGCCCACGCCGCTGATCTGTTCGAGTATGAACTCGCGGCTGGTAAGAGAAATCGTCACCACCAGAATCACCGAAGCATTCCCGATCACCAGCCCCAGCGCCGTCAACGCCGTGCGCATCTTGTTCGACCACAATGCGTACGCGCTGAACCGGAGTGCCTCGCCAAAATGCATCGAGCTACTGCTTCCGCGCCAACCCCAGTACCTCGTTCATCGCCCCCTGCCGGTAACCCTCTAAATCGAGCGTGACGTAATGAAATCCAAGCGGCTTGAAGATGGCCACAAACCGCCCCGCCATCTCCGCATCCAGCGCGCGCGCCAACTCATCGCGGGCAATCTCAATGCGCACCAGCCTCTCGTGAAACCGCACGCGAAACTGCCGGAACCCCAGTGCGCGAATCTCCTCCTCGCCCTTCTCCACAGTCTTCACATTTTGAATCGTCACCGGCGTCCCATACGGAATTCGCGAGCTCAAACACGCTGACGCCGGACGGTCCCATGTGGGCAGCCCAGCCATCCGCGACAACTCGCGAATCTCCGCCTTCGTCAACCCCGCTTCCACCAGCGGCGCCTTCGCCTCATGAATCTTCGCGGCATTCTGACCCGGCCGGTAATCCCCCAGATCATCTACATTCACGCCGTACACAATGTGTACAAACCCGCGCGCCTGGCCCACTTCCTGCATGCACCGGAACAGCTCGTCCTTGCAGTGAAAACACCGGTCCGGATTGTTCGCCACATAATCAGGATTGTCAAACTCGTTCGTCGCGATGTACTCGTGCCGGATCCCGAACTGCTCCGCGAACGCCTCGGCGTCGCGCTTGTGCGACTCCGGTATCGACGCCGAATCGGCCGTGATCGCCACCGCATTCTCGCCCAGCGCCTGCACCGCAGCCCAAGCCAGATACGCGGAATCCGTCCCACCCGAATAGGCAACCAGCACCCGCCCCAACGCGCGAAGATTCGCGAACAAAGCCTGCTCTTTCGCGGCCAATGTTTCAGGGTGAAGGATAGGCGCGGCATTACCCAGCGCCACAAGTGTTGCCATACCCGCGATTATAACGCGCCGTCCGACGCATGCTAGCATGAAGCCGTATGGACGTCGAGCGGACAATTAGCTTCATCCTCGAACAGCAAGCAGGCTGGGAGGCACGCTGGGCCAAAGCGGACGAGCGCTGGGCAAAAGCGGAAGAGCGAATCGCCAAGAATGAGCGGCAGATTGAGGGGATCCTCAAGCTGCTCAAAATGGGGGCGCGCCAATTCGTCCTCAACGAACAACGTTGGAAGCAACACGACGAACGGATGGCAAGACTTGACCACCAGCTCGCCGACATGACCGAGAAACTCGCCGACATGACCGGCAAGATCGACATCCTCATCGACAGCCAAATCCGTACCGACCAGCGTCTCGGCTTTTTGGAAAACAAGGGCAACGGTGGCAAACACGACCCTCGCAAGTCCTAAGCACCCGCCACAACCCTGATAAACTGGTGCTTGCGACCCCTCTTAGCAACTTTCCTCGCCGTTAGTGTCTTCGCGGCCGATCCGCCGTCCAAGACCACGCCCCCTGCCACGCCTGCGCCCAAGCCCGCCGCGGCCGCCACGCCTTCACTCAATTCCTCCGCCGCCAAGCGTAACGAAAACGTAGCCATCATCCGCATCGACACCGACGTCCTCAAAGAGGCCAACGTCCGCCTCGGCGTCAACTACGCCATCGTTCCCCAATCGCCCGTCGAGACCTCCACTTACTCCGGTGAACACGGCCGCCCCGCGCGCGAACTCTCCGTCCTGCGCCCCGCGCCCATCGCTTCCGGCTTCCACCTCGACCTCTACGACAACATGCAGAACAGCGTCTTCAACGCGCGCACGTTCTTTCAATCCGGTCCCGTAAAACCCTCGCGCCAAAACCAATACGGTGCCCGCGCCACCGGTCATATCCAAGGCCTCGGCGATCTTACCTTCAACTTCTCGCAACGCAAGATCCAGGGCATGGTCAACGGCAACGTGCTCGTCCCGCTCGCCCACGAACGCTTGCCAAAGACCAATGACCCGGCCCTCCGCGCCATCGTATTGAGCTACCTCGCCGCCTATCCCAACGCACTCCCCAACCGCACCGACTTCGATCAGCGGATGCTCAACACCAACGCCCCGCAACTGATCCACGAGATCAATGGCAATCTCCGCCTCGACCGCGCAGTCACCACAAGAGGCAAGCTGATCCTCTTTCACGACATCTCGCGGCAGAACGTCGATGCCTTCCAACTCGTCGCCGGCCAGAACCCCGATACCAGCATCCACAGTACACGCTCCCGCGCGACGTTCCAATACGCGATCTCCCCCCACACCGACATCTCCGTCGGCGGTCAATTCACCCGCGTCGTGTCGCTCCTTACCGCCGAACCAAACGCTGTCGGTCCACGCGTCCGCATGGGGTATCAAATCGAGGAACTCGGCCCCGACAGCCACTTCCCCATCGACCGCGCGCAGAACACCTTCCGCTGGGGCTTCCTCGGCGCTCACCGTATCGGAGGCGGCCGCCACACCCTCACCTTCGGCGCCGATGCTTCCCGCCTCCAACTGAACGGCACCGAGACCAACGACTCGCGCGGCGTCATCTGGTTCCAAAGCAATTTCGGCCGTACCGCCATCGACAACTTGCTCTACGGCACGCCCACTACCTACCAGGTCTCCATCGGCCAGATGGCGCGCGGCTTTCGCAACTGGGAGGCCAACGCATTTGTTGCCGATCAGTGGCGTGTCACAGCGAAGCTCCAGCTCTACTTCGGACTTCGTTTCAACGCCCTCACAACCCCAACGGAAGTGAACAACCTGAACACGCTGCCCTATCCTTGCGACTGCAACAATCTCAGCCCGCGGCTGTCCATCACCTATCAACTCCCGCGGCAGTGGGTTCTGCGAACAAGCTACAACCTCTCATACGATCAGATTCCTCCGGTCACCGCGCAGCAGGTTCGCTACAACGCGCCGCTCGTGCACTACGTGCAGATTCAGAACCCGAGCCTCCTCAATCCGCTTGCGAGCCTGAACCTCAACGATCCCAATCTCCGCACTTCACCCATCATCTTCAGCCGCAATCTCGTCGTACCCTACTCGCATCAGTACAACCTGCGTCTTGAACGCAAACTGGGCGAGGCCATGCTCCGCATCGGCTACTTCGGCAGCCGGACATTCCAGATGATGAATGTCTTCATTGACAACCGCGCCGAGATCATCCCCGGCATGCCGCTCACCACCGCCAACGTCGACGCGCGCCGTGCCGACCCGCGCTACTACGATGTCAGGCGCATACTCAACGGCGGCATCGCCTACCTCGATGGCGCGCAAGCTACCCTCGATCTGCCGCGCTGGAAGGGCATCACTTCCGGCTTCAGCTACACCTTCTCGAAAGCCATCGACGAAGGCTCGGACTTCACCGCCACAGCCGCCAACCGCGACCTCTCCCGCGGACGCGCCCAGGCGCAATACGAATCCTTCAAGGACCGCAAGGGCCTCAGCAACTTCGATTCAACGCACGCGGTCATGATCTACCAAAACATCGCACTGCCGAAGCTTGCGCACGCTCACGCAGCCCTTCGCCAAACCCTCGGTGGTTGGACGTGGGCCAACTCCGCGCTCATCAAATCCGGCACTCCGCTCACGCTCTTCGTTGGCAGCGACGCACCCGGTTTCGGCAATGTTGACGGTGGCCCCAGCGACCGTCCGAACATCGTCGATCCATCCATCCTCGGCATGACCATCAGCCATCCCGACATTGCGCGGCAAATCCTCCGCCGGGACAGATTCGACTTCATCCACCCGGGCGAACGCCGCGGCAGCCTCGGCCGCAATACGCTTCGCAAAGCCGGCATCGCCAATTGGAACAGCTCGCTCACCAAGCGGTGGCGCATCGGCGCGGGCGAGCGCTGGCTGCAGTTCCGAGCCGAGTCCATCAACCTCGGTAATCATCCCCAATTCGACGAGCCCAACCGCAACCTCAATGCCGAAGCCTTCGGCAAAATCACGAACGCGCTGAACGATGGACGGGTCTTTCAACTTGGCCTGCGCATCATTCTGTAGTTGATACAATCTCAACCGTGAGATACCCCGTCATTCTCTTAATCCTGCTCGCTGCTACCGGCCTCGTCTGGAGCTTCGGCCGCACGCCTGACATCCCTTTCGCCAAGCATGAAATTGATCTCGGCCAATCGGAGACCGCAGCCTGGGCTGACATCAACGGCGACGGCAAGCTCGACCTAGTCAGCGGCGAGAACTGGTTTGAAGCCCCCAAGTGGACCAAACACAAATTCCGCGACGTAGACTACGTCAACAACAACGTCGACACCTACTACGACGATTTCAGCGACCTCCCCATCGACGTCAACAACGACGGCAAAGTCGACATCGTCAGTTGCGGCTGGTTCGGCAAAACCATGGACTGGTATGAGAACCCCGGCAAATCCGGCGAATGGAAGCGCCACAACATCGACAGCGGGAACAACATCGAGTTCTGCTTCCTGGTCGACATCGACAACGACGGCAAAGCCCGCGAGTTGCTCCCGCAGTATGGCGGCGCCAAGTCTCCGGTCACATGGTTCGAGCTCAAGAACGGCGCATGGGTCAGGCACGTCGTCAGCGCCATCGCATCCGGTCACGGCATCGGCGCCGGCGATGTGAATGGCGACAAGCGCACCGACATCATCACACCGAAAGGCTGGCTGGAGGCACCCGTCGATCCCAAGCAGGGAGAGTGGAAACTGCACGACGATTGGGACAACCCCGGAGCGCTCGGCTTCATGTTCGCCACCGACCTCAACGGGGACGGCAAGAAGGACATCGTTACCACCATGGGCCACGACTACGGTGTCTTCTGGCTGGAACAAATGCCCACAGGGAAGTTCACCAAGCGCATGATCGACGACACCTGGTCGCAATCGCACGCCTCCGCTCTCGTCGACCTCAACGGCGACGGCCGCCTCGACCTGCTCACCGGAAAGCGCTACATGGCCCACGCGCACGACAAAGGTGCAGCCGAACCGCTCGGCATTTATTGGTATGACGCGCAAAAGCGGCCTGATGGCAAGGGCCTGATGTGGTCCCGCCACGTCGTCGATTACTCCACCCGCGCCGGAGCAGGCATGCAGATCTCCGTCGTTGATTTCGACGGCGATGGCGATCTCGACTTCGCCGCCGGCGGCAAGAGCGGTCTCTACATCTTTGAAAACCTGACAAAGAGGAAAACCCGATGAAACATTTTCTGCTCGCTGTGTGCCTGCTGCTGCCTGCCATGGCAGCCGACTTCACCCGGCGCCTTACTCCCGACGAGGTGCAAAGGCTCATTCAGGACGAGAAGAATCTATTCCTCCTCGATGTCCGCGCTCCCGGCGAAATCGCCGCCATTGGCGCTGTCAAGGGCTACGTCAACATCCCAATCGCCGAGTTGGAAGGACGACTCAAGGAAGTCCCAAAGGACAAGATCATCGTGACCATCTGCACCCGCGCTGTCCGCGCCTCCAACGCTGCCGAGATCCTCTCCCGCAACGGCTACAACAACATCGCCGGCGCCTGCGCCCTCGGCGAATGGAAAGAGCAGAAGAAACCGCTCGTGCAACAACCGGCAGAGAACTAGCCGTGGTACTCCTTCAACCGGTACTGCAGCGTGCGCAGGCTGATTCCCAACTGACGGGCGGCGTGCGTGCGGTTCCCATGATGCGCCGCGAGCGCATCCTCAATGGCCTGCCGTTCAATATCCTTGAACAACACCGGCCGGGCCGCGTTGTCCGCCGTCATCATCGGCAGATCCGCCGGCTCAATCACGTGATCGCAGAGAATCACCAACCGTTCCATCGTGTTCTGCAACTCGCGGATGTTACCCGGCCAATCGTACTCGACCAACACTGCCTCGGCCCGGGCACTCAACACCGGTGCACCCTTCCCCAACGACCTCGCTGATTGCCCCAAGAAGTGCCGTGCCAGCGGAATCACGTCTCCGGGCCGGCGCCGCAACGGAGGCAGCTCCACCGGAAACACATTCAGCCGGTAGTACAGGTCCTCGCGAAACCTGCCATCCGCGGCGCTCTGCTTCAAGTCGCGGTTCGTAGCCGCAATCAGCCGCACATCGGCCGTCAACTGCCGCGAACCACCCACGCGTTCGAACGTCTTGTCCTGAAGCACACGCAGCATCTTCGCTTGCAGGTTCGCATCCAACTCACCGATCTCGTCCAGGAACAGCGTTCCGCCCTGCGCGCGTTCAAACCGCCCCGCATGCTGCAGTGCCGCGCCCGTGAACGCCCCGCGCTCATGCCCGAACAACTCACTCTCAATCAGCGTGGAGCTCAGGGCCGCGCAGTTCACCGGCACGAAGATCTTGCCCGCGCGCTGGCTGTTGGCATGAATGCATCGCGCGATCAACTCCTTGCCCGTACCGCTTTCACCGGTGATCAGCACGGTGGCCCCAGTGGCCGCCACTCGACGCACCATCTCCAGCACCCGGAGCATTGCTGGATCGGTGGCGATCATATCCGCGCATGAGAACCGGCTCTCCTCCTGCTCCCGCAGGAACTCATAGTGCGTTTCCGCCGCTTTCTGATCGAGGGTCCGCCGCACCAGCACCCGCAGCTCTTCGGGGCTCGACAGGGGCTTGCCCAGATAATCCGCCGCGCCCAGCTTCATCGCCTCCACTGCCGAAGCAACCGTGCTGAAAGCCGTGATCATAATCACCGGGGTTTCCGGCGCATGGTCCTTATGCCAGCGCAACACGGAAAGTCCATCGCCATCCGGCAGCTTCAGATCGGAGAGCACAATATCGAAGCTCAACGTGGCCGCCTCGCGCAAGGCATCGCGCATTGTTGCCGCTGTGGTGATCGCGTAGCCCTCACCGCGCAGTATGGTCTCCAACAGCTTTCGGAAGCCTGGGTCGTCGTCAACTATCAGCACGCGTTCCATGATCTCTCCCTAAAGCGCAGCACAGCCCGTGTGCCGCCACCTTCCACCGCGGTCAATTCCAATGTCCCGCCGAGCGATTCCGTCAGCTTTCGTGTGATCACCAGACCAAGCCCGGTGCCCGTCGCCTTCGTCGTAAAGAACGGCTCAAACAAACGCCCTCGCGCCTCGTCGCTGAACCCGATGCCGTTGTCGGTGACCGCAATCGCAATGCCCAGGTGCGCGCCGGACTCCAGGCTCACGCGCACCACACCCTCCCGTTCGGCCGGAATCGACTCCACCGCGTTCTGCGCAAGGTTCACCAATGCCTGCAAGAGCAACTCGGGGTCCGTCTTCCACGACACCGCGCGCGATTCGCATTCCACGCGCGCGCCCGACTGCCGCATGCGCACCAGCAATCCGGCCCGTACTTCCGCCCACTGGCACTCGCGCTCCCGGGCCGCTGGAGGACGCCCATACAACAACAGGTCGCGCACCAATTGTTCCAGCCGCGACGTCTCGCTCAGGATCGGCTCTAACAGCTCACGATGCGCCGCTCCCAGCCGTTCGGCGAGCAGTTGTGTAAAGCCCTTGATTGTCCCCAGCGGGTTTCGTATCTCGTGCGCCAGGACCGCCGACATCTTGCCCAACTCCGCCATGTGCGCCAACTCCGCTTGCCTGCGTTGGGCACGCATGGCATAGGCAAGCATGCCAAGCCACGCCGTGCTGCCGATGCAGGCGATCACGAGACCGTTCCTGGCGTGGGCCACGAGAAAGTCGGCTTCTGACGCGTCAAGGTCGATCCGCGCAATGCGCAACCCCTCCTGTCGATGGAACGGAACATAGGCGCGGAACAACTCCCGTTCCCCGGTCCTTACGGTCTCGGTACGAAAGAGCTCCTGGCCGTTCCACAGACCGCTCAGTTCCGGAGTCTCGTTGACGTAGAAGACCAGGCCGGCAAGCCCGGGCTCCTGCTCCATTAGTTCATCGGGAACCGTTTCCAGGCGGCCGGCTATCATTGCCGCGCGATGCCGCAGGTAGACCACCCGCTGCTCGCCCATTGCCTGCCAGGTCCGGATCGACGTCACTATCCACGCCACCGGCATCAGCGCCACTGCCAAAGGCAGCAGCATTCGGACGAGAGGCTGCAACCGGGAGGTCACCATATACTTAGATCCACTTCCGTCGAGACGGTGACACGAAAGTGTGCAAACCCTGCATGCCGCGCAATGCAAACTCTGCGCAACTACGTGGGAGACCCTTCGCACACGCCATCCAACTGAATTGGCAATCCACCTGCTCCCATAATAAAAGGAAGGTGCCTATGCAACGACGATTCCTCCTGATGCTCATGCCGGCTGCGGCCTTGTTGGCGCAGCCGCCCGGCCCGCTGGTGGAACTCAAAGGACGCATTGAGAAGATCCGCATGGCGCCGGGCAGCGGCATGCCACAGATCGAAGTGAAGTCCGCAACAGCCACTACCACCGTCCTGCTCGGGTCCATGCGCTTCCTGATGGAGAACAACTTCAGCCCCAAGGCCGGCGATACCGTCACTGTGAGCGGTTTCCGTAGCGGAGACATGGTGGTCGCCGTCAAAGTGGAAATCGCCGGCCGAGGCAAAGCCCTCGAACTCAGGGACAAGGATGGCCGTCCGCTGTGGCGGCGGGGACCGGCGGGCACGACGAAGCAATAACCAATGGCACGGCGTGCTTCGCCGCCACTCGTGTGAAGCCCGCATCCAAGCCAGTCAGATGGTGCGGCTTCAGGTTCTGGAACAGCGCCTCCACCTTTACCTGGTACTTCCCGCCGCGCGGCGCACGCACCACGTACTCTACAGTATCCGACCCTGGAACGAAGTCCGGATCGCCAGCCACGCCCACCGCTTCAATCCCGCGCATCGCGGCCTTGGCGTCGAAGCCCAACGGCAGGATGCGGTTGTCCTTGCGATATCCGGCGGCGCGCAGCAATGATGTGGTTGGCGCGCCTTTGACGTCACGGTATTCCGCTTCGTAGATCGCGGCTTGATCGCCGGCATCGATGCGCTGCCGGTGCGGCTGATTCGCTCCTCCGGCAATCTCGCCGCGCGCCGCATCCCATGCGCCCGATTCGAACACTGGCCCGCTCTCGCCGCGCACGTTGACGTGCAGCCACAACCGCCGGCTCGGAAACGCCGTTGGCAGTTTATGCCCGGTCCGGTTCACCGTAGTCACCCGGACACGTAGCGTGTCGCCGTCCTGCTGCGTGGCAACGCGCAGCGCCACCGAGCCCTTCAACGATGCGGTCGCGCGCCGTTCGGTCTGTTCCAGTACCGCCGCGTCTTCCGGATAGATCTCCGCCATGATGCGCGGCAGTTGGTAATTGCCGCCGGCGAAGGTGTGCATGCCATACGGAGTCCGCGGCTGCGTCGGCGGAAAGAACATCCCCATCGGATTGTGGGCAATGTACTGCGCCACTTCCTTGCCGTTGCGATCCTGCAGACGCGGCATGTGGCACGACTGGCAGGTTTTGCCGGCGCGGGGGTATCCGCTGGCGAGCCACTCCAGATACGGCGCCTGTTCCACGAACTCGCCGATGGCCTCGCCCTTATCGTTCAGAGTGGGTGTGATGACCGTGTGGCAAGTGGCGCACAACGACGATTCGAGCACGTGGCGGCTCTGTACAGGCGTGTACCCGGTGTGATGCTCCATCGGCATCTGGAACGGCTTGGCGTGCGGCCCGTAGATTTCGTTCCTGGCGTTGATCTGGAAGCCTCCGGTGAAGGACTCGCGCTTGCCCAACCCTTCCGGCGAGATCTGATGACACACCGTGCAAGTGACACCTTCTCTACCGCCGGAGTCCAACGCCGAGAGCGGCATGAGCTTGTTCTCCAGCCGCATCGGATACTGCTGTACCGGGGCGTGGCAGCGAAGGCACTTGTCTTCAATGACGGCCTTGGCAGCGGGCGTGATCGCAACCTCCGACTTCACCTTCGCCAGCCAGTACGGGTCCTTGGCGGAGAAGGCCATCATGCTTCCGGACCACAACGCCACCGGAGCGATGGACCTCGCTTCATCGGCGCCCATGGCCGATTCCCTGGGAGGTGCAATGCGCAGATGGCAGGAGGCGCAGACTTCGGACTTTTCGAAATGGACTGCCGGCGGCGCCAGCAACAATGCGGCTAGAAGCGGAAGCATAGATCAGAATGCAAGAGCACGTAGGATGCCATGATGTTGGCAGCCGGCGTGCATGATATGCCTCCGGAGGTTCACTGATATGAAACGGCTTTTTTCCTGGATCGCGCTGCCCGTGCTTGTTGCCGGCATGACGCTTTCTGCACAGAATCCTCAACCCGGCCAGGGGCGAGGCAGAGGTAACGGCCATCCCTATTGCGACGCCAACAAAGACGGCATCTGCGACCACACCGGCAAGCCCGTCGGAGAATGCCGGCAGAACGTCACGGCACAACGCCGCGGACCGTGGCGCGGCAGGGCGGTAGCCCAGCGGGCGGACTGCGGCGTGGGCCGTGGATTGGCGCCTTGCGGAGCCAGACAGGCGACGCCGCCTGCAAAGAAGTAGCTATGGCCGCGCCAGGCGGAGCGTCTCCACCACCTCGTCTGGCGCCTCTTCAAACCGCAGCGGCGCGACACCCCACCGCTCCAGACGGAACTCGCGCAGCTTGGCGAGCGTGGCAATCAGCAGGCCCACGAGGATCATCATCCGGGGCACGTCGCGCAGGCACGCTAGCTCGAACCGCGTCGTTGAGAAGGCATAGGCGCTGAAGGCAATCCAATAGCCCACCACGGTGACGGCAACGTTCTTCTTGCCCGGCAGATAGCTGCACACGAACGGCACTTTCTGCCACTCCCATAGCATGCATTCGATCAGGATCAGCGTCAGCAGAGCGCACACCACGATGTGTGGGATCACCAGGCTCCATCCCGCCACCGGCACAAGGAACAGCGGCGCGCTCAGAAGCAGCGGCGAAAGGCCGAGGATCGCAAAGGCGGTCTCCACCGCGTTCAACCAGGCTAGCCGGTCGTTCGATTCCAGCATGCGGAAGATCCAGTTCGACTCCAGCGACACAGGGATCGCGAAGATGGCACGCACGCCGGAGAGCAGAAAGAACGAGATCACCAGCGGGGCGGACAATGCCGAGTGCAGCAGCTCCACTTGCCGGGTCTCGATGCTCCGGGCGTAGCGTGTGTCCCAGGAGTCGATGAAGGCGAAGTTCACCAGCACCGCAACGCCGCACCCGAGATAGGCCGAAAGCAACAGCTTGTGCTGGCGGCTGCGCGCGAGGGTCTTGAGCACAAAGCTCACGATGGCGTGTTCTTCGCGAGGGCGGCGGAGCGTCTTGAGGAGCCAGCGGAAGAGCGATTCCAGTGCGGCGAAGGAGACCTTGTTGCCCGATTCGCTCTGCGCCACCGCCACCCGCTGGTAGCTGATCCAATAGAGCGCAATGCTCGCGCCGATCACAGTGAAGAAGGCGGTCACGGCCACGCGTGCGCGTTCTGCGTAAATGGCCTCCGGTCGTCCCACCATCACTTCGTAGATTCCGTGAAACCAGAAGGGCGGGAACCACTGCGCGGTCTCGGGCGGGATCTTGCCGGTGCGATAGAGCGCGGCCACATTGAACACTTGCGGCAGCATCGTGAGCAGAGCAAGCAGCAGCGCCGCCTGCACCAACAAAGAGACCCGCGGGAACCATCGCGGGCCCAGCAGGTTCATCAGCAGTCCCTGCACGGTGAGCAGGCTGAAGAACACGAACAACGCGCCGCCGCCGGCCGCCAGAGTATGGCCCACAAACGCCTGCCAGTGCGATTGGAGCAGCGCATACTTGCTCTCCTGCACCAGCGGCAGAAACACGGTGGGGAACGCAATCACGGCGATGACGAACAAGACCACGAAGCCGCTCAGCGCAGTGAGCTTGGACAGGAACAGTTGCCAGCGGGAGATGGGCAGCGGCATCAGCACGCGGTAGTCCTCCTCCGTCGGGAAGAGCGATTGCCACAGCAGCGCGCCCACGAATCCCACGATCAGCATTGGAAAGAAGGTGTAGAGCAAACGGTCCGCCACCGCGTGTTGATGGTAGAAGGACGGATCGGGCAGCGACGTCAGATCCACGTACTTGCGGAACATCGCGATCGGCATGTAGCAGGTGAGTGCGGCCAGTGCGGAAAGCGAGCCTACGACGAGGTTCTGCATGCGGCCCGGCTCGGTGACGAGGTCGGTGTCGAACAGACGCAGGAAGAAGTGCCGCACGAGTTCAAAGAACACGCCGTGCGTCCGTTCCAGATATTGGCGGATGCGTTCGCGCATAGTCAGGCCCGCATCAGCGAGATCATCTCGCCGGCGATCTGTTCGGAATCATCCTGCTCGGCCAACTGCCGGAACACGTCTTCGAGTGACGGCAGAGTCAGCAGGTCGCGCAGCTTGGTGATCGTATCCTGAGCCACTACCTTGCCCTTGCGCAGGATCACAACTTCGGAACAGACCTTCTCCACAACCTCCAGCACATGAGAGCTGTAGAGGATCAGTTTGCCCTCTGAGGCGAGGCTGCGGAGGACCAGTTTGAATACTTCCGCAGCCGTGACATCCAGTCCCGAGAAGGGCTCATCAAAGATCAGCACGTCGGGGTTATGGAGCAGCGCCGCCGAGATGAGTACCTTCTGCCGCATGCCCTTGGAATACGATCCGATTAAGGAATAGCGTGCCTCCTGCAAGCCGAACAGCCGGAGGAAGCCGTCGGCCTTCTCTTCGAGCAATCCAGCCGGCATGCCGCGCAAACGCCCGGTGAGTTGCAGATACTCGCGACCGGTGAGATGCGGGTAGAGGTGCGCTTCTTCGGGCACATAACCGAGCGCGTGCTTGAACGCCACCATGTCCTTGCGCACATCGACGCCATTGAAGAGGATCTCGCCGCTGGTGGGTTCCACAAGTCCTGTGAGCGCTTTGACGGTGGTGCTCTTGCCCGATCCATTCGGACCGAGATAACCGAGTATCTGTCCGGGACGGATGGTGAAGCTGACGTCATCCACGGCCGCGATGGATTGATAGCGCTTGGTGAGATGACGGACTTCAAGCATAGGGCTTTGGACGCCACGGCAGGGGTGTAAGTTCCTGGGGGGCGGAACAATTCTCCAGGCGTCGGTGTCTTTGGAATGATGATTCCCGCGGCGCGACTGGGTTTGGTGTTTTACGGCGGCCTTGCCATGGCGGGGTTGGGCTTCGCCTTCGTGTTGATCCCCGCGCAGGACGCCGATCCTTACTTCGTTCCGCTGATCCGGCAGGCGACGTTCCAGAGGCGCGGGGCTCCTACCATCCTGATTGACGAAGCGCACTGGAACACGCACCGGCTGGACGGGCGCTTTATGCCACTGGGAAGGCTGGCTCGCGCCGATGGGTTCCGGGTGGCGGCCAATGTGCGCAGCTTCTCGGCCGCGGGGCTCACTGGCGCGCGAGTGCTGATCACGGGCAATCCGCTGGGATGGTCCGGCATGGCGCAGCAGTTGCTCAACGTAGCCGGCTTGGAAGCCGCGGCGGACATCGCCGGTGATGCGTTCACCACCGCGGAAGTGCAGGCGGTAAGCGAGTGGGTGCGTAACGGCGGCGGGCTGCTGCTGACGGCCGATCATGCGCCTTGCGGGCGTACCGCGCAACTGCTCGCCGCGCAGTTCGGGGTGCGCATGTCCAACGGCTACACCGAGGACCGGCGCTTCCACGACACGGTTTCGGATAGCGCCAGCTTTCTGGTGTTCAGCCGCGCGAACGGTCTGCTGGGCGAGCATCCGGCGACCGATGGGCGCGGACTCATCGAACGTGTTAACCGTGTGATGACCTTCACTGGCCAGACGCTGGACGGACCACTGGGAAGCGTGGCGTTCCTGAAGCTATCGCCGCATGCGGTGGACTACCCGCGCCGCAGTTCGAAGGAGCGCGAGGGCCGCGGAGCAGGTGGGCGCGCGCAAGGCATCGCACTCCACTACGGCAAAGGGCGCGTGGTGGTGCTCGGCGAGACAGCGATGGTGACCGCGCAGCGTGCCCGCGCCGGCGGACAGGAGTTGCAGTTCGGCATGAACCGCAGCGGCAATGACAATCAGCAACTGGTGCTGAACATTCTGCACTGGCTGGCCGGTGTGGACGAGCGGTAGGGCGATCCATGACAAGTTTGTCCGGCGGGGCCGAAGTCCCGCGCATGGCTGGCCTGGAAAGGCCAGCCGCGGCCAGGATTGGCCGCCCCACACGGCGGCGGCGGGACTGAAGTACCGGGCAGAGATGCAGGTCATTCGACGCGGCGGGCGGCGGCGTTCCACTTCATGCGGCGGCCGTTCTTGAGCGACAGGTTGGCGAGCTGCACGACGAGCGCGGACTGGAAGCCCAAGGCCATTGGTGCCGTAGGGCGCTTGCGGGTGCGGACGCATTCGAGGAAGTTGGCGACGTGGAGGTCAGTCGCGTAGCCGAAGCCGCGGGCGGACTTCTTCTCCAATGCGACGTTGTCCTCGGAGCCCGAGTCGTAGACGCGAAGCTCTTCGCGGCCGATGTCCATGCGGGCCTTGTCGCCATCGAGGTGATTCAACTGATCGTTGCGGGACTTGTAACGCATGGCGGCGTAGTTGACGGAGAAGACACCAATGAAGTCCTCGGGGTACTCGGCGGTGACGACGACGGACTCGGGCCGGTCGTACCCGACGCGGTGCGGCTTGCCTGCGGCGGCGGTGACGGCGAGTGGATAGCCCGCGCCCATGAGCATGTGGATGCCGTCGAAGACATGAGCGCCCTGGTCGGCAACGATACCGCCGCCGTAGTCGCTGTAGAAGCGCCAGTTGCGGAAGCGGTCGGGGTCTTGGGCCCGCTTGGCTACGGGGCCTTGCCACTGCTCCCAATCGAGGGGGCCGGCGAGCCTGGTGAGCGGCTGCGAGCCGAGGTAGTTGTTGAGCCACCAGGAGCGGACCATGCGCACGGTACCGAGTCGGCCGGAAGAGACGATCTGACGGCCCTCGAGGTAGAGGTCATAGCTGCGGCGCTGCATGCCCACCTGGATGATCTGTTTGGTACGCTGCTCGGCTTGAACGAGCTCGACGCCTTGCTCGGGTGTCTGGCAGAGAGGCTTCTCGACGTAGACGTCCTTGCCGGCGGCGATGGCATCGAGGACCATGCGGTGGTGCCAGTGTTCGGGCGTTGCGATGAGGACAGCTTGAATGGACTTGTCGGTAAGCAGGTCTTTGTAGTTGCGGTAGGCCTTGGCAGGTGAGGACTGAGCCTTGCGGGCGACGGAGAGAGCGTTCTCGAGGTTGGGCTCGTAGACGTCGCAGATCGCATTGACGCGAAGGGCGGGGTCCTTCTGAAAGACGGTCATGACGAAAGTGCCGCGTCCGCCGCTGCCGACTACGCCGAGGGAGACCTGGTCAGACGGGGCGGCTCTGCAGAGGAAGCTTGCGCCGGATGCAATGAAGAAGGAACGCCGAGTGTGACGCATGGTGGAAGCACCAGCATATCGCGGCGGGGAGGCCGTCAGCCAGGGTCGCGAGTGGCGTCGCCCGATGCTGGTGGTTCCGGCGGAGGAGTGCCCTCCGGAGGCGGCTCGGGTTGTGGTTCCGGGTCGGCCAGTCGAAGGTAGAAACGTGGGAACTGGGCGAGCGACATGCCGACGAGTAAGTGAGCGATCCACATGCCGAGAGGCGCGATGTACTCGCCGAGCAAGGGGGCGAAGCGGAGCCAGAAGAACTGGTAGATGAACAGCGACAGGACGATGCCGAAGATGAGGCCTGTAAGCGAGCTGCGAGGCCGAGGGCCAGGGCGGGGAAGGACCCAGCCGAGGAAGATGCCGAGGAAGCTGCATGCGGCGATGTGGGCAGAGAGACCGGTCCAGGTGACGGTGGAGAAGGTATGGCCCCAGGTGGCGTTGTTGCGCAGGGAGGCAGCGAGCACGTTGATGAGTGCCCAGGGTTCCTTGAAGTAGAAGTAGGACAGGAGGATGAACCAGCCGAGCGAAACCAGTCCGGCCAGCATACCCGCCTGCAGTCCGGCGAGCAAGCGCGGCGCCGAGATGCGGCTATCCGTCATGGAAACCGTATGCTAACACGAGAGGGCCGTTGCGTTGTTGCCAAAGTGAGACGAAGGCGCGGCGAGTGGTTGCCCGCCGCGCGTTCCTCCGAACCCCGATGTGGTTACTTGGCCGAGGTAAGCATCTGCATTTGACGCTTCTCGACGATGTCGCCGCGCATAGGGGCGAGAACACCGAGGAGAGCAGTCTTTTCCTGCAAGGGGACGTTGAACTTATCGAGGGATTTGACGAGGTCATCGACGAGTGCGTCGAACTCGATGTCGGTGATTGCCATGCCGGCGTGGGCGGACTTCATGTCCTTGCCCTTATATTCGCAGGGTCCGCCGGAGCCGATGCAGACGAGGTCGATCAGGTTCTGGCGAAGGGCCATGGTGCGAGCGGGGCTGCTGACGGTGGAGGCGAAGAAGCCGCTGATACGGTCGTCCGCGATGACGTTGCCGAGGAAGTCATCGATGACCGCGCCGATGGCGTCGATCCCGCCAAGGCGTGAGTACAGGGTTGGCTGGCCGCCGGGAGGCTCGACGGCGATGGCTGACACCTGATCGAGAGCGCCGATGGAACCGAGGAGGATAACGGCGGCGCCGGGGAAGTCGAGTTGGTACAGTTGCGCGCGCGCTGCGCCGGTCTCGCGGGTGGCCAGATAGCCGGTGTTGGCGACGGGGGAGATGTCGAATCCGGTGACTTCGGAGAAGTCGCCATCAACCTGGAAGTCGATGTTGAGGACACCGTCATTGGGAGGATTCTGGGTGACGATGGCGCGGCGGGCGACATCGAAGTTGTAGAGGCGCGTGGAGGTGGCACCCTCGACGCTGTTGGTATAGGCCGAGGCAACCACGGCGGGGACTGCATTGTCGTTGTAGCGAAGCATGCCGTCAGTTGCGGCCAATGCGCCGGTGTCGGGATGGAGGCGCAGGTTCTGGCCCGTGTTGCTGGTGACCCGAATGCGATCGACGGTAGGGTTGAAGTTGAATCCGAACTTAGTGCCGGTGAGGGCAGTGTCGAAGCTGCCAACGAGGGAGGCGGCTCCGGTGGGTGGATCGATGACATAGAGACGGCTGCTGCTGCCGAGGGCGTAGAGCTTCTTGTTGGCGGGCCGGAAGTCGATGCCGAGGATAGTCTCGCCGGGTTGCAGACCGCGCACGACGGCCATGGTGAGGACTGCGGACGGCCGCTCTGAATCGAAGCTGACTAGGACGGCGCGGGAATCAATGGCGTAGATGCGCTCGGCCATGGCGGGCGCAATGCTTGCGAGCATGGATGCGCACACGAGTAGTGAGTGACGTAGTGACATGAGAAACCTCCTGATGAATAGCGGCGCGCAAGCGGGGAGCGAGCGCCGTCTGTTAGGGGTACGAAGAATCCAAACAACCGGATTGGTACTGCCGAAAAAAGGCACACTGCACGTGTACGAGGATTCGGGTGGGCAGCAGGTCGCGACGATTTTCAGGCTGCGGGAGGGTGCAAATTCAGTTCTTCACCTCCGATGGCTTGGAATCGGAGGCGTCGGCGGCTTTGGCCTGGACCAATGCGCCGAGTTTGAGGGCAGTTTGCATTACGGAATCGGCTTCGTTTTTGACGCTAGCGGTCTTGCCGCTGAGCGGAGCGGATTTATAGCCTCTGGCATTCTTCATCGCCTTGACGACGTCGGGGAGACGGCACAGTACGGAGAGGGACTGCGGCTTCTGATCCATGATTGGCGCCTCGGCGGTTTCGTCCGGAGGAAAAGCTTGGAGACGAGCGCGGACTTCTGTCTGAACGTCGGACAGGAGCTTGATGGCTTTATCGCGCGAGGTTTGATTGTGCCGTGCGAATTGACGAAGACGCCGCAGTTTGACGTCGTTCTTGTCGTCGTCAAGCGGATCGACGGCGGGGTCGGACTGGGGGGCGTACATCCGCGCCTCAGAGACTGCGGCGCGGCGAAGGTTCCACGACGCGAGCAGGATCTCATCGAAGAGAGCGTCCTCGACGCCTCCGGACGGTTTGTACGAATCGAGGAGTTGCTCGCGGAGCAGTTGAAACTCGGTCTCCATGCCGGGCATGATGATGAGGGCTTTCGAATAGAAGCCGTCGCGAAGGGAGTTGCGCGCGGAGCGAGCCTTGCCTTCCTCGGTACGAGGACCAGTCGAGAATTGAGCGTTTTCGCGGTTGGCCGCGAGTTGCTTGTCTGTTGCCATATTGAACCTACTTTCGAAGTTGAAATATGGGGCGCAGTTGTGCGTCCCCGCTTAAGGATTGACACACGAGTTTCGGGCTGCCCCTCCAGATTTGCTGGAAGTTACTGATAACAGAGAGAAGAAATATTTGTTTTTTCGGTGACCGTTAAGCGGCCAATCACATATGCAGCCACGGATGAATTTTTTGTTGGTCTCGTGTCGTAGGTCTGGTGGATTCTTTGCTCGAAGGGGACGGTATGGGTCACGGATAAACCCGGATGAAACGGATAAACGGGATGGCTGAGCCAGGTGAGCACGGGCAGTGGTGAACTGGGCGGTGGTTCCGCAGGTCGTGATACCGCGAAGCAATCTGGTTCACCCACTGCGTGGGGGCCAACGCGATTGCCGCGAGAGGCGGTTGCGATTGGCCGTTGTAATTGGACATTGGGCCGGTTACCGCAAATAGCGCTTGCGAGCGCTCATTGAGAGTCTGATGTGCTGGGTATACTCCAAGAGTGCTAGCGTTGAACGGCGTCTCGTTATCTCGCGTTTTTCTGGGATTGGTTGCGGTCACGCTGTTGCCTGGCGTTGTTGGACGTTCGTACCAACTGATCACATGGACGCTGGAGGCGCGACGGTGGCCGGAGCGGCCTCGGCGACATTCTGGAGCAATGGCGAAGCGTCCAACCGGCAGTAGCGTCGATGGTACGAGTCTGTAGCTATGATCGAGCGTCCACCTTACGTGCTGGTTGGCCATTCAGCCGGGGGCTACCACGTACGGGTTTTTCGCGGACGATACCCAACGGAAGTTGCGGGAGCGGTGCTGGTAGACGCGACGCAGGAGGACCAGTACAGACTACTTCCGCCGGCTTGGAAGGTGATGGGCGCGGCGATGGTGGAACGGTATCGCAGGCAAGCTCGATGGGCGCCGTTGGAAGTGGATTTTGCTGCTGCAGAGCAAGTACTTCCGAGCGAGGGCGAGTGAACTGGAGAACGTCGAATTGAGTGCGGAGCAAGCACGAGCAGCCGGGGGGTCGGGGGGAAGCCACTGATCGTTCTCACGGGAGGAAAGCCGTTGGATGCGGCGTTGCGCGCGGGTCTCACGGAGGGAGAAGGTGCGGAGTTCCGGCGCGTTTGGGTGGAGGAGCTGCAGCCTCGCCTCGCGGGACTGTCGACTCGTGGCAAGTGGATCGTTCTTCCGGATAGCGGCCGGATGCGGTGATCGAGGCGATCCGCGAGGTTTGCGGCACGGTTGGAAAGTGAGACCGGAGGTTATTCAGCGGGTGATTGGATTGACTTGGGTTTCGAGGGTTTCCTGGAGTTCGGTTGGGAGTTGGGGGAAGAAATCCAGGCCGGTGAGGTCCTCCACTTCGCGGACGGATACGGCGAAGTGGTTAAGGGGTTGGGCCGGGTTGGCGTCGTTGGGGAGGATGGCGGCGAGCATGGTGTAGTTTGTGCCCTGGATGATGAGGGCGATCTTGAAGAGTTGGCAGGGCACTGCGACGTGATTCGCGCCGATACGCTGGGCGCCGGGGCAGAAGATGGGGCCTGTGAGGACGAGGGTGGAGTCGGCGGTGGTGGCGAGGTTGCGAATGGTGGATTCGAGGATGCGCCATTTGCCGGCGTTGAGGCGAGGGTTCTGCGGCACTGCATTTGAAAGGAGGAAGGAGTCCCGGAGGGCGGTTTCGTTGGCGGCGAGATCAGCGACGGGGACCATGTGGCCGCGGGCGTAGCCACTGTTGCGATAGTCCTCATCCGTGGCGGCGTTGGAGAGGAAGGGGTCGCGACGGAAGTGGGTACGGGCGGGGCGAAGGGAGGTGTGGGAGGAGGGCTTGAGTTCGTGGGCGGTCCAGGTGGGGACGTGGAGTGAGGAGGAGTGGCATAGGACGAAGGCGGAGCGGGTGGCGAGTTCGTGGCCGGAGGCTGGACAGGCGGGGAGACCGAAGCGGCCGGGCTGGGCGCTGAGGGTTTGGATTGCGAGGAGGAGGGGGATCGTGAGCTGCATACATTATATAGATCGGCTGTTTCAAACATTTCAATAGTATGACTGGGGCAAAAATATCCAAACGCGATTGGGAGGTGGCCGCGGGCGGCGAACTGCGCAGGCAATGGGGCGATACGGCGAAGCGGTTTCGTTCACGGCTCACGTCGATTTCGATGGGTTGGAGTCTCGAAGGGCGGACCGCTACCTCTCGTCCACCTCGTCCAGCCAGTCCGGCCGCTTCAACACCTCCCGTGGACGGCTCCCATCCACAGGCCCGATGATCCCATCGCGGTGCATCATGTCGAGAATCCGCGCCGCCCGGCCGTACCCCAACCGCAGCCGCCGCTGCAGAATCGACGTCGATGCCTTTCCCATCTCCAGCACGACCTTCACGGCATCTTCGTACATCGCATCCTGCCCGCCCGACGCGCTGTCCTCGCCGTCGCCAATCTCGACATCGCCATCTTCCGAAGGCGGCGGCATCAGGAAGCTCTGGTCGTAATCCGGCATAGCCTGACCGCGCCAGTGCTCCACCACCCGGTTAATCTCGTTCTCCGTCACCAGCGACCCGTGTACACGAATCAGCCGCGACGATCCAGGCGGCAGGTACAACATATCGCCCTTACCCAACAAGTGCTCCGCGCCCATTACATCCAACACGGTGCGCGAGTCCACCCGCGTCGCCACGCGAAAACTGATCCGCGATGGGAAATTCGCCTTGATCAATCCGGTGATCACATCCACGCTCGGCCGCTGCGTCGCCAGCACCAGATGCATCCCTACCGCGCGCGCCATCTGCGCCAGGCGCGTTACCGACGCTTCCACATTGGCCCGTTCCAGCATCATCAGGTCGGCCAACTCATCAATCACGATCAGAATGTAGGGCAGCGGCTCCAACGGCTCCGTCTCCGGAATGTCCTGTTCAAAAAGGTTCCGCGGCTCGTTCGCCAGTTGCCGGACCTTCTTATTGAACTGGTCGATATTGCGCACGCCCTGCGAAGCCAGCAGTTTCAACCGCCGCTCCATTTCCATCACCGCATTGCGCAGCGCATTAGTGGCCTGCTTGGCGTCGGTGATCACCGGCGTCAACAGATGCGGAATGCCTTCGTAGATCCCCATCTCCACACGCTTCGGATCGACCAGAATCATCCGCACCTCGTCCGGCGTCGCTTTGTAGATCACCGACATGATGAGCGAGTTCAGCATCACGCTCTTGCCCGAGCCCGTAGACCCGGCGATCAGCAGGTGGGGCATCGACTCCAGGGCGGCCACTTTGATTCGCCCGTTGATGTCCTTCCCGAGACAAATCGTCAGCTTCGAGGCCGCGTCTCCGAACTCCTCCGATTCCAGAATCTGCCGGAACGAAATCACTTCGCGCCGCGAATTCGGAACTTCAATACCCACTGTCGGCTTACCCGGCAGCCGCTCAATGAAAATGGATTCCGCCTGCAGACCCAGGCAAAGGTCTTCATTCAGGGTGACGATCCTCGAGTATTTGATTCCCGCCTCGGGCTTGTACTCAAAGGTCGTCACGACCGGCCCGGGGTTGATTTGCACCACTGAGCCGAGCACGTTGAACTCTTCCAGTTTCGATTTGATCCGCCCGGCGATTTCCTTCAACTCGCCGCCATCGTAACTGCTCCGCGCCGTCACTTCATTCAACAGGGTCGTCGAAGGCAGCTCAAAGGTCACCCGCTGCTTCAACACCGCGGGCGGCTTCAACGTAAACTGCGGCTTGTCCTTCGCCGGAGCAGGCATGTTCACAAACTCCGGCTTCAGCGGCTCGGGATGCTCCAAAACAACAATCGGGATTTCTGTTTCGCGGTCCGGTTCGGCCTCATCCTCCGGATCCTCCCATGGCGCACGATCGTCGCCCGAAGGGACTGTGGGAGCCCCGGATGGCTCCCACTCGCGGGTGTCCCGAGTCCCGTAGGACTCCTCTGCACGCGGTGCGGGCGTGTCAGAACCGTGATGATTTCCTCCGCGGACTCGCCGGTCTTTCTCCTCGCGCATCTTGCGGCGCGCCAGCGCCCGTAGTGCCCGTTCCTTGCGCCACTTCCTCCACCGCTCCCGCTGCGTCCCCGACCATTTGATCGGCCCGGCAAACCACACGGGCAACTTCGCCAGAGAGAAACTCGATACCAGGTACAGCGAGACGAATAGCGTCGTGGCCGTCAGAAACGCCGCTCCAGTCGTGTTCAACGACGCCACGAGCGTCGTCGCCAGCAACACACCGGTCATCCCCCCTGCCGGCAACGCACCATAGAAAGGATGCATCCAGGGGATAAGTGCGAAGGCCGTGCACAATCCCAACAACAGCATCGTGAACCCAACAGCTTTGATAAGTGGCACCGCAATCGGCTTCGACCGCACCCACTTCCATGCCAGCCCCAACACTCCAACCGGCAAAGCCCATGCGGCCAGCCCGAAAAGCTGGAACAACAAATCGGAAGTGTACGATCCGGCGCGTCCAATCAGGTTCAGCACAGGACCCGCCGGAGTAGCCGTATTAAAGGAGGGGTCGGATGGATGGAAGGAAACCAGCGCAAGCGAAAGCACTATCGATCCGACAAGATACACCATCCCCGCGGCTTCATTAAGCCTGTCATATCGTGTCGGTCCTAAAAGCCTCATCCGTGCAGATCCATCCCTCTCGGTGAAGGAAGCGCCGCGGAAGATGGCCAGAGCGCCTACCATTATGCCAAAATTGTCACCACCGCAACATACCCGGGGACTACATCATGCCAAAGACTAAAATTGTGGCCACACTTGGCCCTGCCAGCAGCGACTCAGCCGTCATCCGCGAGATGATCTTCTCCGGCGTGAACGTATTCCGCATCAACGCCTCTCACGCCGCCAACCCCGCCGACATCACCGCGCTCGTGCAAGCCGTCCGCACGGTCGCCGACACCGATCACCTCAACGTCGGCATCCTCCTCGATCTGCAGGGCCCCAAGATCCGCCTCGGGACTTTTGAAAACGGCGGCTGCCTCCTCCAAACCGGTGCCCGCTTCACGATCACGACGCAAATCGTCACCGGCACGTGTGAATGCGCTTCCACCACCTATCCCGATTTCGCCAGGGACGTCCAGCCCGGCGACCGCGTCCTCCTCGCCGACGGCTCCGTCGAACTCGTTGCCCTTGCCACCGACGGCATCGCCGTTCAGTGTGAAGTGGTCTCGGGCGGCCCCATCAGCAACCGCAAAGGCATCAATCTCCCCGGCGTCCGCGTCTCTACGCCCTCCCTTACCAAGAAGGACATGGCGGACCTCCGCGAAGGTCTCGCCGCCGGCGTCGATTTCGTCGCGCTCTCCTTCGTCCGCCGCCGCGACGATGTTCTGCGCCTCCGCCACTTCCTCGAAGAACACGACTCCACCATTCCCATCGTTTCGAAAATCGAAAAGCCGGAAGCCTGGGACAACCTGGAAGACATCCTCCAGGAATCCGACGGCGTCATGGTCGCCCGCGGCGATCTCGGCGTTGAGCTCGCTCTGGAGAAAGTTCCCGCCATCCAAAAGGCCATCATTCACAGCGCCCGCCGCCACGGCAAGTTCGTCATCACCGCGACCCAGATGCTCGAGTCGATGATTGAAAACCCCTACCCCACTCGAGCTGAAGTCAGCGACGTCGCCAACGCCATCCACGACGGGACGGATGCCGTCATGCTGTCGGCCGAAACCTCCGCCGGAAAACACCCCCTGGCGGCAGTCAAAATGATGGCGCGCATCGCCTCGGAAACTGAAGCCTCCATCCGCGACAGCGGCTACCCGCGGCTCCCCGAAAGCGACAACCTTACTTACCCGCAGATCATCGCCAACGCGGCCTTTGAAGCCGCATGCCAGGTGAAGGCCGCCGCCATCTGCGTCTTCAGCGTGAGCGGCGCAAGCGCCCGGCTTGTCGCCAGCTACCGCCCTCCCGTCCCGATCTACGTCTTCACGAACACCGCAGATGTCGCCCGGCGCCTTACCGTGAACTACGGCTTGCTCGCCCTGCTTGTTCCCGAACACGACAACACCGACAAAATGCTCGCTGAAGTCGACCGCATGCTCGGCCAGCGCCGCAGCCTCAAACCAGGCGATTCGGTGGTTTTCGTCGCCGGACTCCCCGTCGGCCGCAAGGGCACAACCAACCTTTTGAAGCTGCACCGCATCGGCGAACTGCGCTAACCTCGTAGTTCATATGATTCAGGAGAAAATCGACGAAGGTCTGACCTTTGACGACGTCTTATTGCAGCCTGCGCGGAGCAACGTTTTGCCCGCACAAGTAGACACCCGCACCTGGTTCAGCCGCAACATCGCGCTCAACATCCCCATAGTCAGCTCCGCTATGGACACGGTCACCGAATCGCACCTCGCCATCGCCCTCGCGCAGCAGGGCGGCATCGGTGTCATTCACAAAAACATGTCCATCGAGCGCCACGCCGAAGAGGTCGACAAAGTGAAACGCTCGGAAAGCGGGATGATCGTCGACCCCATCACCATCGGCCCGGATCAGATCATCGCCGACGCCCTCGAGTTGATGAAGCGCTACCGCATCTCGGGCGTCCCGGTCACGGAACACGGCAAGCTGGTGGGCATCCTGACCAACCGCGACCTGCGCTTCGAATCGCGGCCCGAACTCCCCGTCCGCCAGGTGATGACGCACAAAAACCTCATCACCGTCCCCGTCGGTACCACGCTTGAAGAGGCAACCGAGATCCTCCATCAACACCGCGTGGAAAAACTCCTCGTCGTCGATGACCAGTACGTCCTCAAAGGGCTCATCACGGTCAAGGACATCCAGAAGAAGTTGAAGTACCCCAACGCCGCCAAGGACCCTCAAGGCCGCCTCCGCGTCGGCGCTGCCATCGGCGCCACCGGCGATTTCCTCGAACGCGCCCAGGAACTCGTCCGCCGGAAAGTCGACGTCCTCATCATCGACACCGCCCACGGCCATAGCGAGCGCGTGCTCGAAGCCATCCTCGCCGTGAAAAAATCGCTCTCCAACGTCGACCTCGTCGCCGGCAACGTCGCCACCCACGAAGGCGCCCGCGACCTCATCGACCTCGGTGTCGACGCCGTCAAAGTCGGCATTGGACCCGGTTCCATTTGCACCACGCGCGTCGTTTCCGGCGCCGGCGTCCCCCAGATCACCGCCATCATGGAATGCGCCAAGGCAGCCCGCGCCGCTGGTGTCCCCTTGATCGGAGATGGCGGAGTCAAATACAGCGGCGACCTCACGAAAGCTATCGCCGCCGGCGCGGACTCCGTCATGATCGGCAGCCTCTTCGCCGGCACCGACGAAAGCCCCGGCGAGACCATCCTTTATCAAGGCCGCACCTTCAAGAGCTACCGCGGCATGGGCTCCATGGGCGCTATGTCCCAGGGCTCCGGCGACCGCTACGCGCAGGAAGGCAATCTCAAGATGGTGCCCGAGGGCATCGAAGGCCGCGTCCCCTACAAAGGTCCCCTCGCGGATATGGTGTATCAAATGGTCGGCGGCGTCCGCGCCGGCATGGGCTATTGCGGCTGTGCCACCATCACCGAGCTCCAGCAAAGAGCCCGTTTCCTCCGCGTCACCTTCGCCGGGCTCAAAGAGAGCCACGTCCACGACGTCATCATCACCAAGGAAGCCCCCAACTACCGCGTCGAATAAGACAGATTCCGCTTGCCCCTGACAGTGCTCGCGATATACAATGCCCCAAACGTCCGCTTCCGGTTGTTGACTGGGGTTCAGCCTTGAAAGCCTAACAATAACGAACGGTTCAAGCCGCGCTTCGTCCGCCGGTTGGATGTGTGCGATCTCTACATGCTGAGGTGATTTCGATGATTCAACGTTGGAACATTGCTGTGATTCTAGCCGCGCTGCTCGCCGTGCTCTGCGCGCCGGCCCACTTGCTGGCCCAGAGCGGCGCCGGCACGATCCAAGGGACTGTTCAGGATGCAACGTCTGCTGCGATTCCGGGCGCTACGATTCAGGCATTGAACCAGGCGACGGGCGTTGCGATCGACACGACGTCCAACGCCGGAGGGTTCTACGCAATCAAGGGTCTGTTCGCGGGCACCTACACGGTAACGTTCAGCGCGCCCGGCATGAAGAAGTCGGAGAGCACTGTCACGTTGCAGAACGGCCAGGTGCTGGTCTTCAACCGCCAGTTGACCGTGGGTGAGGTGTCCGAGAAGGTCACGGTGACTGGGGAAACGATTCAGTTGGCCACCTACGACAGCGGGACGGTGAATACGCAACTCGACGCCGCGCGCATCGCCTCGCTACCTATGAACGGGCGCAACGTGCTCGGTTTGGCACAGAATACCGTTCCAGGTCTCGAAGGCGGCGGCACCCGTGCCAATGGCCTGATGGGTGAAGCGATGGAGTATTCGCAGGACGGCGCCCCGATGACTAATCGCAATTTTGGCAGCCCGGCGAATACGGCGCAATCGACGCTGCCGGATCCGGACGCGGTGCAGGAGGTGCGATTCGAGACATTGAATTCCAGCGCCCAGTTTGCCACACCCGCGACGGTACTTCTGACAACGAAATCCGGTACCAACCAGATCCACGGTTCGGTCTTCGAAACGGCACGCAACAACTACTTCGGTATCGCGAGGGCACGGCAGGATCCGGCGAACTTCGCGGCGCCAAAGCTGATCCGCAACGAGTTTGGCGGATCCGTAGGGGGACCGATCTGGATTCCGAAACTGTATGACGGCAAGAACCGGACGTTCTTCTTTGTCGCGTATGAGCGGTTTTCGCTGCGCAGCGCCCGGCAGCAGTTGATGTATGTGCCGACAATGCCAATGCGGCAAGGCGATTTCAGCGGACTCATCAACGGCGCAAACATCCTCCAGCAACTGTACGATCCGAATACGACACAGAGCCGTGAAAACCAATACTCCCGGCTGCCGTTTTCCAACAACCAGATTCCGCTGACGCGCATCAGCCCGCTGGCCAAGACGCTGCTTGCCGCCACGCCGCAGCCGACCTCAGCGGACAATCCGATGGTCAACTTCAATCTGACCGGGGAGAACCCGACAACTCAGACGGTGCCGAACTACACGATTCGTCTGGACCACGTCTTCAATGAAAAGAACCGGATGTATTTCCGCTTCACCGATATCCGGCAGCAGCAGCAGGCATTGCGCAACTACCCGTCGGCCTCGCCGGCGAATATCGAGACGTCCGAATTGAAGGCTGGATCGACCGGTTACCAGCAGATTCCGGTGCAGACTATCAGCGGAGCGTTGGGATACTCCAAGACCTTCTCGCCCACCTTCTACTCCGAGACGATTCTCAGCATGCAGTGGCAGCGCATGTACGTCCAGGGCCCTGATGTGTCGCTGCAGAACTTTGAAAAGCAGTTTGGTCTGCCAAACAACCTGGGAAATCCCGGGTTCCCGGCGATCGGCTCGAATCTCTTTATGCCATACGGGGGCTCTCAGTGGTACTACGGCATGAGCCAGCGGGTGTCAACGATCGACGAGAACCTGAACAAGATCTGGGGCAAGCACCAGTTCGCGTTCGGCCTGCGAATCCGCCACGAGCATTTCGCCTACTTGTCGGACCGCTCGGTGGATGAGGTTACGTTTACCAACCAGGCCACGGGCATTTACGATCCCACCACGGGAGTGAACTTCGGCGTGAGGCCAAATACCGGCAACCAGAATGCCGACTTCTTTCTGGGCGCGGGTGCGAGTTACAGCCAGCGGCGGAACGCTCCCTTCAACATCGTTTCGCTGCTGGAGTACGACTCCTATTTCCAGGACAACTGGCGTGTGTCGTCTCGCCTCACCCTGAACCTCGGACTTCGCTGGGAAGCACATAACGCGCCGCGACCCAACAACGATTACCTGGTCGCCTTCGACATCAAGAACAAAGCGTTAGCTCTCCCCCGCCCGCTGGATTACTATGTGCAAAACGGGCTTACCAGCACCCCTCTTCTCACCAATCTGCGGAATCTGGGTGTGAAGTTCGAAAGCATGCAGGAGGGTGGTATGCCTTCGCGTGGCATCGCGGGCGCCAATGCCAACTTCATGCCGCGCATCGGCTTCGCCTATACACCGTCGTTCGGCCGCGGCGGAACGGTTCTCCGCGGTGGCTACGGCGAGTTTATCTATCCCGTGCCGGTTCGGAACTCGATCCGCTACCTGACGGCGAGCTATCCCTTCACGGCGGCATATTCGCGGAGCTACACGGCGGCGGCACAGTCACCGGACGGTCTGCCGAATTCGCTGTTGCGCAACCCACTCACGGTGATCACGGGGGTAAACTCCGCGAACGTCGTGGATACGGAAACGACCACCGCGCTTTTGCCCGGCATCGGACCCGGCACGGTGGCCAGCGCGGATTACCCGCCTGCCAGAGTGAGGGAAGCCAACTTCACAATAGAGCAGCCGTTTAAGGATGGTTCGGTGTTCCGCGTCTCGTATGTGTTCACGCACGGCGAGCACCTCGACCAGAACTACGGGATCAACGACGCACCATCCACCTACGTTTGGCAGGTGAGGACGGGGACCACACCGCCGACCGGTCAGTTTGCCAGCGTCGCCACGCGGCCGTACGATAACCGGACCTGGGGCGGTATCACCCAGTCCACCAAGTTCGGATTCTCCAACGACAGCGCGCTTCAGTTCAACTACCAGCGGCCCTACCGGCGCGGATTCGGATACCAGGTGTTCTACGTTTACTCGAGGGCCTTCCGAGTCGGCGGGAACACGTTCCGCGATAACGTGCTGTCTCCCGCCACATCCTATGCTCCGGGCGTGATTCCGCAGGGTATGGATGTCGGCACGCAGTTTGAGCCGAGCCGGGAGTTCAACCGCTGGCAGAACTACCGGCCTGACACCGCAATTCCGCTGCATCGGGTGTCGTTCAACGGGCTGGTGGACTTGCCGTTCGGCAAGGGACGTCATTTCCTGAAGAACACCAACCGTTTCCTGGACGCCTTGATTGGCGGCTATCAGGTCGCTTTCGTTGGCACGACGGTGTCACAGTCATTCCAGGTGGCCACCGGCAACTTTGGCGCCACCAACCCCGTCCAGCAGTACAAGGGCAGCGTTCCGGTGACGGACTGCCGTTCCGGCGTGTGCCGTCAGGCCTATATGTGGTTCAATGGCTACCTCGCCCCGACGGTTATCAATGCCGCCACACGCGGTGTGCAGGGAGTTCCTACAGACTACAAGCCGTACCTGGCTCCGATTAACAACACGCCCGGCGCACCGAACTTCGGCAACAACAACGTGCCGGTAACGCTAGCCAACGGCCAGCAGGTAACTACGGCGTACGCGCCCGGTCCCAATGGCGCCTTGCCGTATAACGCATTTGTCCTCCAGGGTCCGAAGAACTTCCAGTCCGACATTTCGCTCTATAAGGAGTTCCGGATCACAGAGCGCTACAGACTGCGATTCAACGTCGACGCTTTCAACGCGTTCAACATTCAAGGCCTCGTCAACCCGAACACGAGCGACGGAATTCAGCAGAGGCAGTCGTCCTACTGGACGCCGCGGCAGATCCAGTTCTCGGGCCGTTTCTCGTTTTAAGAGAAGCGCTACGGACTAACCCCCAGTTCGCGTAACAACCGCGCTGCTGCCTCGCGGGTGGCAGCGTCTCCATCGGTAGCGGCCCTCTGCAAATAGGGAATCGCCGCCGCACGGTCTCCGGTCATTGCCAGCGCCGATCCCAAGCCAAACTGCGCTTGCGGGGATGCCGGCTGTAACCGCACCCACGCACGGTAGTGGGGCAGAGCGGCAGCAGCCTGATTTCGCGCCATCAGCAGGTTCGCGAGCAATTCGTGCGCATCGGCGAGAGCTGGGTCAGACTCGAGTGCCGTTTCCAACTGCCGCTGCGCCTCGTCAAAATCCCGTGCTTTGCCCAAAGCGACGGCGAAGTTGTAGCGCATCGCCGCATCCTTGGGTTTCAGTTTCAGAGCGGTCTCGAAATGACGCCGCGCGTTTGTGAGATCCCCCTTGCCCGAGAGTAGATTCGCCAGGTTGCCATGTGCATCCGCGAAATCCGGCTGAATCCGTATCGCCTCGCGGAAGGCAGCCTCGGCTCGCCCAGGATCACCGGAAGATAGCAGGACAATGCCGAGATTGCCATGCGGCTCCGGCAGATCGGCATCCAAGGCAATCGCCTTCTGGAGTGCTTTCGTGGCCTCAGCCAGCTTGCCCTGCGCATGATCAGTCAGACCCAACTCGTGCCACAGTTCCGCCTTATTCGGAGCAAGCCCTGTTGCATGCCGCAGCGTTTCCACCGCCTCGTTGACTTTACCCGCGCGGCGCAACGCAACGCCCAGGTTCTGATGAGCAGCCACCATCAGTGGATTCCGGCGGATCGCTTCCCTGTATACCGGCACCGCATCAGCCTCCCTGCCGTTATTGCGCAACGCTTCGCCAAGCTGAAAGTAGAACTCGGGACGCGCGAACGGGAAGCGTTGAATGGCCCCGGCCAGCCGCGGAATCCCCTTTTCCAGATTGCTCCTGTCAATCACCTGCGCGAGCGCCGTATACAACTCCCTCGTCGGAGACGGCGCCAGGTCCGCTGGATAATACAGAACCACCTCGCCGCGATAGGCGCGGTCTCCCGTCTCATGCCGTTCCGCCCGGTCGGTGAGTAGATCGCGTGCCGGCTTGTGACGCTGAATCAGATGATCCGTCGCCAGCGAATGCACTACGTCTTCCGTGCGCCGTTTTGGCATGTGGCAATCCGCGCAGCCGCCTGCGCTGGTGTGCCTTCCTGCCGCCACCGCGCGAGAAAACTCCTCGCCGTGACACGTCCTGCAAGCAGCGTCGTAATGCCTGACGGCTTTCTCTCCTCGCGGAGCATCGTGCGGATTGTGGCAGGTGGTGCAGGCGAATGCACCTTTGCTCTCCAGGAAACACCGCGAACGGCGAATCCGGTAGACCGCGTTCACGATCTCGAACTTGTCTTCGCGTCCACTGCCCGGAGCATGATCGAAGAACAGCCAGTCATTGCTCAGCGGTTGGCCAGGTCGAAAGTCGAACGGTCCCCGATCATAACGCTGCAGGGAGTTCGGAAGCGGAAAACTGGTTGTCTCCAGGTGGCATTGAATGCACACCTCTTCGCGCCGCTCCGGCGTCAATCGCGCCGGATTCACAATCGCGCTGCGAATCGCCTCAGCGGTTGCCTTGCCGGAACCGGCCAGTTCGTTGTGCCGGCTGCCCGGCCCGTGACAGCGCTGGCAGTCAATCCCTCCCGGGAGCGGATCCAGATACACCGGCTCGGCAAACGGTTGTTCATTCCCTTCCGGAATCTGCGGATATCCGTTGTGGCAGAACATGCAGTCGTAGGAGACTTTCCGCCGAAACCCCTCATGGTCCGGACGGTCGTAACCCGGATTCATCGCCCAATGGCCGCCCTTGTCCGCATACCACCCCAACGGAAGTTCAATGAGCGTGTTGCGAGGTGATCTGTGCAGGAAGGTTCGCGCGTGATTGCCCGATCCCATGATGAAGTCGATCTGCTTCTCCATCACGTTGGTCTCGCGCCCATCCGGGCCTGATTGATGCCTCCGCTGGTAGAATTTTCCACCCCGCCGCAGCATCGAAAAGTAGCTGTTTGACGGCGCGTGGTAGTACGGTCCCTTCCAGTTAGCGAGCGTGTTCTCGACGGTTGGCCGGTAAAACGACCTGCCCATTCCCGTGAGCAGGTACGTCTCCCAGATGCCGCGGTGGCACCCCGCGCAAGTCTGCGCCGGGGCGTACCCGGAGGTCTTGTTCCCGGTCCCGCCCGGCTGGGTTTGTGCTGTTGTGAACAACGCGGCGCACAGGCCAAACAGCGGAACCAGCCTTCGGAGTACGAGTGTCATTTCTGCATCCCGCCGCCGTCAACGCGCGTTCTTTTTGACGTAGTCCCCCACGTGATCCCCATCCGGGCCGATGTAATGATACTGCTCGGCCCACTGCAGCCCATATTTCTTCCCGATTTCCCGGTCCCGCCGCAGCACAAACTCCCTTATATAATTCCGATTCGCGGTCTTATCGTCACCCCCTAGTAACTCCAGCCGCTTCCCCTCCGCCGATAACTTCCGCCGCAGCCGCGCCCCGTTCTCCCCGGCGGGTCCTTGCGCCTTATTCTCCAGGTTCACATCAATCTTCCGCTCCACCGTGGAAGAAATATCCACGACCCGGTTTACCCTTTGCTGAAAGCGCGAAAAATAGTACTTCTCCCGCACCGCATGCGGTTTCAGCCCCGCGTCAAAGTGTTCCGGATAGTCTTTGCTGCCTCCCGCCATCCAGCAGGCCGCCTCCACGCATTGCGCCGTCACATAGTGGTCCGGATTCTCCTCGTAGTGCCCTGATGGATCATAGCAAATGATCGTATCCACCTTCAACAACCGGAACAGGAAGATAAATCGCTGCCGTAACTCACTCCGCGCGATGTTATCCATCATGTGGTTGTTATAATTCAGGTCGTACGCTTTCTTACACCCGAACACCTGCGCAACTGCTTTCTCATCCCGTTCATTTGCAGTAACCGTCTCCGCATACCACCCTGGACCGGCCATATCATCATTAGTCACCCGGATCAGATAACCCGTGTACCCCTCGTCCATCAGCTTGAACGCTGTCCCCGCGGCGAAAATCGGGATATCGTCCGAATGCGGCTGAATCAGCGCCAGCACTTTCCCGGCGTGCGGCTTCCCCGTCACCGCCCGTTCAATCACTAACGGGCCATGGTCGTCATAGGATTCCACAGGGCGCTGCGCCAGCAGAGGCGTCGCGCCCAACAAGTGCAAAAGGGATCGGCGGTTCATCAGGACAGATTCTAGCATTGTGGTAATCTGCCAAAGTGCCCTACCTGATTGCCCTCGACGAAGGAACCACCAGCGCCCGCGCGGTCCTGTACAACGAACGCGGCGAGCGGCTGGCCATGGAGTCCAGCCCCATTGAATCCGCCTACCCCCATCCTGGGTGGGTGGAACAGGACCCCCTGCAGATCTGGCTCGCGCAGATGGAAACCGTTCGCGGCGTCCTGGATCAGGCCGCCGTCTCCGCCTCATCCCTCACGGGCATCGGCATCACCAACCAGCGCGAGACCACGATCGTTTGGGACCGCGCCACCGGCATTCCCGTCGCCCCCGCCATCGTCTGGCAATGCCGCCGCACGGCCGGCTGGTGCCAGCAGGTGGCCGCCACCCACGGCCCCCGCATCACCCAAGTCACCGGTCTCGTCGTCGACGCTTACTTCTCAGGCAGTAAGATCCGCTGGATCCTTGACCATGTCCCCGGCGCACGCGACAAAGCCCGCAACGGCGACCTGCTCTTCGGCACCGTCGACACCTGGCTTATCTGGAAACTCACCAACGGAGCAGTCCACGCCACGGACATCTCGAACGCCTCCCGCACGATGCTCATGAACCTCGCCAGCGGCGAATGGGACGACGAAATGCTCGCGCTCTTCGAAATCCCGAAAGCGATGCTCCCCAAAATCGGCCCCTCGAGCGCCATCATCGGCGCTTCTGACGCAGGCACCTTCGGCGCTGAAGTCCCCATCGCCGGCATCGCGGGCGATCAACAGGCGGCTCTCTTCGGCCAGGCCTGCTTCCGCCCCGGACTTTCCAAAAACACTTATGGCACCGGATGTTTCGGTCTGATGCACACTGGCGGCCACGTCCCCGTCTCCCGGAACAAGCTCCTCGCCACCGCCGCCGCCCAGATCACCGCACCCCAATACGCCGTCGAAGGTTCCGTGTTCATCGCCGGCGCAGCCGTCCAATGGCTGCGCGACAAAATGCGCCTCATCTCCACCGCCGCCGAATCCGAACAGGTGGCCGAATCCGTGACCGACACAGCCGGCGTCTTCCTGGTCCCTGCCTTCGTCGGGCTCGGTGCGCCGCACTGGGATTCCGATGCCCGCGGTCTCATCACCGGCATCACCGGCGGCACCACCAGCGCTCACATCGTCCGCGCCGCTCTGGAAAGCATCGCATACCAGACACGCGAGCTGATCGAAGCCATGGAAGCCGACAGCGGCGAGACCCTGGCTGAACTCCGCGTCGATGGCGGAGCCACCGCGAACAACTTCCTGATGCAGTTCCAGGCGGACATCCTCGGCAAACGAATCGTCCGTCCCGCGGACATCGAAACCACCGCGCTCGGCGCGGCATACCTTGCCGGCCTCGCCACGGGGGTATGGAAGTCCCTGGAAGAGGTGGAGAGCTTCTGGCGCATGGACGAGGCTTTTGCACCCCGCATGCCGGCCGACCATCGGGAGCGCCTTTGGCAGGGGTGGAAAACCGCTGTCCGGAAATGCCGCGGCTAGTGCTACTGTGTTAGAAAACCAGACAATGGCCACCGATGAAGCCCTCATGACCGGCCCGTTGGGACCGGTTAACCCAATGGACGAAAATAGGTGTCAATGGGAGCGCGGAGTTTCACGGTAGAGTAGGAGAGCGGGCGACACTGGAGTGCGACCCACTCTCCCCTCGTCGAACCGGACAAGCGGATTTCCCGGCATCCGGCTCTCCTGAAAGCCAATCTCATCGCAGGCATGCACAGTCAGTTGCACGGGC